>DASRRV010000046.1:0-2177 GCA_035695545.1 Candidatus Sulfotelmatobacter sp. | reverse complement strand
TCCACCGTTTTCCAGTTCTAGTCAGCTACGACGCAAGTAGTAGTTTCGCGCGACCAAGGCCTGATTGTGCTCGCTTTGTCGTGGCGCTACCCTTCACCCGTGAACGGCACATGGAGATTGGTCATGCCGCTCGAGGGAGGTGAGGAATTGACTAGGCGGGCCCACAATCAAATATCCGGAAGAGGTGAAGATCTGTACGCAAGTCGCCAGGATTTCCTCGATATTTTTCACGAAGACCTGAATGGCTTGTATCAGCTGTCGTTCCTCCTGACGGGGGATCACCAGAAGGGGGAGCGGTGCTTTGTATCCGGTATTGAGGATTGCGCTAAACAGAGCAGCGTTTTCAGGGGATGGGCGCGTGGCTGGGCGAAGCGCGTCATTGCGGAGCAAGCGATTCGTGAAATGCACCCACGACGGAAGGATTCCAATCCGGCCTCAGTCCCGACCGGTTTCTATAACAATCAGCGGTCGAGACGTTCAATAGGACACTTCGAGGTGGACTCCATCTTAGGGCTTGCAGACTTCGAGCGATTTGTTTTCGTACTTTGTGTTCTGGAGCACTACCGGGGCCACGATTGTGCTCTGCTTCTCGGCTGCCCAGTTTCCGAAGTTCGACAAGCGCGCACTCGAGCTATAGCGGAATTGGCCGGGATCGCGCAAGCGGAAGCTGTCCTAACGAAGACGGTAAGCTCGGTCGTCGCATAGAGGCCAAGCCTGAACTTCGGCTTAACCAATGCCAAGCGCCACGTCTCTCTGTGAAATTCTTTGCGAGTAAGGGATCGAGCGTTGTAGCAACTGCACACAACATCGCGGCGGCTACATCTTAGCGTCATGTAATGGAAAGGCGTTGACAAGCAGCGAAGGTCAACGAAAGGGTGGACATCCGGAATGCCCGAGAAGATTCCAGCAGTCGTAATCGTTGGAGGAGGGTTCGGCGGCTTGGCGGCCGCGCGCAGACTAAAGGGCGCGCCGGTAAATGTGATTCTGATTGATAGAACCAACCATCATTTATTTCAGCCTCTCCTCTATCAGGTGGCGACCTCTGTGCTCGCACCAGGCCAAATCGCCTCTCCCATCCGTGGCATTTTACGAAGCAGCAGCAATACGACTGTTGGTCTCGGTACCGTCACCGCAGTGGACCTCGCCTCGAAACAGATTATTTTCGACCGTCCGGATCGGGTTGCCATTCCCGTCTCGTATGACTACCTCATTCTGGCGACTGGGCAGACTCACAGCTACTTTGGGCACGACGAGTACGAACAATATGCCCCGGGTCTAAAGAGCTTGGCCGACGCTGTAGCCCTGAGAAACAAGATCCTGACAGCATTCGAAATGGCGGAAGCTGAAGAAGATCCCACTCAGCATGAGAACTTGCTAACCTTCGTATTGGTAGGTGCTGGGCCGACTGGCGTCGAATTATCCGCCGCAATCGCGATCATGATTCAAAGCACACTCAAAGGGGAGTTTCGGCGAGTTAATCCCATGTCAGCGCGAATTGTTCTGATCGACTTGGCCACCCGGCCGCTCGGCACATTTGCACCGGAGCTCTCCGAAGCTACCCTGAAACGGCTAATGAAGCTGGGTGTCGAAGTTCGGCTCGGCAAGGGTGTCGATTCAATCGACGGTGAGGGCGTCACAGTCGGTGGCGAACGCATCGCGAGCAAAACAGTCATCTGGACTGCTGGGGTCGCCCCGTCACCCGCAGGAGAGTGGCTTAAAACAGAGACGGATCGCTCTGGCCGAGTGAAAATCCGACCGGACTTGTCCGTACAAGGCCACCCAGAGGTTTTCGTCGTCGGCGATACCGCATTTCTGGAGCAAGACGGCAAACCATTGCCCGGTGTCGCACAGGTTGCGATACAACAGGGACGTTACGCCGGCGAACTCATCCGACGCAAGGTTGCGGGGAGAGCTGCGCCGGGACCATTTCGCTACTCTGACAAAGGAAATCTCGCCGTTGTCGGGAAAGGTTTCGCCGTATTGCAGAGCGGCAAAGTTCATATCAGCGGAATGCTCGCATGGCTGGTGTGGGCCGCAGTCCATCTACAGTTTCTTGCTCAGTCAAGTCTTCGCGTCAGCGTTCTTGTGCAGTGGGTCTGGACATACTTCACGGGCCAGCGTGGCTCTCGTCTGATCGTGAACCATCATGCCGATCGGTTCGTCCGCAATTGGCACCT
>DASRRV010000045.1:0-13811 GCA_035695545.1 Candidatus Sulfotelmatobacter sp. | reverse complement strand
CGAAGGCTGGGCAATTGGATCTGCTGCTGATCCAGCCAGAAGTAAACCTGCCGCACGCTGCCCAATTCCGCAAACTTGCGAAAGATCAGGTCGATGGTAGCCCGGACCCTGGCATCGGGATCTTTCTCGATACGATCATCTGCCCGTTTGACGAACCCGATGGCGATGCGTCGAATCAAGGCGCCTCGCTGCGCCTTCTGCCACAGTGCCGACTGCGCACGCTCGCGGAAAGTCGCGACTTCCATTTCGCTGATCGTACCCTTCATCCCCAACAACAATCGATCGTTCGTGAGTTTGGGATCATACACAGTCTCAGCATCGATCAGCAGTGCCCCCACAATGCTGCAAAAATCCAGCAGCGTATGCCATTCCCGGCCCGTGCGTGCCAACCGCGACGCCTCAATGGTGAATACGGCGCCAACCTGCTCATCGCAGAGCGCGCGCAACAGGCGTTCAAAGCCGGGGCGGTGTCTTCCGTCCCCAGAGATTCCGAGATCATCATCGATGACATCGATGTCTTGCCAGCCCAGCGCACGCGCACGGTCGACCAGGCCATATTGGCGACGTCTACTTTCCAGGTTGTATTTCACTTGAACAGGCGTGGACTGCCGGATGTAGACACAGGCTCGCCGCGCCAGATGATCAGCGCTGATCTTATTCATCGCCGCCCTCCTCGTGGATCATCTTGGCCAGCGCCTGCATCCACTGCACCAGCCCCTGGCGGAGTTGCTCTTGCACACTCAAGGGGAGTCGTACGGCGACGGGAACGGCGGGAGATTCGTCGAACAGTTGTCGTTGTTGGCGTTTTGCTCGCAGCTGCGGCATCATGATCCTCCTCGGGCACATTGTGCCCAAGCAAGGAGAGGCAAGTCACGCTGACACGGCGTAACTCCAGCAGCACACGAAGGGGGAGGCGCGCGGTGGAGACTATCTTTGCGTACGCGGCCTCGGGTCGCGTCATCCAGACCGGCACCGCCAACGGCGTGCCGTCAGCGCGCCGCACAACATAGTAGGCCTCGTCATGACGCTCGTAGAGTCTGACTACCGGCAAGCTATGTGTTCGCAAGGGATGGAATCGGTAGTAGATCGTGACTTCTGCAGGCCGTTGTTGATGGGCAGTATGTCGTAGAGTTGTTCAAGGCGCTGAAGCAGAACCTGCGGGTGAAGACTTTTATTGGGACCTCGGAGAATGCTTTGCAAATCCAGATCTGGACGGCACTGATTGCCCTGTTGCTGATCAAATATCTGCAACTGAGAGCGACGTTCGGCTGGTCGCTCTCGAACCTCGTGTCCCTATTACGCCAGCAACTGTTTGTCTACCGAGACCTGTGGACCTGGATCGACAATCCTTTTCAACCACCGCTACGGGTGACGCCCGCGTTGGAACAATTGCCTTTAGGGCTCGGTTAGAGTTGGACAGCAACCTTGTCGAATGATGCCACTTTGCTCGAATATGCCGGAAATTCAGAGTAAGGAGACAGTCTAAACTTAGACAGCATATCTCTCCAGAAGACGCTTCACGAAGGCCAACCTGCTCTTCGCGAACTTCTCAGGGCAGCTAACCAAAGGAGTAGGTTGCAGATTTCGAACAACCACCAGACTTGTTGGCTCTTACTTCCGTTGCTAAAGGCGCGCAAGACATTTCCAGCACAAAAAGAAATTGCACGGTGGACGAGAGATACTCTCGTCCGCCGTGCAAAAAATGTGCTGCAGGACCATCCCCGCAGCACAGTGATTGGTGATCAGATTCCGATCAGAACTCCAGTCGCAGCGCGAGTTGCAGCACGCGCGCTGAACTCTCTGCGTTGTTAATCCCAGTGCCAACCGTGTTCGAGATAACTCCAAACTGATTGGAAGTAATGTCGACATTCGGCGTCGCAAAGTTGGGGTGGTTGAATGCGTTAAAAGCATCCGCACGGAACTTCAGGACAACCCGGTCCCCATAGACTGGGAACGTTTTGCCGAGTCCCAAGTCCAAGTTGAAGTATCCTGGGCCGCGCAAGTTGTTACGTGTACCGATGGTGAAACCGACTGGGCCGGTAAAGTCCCCGAAGGCCTTGCCTGAGTCCTTGAACGCATTCAGGGCCTGGCCCTTGCCGCCATTGAGGTGGATATCCAAATCCGCGATCGATCCGGTCAGGATCGAAGGCGCGTTGTTTGCGTATCCCGCAACGAACGCATTGCCGGTTGCGTTGTAGGCGAGTCCGGTGTGCCAACTCGGCAGTCCGCTGACGGTCCAGCCACCGACAATTTCGTCGAGCCAGCGCGGCGCGGTTGACCCGAAGGCCTTTCCACGGCCAAACGGCAGGTCATAAATGAAGTTGCCGTTGAGGTATTGGGTCACGTCAAAGTCAGAGTTGCCTCGGCATTCTCTGGGTCGGACCACGTCGCAGATGAATCCCGTCCCCCCAAAGGCCGCGGCATTCGCGATCAATGACGTATTGTCGATCGAATGCGACCATGTGTAGTTCATGTCAAACTGCAAACCAGAACTGAGATTCTTATGCAGGGTGACCAGGAACCCGTTGTAGCTCGACGACCCCTTGTTCGTATAAAACGTATTCTCCGAGAATTGAGAGCCCATGCCAACGTTCGCGGGGAGAAGTACGCCGCCGGGGAAGAACGGGCCAAAAGAAGAAAGTGCCTGCATGGTGTCCGCAAAATCACCGCGAGCAACCAAGCTCGACAGGACGCCGGTAACCACCGTTGTATTGTCTGGAAATCCGATAGCCGCGCCAGCCCCGGGCGTAAGTACGTTCTCGTACCATGGTTGTTCGGTAACACTGAACGGATCTACTCCGGCGCGCAACTGTTGCGTAATGCTGGCGAAAGCTTCGGACATCGTCTGTCCCGATATTGGATCCTTGAAGTCGATCAACTGATTCGCGTCCGCCTGCGCCAGCAGCCTCCTGCCCAGACGTCCAACATAGTTCAACTTCAATATGTAACCATGCTGAAACTCGTGCTGGACCCCAAAGTTGTACCCGATCGAATATGGCGTCTTCAGGTTTGTGTCGATGCTTTCGTTGAATGCTTGGCCATTCTGCAGCCCAAACGGAGTCCCCGTGTTGTCCACAAAAGGAAAGAACGGCTTCACGATCGCGGGAGCGGCAGGAGGATCTACCGGATTGTCTACACCGGTGAACCTGGTATCGTTCAAAAGCGAAGTTGTCGGATCGCCGGGCACGCCGAATGGCTGCGTCGCGCTGGCCTGGAACAAATACGAAAACTGTGACTGCTGGTACTGCACAGCATTGACCACGGTTTGATCGTAGATGATGCCCGCTCCGCCGTTGATCACTGTTTTGTGGCTAAAGCTGGGGTTGTACGCAAATGCGAACCGCGGTCCGAAGTTCGTATGCTGCGGTTTGAAATAAGCTGGCGCGTGGTTCGCCTTGCCGCCCAGGGAATACGAGATGAGGGGTACAGAATCGTTTCCCGACAGGCTGGCCGCGCTTTGATCCAGGCGTGCTTTGAAGTAGTCATCGAAGCCGGTGTTTTGTATCGACTGTAGTCCGTGTATCTCATACGGAACCGTGTAATCCGTCCAGCGCACGCCGTACGAGAGAGTCAGATTCGGAGTCACCTTCCAGGTATCCCCGAAATAAAGCTCAGTTTCGTAGTACCGATAGTCCCCCCTTGAGCCCGTGCCCTGGGGAACCGGATTCCCCTGCGCGTCATAGTTGAAAGTGGCGCTGCTCGCCGTGTAGGGGGCCAAGGCCAGAGCAAAAGCACTGTCGTACAGCTGTATCGCATTTGAGTTGCACTGATCGGGCGGTGCCGACGCGGGACAGATATCGCCAGGCTCTAGGCTGGAGTCTAATTGCGGGGTATTCCCACCTAGACCAATGGTAGGAGTGTTGTAGTCCAGGATTGTGTTGCCCTTGGGGCTGATGTACTTGAACGTGCCGCCAAACTGCAGTCCGTGTTTCCCCTTCTGCCAGTTGAAATCGTCACGCACGATTGGAATTGGATAGGTACGGTCTTGTGCATTGATCGCGCTGGGGTACGGGGCCGAAAGGATCGCTCCACCTGTACCATTTCCACCCATCGTGATGTACTGCGTGATGCCCGTCGGATTGAAGGTGTTCGGGAAGGCGAAATCTTCGAAGACCTCGCCGAACGACGCCTGGTTCACCATGTTGGAATTGATCGTCCAGGTGTGCCCCACAACCCAGGTGTAGCTCTTGTCGAGGAACGGGAAGGTCTCCGGATCACCCGGGAACCGAATCGCGGCTTGCGTGCCGTTGGTTCTAGTGAAGGATCCTTTGCCGAATAACTTCATTTTCTCATTCAGGTTGTAATCCACTCGCTGAACATAGTCGTCCTCTCGATAAGGAAAGGGCGCGTTGAAAACGAAGCCGGCAGTATTGAGCAGATCTCCCTCTGCACCAGACAGGTCATTCGCGACCGGATAACGGCTGTTGAACAGGCTCAGCAAGTCTGGATTGAATCCCGCTCCCAGCGGATCCAACGCCTTCACCCCGTTGGAGTCCAGGGTCTGCACGTTTCCGTTTTTATCGATGTACGCAAGATTGCCGTTCCTGAACGAGTCCATCGGAACCGTACGCCTTACCAGGTTGGAAAGCGTATCTCGCCGGCCGTTGTAGTCGAAGAAGAAGTAAAGCTTGTTCTTAATGATGGGGCCGCCCAGGCTTCCGCCAAACTGATTACGAATAAGCGGAGGCCTCGGTACTCCGGAATTGTTGTTGAACCAGTCGTTAGCCTCGAAGGAGGTGTCGCGATGGTACTCAACCAGAGAACCGTGATAGCTATTGGTTCCACTCTTGGTTACGAGTTCGAACTGGCCACCGCCGCCGCCCGCTGAGGTTGACTGAAAGCCGGCGCCAACCCCGCGAAACTCCTGCACAGAGTCCACCGGAGCATTGCCCACAATCGTTCCAAAGTAGCCCGTAGCGTAGTCGTTGACGTCAAGGCCATCCAGAGTGACGCGACTTTGGTCGACGCGTGCCCCCGTTACTGCTCCGTCCAGCGTCACTCCAGGTTGCTGGGTGAAGAGTGCGGACGGGCTGTCCCGGTTCGCAATCGGTAAGTCATTCAGAAACTGCACCTGAAAGTTGTTACCCACCGTCGCATCGCTGGTGTTGAGCGTCACGTTCTCGCTGGCCGCCGAAACTTCCACCACGGTCTCCGCCGCACCAGCTTTCATCTCGGCGTTCTGCGTTCGCACGGCGTCCACGTTCATGTAGAGGCCGGAAATCAGCACCGGCGCGAAGCCCTCGTGCGTGAACCTGAGTTGATAGCCCGGTCCCGGTTTGATTTGGGTGAACGTATAAGAACCGATGGCATTGCTGACGACCTTATATACGGCCCCGGTCTGGGGATTCTCTAGCGTGACGCTGACGTCTGCGATGACAGCGCCAGTCTGGTCGGTGACAACGCCGGTCACAGAGGCCACGTTCTGCGCCATCAGAACCGGAACGCACAGAGACAACACAAGCACAACGAGAGCGAACACAGAACGCCGAACCACCATACTCTCTCCTCCTGAATCTGAGCTGAATGCTATCCTCGGGCAATCTTGGGTCCATACATAAACCCTTTTATCATCAACTACTTGCTTCAATTTGCAAGCGGAATCTACGTAAGGGCATACACAAGTACACTAGCTTGTTATGAAAAAATGTAGACAGGCCGTTGTCTTCAAGAGCGTGAGGATGCTCCCGGCTGCAACACTAACATTACAAATGGATTGTTATGAATGTTAAGCACGCGCGGACTCGCGCGTCCCCAACCAACGAGCCTGGGAGGCCCGTACTTTCTCGGCCTTCGTTTACAACGAGCCGACTCTCAAGATTCTTGTGATTCCGAAGATTCTTGTGATTCCGACCGAAGGGACGAACTCGCCCCTGACCAATCCAGCCAAGCGCATCCGCGCACTACCGAATCTCCTCCGCCGCCCTCGGCCCCGAAAACTTCTGCCGCAGCTTCACCCACTCGTCGGTCGCGAACAGCCGCGGACCCACCTCAATCAGCCGCGGAGTCATGTTGAAAACCGCCACCCGATTCCACGGCCGCCCGTCCCGCATCCGCAGTCCCTTCTCGTTCAGATCGCTGACAATGCTCGAATAAGGAAAATCCTGTACCAGCAGTTCCATCATCAGCATGAGCGTCCGGTTTTCAATCGGATCCACCTCCAGCCGCTGGCAATCCTCCGAAATGCGCAGTCCATACGGAATATCCTCCGCAAACGCGCCTTCGCTCGGCGCCTCCGACTCCGGCAGCTCGCGCCGCCACTCAATCGACACCATCTGCCATCCCGCCGCCGTGCGTTGTTTGATGATCTCCGGACTAAACGGCCCGGACATAACATCTCGAATCCGTTCAAAGTGCGCCATGAGAATCCTCCGTGTGATGTTCGTCAAGAAGTAGTCACAGGCAATTCATCCGCCAAAACGCGCCCAACAGTGAATCTCGCAAATAAGCCCAAAGCACTAGCAATAGTCGCCACCGACGCGCCCAATTCACATCGTTCGCTGTCCGCTCCCGCAACTCACTGTTCAATTCCGGACGCGAATCGTCCGCCACCTCGATTGCACATCGCTCTCAACCCAACTAGCATCTCTTCTGCACTACGAACGACACCGTCCCGCGGAGGAATGCAACCCGTGAACCGACCGCATCAGCTGTTTCTCACAATCGCAGTCATCCTCACCCTAATTTCCACCGCCGCCGCCCGGCCCTCCAAAATCACCGCCCGCGAGCTCGTAGCCGAGATCCAGAAGCAAGTCGGCGTCGAATGGAAGAAGGACACCGTCGACACCTTCAAAGCCGGCAACCCCGACACCGTCGTCACCGGAGTCGCCGTCACCATGATGGCCACCATGGACGTCCTGCAGCGCGCCTCCGCCCAGGGACTGAATTTCATCATCACCCACGAGCCCACCTTCTATGCGCACCTCGACACTCCCGAAGGGGTCCCTGAAACCGATCCCGTCTGGGCCGAGAAGCGCGCTTTCATCGAGAAGCACGGCCTCGTCGTCTGGCGTTTGCACGATCACTGGCACATGCGCACGCCCGACGGCATCGAGGCTGGAGTCGTCCACACTCTCGGCTGGGAGAAATTCCAGACCAAAGACAACCAGTATCTCTTCGTCCTGCCCGAAACAACGCTGAAGGAGTTGGCCGCGCAACTATCGAAGAAGCTCGATTCCTCGGTCGTGCGCGTCGTGGGGAAGCCCGATATGAAATTCACCAAGCTAGGTTTCAGTCCCGGTGCCGCGGGTTCGCAAACCGAGATCCACGCCCTCGAGCAGGATAACGTTCAGGTCCTTCTCGTAGGCGAGACCCGCGAATGGGAGACCGTCGAGTACGCCGCCGACGCCGTCAGCCAGGGCCGAAACAAAGCCCTCATCGTGATAGGACACATCCCCAGCGAACAGCCCGGCATGGAAGAATGCACCCGCTGGCTCAAGGGATTCGTAAAAAGCGTGAGAATAGAATTCGTGCCCGCAAAGCAGCCTTTCTGGCTCGCGATTGATAAAGAGTAGACGTCGAAAAGCACTGTTCTGACTCTTAAGAAAGTTTCTCGCTATTCCGTGGCGACCTTGATCGTGTATCTCAATCAAGGCCCCTAGCTAGATCCGAACTTGCTAAACATTCATTTACTGTCTGGCGCATAATATGGGTCGCGAACGTAACACTTCGGCGGATCGACTGAAGATCGTATCTCCGCCTAATGTTGTTGCCGCGCGAGGCCACACGGCCATGCTTATGAATCTTGTCCTCCTGAAGCGGCGCCTCCCTCTGGTTCTCGCCACGATCTGTCTCCTGGCCATCGCGAAAGGCGCGACCGCCGAAGGTACTGCGCACAAGGCTCAATGGGTACCGTCAAGGGATGGCGTTCACGTTGCCTATGAAGTGCATGGCACGGGATCGCCGGCTCTTGTCTTCGTCCACGGCTGGTCCTGTGATCGAAGCTATTGGGCCGGCCAACTGGAGCCGTTCTCACGAAACTTCACGGTGGTCGCTGTCGATTTAGCGGGCCATGGTGACTCCGGCCTTGATCGCAGACAATGGACAATCCAGTCCTACGGCGACGATGTCGCAGCCGTCGTGAAGAAGCTGAACCTCAAAAAGGTGATCCTGATTGGCCACTCCATGGGAGGCGACGTCATCCCGGAGGCCGCACTGCGGCTGCCGCATCGCGTCGTCGGCCTCATCTGGCTCGATACTTACAAGAAACTGGGCGCGGGCCGGACTCCGGAAGAAGTGGAAGCATTCGCCGCGAAATTCCTCCCAAACTTCGTCGAAGCGACTCGCACTTTCGTTCGCAGCCTGTTCGTGCCGACATCAGACCCTGCCCTCGTCGAAAAAGTCGCTCTCGACATGTCCTCCGCTCCTCCCAGCGTTGCTCTGCCTTCTCTCGAATCGGCGTTGGGCTATAGCCGCGAGATGCCGCACACCTTGGAGCGGCTGCATCTGCCGGTTATCGCCATTAATCCTGACAATGCTCCCACCGATGTAGCTTCCCTCGAGCACTACGGTGTAGAAGTGATCTTCATGCCGGGGGTCGGGCATTTTCTCATGATGGAGGATCCAAAGCGATTCAACGACTTGCTGAGCACTGCGATTGCGAAGCTTAATCGAGAGTAACTGCGCTGACTTCGTTTCTCGTGGGAAGTTAGTCGATTGCCCTTCAGGCATTTTCCACAGAATTATTCGCACCGTTGTGACGCACAACCTTGACTGAGGATACAGAATCCGCATCCGCAAAATCTTCCGGAATAAGGAGTTATAGAGTTGGTCCGCAGATTTGACGCTTGAGTCGGCGAGGACGAGACGTCCCTTCGACAAGCTCAAGGCCGGCTCTCGCGACAGCCGGCGGGACGCCAGCGCTACGTTCGACGACGAGTTGGATGGGAAGGCGCGCACTTTTCCAATAAGCAATTCCGTGCCGACATTTCCTGCGCCCTCAAGGAATCCTGCTAACCGACATAAAATCAATGTTTTAGCAGATAATTCGACGCAGACGGTGCACCCCTGAAGGCGGCGTCTGCCGCCAAATTCTTGCCTCTAAGTCCTTATTCCGGAAGATTTTACGTATAAGTGCCCTCGAATCAAGATTTTGCGAGCCTCAACAAGGCACCCCGTCCTCTAACTCCAAAGGAATGAAGATTTTGCGAAAAATCATCTCCAAAAAAGTTTTCACCCGAATCTCCAGTGTCCCCGGTCGCGACAGCCCGTACCTCGCCCTCTCAAGATCGCCCAAACAGATTGTTTATAATCACCCTTCTTCAACCGGACTAAAAGGACACCATTGCCACTCGACGAGAACATCTACGAACTGCGGCGCGAGAAACTGAAAAAGATCGAAGCGCTCGGACAAGCGACCTACCGCAGCAAGTTCGAATTCACCCACACCGCCGCGCAGATTCTGGCCGACTACTCCGCCAAGACCGGAGAACAACTCGAGCAAGCTCGCGTCAACGTTCGCGTCGCCGGACGCATCATGGCGATTCGTCTCATGGGTAAGGCCGGCTTCGCGCATCTGCAGCAGGATGGCAAGCGACTTCAGATTTACGCGAAGAAAGACGCCGTCGGCGATCAGGGCTTCGAACTCTACAAACTTCTCGACCTGGGCGACCACATCGGCGTTTCCGGATATCTGTTTCGCACGCGCACCGGTGAACTCACCGTGCACGTCGAAGAGATCACTTTCTTAAGCAAAGACCTGCTGCCTCTGCCTGAAAAGTTTCACGGGCTCACTGACGTCGAACTGCGCTACCGCCAGCGCTACGTCGATCTGGTGATGAATCCCGAAGTGCGCGAAGTTTTTCTGAAGCGTACGAAGATGGTGCAGTCGATGCGCCGAACTTTCGACTCGCACGGCTTCACCGAGGTCGAGACGCCCATGATGCAGCCCATCGCAGGCGGCGCCGTCGCGCGTCCCTTCGTGACGCATCACAACACGCTCGACATGGATCTCTACCTGCGCATCGCTCCCGAACTTTACTTGAAGCGCCTGGTCGTCGGCGGCTTCGATCGCGTTTACGAAATCAATCGCAACTTTCGCAATGAAGGACTCGGCTGGCGCTGGAATCCCGAGTTTACGATGCTCGAGGCCTATCAGGCCTACACGAATTACGAAGGCATCATGAACCTCACCCAGGAGGCGATCACCGAAGCCGCCATAGCCGTGAACGGCAGCCCGAAATCCAAGTGGACGAAAACTGAGGATGGGAATGAGGTCGCGGAAGAACTCGACTGGTCTAATTGGCAGCGCATGACCATGCGCGAGGCCATCATCAAATTCTGGCCAGAGAAAGCCGGCGCAAAGCCTGAGATGAGCGAGTTCGCCACCGCCGATGGCGTGAAGCAGTTGATCGCGAGATTCAACTCCGGTCACGCCCACATGAAGTACGAGGAGAATGCTCCGGCAGGGAAGAACATCGCCGCGCTGTTTGAAGCCGCAGCCGAAGAGCATCTCACGCAGCCCACGATCATCTACGAATTTCCCACGGCCGTCTCGCCGCTCTCCAAGCAGAAGCCCGACGAGCCCGACTGGACCGAGCGCTTCGAAGTCTACGCTGGCCAAATGGAAATCTCCAACGGCTTCAGCGAACTCAACGATCCCGAAGATCAGCGCCGCCGCTTCGAGGCGCAGTTGAAAGAGCGCGAACGCGGCGACGACGAAGCCCACCAGATGGACGAGGATTACATCCGCGCTCTCTCCTACGGTATGCCACCCGCCGGCGGCGTCGGCATCGGTATCGACCGCCTCTGCATGCTCCTCACGGACTCGCACACCATCCGCGACGTAATCCTGTTCCCGCTCCTGCGCCCCGAGAAAACCGCAACCACAGAGGACACAGGGAACCCGGAGGAGAAGTAGGGAAGGGCAGGGCTTCAGCCGTGCCGCCCAGCCACTGCGAGAAGTGGGCTTCAGCCCCTGAGGGCGGCTCCCTTTCCTGGTACACAGAAAGTAAACAGCCTCTAACAATGCACTATTACTGGTGCATCCGGATTTCTATACTTTTCCACAGTCTGGGCTCTGAAATAGCAGCGCTACCGTAGTATCCGCCTGCAAGGATACTGGGTCGGTAGCGCTTTGCAGTTTGCGCAATTTCCTATTTCGATTTTTTGCCCGCTCTGCTTCCCTCAGATGTGGTCCGGACTGGCTCGTACGGCGGTTGGTCCACGCCGAAGTTCGTGCTCAGGTAGTCGATCAGGGCATCGTGGTCACTCGCATCGACCACGGCTCCCCACTTGATCATCTTGTCCACCTCTTTGGTCCACGCGCTTTTGCTAAGACGCTGCTGCAGAATGATGCGAGCTTCGTGGCATTCCAGGCAGGAGGTGGTGGCCTTCGCCTGCAAGGGACCGGGAGGCAGACTCTGTGTAGCTTTCGCCTGTGCCGGCTTCTGGCCAAACGCAACGGAGGACGCGATCGCGAGTGCAGCCATCGCGATGACGGCGGCGCAAAGGAGTGACGCCAGCACTGTTGCGAACGAATGCTTCACGCTATGCGACATGGATCTTCACCTGGTCTACCGCGTTGTAAAGGTAGCCGCTGGGATTCCACAGTGGCGATGCGGGCTGCGTGCGTCCCTGACTGTCGGTGGCGCGGGACAGAACGGTATATTCTCCGCTCTTGGCTTTCCATTCGTAGTTCCACAGGCGCCAGGCGTAGTGAGCTTGTTCTTGGCCGAGCCTGGCGAGGCTCCAATTCGTTCCGCCATCGACAGAAACTTCCACTTTCACAACGTCCGCTTCTCCCGCCCACGCGGCTCCGTGAACTGCGACGTTGCCCGCTCTTACATTCGTGCCGTCAAGCGGGCCGGAGATCACGGACTTCACGTTGAGCGCGGTCAATGGGTGTGTGTCTTTGGGCTTCACCGCATCCCCAGGGTTGACTGGTTGATTGGGAAATCGGTAGCCGGGGCTCATAAAGTTGCCCACGAATTCCGAGTCGAGGATTTTGATCTCGGTCAGCCACTTGCACGACGCAGCGCCGATCCAGCCAGGGACCAATGCGCGTGCCGGGAAGCCGTGATGCTTGGTGAGAGGCGCGCCATTCATATGCGTGGCGACGAGAGTGTCGGCGTCGAGCGCTTTCTCAATCGGAATGCTGCGGATGAAGGGCGGGACTTTTCCCGGTACTTCGTCGAGGCCGCGAAACATGACGTGCTTGCCGGTGGGCTTCACTCCCGCCCGCTGTAGAATGTCGCGCAAGCGCGGGCCGGAGAAGCGTGCGGTGCTGACTGCGCCCTTACCCCACTGAATTCCAGGAACTTGCGGACGGTGCAGGCTGCGTCCGTTGCCGGCGCACTCAAGCGTGTTGACGACCGAATGCGATTCGAACTTGGAGAGCTCGGCCAAGCTCAGCGTGACGGGCTTCCCGACTTCTCCTCCAATCGTGAGGCGCCAATCCTGAGGATCGAGTTCGCTTGGTTCGTGCATGTGGTTGCGCACGAAGAAGTGTGGAACCGGTGTGAGCCAGGTATTGAGGTACTCGACCGGCGTTTCCAGATCAAAGAATCGGAGCGAGCGCACGATCAATCCATCTTCGCCGGGAAGGTCGACGTTGTCTGCCTGCGGCATCGCGAAGGACCACGATAGGAGTGAGGGAACCGCCCCCGCCGCCAACGCGGCGGAGGAGATTCGTTTGAGGAAGTCACGTCTGGAGTTCATAGTTCTTGAAGAAACGATGGTTCATGAAGACTTCGAAGTATCGGAGTCAGGTTAACACCGCCGGCCCGGAAAAGGAGAGTAGCCAAAACCGGGCCGCCGGCATTTCCGAAGGAAGTGCCCTCAGAACCTGAGACCGCGAGGTCAGAAGATGTATACCGAGTCGATCTGCAAGCGCGTCAACCACGGCTCACTCGTCCCCAGCGGACGCCCGACCAGCGCCGTGAAGCCCAACTGCACGCTCTGATCGAACTGGTAGAACGAAGTGAACCGGTGCTGCGACACGTTCGTCCCCTGGCGAATGTCGCTGTAGTTGAAGTTGCCCAGCACCGCCTCGCGCTCGATGTAGATGCGGGCGTATCCAAACTGGAAGTCGCCTTTCTTCTGCAACCGTCCGAATAATGCCTCAGCCCAATATCCGCGCCGCTGATGGGAGTTGCACGGCGCGTTCACTGTCTGCTTGAAGGTCTGTGTTGCGGTGTCCGCCGGAGGCGCGGCAATGTTCTCCAGGTTGCCGCAGGCCTGTGTGTTCTGAACGTAGTCCCCGATGAAGCTGATCGGTAAACGAGGATGCCCGGTATGAATGTCGAGGCGCGCGATCGTGTCGAACAATCCGAACTTCGAGGCGAACTGCGCATTGCTGATGGACGTAACTCCCGTCGGATAGGGATTTCCGTCGACGGTGATGATGGTGGTCGCAGTGGTCGTATAGGTTGAGTTCTGAACCGGGTTGCCGGAAGCCAAAGGGAGCGATCCCGCGAAAGGCGTTTGCGGATTCCTCGTGCTGGCACGCGCCAGAGCCAGCGCAATTGCGTCGGAGCCGCGGAAGTCGTAGTAGCCCGTGTAGGCGCTCAGATTCAGCCAATGCGCGAGGCGCCACGACGTTTGTAGTTGCCCGCCGTAGGTGATCGCTTGCGTAATTCTTTTGTCGGTGGTGGATGTGCCGGCGATCTCGGCGAAGGGCAACTGGAAGCCGACGAACGCGATCCGCTTCAGCACGAGCGTATCCAAGTTGAAAGCCAGAGTTTCGGCTGCACCCTCAGGGTTCAAGTCTTTGTCCCAGGTGAGTTCGGTGTTGTACCAGGGATAGCGAAACTTTCCGCCCGTCAGCGTGAGCGGCTTGAATTCTTTTGGAGTGAACTCGACGAATGCCTGGTCCA
>DASRRV010000044.1:0-3297 GCA_035695545.1 Candidatus Sulfotelmatobacter sp. | reverse complement strand
TGCCGCCGTCTTTGCCGACGGTGTAAAGCTGGCCGGCGTAACAGAAAACGATTTGTTTTCCGTTTGTCGTTGGGAAACGCAGCAGGCGCGTAGTATTGGGCAAGTCTTGCGCGGACACGGGCGTGATTGAAACGAGACTGGTCGCGCCCAAACAGCAAAAAGCGAAAACTCGAGAAAGTATGTTCATAGGAAAAAGATGAAGTGAGCAAGCTGCCGTTGAACAAACGGGATGCAACTCTGATTTCATCGCGTCGCCGTGCATTCGCAGGATTATAGTGAAGACGCCGTCAGTTAGGGATTTTGCCTAAAACTTGCTCTGGCAATTAGCAGTCCTGCGAAGATTCTGGTTGCTCGACCAGGGCTGCACAACGTCGCAGATCGCCGGAGACTGGAATCTAAGTCTGAAAACGGTTCAAGCGTACTGTGCTCGTGCGAAAGAAAAATTCCGCGTTACCTCCATGGGCTGAAGTGCTTCGCACGGCCATCCGATGGGACGATGCCAGTCGCGTAAAATAGAACGCGAAAAAGAATCAGGGGTTCTATTGATACCGAGTTAGAAGTGCTCATCGCTAACCCTTGAGTCGTCAGCCAAACTAGCAATTAGCGCGTGTCGGGCGAAGGCCCTACATAAAAATAACTTGACGAATTCGTACGGGTTTAAACAAACTTACGATTAAATGAGGCCGACCCCTAGGGCTTCCAAAGGAGACGTCTTAGGCAGAAAACCCGACTTCAATCAATGCAATCACGTTAACATCGACAACCAATAACAATGAAAGGAAAATGATATGCCAAGAAACAAACCCAAAATGGATCTAAGCAAACCGTTACCGCGCGGCGCGATGCCTTCGCCCCGGCACGTACTTGCGGCAGCCATGCCCCATATTCCGGACACAACCATATCGGTTCCACTGAGTTTCCTGATGTGGCCGATTAAAATGTCGTTTTGGAATAACTACACTTACGGTGACTGCGTTAGCGCCGAGGAGGCTTTCGCCAAGGCCACTGCGGCACCGAAGACATTCATCCCAGAGGCCACGGTGGTTGCGTGGGCACAGCAGCATGGTTATCTAAATGGCGCGTTCCTCCCCCCCGTTATGACGACGATGCAAACGGATGGCTTCCCGCTCAACAACAAGAAATACAACGACGGCCCTCACAACTCGGTTAATTGGCACGACGACGCAGCGATGAAGAGTGCAATCTACAGCCATGGCCCGGTGAAAATCGGCGTCGCGGCACAGTATTTCCAGTCGGCTGCGCCGGGTCAACATGGTGTCGTTACGCCCGGGACCAGCGGATGGGGAATATACAATTACCCAGCTACGATCGGTGCCCAGGAAGACCACTGCGTCAGCCTTTGCGGCTACGGAAGCTTGGCGCAATTGAAAGCTCTATTTAAGAGGCATAAAGTCACCGTCCACGTCCCGACGGGCATGCCCAGAGAGCTTTGCTATGCGATGTTCACCTGGAACTCCATCGGAATTATTGATCGACAATCGATGCTGAACATGACCCACGAGGCCTGGATACGTATTCCGGTCACGATCATCAAGCCGTAATTTTCGGTTATGCTTGCACGCGGGGTCACGGTGGAATACCGTCGTGACCCCGAGAGAATCCTGATTAAAGTACAGGTACTTTTGCAAGATCGTAATGTTTAGTCGGTATGAACGGAAATGTGATCATGCCTCGGAAGGGTTGCGTAGGCGTTTTTCTTGGCTGAGTGCAAAATGACTCCAGAAATGCCGCGCGGCGCGTTTCCGATACGCCGAAGCGAACTCGCTGCTTCGGAGCCCTATCGGCCTGAGACTGACGGCGAAATCTTTGTTCCAAGCGGCGAGTTTCCGACGCCCAATCAAGAACTTGCGGCCGCCGAACCCTATAGAACGAGCGGTGCCGCGCCCGAAAGCTTCATCGCTTGGCCAATAAGAATCGATCGATGGAACACCAGTCCGGCTCGGACCGATGAGGCGAGCGATTCGAGTTGGGCCGAGGAAGCCTTTGCCAAGGCCTGCGTCGAACCGAAGGTGTTAATCCCGAGCGAAGTGGTCCAGTTCACTGCGCGGAAATGCGGTTCATCGAATTTCGCCGCATTCATGCAAACGCACGGGTTTCAAATGGACCGCAAGGCCTATTTGGATGGGCCGTTCAATTCGGTCGATTGGACCAACGCGGCAACTTTAAACAGCGCGATCGCCAATGTTGGGCCGGTGAAGATCGGCGTCGCTTCGGAGAATCTCACCTCCGGATCGCAGGGCCAAGTCACACCTGGGACGAGCGGTTGGGCGATCTACGACCTTCCGGCCGACCAGCCTGAAAACCACTGTGCGAGCCTTTGCGGGTACGGCCCCTTGACGGCATTGGTCGATCTCTTCAAGCGGCACAAGGTCAATGTCAATTTGCCGTCGGGCATGCCTACGGGACTTTGCTACGCGATGTTTACTTGGGGCTCCATAGGCATCGTCGACCAGCAATCGCTGATGAACATCACGGGCGAAGCCTGGGTTCGAAATCCGACGACGATTGTCAAGAAAATCAGCGGATAACCGTCGGGCCCGTCACCTGCGCCGGTCACCGCCGGGGAAAGAGCAAATTTCCAAAAGGGTCGTTATGCTGCGTCATTGAGGTTATCTGCAATGATGTTCTTGCCTGTCTCGTCATCAATTGCGTTAGAATCGTAATGTACTTATGACGATTCGCAATGGCGGAAGGGGTGGGATTCGAACCCACGGTGGGTTTCCCCACGCTCGATTTCGAGTCGAGTGCCTTAAACCGGACTCAGCCACCCTTCCTTCAAAGCAGAAGAAACGCCGAAGCCGCCCTACGCTAAAAGCTTCGGCGGGGCAGGCGCTCAACGTCGAACATACAACGTCTGATGCAACTGTGTCGAGATTGGGCGTTCAGCGTTGAGCATTGGAGGTTGAGCGTTTATCCTTCAGGCAAACCACCTGCGTCGCGTGCACCGTCCGCTCTCGTGGGAATACTGAGCCTCGAGCGCAGAGCACGGCCAGAGTACCCGAAAAATGTTACAATTTTTGGCTTGCCACCGCTAATCCGGGGGCTGCATATTGTATAACCGCCGGAGAGCTACGCTATTACTTGTTGTCGGTTACTGACTGGAATTCACAGGTTGTTGGCGCCGCTGTTCGCAAATATTGACATCTTATTCAGAACCTCAACCCCTCTCTCACCGCCATGATTCAACTAAAACCCGGAATTCCGCCCGCATCACTGACTGGATCGTCTCCATCTGCCTCGCGCCGAAAAAAAGGAACGCAAAAAACGAAAAACAGC
>DASRRV010000043.1:0-3710 GCA_035695545.1 Candidatus Sulfotelmatobacter sp. | reverse complement strand
GTAACGATCTCCAGCCAGAAGCCCATCTCGTGCAAGTGTCGAACCGTATCCAGGATGGGCTGCAGGCGCCCGCCAAGCTGACGATAGTGGCGGTCATCAAAACTCTTCAGGTCAACCTTGTAAAGATCCACCCACGGGCGTATGTAGTCGAGTACCTGTGGAGTGCCGTTTCCGTTGGAAACAAAGCCAGTCACCAATCCAGCGGCACGCGCTTCCTTGAACACGGCCACGGCCCACTCGCTCGTGATCAGCGGTTCGTTGTACGTGCTGACGATGACCTTGCCTCGTTGGCGGATGGCATCGAGAACAAGTTCTGCTGGCGTGACGCGTATCGGGCCGACAACGGCAGCAGGATCGCGCAGAGCTTGCGAGGTCACCCAATTCTGGCAATAGCCGCAGTGCAGATCACAGCCGAGCATTCCGAAGCTGTAAGCGAGCGCTCCTGGATACGCATGAAAGAAGGGTTTTTTTTCAACGGGGTCACACTGGATACCGCCGACATAGCCCCAGGGCACATAGAGAGTTCCACCCCGGTTGTAGCGAACCTTGCAGACTCCGGGTTGGCCGTCCGGGATCTTGCAACCGTGCCCGCAGGCAAAACATCGCACCCAGCTGCGGTCGAGCTTTTCGTACAGCTCGCCCTCGCGAACATTTTTATAAATGATTTCGCCGAGCGCACTCATACTTGCCGAGCGTAGTGCCGAGGCGGCCGTCAGCCACTTGTTTTTTGATACTTGTCGGCCTGAAACTTACCGCCGTCAACGTAATTCTTGTTGATCTCGATATACGCGTTCCACTTCTCCGGCAAATCATCCAGCGCGAAAATGGCCGTCACTGGACAAACTGGGACACAGGCGCCGCAATCAATGCACTCGGTGGGATCGATATACAACTGAGGTGCTTCCTCGAACGTCGTGCGGCTATCGTCATAAGCTCGAGCTTTCGCCGGATGGATACAATCCACCGGGCAGACCTCGACGCAGGCGGTGTCTTTTGTTCCGATGCAAGGTTCAGCGATGATGTATGCCATCGCGCTCTTCTTCTTTCGATCAGTATAACGCAACAGTCAAAGTCAAGCACACACTGCCCCGCACTACCAAGCCGCATCCCTCGCACCTTGCGACCATTTTCATGGCCGAGAATCTGGTGTGTAGTATCCTCGAATACCACTAACGAAATTGGGTAAGTGGAAGGAGTCCTACGACGCTCCCGTACGGACAAAGTCCATGAACCGAAATATGAGAAGAGTCCTGCTCGGAGTTTTTGCCGGCGGCATCGCCAGCGCGGCGAGCAGAACCGGCATAAGTGTGAAACTGCAACGAGCGAGCGACCGAGATCCGGACCCTCGCCGCCTGATCTGAGCTTGCGCTGAGAGGACCGCTGGTGGTGTACAATCGTGGTGAAGGACGTACGAAGAGCAGCGCGGCCGACTGGTGTAATTTCACCATTTGATCTCCTCCAGTAGAGGAGTCCAGGTGTTCCTCTTTGGGTGATGGTGAACGATAATCCTTTCGGCCGAGGTCCACTCCTCGGAAGACTCCTCCGGAAGACTCCTCGGGAAGACATTGACAACCTGCTCTCGACGTTTGAGCGCTAGGGAATCGATGTGTACGAAGAACTTTCAAGGGCGAAGGCGGCGCTCGCGGCGGCCGATTCCGCCGAGCCTGCCGAGATCATCAAAGAAGAAGCCCCGACGGATGAGAGCGAGCTCGACCTGACGTCCGGAACGCTGGGAAAAACGAACGACCCGGTTTGGATGTATCTCCGCGAAATGGGCACTATCCCGCTCCTGACACCTGAAGGCCAAGTAGCTGTTGCCAAGCGTATCGAGCACGGCCAGTTGCTTGTACTGAAAACCATCTCCCGCCCTCCCCTCACCCTAAAGGAACTCCTGCAAGTCTCCGATGGCCTGCGCAACGGCTCTCGCTCGATCAAGGAAATCGTCCAGTTCGACGCCGAAGAGCTGACCGAAGAAAAAATCGAGCAGAAGACCGAGGAAGCACTCAAGCAGATTGATAAGGTCGCGAAGCTCTACCTGCTGGCGATGAAGCAGGCCGCGAAGCTCGAGAAAATTCCGCGCTCGAATGAGCGCCCCTATTTGCGTGCCTGCCATGCACTAGCGCGGACCCGCGTCGAGATGTCGAAACGCCTTCGCGAGCTGGATTTCAACCCGCTCGAGAAGAAGCGCCTGATCGACAAGATTCGCCAGACGGTTGAACGCGTCCATTTCCTCGAGCGCGAGATCGGGAGGCTCGAGCGCCGCGTCGAAGCTTCGAGAGGCGACGTCCGGTCCAAACCCCGCAAGGACTTGAAGGCATGCCGGCAGGAATTGAACGAAATTGAAGCCGCGAGCGAGGTCAACCTCATCGAGCTGAGGCGCGCTCTGCGGGTGATCCTCCGTGGCGAAGCGGAAGCCGAGCAGGCAAAGAAGGAATTGATCAAAGCGAACCTTCGGCTCGTTGTTTCGATCGCGAAGAAATATACCAACTGCGGCTTGCCGTTCGCCGACCTGATTCAGGAAGGTAATATCGGCCTGATGAAAGCGGCCGAGAAATTCGAGTGGCGCCGCGGTTACAAGTTTTCCACTTTCGCTACATGGTGGATCCGCCAGAACATCACCCGTGCCCTTGCCGACCAGGCCCGTACCATTCGCATCCCCGTGCACATCGTCCAAGCGATCAACAGGCTAATCCGCACCAGCCGGCAACTGATGCAGGAGCTTGGCCGCGAGCCCACCGCAGAAGAGATCGCAAAGGCCATGTATATCCCTGTCGACAAGGTGCGCAGAACGAAGAAGATCGCACAGCAGCCTATTTCGCTCCAGACGCCCATTGGCGAGGAGGAAGATTCGTGCCTAGGCGACTTCGTCGAGGATAAGGCTGTCGTGTCACCTTCGGACACGGCCTTCAACCTCAGCCTGAAGGAAGAGATGGCGTCAGTGCTAAAGACGCTCACCCCGCGGGAGGGAAAGGTCATCAAGATGCGCTTTGGTCTGGATGATGGTGTCCAGCACACACTCGGGGAAGTGGGCCATGTGTTCAAACTTAGCCGCGAGCGCATCCGCCAGATCGAAACCGACGCACTGCGCAAGCTGCGCGACTATATGCACTCGCACAAGCTCCGCGCCTTCCTCGATTGCGCCTAGCGAGTAGACTATGACAATGGCCCCCCGGCGTTTGACGAAGTATCCGACATTGGCGCTTCTGCTCGCAGCGGCCCTGCTGACGCTGGGCCTGTTGCTCTTTGCGCAGGGCGCGCCGGTCGTGACGGCTGTAGATCCGTCGTCCGGCAAAGTGAACGACACTGTGACCGTGGCGGGAGAGAATCTGGGAAAAGACACCGTTTCAGCCGTCTTCCTCTCCGACGACAAAACCGATTACAAGGCCACGCTTATAGAACAAAACGCGGAAAAGATCGTCATGAAGGTCCCTCAAGTCAAACCTAGCCGCTACAACATTTCCATTCAGAAGGGAAATGCCATCTACATCCAGCCGGTTCGCTTCACCGTACAGGAGTAGCGCACGGCACCGCGATGTCCGCGTCTCCGCCACGCGTTTGAGGGGCCTGAAGCGTCAAGCGGACGCCGACATCTTCTTGGAGGCTGATTCCTGAGTGTGCAACGTCTCAATCTCGGGAACCTGCTGTCGCCGATGCAGGGAAAAGTAAACCGCTAGAAGCGTCAGCATCACCACGCTGAGCGCCACCATGGA
>DASRRV010000042.1:0-4821 GCA_035695545.1 Candidatus Sulfotelmatobacter sp. | reverse complement strand
TTTTGGCGCGCTGAACACGATGTACTCGGCTGTCTCCGAAAGATCGCGCGAAATCGCTACGATGCGAGCGATTGGTTTCGGGGCGGCTGCGATCATCGTCTCGTTCATATTTGAGGCGCTTTTCATTTCGTTGATTGGCGGTATGGTGGGCTGCGCCGCGATTCTGCCACTAAATGGATTCACGACGAGCGCGATGAACTGGCAAACATTTTCGCACCTGGCGTTTGCTTTTCGAGTAACGCCGCTGCTCTTGGGAATTGGCGTTGCGTTCGCCCTTTTGATGGGGCTGGCCGGGGGAGTGCCGCCGGCGATTCGGGCTGCGAGGCGGCCGGTGGTTCTGGCACTGCGCGAATTGTAGAGCCGCCCGCTAGGCGTTACTTCCTTTTGAATCCCCTGTGGTTCAGTTCCCATGAGAATTGGGCAGTCGCGGTTCGTTCGGTTTACTAGAAGGAGTCGCGACCGCAGAACGGGGCTGTGCTGGGCGGATTGCGGATTAGAGTGAATACTGGCAATCCGAAAAGAGGCGGCAACTTCGATGGCAACTTTTGGGAAGAGACGTAGTGAACGCGTGCTCTTGGACGTTCCCCTCTTCATTGAGGGGAAGGCGGAAGGGACGCAGGATTTCAAAGAGGAAACGTTTACGCTAACTGTGAGCGCGCATGGAGCGCTGATCGTGCTCGCGGCGAAAGTGGCGTTAGGCCAGACGATTCGGCTCACGAATTTGAAGAATAAGGATCAGCACGAAGCTACCGTGGCTTTTTTGGGTCCGCCCTATGCCGGATTGGCGACCGTGGGACTTCAGTTTAGCGCGCCGGCGCCGGAGTTTTGGGCCATTGCTTCGCCTCCCGCAGACTGGAAGACGGCCTAGTGCTGTACGGTTTGTAATTAAGTCGTGTCGTGCGTCGGTGATGTAAACCGCGATAAATTCGCTTCCACTGCTGGCCAGAGCCTGTACGCCTTGATAGGCGCGCTCCAGGAGTCGTTTACGAAACAGTGGAATATGGAAGTTGGAGGATCTATTCGACTTTCGAGATACTGATCGGAGCGAGATTCGCTTCAGACAATTTCTTATTAAGCGAGGGAAGTTTAGTGTTTTTGAACTCGTTCCATTCTGCGATGCCTGCTTTGACGCGCTGCTTGGACTCGTTATAAACGGCAACCGCCTGCGATGGCACGGCGCGATCCCCACCTTCGACCACCCGCAAAGCCGACACCATATCGGCGAAGGCTTCCTGCAGGCCTGCGGTCTGCCCCGGAATGGCTTTCGGCTTGGTCACAATCGTGGAAATTTCAGTTTGAGCGTCCACGAGCGCCGACTTAACGATCGAATCCTTCTCGCCAACCTTCTGTTCTAGATCGGCAATTTGTTTCTGTAGCGAGGTGATTTCGCCAAGCGCGTGGCGCGCTTCCACAGTCTCGGCAAATATCTGTTTGCCGAGTTGCACCTGCTGCTGAAGTATCTCGGGAGTGGCGGGGGAGCGGGGATCCATAACGACACTTAGAGGCTGAGTCTGCGGCTTTCCGTCAACCGTAAGTCTGACTGTGTAGGTCCCCGGCACAACTTTGGGCCCCCTGGGATTGCGGTATTCGGATTCCTCATCGGGGTTGGGTCCTCCGGAGCCGCCCCAAGCAAGATCCCAGACAAAGCGGTGCATTCCAGGATTAGTTTCGAGAATTTCCTTCCTTGGAAACCACCGCTCGGCGATCGGAAGTGGTGCATGCTTTTCCGGATGTCTCTCTTCTGAGGAGATTCTGTAAACGAGCTTCTGTTCTGCACCAATAATTTCCAGCGTGATGACGCCGGCGGGCAACCTTAGAAAATAATCAATCATGGCACCGGTCGGAGGATTCCCTGCGGTTGGTTCCTCCGGTGGAAGTGGAGTGCCCACGAACGAGTCATTATCGATGCGATATGCCGGCGCCGGATGATACAGCCAGAATGCGGAGTCCTTTTCGACGCCGATCGCCTGGCGAAGCGGCGTGATGTTGTCCAGAATCCAGAAGGAGCGTCCGTGCGTAGCGACCACTAGATCATCGCCATGAATCGTGAGATCGCGGACGGAAGTTACCGGCAGATTGAGTTGCAAAGACTGCCAATCCCCGCCGTCATCGAATGATACGTAAACTCCTAATTCAGTTGCGGCAAAGAGCAGCCCCTTTCTGTTCGGGTCTTCACGAATGCCACGCAGGAAGGCGCGGGTCACAATGCCCTTGGTAATCAGTTGCCAGGTAGCTCCATAGTCTCGGGTTTGATAGAGGTAGGGTGTCTGATCATCGAGCCGGCTTCGATCAACAGCCGCGTAAGCAACAGCGAGATCAAAGTGAGAAGCTTCGATAAAGGAAATCTTACTCCAAGGTGTCAGGCCTGTGGGCGTGACGTCTTTCCAAGTCTCCCCCCCATCGCGAGTGAGGTGAATCAGTCCCGTATCGCTTCCTGCCCAGATCGTGTCGCGATTTAGAGCTGATGGCGCGATGGTGAATACTACGCCGTAGCCTCGTTGCTTCGCGTTCTCGATCGTCGTTGGCCCTTCCGCTTTTTCTCCGGGGCGTTGCGACGATCCAGTGAGATCGGGACTGATGGTCTGCCAGTGGAGGCCACCATCGATCGTTTTCATTACATACTGCGTCCCGAGGTAGAGCGTTGCGGAGTCAGCAGGAGAAAAAATGAGAACTGGAGTCCAAGGGTCTCTGTATTTCCGCTGACTGATCTCCGAACCAAACGTCGGCACCGGCCAAGGAGTAACATCCTGACTGAGTCCAATCTGTCTATTGTAGCGGGCAACGGTGCCGTATGTGCCACTCAGATAGATGATGTTCGGATCCTTGGGATCGGGCGCTATATATCCGCTCTCGCTTCCGCCTGCAGGAAACCAATCGCGAGCAGTGATCTGACCGTGATCGGTTCGGCTAGGGACGGCAGCACTTCCGCTATCCTGTTGTGCACCGTAGACGATGTAAGGAAATTGGTTGTCAGTAATGACATGATACAGCTGTGCGGTGGGCTGGTTGTACCACGTAGTCCACGTCTCGCCCCGATCGAGGCTGACCGTGGTGCCCTGATCGGTTCCGAGAACCATAGTGTTGGAATTCCGCGGATCGATCCAAATTTGGTGATAATCGTCACCGCCGGGCGCGCCGCGCACAATCGAAATTGTCTTTCCTCCGTCTAGGGAGCGATAGAGAGCGACGTTTGGGATGTAGATCACATCGGGATTCTGCGGGTCCACGGTGATGCTGTTGAAGTACCAGGCGCGGCTGGTGAGACGAGAGTCTGCATTCTCCAGCGTCCAGGTATCGCCACCATCGTCGGAGCGATACAGACCTGCTTTCTTCGCCTGGATGAGCGTGTAAACGCGTTTACCATCTGGCGCAATGTCGACTCCGACGCGTCCCCACTCCCCTTCGGGCAGACCATTCTTGAGGTGAGACCATGTTTTGCCGCCATCCTGAGAGCGGTACAGGCCGCCACCGGGACCGTCGATAGGAGCATAAGTGCTCCACGGTGGACGATGCGTATTCCATGTGCCCGCAAGCAATATCTGCGGGTTACCGGCACAGATTGCCAGGTCTGAAATGCCAATCTCCGATCCTTCATCGAGGACCTTGGCCCAATGCGCCCCTCCATCAATGGATTTGTAAACTCCACGCTGCTCGTTTGCCCTATAGGCATGACCAAGAGCACCTACGTAAACAACGTTCGGATCTCGCGGATCAACCACGATTCGACTGATTTGGTGCGTGTTCTCTAAGCCGGTGTGTATCCATGTCGCGCCGCCATCATTGGACTTGTAGACGCCATTGCCAGAAGACAAGTCCGATCGAATATCAGACTCGCCAGTTCCGACGTAGATCGTCGTAGGGTCAGATGGTGCCACGGCGATTGCCCCGATTGAGGCCACTGGCTGTTCGTCAAAGATTGGCTTCCAGACAGTTCCAGCATCAGTAGTTTTCCAGACGCCGCCATTCACTGCCCCAAAATAAAATGTTTTCGAGTCACCCGTTACACCTGTGACGGCAACCACGCGACCTCCGCGGAACGGGCCGATCAGTCGCCACTTGAGGCCGCTGATCAGTTGCGGAGGAACCGACTGACCAACTACGGAGGCCGCAAACAAAAGAAGCAGGATCGTGATAAATCTCGGGTGAAGACCGGTAGCAATTCCTCTCACGCATTTGAGCAGTCGCCCTCGCGTCAGCAGCTCGGAAGATCTCAACGGGTCATCTTGCTTCCCGAAGCCTTTCGCCACAATGCCTCCGAGTATCTTGTCCCCTGCCGATGCTACCGCATTGTCATCAAGTGCAACTCGGGACGCAAGCTTTGCGATTCAGTTGCACCAGATGATTAGCGCCCGGCGCCGGCTTATCTGACCCAACCTTCGCATCCCAGTGAAGGGTTCGCGCAAACATCTTCATGGGTGACTCCAGCAGTTCACCCACCGCCATGCCATATTTCCATTTGCGGTGCTGGGGCTTGAGAACACAAGCGGCCGGCGAAGCTCCGGTGACGCGGTGAATCCATAGCGCAAGACCGCTGGCGTGATCCCGTACGCGGATGCAATCCTCGCCGTTTCCCGAGCCAATCCGTGCGCTTCCGCCCAAGCAGCGATCTAGGTTGCAAACATCCTCGGCAAGATCTAGCAACAACCGGTCGGGCCAGTCGTTTTTTGCCCGCGCGAAGCTTGTGAGGAAACCACCAACGGGGCTCCTTGCAGTAGGGATTTCTGGGTATGTCCGAAGAGGGCTTTCTTGGGGAAAACTAGAACAGTGAGGCTGTAATCTTTGAGGCACTCCAGAAATATTAACGCATTAGCGGTTTTAGCT
>DASRRV010000041.1:0-5053 GCA_035695545.1 Candidatus Sulfotelmatobacter sp. | reverse complement strand
TTTCAAGCCACACCTCGCTGGATGGATGACACACATTTACCCGTTTGAGACCGATCCTTCCAAGATTTGGGGCGTGGGAATGGATGACGATCATGGAACGAAACAGGAATCAATGCCAGGCATGAAGATGTAAGGCGCTGGATGGAATCGTGCCCGAGTAACGCTAGTGCTTTATCGGAGGCGCGTTGTGGCGGCGAGGTGAACACGTGCAGGGAGCTCCGCGCGCGTTCGATAAAGCCGTTTGAACGTAGCCGCCCGTGGTTGCGGCGGACGCGGGTCCTATGGAAATTCAATGGTGGGAAAGAGCGGTGTACCGGTGTGCGAAGACCGTGCGCTAGAGCGCAGCACAAGAGGTTGTGGGCCTAGCAGCTGGCTAACTCGACAAAGTTTCTCGAAAAGCGTGGTTGGACAATTTGCAAAGAGCGATTGGTTCAACCTCAAGGCACACCGGTAAGGAGCGTGCCGTGACCTGCGGGAGTTCTGAGTTGGAGAAAGATGTTTCATGCCGCGGCAGTGACCATGGGTGGAGAACGAAGTTGGATTTCTGCAGCAGTAAGTCTTTGGATGACCTTCATCGGCCCACCACACTTGGGGCAGCGATAGAGATCGGGAGAGTCTCCGGTGGAGGAAGCGCTTGTTTGGGCTGGCGGTTCTTGTATGGTACCGAGCAAGTGAAAGCAAAGCGGGAGCAGAGTGGCACGCTTGCGGTTGGCCAGGAAGCCAAAGTTGCGAATGCGCACGAAGCCTTTCGGGAGCAAGTGCAACAGGAAACGGCGCAAGAACTCATCGAGCGAGAGAGTCAGCAACTTCTGTTCATGGTGAGCAGCGGAATCGCGCCAACGAAAAGTGACTTGGCCATTGCTGAAGGCAACCAGGCGGTGATTGGAGATGGCCACCCGATGGGTGTAGCGACCCAGATATTGCAGTACGTGTTCGGGACCACCGAACGGACGCTTCAAGTAGAGCACCCAGTCTTGTCGATAAAGGGGCCGTAGCCAGGCAGCGAAGATCTTGGGCTCGGCGAGGAGTTTCAGGTCTCCGGGGAAGTTGAGGTGACCGTTCTGAAAGGCTTGTTTGAGCGCTTCGACGAACTTGCCGCGGAAGACCCTACGCAGCACCTCTTTAGGAAGAAAGTAATTATCTCGGGAGCGAATCCACTGCCTGCGATCGAGCGAGAGGCCGCCGGCGGGAATGACGCAATGGACATGAGGATGAAAGCCGAGCTTTTGACTCCAGGTGTGCAACACACTGAAGAAGCCAATCTCTGCACCGAGAAGCCGCGGATCGCACGCGACTTCCAGAAGGGTTTCTGCACTGCTGCGAAACAGGAGATCGTAGAGGATCTTCTTGTTCTGCAGGACGAGTGGCGCCAACCGGTGGGGTAGAGTGAAGACCACGTGCAGGTAGCGCGTCGGGAGAAGTTCTCGTCGACGCGAGGCAATCCATCGTTCCCGAGTGGCGATCTGGCACTTCGGGCAATGGCGATTGCGACAGCTGTTATACGAGATGGTGGCACGATGCCCGCAGCGGGTGCACTGGTCGAGATGCCCGCCGAGTGCAGCAGTACGACACCGCGCAATGGCCAGCAGCACTTTGACGTGCGGCCAACGAATCCACTGGCGGTTTCGTTCGAGGAACAGAGCTCCCGCGGCGCGGATGAGATCGGCCACCTCGAGAGGTGGCCGGCTCATCTACTCTTCCTGCGGTGACTGGTCTTTCAGTTTTAGTGAGTCCAGAGGACTCGGTGTCGCATGCAGGTGACGTTGGGAGAGATGCAAGTAGACCGTAGTTTCTTTCAGGTCGTGATGGCCTAGCAGGATCTGAATGGTGCGCAAATCGGCGCCCGCTTCAAGAAGATGAGTTGCGAAACAGTGACGCAGAGTATGAGGATGAACTGCCTTTTGGAGGCCCGCGCGCTGAGCCGCTTGCTGACAGGCATGCCAGACTGTTTTCGTATCGATCGGCTGATCACTGCTATGGTCATGGTTGCCCGGGAAGAGCCAGACCTTGGGTTTTCGCCGTAAACGATGCCAGTGTTCACGGAGTTCTTTGAGCAACTTGGAACTGAGTATCACATCGCGGTCTTTGCGTCCCTTGCCGCCTTGGATGTGAATCACCATGCGCTTGCTGTCGACATCGCAGAATTTGAGGTGCGTCAACTCGGCATTCCGTGCCCCGGTAGCGTAGAGCGCCATCAACAGAATGCGATGAAAAGGAGTACTGGCCGCATCGATGAGTTGCGCAACTTCTTCTTGGCTGAGGATGGTGGGGAGATGGTGGGACTTTTTCGGATAGGGAGTTTCGGCGATGCTCCAGCTCTTCTTGAGTGTCTTGATGTAGAAGAACCGCAAGGCCGCCAGACGGATCGCGACGGTGCCTGGCGACAACTTTTGCTTTTGGAACAGTTCGGCTTGGTATTCGCGAACGTGCCGAGGACCTAGGCGATCTGGAGAACTGTTGAAGCGCCGAGCAAAATCTTCGACTGTGCGGACGTAACTGCGTATGGTATGTTGAGCGTAATTACGACGCTGGAGTTCGTCCAGCATCATTTTTCGTAGATGGGTCACAGGGACCTCCTTGTGACCCAAATTTATCTCTGCCGCTAGGCAATCACCGATCCATTACCTCACGCGAAGCGTCCGCCGCACGGGCGGCTACGTTCAAACGAACTTACCAGGCTTTTCAGGTTTTGATTTGGGGGGTGATGTACGGCCCTAGGGTGTAGATGGCAGCAACCCAGCATCAGCGTTGGATCGAAGGCTCGCGAGCAAATAGGCTTGTGCCCGAATACGGGCTGCTTGTGGGCCGGTAAAGAGCAAGTTGCCGGTCATAGCCTGATGAAACTGGGGATGTCCCCACTCCGGCTGCATGATGCCGGTAGCTGAATGCACCGGGTTCGAGAGAAGGATGTGGCCTAGTTCGTGTGCCATGATGCAACCTAGAAACCGTGGAACTCCCGCGTCAGCGTGTTCGCGGTACGCGCGGCGAACGACGTGTTCGTAGTAAAGGGTGATGAGAACGGGAATCGCAGTGGAAGCAAATTCGGCGTTTTGATGGTTATTCGATCCTCGGATGAGGCGAAGACCTGGAATTTGCGCCGTCCAGCCTCGTCGGCAGAGATCCTTCGGATCAGCTTCCGGCAACGGGGTCTGACATTCAATCCAGTCCACACGCGCGCCAGCGATCCCTACAATCCGGTTTGCTTCATGTTCGGCTGCGACGAGGGTTGTCTCCGAGACGCGAGCATAGTTGTAGACCAGAACCGTAATTGTGGCTGCTGGTCGAGACTGGCATCGAGCGTGAATCGGAAACGCGAAAATCCAGAAAGCCATCGAAGCCCATGCGATTCCGAAGCGAAGAATGAATCGCTGGGTCTGCGACGCAATTTTAGTTCTTGCCGGGAGCCGATCGATGGATGGTTGTCGCATGTTGCCTCCGTACCGCGAGGGCGACTTTGCGATCGGGAATTTGGTATCTCAATGCATGCTGGGTCGTAAGAATGTCACCGCGGAAGTGATTGCGGATGCGGAACTTAGGCGGGGGAAGCAATTCGTTCCGGCTCCGCCTAAATCCGATGTTAGACTATCGCTACTTAGATGTTGAGGTAGCCTACCGTGGCGTCCAGGTCCATCGACGCGGGAGTAGTGCGGTTTTCCACATTCGAGGCCGATTTGCGTTCCGGCGAGCTGCGCAAAGGTGGCGTGAAATTAAAGCTGGGTGGGCAGCCGTTTCAGGTTCTGGCGATTTTGCTGGAACAACCAGGACAAGTTATCACGCGCGAAGAACTGCAGAAGCGCCTATGGCCCGACACCTTCGTCGACGTCGACCATAATCTAAATACCGCGATAAACAAAATTCGGGAAGTTCTGGGTGACTCTGCGGCGAACCCTCGATTTGTCGAGACGCTGCCGCGCCGCGGGTATCGATTCATCGGTGAATTGGGGCGACCCGTAGAGCCAATTGTGGAGTCTGTAGTAGAGCCGCTGGTCGGGGTCGAACCGGATCGCGCCTGGCGTTCTCGTCAAAGCTGGTGGAAGGTCGCCGCGTGCGTTCTCGCTATCTCGGTCGTTGCGCTTGCAACCTTAGTCGCGTATCGATGGCGGCGGCAACAGCGTCCGAATGAGCAAGCGGCCTTGACTGCTGTTCCGTTTACGGCGCTGCCCGGACGGGCGATCTCCCCGGCTTTCTCTCCGGATGGGTCTAGAATCGCCTTCGCATGGAATGGCGATCCAGCACATAGGACCATGGGGTTCGACCTATATGTGAAGGCTCTCGGGAGCGAAACTCTTCTCCGCCTTACGCAACATCCATCGGAATGGATCAGTTCGACATGGTCTCCCGACGGCACGCAGATCGCGTTTCACCGCATAGATGGCGCCGACACCGGAATTTATGTTGTCCCCGCCCTTGGCGGCCCTGAGCGAAAATTACGCTCCACCCGATTGCCTGGGGGTTGGACTAGCTTCTCCACTATCAGTTGGTCGCCCGACGGCAAGTGGCTCGCCCTCGCTGACGTTTTGCCAGAAAAGGAAGAGGACGTCATAGGGAGGTATCTCCTGTCAACGGAAACACTGGAGGCCAGGCAGACTCCGATCAATCCAACATGTATTGGCGAAGGTGTGCCAGCGTTCTCCCACAACGGCGAGTACCTCGCATACTGGTGTTTGCGAGCGGCGTACGACGCCGTTCTGTATTCCTTACCAATGCGGGGTGGTCAGCCGAAAACGATTTCATCATTTCGGGCTTTTCCAAATGGGTTAACGTGGTCTGCTGACGACAATAAACTAATTTATTCCCTTAATTCTCTCGGAAGTAGGCTCCCCTATGAACTCGGTGAAGTTACTGTTGAGAATGGGTTGCCGAAACAGCTTGCCTTCGCAGGAAGTGCAATGCTGCCCACAGTTTCGTCTAAGGGAAACAAGCTTGCCTACAGCTCTCGTTTCACCAATTCAAATGTTTGGCGTCGAGACCTGCTCCAGCCAGAATCTGCGGCCGTAGAACTCATCCCTTCCTCGCGGGCACAGTGGGACGCTCAATACTCTCCGGACGGAAA
>DASRRV010000040.1:0-3711 GCA_035695545.1 Candidatus Sulfotelmatobacter sp. | reverse complement strand
CGGCAGTACTGGCGCTGGATGAAGCCGAAGACCTACCTGTTTCCTGGCATGGAGAACAACTGGCGAGCGGACGTGCCGATCACGGAGAAGGTGGTCTGGACGGCCGTTTCGAACGCAGCGAAGGCCGCCGTCATTAATAAGCGGGTATCGCCGCACACGCTGCGACACAGCTTCGCAACTCACCTTCTCGAAGCTCGTGCCGATCTGCGCACCATCCAGATGTTGCTTGGCCACGCCAAGCTTGCCGACACGACCGTCTACCTGCACTTGTCTCGCCGCCATCTTCAGGCTGTCGCCAGTCCGCTCGAAGCGATTGACGTAGCTGACACGAACGCAGCGAGGCACTCGAGGAGACGCGCGAAGCGATGAACCGGCCCACCCTTGAGGTGGCCGACATCCTCCGTGCATCGGGCAGCAGCTTCCGGGAACGATACGGATCGCATCTCGCTCTCCAGCACCGCAAGGTGATGGACGCTATCGTCCGCTGCCGCACTGCGGCGCTCGGCGGCCATCGCGATCAGTGCCCGGGCTGCGGACATCAGGCCATCTCGTATAACTCGTGCCGCAATCGGCACTGTCCCAAGTGTCAGGGCAACGCACGCGCCAAGTGGCTCGCCGCTCGGTCCGCCGAGTTGTTGCCCGTTCCGTACTTCCACGTCGTGTTCACCCTGCCGCATGAGCTCTCCAGCCTTGTGCTTCAGAACAAGCGGCTGCTCTACGATCTCCTCTTCCGCACGAGTGCTGCGACGCTGCTTGAAGTCGCTCGCACCCCGAAGCACCTTGGCGCTGATATTGGCCTGCTCAGCGTGCTGCATACCTGGGGACAGAACCTCCAGCACCATCCTCATGTGCATTGCGTCGTGCCGGGCGGGGGTCTCGCCCTCGATGGATCCCGCTGGGTTGCTGCATCACCGCGATTCTTCCTGCCGATCCGCATCCTGAGCCGCGTCTTCCGTGGCAAGTTCATCGCTGGACTCAGGCAACTCTTAGCCCAGAACAAGCTCGAGTTTCATGGCTCTCTCCATCCACTGAGCGATCCGGAGCCCTTCCTGCAGTTTCTGCGACAGCTTTATACCAACGAGTGGGTCGTCTATGCCAAGCCACCGTTTGGTGGTGCAGAGCATGTCCTGCACTACCTGGCCCGCTATACGCATCGTGTCGCCATCTCCAACCATCGTCTCGTAGCCTCCAACGATGGTCGCGTCTCCTTCCGCTGGAAGGACTATGCCCATGGCGGTAAGCAGAAGGTCATGACCGTCTCCACCGATGAGTTCCTGCGACGATTCCTTATCCACGTCCTCCCAAGGGGGCTGGTCCGCATCCGCCACTTCGGCCTCTTCGCCAACCGCAGACGCGCCGCTTCGCTCGCACGCTGCCGTGCGCTGCTGAACTTCATCTCGTCACCCGAACAGCCTCCGCAGAGCAGTCAGCTACTCTGCCCGCACTGCTCCGGGCCGATGCTGGTCATCGAACGCATGACCGGCTTACAACTCCTCCCGCGCAACTGCGCCGAACCGGCAACTGCAACTAGCCACATCGACAGCTCCTGATACGGCATGAGCGGCTCCCTCCAGATCGGTCTCGACGTCAGCGGTCTTCACAGACCCAACGCAGAACCACGCTCACTCCAGCCGCCCAGGCCTGATTCCGCATCGCGCCACCCTCTTCCACCCAGATCCAGCGCTGGCTACCGGAGATCCATTTACATCACGCAACTCCTCGGCACCTGCATCAATCCACCCCAGAACCGGCTCGCTTCGATCCAAATCCCATAGCCCGGCCGCAGCCGCCACACCAGCGTCTTCCTTCAAACGGCCCTATCAAAACTGCCCCGGAAAACACTTCAGGGCTGCCCCCGCACGTCTCGGCCGGGGCAGCCCTGATAGGGTCCTATCGTTTATCAGTATTTATGCCGTTACTTAACTGCGCTTCGCACTCGTGGGATACCGCGCCAATGATGGGTACAGCGCGAATACGACGGTTCACGTGACGCCTTGCAACAACTGGCGGGTACGAGGGGTTTCGTCTGCGCGCGTCACTCGCGTCGATCTGTCATCGGGGGACCTATTCGTTCTTGTCGAGCAGTGCAGCCTAGATACTGTCGCCGTGAACCTCCCGAATCAGCGGCTTGTGCCGCAATAAGCGGCACATAGCCGATAAAACGATTTCATTTGCAATTCGGTGCCGTCACCAGATAGATGCCTCCGGATTTGAACTCAGGGTTGAACTGGACGATCCCATCGCTTTTGGGAAATATCGTTGTCCACGAAATCACGGCGTCATCGGGGCCTGCGTTGGTAACGCTATGCACCTGACCGGGTGACTCGACGAAGGCGCTGCCGGCCGTCAATTCCTCCGACTCACACTGGGCGGGCCCGACCAGGTGCTGCTCCGTCAGAGTGCCGCGCGAGAGAATGACATAGCTCACTCCCTTATGGAAATGCCACGGTATGGTTTCGCCGGGTTTCAGCGTGAATTTCTGGATCTGTATGGTGGCGGGAACCGGAAAGCCGGGACCGAAGCCGCCAAAGTCATAACTCGCAACGGTTCCGGTGCTGAAGGATATGCTCGATAGTGCCAGGGCCGTACCAGTCAGAACGGTCATCAGAGCTATCACTATGCCGATTGAGATTTTTCTTTTTCGCGTCATTCAGTTAACTCCTGTCGATGAAGTATTTGGGTCCTAGAAGATGAAGCCGAAAAGATTGCCGGGCCCGCCGGCACAATTCCGGCTTGTGATTGTGCGATTCGTTTTTCTTTGCGAGACAACAACGCGCGCCGGCTCTGTCGCTCATTGCCGTGGGCGTCGCTGCCAGGAGGCCATCATCCGAAGCTGCTATTCTTGCCGCCGAGCGATGGGCGGGAATCTACTTTTTGCTCGGGTCGTCCCCAGCATTGACATAGTTAAACTGCAAGGGTGCGTTTCCGTGAACTTGAACAATGACCTCGCCCGAGGCCATCGCGTAGTGGTGCATGTCAGGGTCGAGATAGGCGAAGCTGCCGGCGGGGAATGATCCCATCTTGTTCGTGTCGAAGGTATCCCCCATCCCAACCTTGAACGTGCCGGAGATGACCGTGACGTTTTCGCGCGAGGGATGCCAGTGAGGCGCAATCCGGTAACCGTCTGGCATTTTCAAGCGCACGGTGTAGTCACCGGTGGAGGCACCCGGATTACCTTCGATCACGGCGAGCTGCGCTCCCGGAGCAATGAAGGGGGGCGGTGGACCCCACGGAATTGTGTCTGGGGTGAATGCGTTCTTGTCGTGAGAGGCGGGATGTGCGGCAATCGTGAAGAGTGGGCCTGCGAGGCACAACATTCCAACGACTGCGACGGTGATCAGCAATGTTCGCTTCATGACGTCTCTCCTTTGCAACTCTCGATGGGGGATCATCGCGTGAACTGGGGGACATTGCAATGCAGCGGGTATAGGTTTTGGATATCTTTTATATATCGTCGTATAATCCTTGACTTCTATTGGATAGTGATCCTTAGACTAGAGTCTCCATGCGGGTTTCAAGACGGGTTGCAGGCGAAGTGGAAGTCGACTTGGGACGCTACGAGCTTCGGCGGTCCGGGCGGCGGATCAAGCTCGAGAAAAAGCCCATGGAATTGTTGATATTTTTGCTTGGGCGGCGCGAGCAGATGGTGTCACGCGAGGAGATCGTCAAGAAGCTTTGGCGGTCCGATTTGTTTATCGATACCGAAAAGAA
>DASRRV010000039.1:0-4576 GCA_035695545.1 Candidatus Sulfotelmatobacter sp. | reverse complement strand
ATCTATTTCCTCCGAGGTATTGCTTCCGACGCATCAGCAAGCGCATATGCCGTCACAGCTATCACCGCTGCATTCTCATTCAATTGCTGCACATTAACCTTATCAAGAGTGTCCGCTGCGGAATGATGATAGTTAAAGTAGAACCGCGAATCCTGCGAGGGCGTGAGACCGGGAACGCCTAGCTGGACCATACCTGCGATATCCTCCGCAGTTACCTCGTTAGATCGAGTGAGAACGCTTGCTCCAATCGGTGCCAATGCGTTGGCAACGGGCGTGAGATATCTGGCAACCTCAGGCGCGCCAAAGAATGTGAGGCCTGTTGGATGGTCGCACCCTAAGTCACTTTCCAGCGCCGCTGCGTGATGAGCGAGTTCGCTGGAATGTTCCTGGAGATATGTTGTCGCGCCACTGACGCCGAACTCCTCATTCATCCAGGCGACAAAACGGATTGTGCGTTTCGGATGGATGTTCAGTGACTGCAACAAATGGATCGTCTGCATTGAAATAGCCACCCCGGCGCCATCATCGATTGCACCTGTTCCAAGATCCCATGAATCCAGATGTCCGGAGACCAATACAACCTCTTCGGGGTGTTCCGAACCCTTCCAATCCGCGATTACGTTGTAGCTGCTTACGGGAGGAAGAGTTTTCGGCGTAAGAGTGAGGCGCATCGTAACCGGTCCTTGTTTTGAGAGTCGCGCCAACAGATCTGCATCCTCAGCGGTAATTGCAGCTGCGGGAACCTTGTCGACGCCTTCGCCGTACAAAGTCAAACCTGTGTGCGGAAGTCGAAAGTCTGCGCTGCCCAGTGAGCGAACCAGGACAGCCGCTGCTCCAAGCGACGCGCCAAATGACGGGCCGATGCCACGATAAGCTATGTTTTGCCCATATGCATCGAGACCAAACCCCTGCGCAGTTAATTCTTTATCGAAAGGCCTGTTGAACAGGACGATCTTTCCCTTGATTTCATCAACGGGCAAGCTCCTCAATTCTGCAAACGAACTTACGACAATCACATTTGCAGTAAGACCATCCGCCGAGGTTGGCACGGAGTTTCCCAGTGCTGTGACAACGATCTTCTGTGTTGTCCCCGGCGGCATTCCCGGCCACACGGTTAAGACTGCGTCTTCCTTTCCTCGCACCCAATGAGGAACAGTTGTTTTTTCCAGCGTGACGCTCGTCCCCATCTCCCGCATCTTGGCAGCGACCCATTCGACAGCGGCCTCAGCCTGCGGCGAACCACTGAGTCGCGGACCTATATTGTCCGTGAGGTGCGCAAGCATGTTATATGCATTCGGGTCGGTCATCGCCGCATCGCGGATGCGCCCCATGGTTGCAAACTGTTCTGCCGTCCATGGTCTCGAGTCTGAATCGGTAAGGGTGGTTAAACGCTCCAGAAAGGAGTTAGGTGACGGAGTGCTCGCGGGCGCATTTTGCGCCCAGCAGTTCAACACAAAGAATGCAGCAACTATAGGTGAAGCCAAAAAACGGATTTTCATAGACTGTTTCCGGTAGGATCCTTTTCTGTCGAAAAACCTAATCAGTGGAACGACCTGGCATTTCTTACTCTTCTCTGCGGGTTGCGACACTACTTCATCGGCGAAAAAACCGTGGACCGCATGTACGTTCGGTCTATCTTTTCCACCAGCTTGTTGGCCTGCTCGGATTTGATTGCCTCCTGAACCTCCGGGTCGGCCAGCATCGCGTCCCAGTTCTTTTTTGCTTCCTCCCGGCTGGAATGAGCCACGACGTAGACGAATGTGTTGTCCCAATCGGCTGCCCCCTCAGGTACCCAGTAACCCACGACCTGCAGATCGTGTTTGGCTAACAGCTTTGAATAGATGTCTTGAAACCGCGATTCCAGTGCCGGCAATTTGCCCGGTACAGTGTGATAAATGCGAAGCTCGAAGACGCGATTGCTGTTGGCCCTCACGTGGTCAATGTGAGCAAAGCGGGCAGTAATGAGCGATCCGGCCGTGAAAGAAAGCAGCGCAATGGCGCAAACACTGTATCTCTTGGATTTCCCGCCTTTGAATTTCCAGAAATTGAATGTCATCGATACTCCTTGCTAGACGACGCGAACTGAGTGTTCCGCCGCGCGGCATTCCTACTTAGACCAGGGCGAACCACGCCGTTGCTGCGCGCGTACGCGATCGACTGCCCCAGTACGGGAGATGCACGTGTTTTTAACTCCAGTGATTATGCGTAAGAAGTTTGCTGGCAGACCATACCGAGCGCGCTATGCGAACTCTATAAATAATTGGAGTGCGTTCTTTCAACATGTATAACAATTTCACTTTAAAATAAGTTCACGAATATATTCTCTGCGCAGAACTTTTCTGTATTCATTGCGGCCCACTCTGGCCTTGTTCTGAACCTCGGTGCTACCGATTACTTTCTTGGCGATTGCTTCTTCCTCGACACCTCTATCTAAAGCCGCCATGTTTTTATAAGTGATCCATAGAATGATACTGGGGTGATCCGGTGATTGTGGAGTGGCGCTGAAAACCTTGTAATCGATGATTATCCCAGCTTTCATCGTGGCTTCCATGGTTGGCTTCCATGTTGAATTTAGCCAAGCGATGTACTCTTCAAAATGCCCGTACTCCACTGCTATTTCTTGAACGAAAGTGACCGGGCCCTCCGTGTACTGGCGCTCATCCTCGGCACGTGCTCCAATCGAAAGTGCGGCAGCTGCCAGACATATGGATAAGATAATAGTCTTAGTCATTTTCTCTTCACCTCTTGTGATATATCTACCCGGCTAGCAATATCCTGATGCAAGGCTGTGATTATCAATCGATCGTCCAGGCGACGGACAAGATCTTCCACTGCACATCAATTTTGCACACCTGCCAGTGTTCGAGGCGATCGGCGCTCTTACTTGGACCAGGGCGGAACCACGCCGTTGCTGCGCGCGTACGCGATCGACTGCCCCAGATGCTCGTGTTGATCTTCGAGAATGTGCATCAGCGCGTCCTGCTTCGTCCAGTCTCTTCCGAACAATTTCACCGGCGCCTGCAGGTCGTTGTCGGAAAGTGCCGTAATCGCTTTTTGCAGATTGACGTAAGAAGCCTTCAGGGCTTCCTGCATTTTCTCCGGATCGGTGATGGGCGCGGGCGGTGCCCCCTTATTCGGCGTGCCCGAAAGCACGCCGGCGAGCAGGCCGTTCTCTTTAACGATCAGGTTGAAGACGTCGGCGACGGAGCGAACGCCCTGGGCGGGCTTCCAGTCGTACTTGCCCGACATAACGCGCGCGAGTCCGGTGAATTTGTCGGAAAGCGTTCCGGCATCTTTTGCGAAGGCGGCCTGCAATCCTGCCGGCTGCGACTGCGCCCCCGCCAACGGCACCATCAAAGCGACCGCAAGCGCGCACACTGCGTACTGAATCAGAATCTTCTCCATGTAGAACTCCTCTATGTCACTAAATGACTCGTGCTGCTAGTAACGCCGAATGCAGGTCTCAACGCGGCGTTTTTACCCCTCATGTGTTCTTGGCGATGCGCCTGCTCACGGGACAATATGCCGCGGAGAACCAGTGTTTGCAGGAAAAGTGACATGCGGCGTCCAAAATGGGACAAGCGGTCAGAGTTGGCCGTCAAATACTGTTGCCACGGGTCCGTTCACAGGTTTGATCAGCTAGCTCGTTCATCCGTTCTCGTGTCGGCTGGAGAACTCCACGTTCGATCTGGTGTACAAGGTCTGTAATTGTGGCGTTCATATGTACCGGCACTCCGGACGCGTGGCCTAACGTCACCACATAGCCGTTGATGAAGTCGACCTCAGTCTTCCGGCCACGCTCGAAGTCCTGGAGCATCGAGGGTTTGACATCCCCATAAAAAGCAATTATTGCCTCGACCCACGACTCATAGTGTTCCTCTGCGGCAAAATTGCTCGGCCATCCGGGAGGAATCGGGTCCACGGCCAGACGCTCCAGCCGAGTGCCAATCGCAAGTGCCACAGATAACGCTTCCTCGTACGTCCGTCGGAAGACCTTCTTGCCTGCCTCCGTCTCCATGTACTGACGCATGGTTTGCGAACAGAGCGCGCCGAGGGTTGTAACCGAGCAATTGATCAGGAGTTTCGACCAGATGGCACCAGTCAGGTTTGAAGATACCTTAACCTCAATCGCTCGACCTAGGGCGCGCGCAACCCGCTCGACGCGCTCACTGACACCACCAGCAAGTTCGCCTATCAGTAGATGCCCTGCATTCTTCTGCTCGTAGACGCCGGGTTCTACCATCGTGGCACCAAGATTTGAAAATCCACCAAGGATCTTATCTTCGCCCAGACGATTCGCGAGTGCCCTGGCAACTCCGCCATTCTGTATAGGCAATATGACCCCTTCGGGGGCGAGTAGGCCCACCACCTGGGGCGCGACCTCCAGCGCGTGCTGCGCCTTGGTGGCAAGCAGGATCAGGTCAAATTGGTTTCCTTTCCCGTAGTCCTCAAGTGCGGCAACGTCGATAGTGCCTGCCTCCACCTCTCCTCCGATGCCGGACACTCGCAGGCCCGATCTGCGCAGCACCTCCGCGGATTCGGTATTGCGAGCCGCAAGCCGGACGGGCAATCCAGC
>DASRRV010000038.1:0-21956 GCA_035695545.1 Candidatus Sulfotelmatobacter sp. | reverse complement strand
CCCGTCCATTGCTGACGGACACGCCAAAGTAGCTGCCGGCCACATCCTCTAGTTCGTGGGCTTCGTCGAAGATGACTGCGCCTACCTCCGGCAGAATGCCGGCATCCGGCGCGTATTCGGCTTGTTGCTTGATCGATAGGTCAGCGAAAAACAGGTGGTGGTTGACGATGATGATGTCGCTTTCCATCGCCTTGCGCCGCATTTCGGTGATGAAGCACTTCTCCCACTCGCTGCATTTCTGGCCAATGCAAGCGTCGGCGCGCGCGTCCAGTTTGTGCCAAAGAAGACTGGCTTCGGGTAGTTCCGCCAATTCGGCTCGGTCGCCAGTCCTGGTGGTTTTCTCCCACGCCGCGATCGCACGGTACTGCTCGATCTCGTCGAGACCGCTGAGTACGGGCTGATCGGTCAAATCGTAGAGCTTCTTGCGGCACAAGTAATTGTTGCGGCCCTTCATGTAACAGACCGACAGCCGCGAACTGGAAGCCGGATCTCCGTACAGAGCTTGCTCCAGAAAAGGGACATCTTTGTAGAAAAGTTGTTCCTGCAGGTTCTTTGTACCGGTGGAGATGATGACGCGCTTTCCCGAGCGGGTCACCGGCATCAGGTAGGCCAGCGTCTTGCCGGTACCGGTCCCCGCTTCGACGATCAAGTGCCGCTTTTCTTCCAGCGCCTGTTCGACGGCCTGCGCCATTTGCAGTTGCCCTCGGCGGAATTCATACGCCGGATGGGTGCGCGAAAGCACTCCGCCGGGAGCGAAGAATTGGTAAAGCGATGCATCCTTGCCGCTCGGCGCGGAACGGTTCGGCGAGCCGGAAGACGCGGGCTGGGAGCTTAAAGCCACAGGAGTCTCTATAATAGCCATTCCGGGCATTTTGCATCGTCGTTACAGTCGGGTGTTTTGACCTGACCGGGCGGACGAGGCGTCGGCCGGTGCACTAACTCTTTTGACCCAGCCCACGTACAACTCGACAAACACGCTCGCCACCACCGCTGCTGGAGTTCCCACGATTGCCATCGTCGGGCGCCCTAATGTAGGCAAGTCCACGCTGTTTAACCGGATCGTCGGTTCGCGTCGCGCCATTGTGGGAGACGAGCCCGGCATCACTCGCGACCGTCTCTATGGAGACGCCGAGTGGGAAGGCCGGCGCCTGCGCATCGTTGACACCGGCGGCATCTTGCCCGAAGAGAAGGATCTGATTCCGTCCGAGATCTACCGCCAAGCCCGCGTCGCGCTGGATGAGGCTGCCGCCATCATTATGGTCGTCGACGGGCGCAGCGAGCTCGCTGGCCCCGACCTCGAACTCGTGCGCCTGCTACGCAAAGCGAACCGGCCTCTGTTCGTTGCGGTCAACAAAGTGGATAGCGAGAAGCAATCGTCGCTGATCAATGATTTTCATCGACTGGGCATCAAGCAGATGTTCTCCATTTCTGCTGAGCACGGGCGTGGTATCGATGATCTGCTCGACGCGGTTGTGATAGCTCTTCCGGCGCAAAACCTCACCCCAGACCGCGCAGAGGATACAGTGGAGTCCAAGTCCAGCGACTCTCAGGCGGGGGCAATCACCTCGGAGAGTCCCGCGGCTGCGGATGCCCACGAAACCAAGGTCGCCATCATCGGCCATCCTAACGTCGGCAAATCAACGCTGCTGAACTGCCTCACTGCTTCTGACCGCGCGATCGTCTCGCCAATCCCGGGCACTACGCGCGACGCTGTCGATGAAATCGTCGAGCACAACGGACGCCGCTTCCGCTTTATCGACACTGCGGGCATCCGTCGCAAAGGCAAGACGCACCTCATGGCCGAGAAGTTGTCGGTGGTCATGGCGCGCAAGCATCTCGAAGGCGCTGACATCGCCCTGCTCGTCATCGATGCCACCGAAGGCGTCAGCCAGCTTGACGCTTCCATCGCGGGACTCGCCCACGAGAGCGGACGCTCCATCATCATCATCGTGAACAAATGGGATCTCGTAATCAGCGGCAAGCAGAAGCCGGCGCGTCCGACGAAAGCGGAACGCATGCGCGAGTCGAAGCGCCCTGGCGATCGCGACGCCTATGAGCAACGCTTGCGCTACGAGCTAAAGTTCCTGAACTACGCGCCCATCGTCTTCATCTCCGCCCAGAGCGGCAAAGGCACCGAGAAGATCTTCCCGCTACTGGAAGAGGTCGCCACCGAACGCCGCAAGCGCGTCACTACCTCGCAGATGAACCGCTTCATTGAGCGCGTGGATTTCGAACGAGCCTCCGTCCCCATGCGCCAGCGAGTGAAGATTCTCTACATGACGCAAGCTTCAGTCGCCCCGCCCACCTTCGTTCTCTTCACAAACCGCGCCGTGAAACTGCACTTCTCCTACCAGCGCTTTCTGGAGAACCAGATCCGCGAAGCCTTCGGGTTTGTAGGCACGCCGATTTGGATCAAGAATAAGGCGAGGGAATAAGATACTACCTGCCTCGGCTCTCGGATTTGTGTTCATCGAACCAGAAACGTGACCCGCACAATGCCGGCTGAACGAATGCCATCGAGAGCGGGCGTTACCGTGCTCCAACGAGCACGGATGTCCGCCCAAGTGTAAACCGCTCGCCAACGGAATAATCTTTCAAGCGTTCCTGAATCTTCTCGGCAGGTCTTCTGGTGAAGCGCGGTCGGCATCAAAGAAGATCATGCCGTCGCGCGTAATGGTGACCTTCATCGCGTCTTCGCGCAGGGCATTAGGCACAGAGACCGGGTGCTGCGCTTTTGATACGTCCGCTGCTATCGCAAAATGGGGCGTGGGCGCAGTCATGAACCTGACTAGCACAACGAACATCACAATCGCCATCACGCTCGCGAACGAAAGCGGATTGAAGTCACTGAAGAGCTTCGGCGATCTGCGGCTTTTCTGCAGCATTGTTGCACCGAGCCTACGTACTCATTTCACCACGCCGGAAGCACGATTAAAGATGACTGCCGTAAGGTCCCGTATGCGCTCGCGGGAACGCCCGCCTACTCTCCCTCCACCAACCGATCCTTCGTCAGCAGTCCCACCCGCTGCACTCCGGCGTGATGCGCCAGGTCAATCACATCTGCAACGTACTGAAAGTCCACGTCGGCATCACCGCGCACGAATGCAACTTTCTCCACGCGCTTTAAGTAAATCTCCGTGAGCTTCCACTCCAGATCCTGCCAGCGCACATCTTCACGATTAATCTTCACGATTGGCGGCTGATCTTTGGTCGTCCAGATGACCTGAATTACAACCGTGCGTGGCGGTGTGACCGCCGAGTTCTGCTTCTGATCGGGTTGCGGAATCTGGGTTCGTTCCTGGTATTGCTTGTCCATCGAAACGACAACCATGAACACGACGATCAGTGTCAGAAGAACGTCAATCAGAGGGGTGACGTTGAGCTGTGGACCGGACGGACCTCCGCCTGCCATTGAGAACGACATAGAAGTTGCTCCTCTCAGGCACGCGCGGTGTCTGCAACATCAGACACCTCGCTGCCTGCAAGAGTTCCCCGCGACTCGTTGTCATTTCGCGGAGGGGAGGGACGAGGAATGGCAACGCAAGTAGCAGCACCATTTGCGTCTTCACGCCGCGTCCGTGCAAGATGGAAGAGACGGTCGCGATGAAGCGGCTGCGCTTATCAGACCTATGAGCCGTTCATCGCGATCCATCTTTTTGGCAATCTTCGCTCTGGCAATCCTTTCTACAGCCGTTTTCGCTTCGTTTGCCTGCGCCCAGGACAACTACGAAATTCAGGTCTATGGCGCAGAGACCGTCGCTCCGCGCTCCACGATGGTTGAGCTTCATTCCAACTTTACCGTCGATGGCAGCAAGACGGTGGAGGACGGGGTTCTCCCCACGAACCACGCCATGCACGAAACGCTCGAACTGACGCAGGGGATCAACGACTGGTCTGAAGTGGGCTTCTACGTTTTTTCGAGCATTCAGCCCGACGGTGGATGGCAGTGGGTGGGCGATCACATCCGCCCGCGGGTGCGCGTTCCCGAAAAATGGCACTGGCCGGTAGGCGTGAGTCTCTCGCAGGAGATTGGCTACCAGCGCGCCGCTTTTTCTGCGGACACTTGGACTTGGGAGATCCGCCCGATCATCGACAAAAGAATCGGCCCGTGGTACTTGAGCTTCAACCCCACGCTCGACCGCTCATTTCACGGGCCGGGCGTGAACAAGGGAGTGGAGTTCTCTCCCAACGTAAAAGTTAGCTACGATTTCACCAAGAAGATTGCGGGGGGCCTGGAATACTACGCAGCCTATGGTCCGCTAACGGGTTTCGATCCACTGAAAGACCAGGAGCAGCAGTTCTTCCCGTCCATCGACGTCGACTTCGCTCCGCAGTGGGAATTCAACTTCGGCGTCGGCGTTGGAACGACCCGCTCTACCGACCATCTCATTGTGAAATGCATTGTGGGCCGCCGTTTCTCGTGGCCGCACGGCAAGAACTGAACGGTGCTGAACACAGCCTGAGCCGAGCGTTACCCTCAAGTAGTCTGTGGAGTCAGGGGCAATGGCGGCGGTTCTTGCGGCGGAGGCCCGCCACTAGTCCCAAATGTCTGAGCCGCTGGTGGCCGTGGATAGAGTACGAGGCTCAGCGCCCGATACCGCGGTGCAAAGAAGTAAATCGCATAGGCCGGAAAGAACACGATAGCAGGCACTGCGATTAACGCCATCAAGTACATGAAACAGGCGAGCAGAATACATCCCACCACCACGGCCACGGTGATGGTGAAGACGTTCCACGTCAGCCCGGCGGTTTTTCCCGTGAGCACGGCCACAATCGCCAAGCCCACCGCCGGTATCGCTACGATCAAGCCCAGAATCAACGAGGCTATGCCGATGACGATCGCCGCCCCAATCGCCAGCACGATCTTCATCAGCAAGTAGACAGCGTAGCCGCCCTTCTCCGCCTGTACCATGGGCCATAGCCGCCGCCACGCTTCTATGGCGCCGATGCCCTCAAGCGCCATTTGCGGCACCACAAAATCTTTGGTCAAGACATGAATCACAGCCGTCGTCACGAAAAAAATAACGACCACGAAAAACATTACGATCCCGCCCAACACCCATCCCAGGACATGCTCGCGGGGTGCATTGAACCAGCCCAGCCCAAAGGCAATGGCGGCGGGAATTCCCAGCAGGATCACCGCCCCCGCCAGCGTGGCAAGCATAAAGGCCAACTGCCACAAGAAGTATCTCCAACCCGGAACCTGCCGGCGGCTCCATCCTTGCCGGACGTGGCACTCTTTCGCCAGAACGCTGTCAAACAGGATGAAGCGCATCACGCTGCTGACGTACATCATGACGATCAGAAACACCAGCCCCGCTACAACCAGCACCGCGATCAGCCCAGCATACAATGCGGGATCGATCGAACCGAGCCTCGCATCAAGCAGGTGCCGTGAGCTCCCGGGCTGCTGCGGGAGTTTGAAATTGCCAGGCACATTGCAGCCTCCCGAGCCCATCTCTCCGGCCAGCAGACCCACCACCGCCAATCGAGTCCATTGCCAGAAGCGGAACGGTTGCGCCAGCTGGCGCTTAGTGTGCTGAAAGGCAAGCGAGATGGTGTCAACGGCAGAGATCGGCAATATGCACCTCGGGTGAAACGCCTCAGCAGCAAGGTACTAAGAAGCGAGGTGCAGAGCAAATCAATTCTTGGGAAGAACGTTGGGGCGGCATCGGCTACTCGTATCGCAGCGCTTCCACCGGGTCGAGCTTCGATGCTCGCATGGCGGGTACGAGCCCGCTGATCACGCCTACAACGAGCAGAACCATAGTGGACAGCACCACAGTCATCATCGAGATGCGCAGATGAATGTCAGCTTGCCCGGAGTCGTCCTCGAACAACGGCCCCATCAGCGGTAAAGTTCCGACGCTCCACGCAATCACATACGACAACAGCACGCCAATCGCGCCGCCGAGCAGCATGATCAGCAGTGTCTCCGCCAGGAATTGCAACTTGATGTGGCGCTTGCGGGCGCCCAAGGCCCGCCGCAACCCGATCTCGCGAATGCGCTCGTCGACCGACACCAGCATAATGTTCATCACGCCTACGCCGCCGATCCCGAGCGTCAACGTCCCAATGAATGTCAGCAACACTTGCAACCCGATCGTCAGAGCGTCAATCACCGGACGAAATTCATCTCGTCCGAACATTTGGAATGCCTTCGGATCGGTCGGAGAGAAATTCTGCCGCGTTGCCACCGCGGCGAGCACCTGCGCCATCGCCTTCTTCTCAAACTGCGGAGCGATGGGCTCGAATACCATCACCGCCGCATAGCGGGTATTCCACAAATCGCCGGCCGCCGAGTACGGAATCCATGAGGAGTCGTCGTCGCTGGAGAAGTAGTTGCTGAGCTGGATCTTCCGCGCCATCACTCCGATCACAGTGAAGCGCACTCCCGCTACCTGCACCGTCTCGCCCACCGCCGGACGTCCACTGAAGAGTTGTTCCTTCAGTCGACCGCCAAGAAAAATTACGCGCCGCCGCTCCAGTTCGTCTTCGGCATTGATCCAGCGGCCTTCCGATGGAACTTCATTCCGCATCTCGCCGTACTCCGGACAAACTCCGCGCACGGGAGCTGTCCCCGACATGCGGTCGCCATAGGCAATACCCGGACGCCTCACCGTTTCGAGGCACACATGCTTCACTAGCGGAGCCGTCTGCCTCACCATGTCCAGATCGGCCTGTTCTAGGAGAACTTTCTTGCCCGCTCTCTGTCCGCCGGGCTGTTCGCTGGTCTGCCCCGGCCAAGCAATCACGACGCTCTTTCCGAAGGCGTCAAATCCGTGCACCAGGACACTGCGAAAGCTGTTCCCATAGGCGATCAGCAACGTGACGGTCGCGATGCCCCAGACAATCCCCAGCATGGTGAGCATGCTACGGGTCACATTGCGCTTCAGCGCAATCCAGGCCTCGAGGATGATTTCAATCAGCATTCCTTCGTGAAACTTCGTGCCTTTGGTGGTTGAAAGGTTTAACCACCCGCCTCATACCGCAGGGCCTCAATCGGATCAATCGACGCTGCTCTTCGCGCCGGATAGAGCGCCGCGCCCACCGCGATCGCCCCGAGCAGTCCAGCCGCGATCAGACCTGAACTCCAACTCGGCAGCAGTCCCGCGAAAAAATCGGGCATTGGCAGCATGTTTACCAAGGCACAAAATCCAAACGCCACTCCCAGCCCAATCCCTCCACTCAGAAACGCAATGATCAATGCCTCGATAAAGAACTGCCGCAAGATCGTCCCGGCAGGAGCGCCAATCGCTTTACGCACGCCAATTTCCCGCGTGCGTTCCCGCACCGCCACCAGCATTACGTTCATCACCCCGATACCGCCCAACACCAGCGTCACGATCCCCACCGCCCCCAGGAAGAATTTCATTCCGTCGGTCATCGTCTTGAAGGCCTGCGCCTCCTGAACCGTATCCCAGATGGGGCAGGCTTCCTTGTCGTTGGGATTGTAGCGATGCATGCGCGCGAGAGCCACGCGCACTTCACGCTTGCAAGCCTCGTGCTGCCCGACCGACTTCGGCGTCACCAGCAATTGATCGAATGTCGAATTTGTTCCCGGAGGTTTGTCGGGGAAGTCGCGCCGCATCGCCGCAAACGGCACGAAGACTTTGTTCACGTCCCAACCGTCGTAGCTGGAGTCCTGCTTCTTCTTAGCCATCACTCCAATCACGGCGTAGGGAAAATCGTTCAAATAGACTGTGTCGCCCACAGGATTGCGCCCGGGAAACAATTGCTTCGCAGCGTCCGACCCAAGAAACGCCACGCGACGCGCCTCGCGCATGTCGTCCCAATCGTAGAAGCGTCCGGTGCCTACGTCGAGGCTGCGAATATATGCAAACGCCGGATACGATCCGGTTACCGTGAAAGCGGCGTTGTTGAAATTGGAGTGGATGCGCACCGAGTCCTGTTCCAACTCCGGAAGCGCGTACTCGCAATCGGGAGACTCCGATTGCACGACGGGGACGTCCTCAGCTTCCCAGTGCACGACACGTCCAGCATGCGTTCCGCCGGCCTGCAGGCTGGTACGCCCGTGGAAGACGATCATCACGTCCTTGCCCAGGTTCCGCGCCTGCTCTTCCTGCCCCTTGCGCAGGCCCTCGCCGGCCGCCACCATCAGCACAATCGAGACTATACCCCAGGCAATCCCAAACATAGTGAGGACTGCCCTGAGTTTGTGGGACCACAGCGTCCGCAGCACATCGAAAATGAGATCCCGTACCGTCACGACAACTGGTTGGACGCAGTCCGGGAACGAAGGTAAGCCCCCGGCTCGCTCTGTCTTGAGGTACGTATGCGGCAAGCTTTTTGTTGCACCAAAAATTCACTCTTCCGGACGGAGGTAGTGGCCTGAGAGGCTAAATTCCGGTTGGCCGGGACTTATGCGGACGGGACGAACCGAGGAGATGAACTGAAGAGCCGGTTGGATGCTTTAACGGCCCACTGGCGTTGCGGTAACCTTGTTGCGCCACACGTCGAAATCGCGCAACGCCAGCTCACATTGGACCCGATGCCGCTCCTTGCGATCCCTTATCTTTTTGTCCAACGGAGGCAGCAAGTCAAATGTGATATTTGCCGGCTGAAAGTTCTTCGCGTCCGCATGCGTCACATAGTGGGTAAGCGATCCAAACCCCGACCCTCGGGGCGCGGCTTCCGGTTCGCTATCCAAGGCCAGTGCAGAAGCGTGCATCCCGGCCAGCAAACCGGTCGCAATCGATTCTACGTATCCCTCAACCCCGCAGATTTGTCCCGCAAAAAACACTCGCGGATGAGCTTTCATCTGCAACGTTTCGCGCAAGAGAGTCGGCCCGTTGATGTAGGTATTCCGGTGAATCTGCCCATAGCGCAGAAATCGCGCATTCTCTAAGCCCGGAATCATCCGCATCACGCGCGCCTGCTCGCCAAACTTCAAATGGTTCTGAAATCCCACCAGGTTGTACGAATCCGCCCGCAGATTTTCCTGCCGCAACTGGACCACCGCGTATGGCATGCGTCCTGTCCGAGGATCTTTCAGACCAACGGGCTTCATTGGACCAAAACGCAAGGTATCGCGCCCGCGACGCGCAATCTCCTCAATGGGCAGACAGCCCTCGAAATAGTTCAGCTTCTCCCAGTCGCGCTCCTCAACCGACTGAGCCGCCAACAGCGCGTCGACGAACTGTCCGTATTCCTCCGCGTTCATCGGACAGTTGATATAGTCCGCCGAGCCCTTGTCGTATCGCGCCGCCATGTACACACGCGACATGTCAATCGAGTCCGCCTCCACGATCGGGCTGATCGAATCATAGAAATACAAATGTGGACCATGCTGACTGTTTCGAGAGGACGGATTCGCCGGCTCCCCCGTTGATTCCGTTCCGACACTCAGCCGCCCAATCTCGGCGGCCAACCCTTCTGATGTCAGAGGCCCAGTCGCTATGATGGTAATGTCGCTCGCCTCATCAATCGCAGTCGCCTCTTCCCGGCGCACCACAATCCGCGCCTCGCGTGAGATCGCTTCTGTAACTCGTGCCGCAAAGGTCACCCGATCGACGGCCAAAGCATGCCCCGCCGGAACCGAGCATTCCCGCGCAATCTGAAGAAGCAGCGAACCGGCCCGCCGCATCTCTTCTTTCAACAGCCACGGGGCGGTATTCTCACTGTCCGATTTCAGCGAATTCGAGCACACGAGTTCGGCAAAATCTCCGGTCTGATGCGCCGGCGTGGTCCGCACGGGACGCATTTCAAACAACTCGACCTCCACCCCGCGCCGCGCACACTGCCATGCGGCCTCAGAGCCAGCCAACCCCGCACCGATAATTCTTACCCGCGGCGTCACAACGCTTTCTCCGCCAGCCGATGCAGCGCTTCTCCGGTCAGCAGCACAGGACGCCACTGATCGCGAAATTCCGCGCCCAGAACTTTGTATAACTCAATCGCCTTCTCGTTCCAATCGAGCACTTCCCAGTGTATTCCGTAACAATGTTCCTCGACCGCAACGCGCGCCACCGCGGCTAGCAAGGCCTTTCCGATACCACGCCCCCGGAACGACTCCCGCACAAACAAGTCCTCCAGAAACAATCCGCGTCCCGCCCACGTCGAATAGTAGCCAAAGACAAGCGCGTATCCAGCAGGTTGGCCGTCCCAATCGGCTATCCATGCACGAAATCTTGGATTTTGCCCAAAACCATCTCGCGCCAACTCTTCCTCGGTGATCGTCACCCGTTCGAGTTCGTGCTCGAACTCCGCCAATTCGCGGATCATCGTCCGCAGCAGCGCCGCATCATGTATGGTCGCAGGACGAATCAGAAGCATGTCAAGGTGGGATACTCCAGCCGACACCCGCTATCAGTGTAAAACGGGCGTGGCGTTGGTGCCGACGCAAACCCAGGTTCCGCCTTTGTACACCCAGGTATCAACAAAACGCTCGCGCCGGGTGTAAGGCTTGCCGCCTTCGACGCCCTTCACCCGCATCACGCCGGTCGCGATGGCTACCGTTCCGTATACGTGAACGTTCAACGATTCCGGCGCGACCTGTTGCTGCTGGGCGCTGGCTTGTGGCGCAGCCGACTTGACGCTCGCCAGAAACTCAGCCTTGGTCTGAACCGAGCCGTCGTCGTTCACTAGCACGATGGCATCGTCGAGAATCGAATCAAGCGCTTTCGTGTCGCCCGACTTGTAGGCCTGGTTCCACAGCTGTTCGAGAGCAATGATTTTCGACTTGGTAGCAGCGTCGCCACTGCTCTGCGCCGGGACCCATGCCGCCGTAACACAAACGAACATCAGCAGGATGCTGGCCGCCTTCATATGCGCACCTCATTCCATGGGCTTTCCACGACTGATCGGCACGAACTCGCCGAAGAAACACTCCTGGCCGCACTTTAAGAGCAGGATCGAGGCCTGACAAGTATCTGGTTCTATGCCAGCGAGTGCCTTAGAGATAGAGCATGGCGAATCGCAACATAAGGCGTCGAGCATATCCGGATGCGTCCCGGAGGAGAGGGCTTTTTCCAAGCTACTTTGAGAGCGGGGCAGCAGCCGCAGCGACCAACACCCACCCATTTTTTTTGTAGACCCAGGTATCGATGAATCGCCAGCGCCTCACCTCGCGAGGTCTGCTTTTCAGCTCTTTCTCGCGATACGTTCCCACCACCACAGCTGTATTTCCAAACGCGCGGACTGTGATGGCTTCCATCGCGATCGGATTCAGTTGCGGGCCCGCTTTCTTAATCCTCGATAGATACTCTCCCTTACTCACCAATCGGCCATATTCCACATACACCAAAGCATTGTCGAAGATCATATCTAAGGCGACATTATCGTTGCGCGATTGGCCCTCAACCCATTCATGCTCCAGTGCACGAATGGTCGCGCCAGCGCTCCCCTCAGACGCCTGTTGTCCGGGAAGAAGCACGGATGTCGCACAAAGCAGAACGAACAGCACGCTGAGCCTTCTCATAGATTGACCCTCCATTCACAATCCGCTCGGGGCAGGAAGAGCAGACCGTTTAGCTCCGCGTCATTCGTTCGGTGCAGCCACACTCGCCACGGCGACCCATCTCCCATCGTTGTACCGCCAGGTATCTACGAATCGGCCACGCCGCACAATCGCCTTCTCCCGCATCAAACTTTTTGCCTGGTAGAGCCCGGTCACGATCGCCGTGTCACCGTCCACCTTCACGACCATCTCATCCGTTAAATATTGAAGCGAAGTAGCGGTTTGGACATACGCCAGCACCTGCGCTTTGTTCATGACTTTTCCTTCCTCATCAATAAGGACGAAGCCTTCGTCGAGAATCGTATCCAGCGTTCTAAGATCCTTGGCCTCGCACGCCTGCATTCTCGCAATGTGCTCCAACGCCACAATTTTCGATTCCGCATCGCGAGCATAAGAACTTTGCGCGATGCTCCCAATGGCCCCAAGACAGTTGAGCAGCACCAATAACACCAAGCTTTTCATGCCGGCTTCCCTCAACTCGCCTATCGGCAGGTCGACATTTTGCTTGAAGGGGGATCGCTTGGTTCGTGCACACAATCCTCTGATCTGCGATGATGACGGCACAACAGCCCTTACTAATCTTGGAGAATTTCGATGGCACGCACCAGCCTGATCAGCACCGAATCAGCAAGCCCAGAAGTGAAGGAGATCTACGAGAAGGCTCTTCGCGGCAAACCCGGGAACGCACAGAGAGCACTCGCGCATCGTCCCGAGCTGCTTAAGAACTTTCTAACGTTCTACGCCAGCGTGGGGCGATCCCTCGATCGCAAGCTCTACGAACTCATCTATATCCGCGTATCCCTGATTAACGGATGCCACTACTGCGGCCAGCATCACGTCGCCTCCTCGAAACGTGCCGGCCTGACTGCAGAAGACTGGGCCGCGCTCAAGGCGGGAGATTATTCGCGCTACCGCGAGAAGGAGCGTGCCGCGCTCACCTACGTCGAAAAGCTGACGCGCACACCGCATGACCTTAGCGACGCTGACTTCGCGCCCCTAACCAAAGAGTTCTCTGACCCGGAGATTGTCGACATTCACCTGCTCACGGGCCTGGCGAACCTGACCAACCGCTTCACCGATCCGCTGGGTCTGGAACTGGAGTTTGCGGAAGAAAAGATCTGATCTCGCCACGGATGAACAAACCATCAGAATAGGCCGCGGCCCTCAACGCGCCTTATCCGTGGCGATCCGCGCGAATCCGTGGCAGAGCTCTTGCGGATCTTCGCAGCTAGAGAATTTCCCGCGCATCGCCCACACGCTTCGTCACGCGCTCCCGGTCCAGATACTCGAGTAGCGGGATCGCGTACTTCCGGCTTACTCCGGTCAACTCCTTAAACTGGCCGACATCAATCTTCGGAGCCTTCGCTTTGGCCGCAACCATCTGCCGCCTCAACTCCTCGAGCGCTCCGCAGTGAAACAGCAATTCGTCGGAGACTTTGATCAGAACCTTGTCCCGCAGCAACAGGGTCACGATCTTCTGCGCACGGACCCGATCAATCTTGAGACCTGCGATCACCTCATGCAGCGGCGGCGCCTTCAATCCGGCAGTGGCAAATGCGTCTTCAATTCTCTTCTTTGATTCCGCCTCCTCGTCCTTCATCACCACACCGTGACCGGGCAGGCGCACTCGATCGCCTGTAACCTCCAGTATCTTTTGTCGGACCAGACTGTCGAGGGACCCAGTAAATATTTCAGGAGGGACTCTTTTCTGCTCTCGCAACTGCTCCCGGCTGATTCCCCCCACCAACGGATTCTGCTTATGAAATTTCTGCACGGCTTCGACCATGCCCAGTTTGAGGGCATCGACCGACTGTGTATGGACGAGAATCTCGCCAATTCGAGTTATGCTGCCCTTGCGCAGTGGATCGGCGGCGAGCGTTTCAACCTCTGCCCGCGTCTTGCCGGTCTCGGAGATCAAATCGGCCACGGTGATTCCTGAGCCCCTCTGCCGCACAATTCTCGCCTGAAGAATCTCTTCCACTGCTCCGCTCGCGAGAAGACTCAGGAAACTGCCAACGTCCGCTGCTCGCTTGATCGGCGCCGCATCAAGCACGACGCCGCCACCGATGGTCACAACGGGTGAAAGCTGCCGAATAATGAATCGATCTCCCGGCAACAGCAGGGCCGCTTGGGGAAGTGTGATTCTGGCAAACCCGCTTTCACCTGGGTCGATCTGCCTCTTTTCGCCATAGGGTCTTACCTCCGCCGCCATCTCCATGGTGTTGGAGTAGAAGTGCACTCGTGACCTGTACTTCAGCGGGCGCGGCGCAGAGGACAACAAACTCAAACGAACATCCCCCCGTCGCGTCGCGGCGAACGTTGACGCGGGAGCCAGCGTCATGCCGCGCGACAAATCCTCCAGACTCACTCCCGCCAGATTGAGAGCCGTTCGCTGTCCGGCCACCGCCAAATCGGTGGTGTGGCCGTGCACCTGCACCCCACGCACCCTCACGACCTTCCCAGTTGGAAACACTTCCAATTCCTCTTCCCGCCGAACCGTACCCGAAATCAGCGTTCCGGTGACTACCGTCCCAAATCCCTTCATCGTGAACGCACGATCGATCGGCAAGCGCGCCAGCGCGGAAGAATCTCGCGACCGCACCTCAGTTGCGGCAGCGCTCATAGTCCGCTTCAGGTCTTCGAGTCCGGCGCCGGTCAGCGAACTGACAGCAACAATCGGAGACTTCGGAGATTCAAGGAACGTCCCCCGCAAAAACTCCTCCACCTCCAACCGCACCACATCAAGCGTTTCCGCATCTACCGCGTCAGACTTGGTGAGCACTGTGATGCCGCGCTGCACCCCCAGCAATTGCAGAATGTCGAAGTGCTCCCGCGTCTGCGGCTTGATCGACTCGTCGGCCGCAATGACCAGCAGCACCAGATCGATGCCGCCCGCCCCCGCAAGCATATTTCGGACAAACCGCTCGTGCCCGGGCACGTCCACAAACCCCAGGCGCAGCGTCTCGCCGTTCGCGGCCGGCAGGTCCATGTGCGCGAAGCCGAGATCGATGGTGATTCCCCGCCGTTTCTCTTCTTCCAGTCGGTCCGCATCGATCCCAGTGAGCGCCCTCACCAGCGCCGTTTTTCCGTGGTCGATATGCCCGGCCGTGCCTACGATGATCGATTTCATGGCACCAGAATCGTAGCAGGACCGGTCCTTTCCAGGAGGGTGCTCCTCCGTCGTCCCTGGTGCCTGAAGGCCCTGGACAGGGGATTTTGAGTCCGGCCGAGCAAAATATCGAGTCAGTTCCGCTTACCCTCCAGCCCTCCGAAATGCGACAATAGAAGTTCTTCCCATGGCCACCTCTTTGACTTCTACCTTTCCTCCGGAGACCCTCCGGCAGCACGGCCTCACTCCTGATGAGTACGAGAAGATCAAGCAGCTCCTCGGCGGACGCGAGCCGACCCTCACTGAACTCGGCATCTTCAGCGTGATGTGGAGCGAACACTGCTCCTACAAGTCGTCGCGCGTGCACCTGAAACGCCTGCCGACAAGGAGCAAGCGCGTTCTGCAGGGCCCCGGCGAGAACGCGGGCATTATCGACATTGGCGATGGCTGGGCTTGCGCCTTCAAAATCGAGTCACATAATCATCCGTCCTTCATCGAGCCGTTTCAGGGTGCAACCACCGGTGTCGGGGGAATCTTGCGCGACATTTTCACCATGGGTGCAAGGCCCGTCGCGGTGATGGATTCCCTGCGATTCGGGCCGATCACATCATCGAAGAGTGTTTCTCAGAAAGAACTCCACAAGAATCACTCCGTTCTCGAAGGCGTTGTCAGCGGCGTCGCTTCCTACGGCAACTGCTTTGGCGTGCCCAACCTGGGCGGCGAAACGAAATTCGAACCCTGCTATTCCGGGAACCCGCTGGTGAACGCGTTCGCCTTGGGCCTGGTGCGGAAGAATGAGATCTTCTACGCGAAGGCCGCCGGCGAGGGCAATCCTGTGATCTACGTTGGCGCAAAGACCGGACGCGACGGCATCCACGGCGCGACGATGGCCAGCGAAGAGTTCAGCGAGGCCTCCGAAGCAAAGCGTCCTAACGTCCAGGTCGGCGATCCGTTTCTTGAAAAGCTCTTGCTTGAGGCCTGCCTCGAGGCAATGCAAACGGGCGCGATTGTCGGCATTCAAGATATGGGAGCGGCGGGACTCACTTGCTCGACTTGTGAGATGGGCGGACGCGGCGGCGTAGGCATCGAGATCGAACTCGACCGCGTGCCGCAGCGTGAAACCGGCATGACGCCCTATGAAATCATGCTCAGCGAGTCGCAAGAGCGCATGCTGCTAGTTGCGCAAAAGGGTCGCGAGCACGAAGTTTTCCGCGTTTTCGAAAAATGGGGACTCGACGCTGTCGAGGTCGGCACAGTTACCACCGACAACAAGCTGCGCGTTCTCGAACACGGCAAAGTCGTCGCGGAGATCCCGAACCCGGCGCTCACCGACGACGCTCCTGTATACAAGCGTCCGCTCGCGCGCTGGGAACCTCCCGTAACTCGCGACATGCCGGAAGACGTCGTCCTTCACGGAACCGGGGACCTCACTGCGAAACTGCATCAACTGCTAGCCAGCTCCAATATTTGCGGCAAGCGCTGGGTGTGGCAGCAATACGACCACATGGTGCAGACCAACACGGTCGAAGCACCCGGCGCCGGCGATGCCGGTGTGATTCGCATTAAGGGATCGCAACGCGGGCTCTCGATGGCGCTCGACGGAAATGGGCGCTGGTGCTATCTCGATCCGCGGTTGGGAGCCATGCACACCGTCGCCGAGGCAGCGCGCAAAGTCGCCTGCTCCGGCGCAACCCCGGTAGCCGCCACCAATTGCCTCAACTTTGGCAATCCCGAGAAGCCTCACATCATGTGGCAGTTCTCGCAAACCATCGACGGCATCACCAAAGCTTGTGAAGAATTGGAAATTCCTATCACCGGAGGCAACGTCAGCTTCTATAACGAAACCCTGGGCGAGGGCATTTATCCTACGCCGGTGCTGGGAGTAGTTGGCATTCTCGACGACGTACACAAGACCACGAAAATGCACTTTGCTGCGTCAGGACACACGATTGTGCTATTGCGCGCGGGAGAAGCGGGCGATATTACCGATGCGCAGAGCGAGTTTGGGTCGTCGGAGTATGCAAAGGAAATTCTGGGAACCCTCTGGGGATATCCTCCGGAGTTGGATCTGGAGAAAGAGGCTGCCCTGCAGAAGGCGGTCATCGAACTGATTCAACAGGGGTTGGTCGATTCGGCTCACGATTGCTCTGAAGGCGGATTGGCGGTCGCTCTCGCGGAAAAATCATTCCCTAAAGGCATCGGCGCGAAGGTGAAACTGGAGTCTGGCGGCCTTCCTGCTGAGTTTGTCCTCTTTGGAGAAGATGCCAGCCGGATTGTGCTTTCATGCGACCCGGCGAAGGTGGCGGGAATCCAACAGGTAGCGAAGAAACACGCGATTGCGGCAGACGTGATCGGAGAAACGGGTTCCGATCGTCTGGAGATCTCGATCGACGGCAACGTCGCGGTGTCAGTCGCGGTTTCGGAGTTGAGTGCGAAGTACGAAGGTGCCTTGGAATCGGCGTTACGAACGGATCCGGAATTGGTGGGCGCGGATTGACAGCAGTTTTCAGTCAAAGCTAGGGACCCAGGAGCGAAATGCTTTCTACCGACAAATTTCACGATGAGTGCGGCGTGGTGGCGATCTTCGCCCATCCAGAGGCGGAGAAACTGGCGTACCTGGGGCTGCACGCATTGCAGCATCGCGGCCAGGAGTCGGCGGGGATTGTCACGTCCGATGGCCTGACTTCGCGTGTCCACAAAGCCATGGGCTCGGTGGCTGACATCTTTACCGAAGATGTCCTCTCGAAGGTTCGCGGCACACTTGCGATCGGACACACCCGCTACTCCACCGCGGGAGACTCCGCCCTGCTCAATGCGCAACCGATCCTCGTGCAATCGAACAAAGGATCGATTGGCGTTGCTCATAACGGAAACCTTACCAACGCGATGCAGGTCCGCGCACGTCTGGAAAGTCAGGGCTCGATTTTTCAGACCAACAGCGATACCGAAGTCATTGTCCACCTCATCGCCCTATCCAAGGAACACACGTTGCCCGAAGCCATGGCGGACGCGCTCCGCCGGGTCGAGGGGGCGTTTTCGCTGGTGATGATGAGCAACGACCGCATTTTTGCGGTGCGCGATCCGCGCGGCTTCCGCCCGCTGGCCATGGGCCGTATTCAGGCGCTAGAGGGTCAGAAGCACGACACCATCGTCTTTGCCTCTGAAACCTGCGCTTTCGATCTGATTGGCGCCGAGTATGTACGCGACGTAAAACCCGGAGAGCTTGTCGTAGTGGGTCCAGAGGGAGTCAGCTCTCGCTTTTATTCGACTGCAGCGCCGCAATCAAGCTGCATATTTGAACATGTCTACTTCTCCCGTCCTGACAGTCTGGTTTTTGGCCGGTCCGTGCAAACCAGCCGCGAAGAACTAGGACGGCAACTGGCGCGAGAAGCTGGCGTCGAGGCCGACCTGGTCGTCCCTGTGCCGGATTCCGGCGTGACCGCGGCTGTGGGCTACGCCGCCGAGAGCGGGATTCCATTCCGATTCGCGCTGATTCGCAACCATTATGTCGGGCGAACGTTCATCGAGCCCAGCCAGAGCGTGCGCGACTTTGGCGTGAAGTTGAAGCTGAACCCGGTACGCTCGCTGCTCGAGGGCAAGCGCGTGGTTCTCATCGACGATTCGATCGTACGCGGCACTACCAGCCGCAAAATCGTGCGCATGATTCGCAATGCGGGAGCGAAAGAAGTCCACATGCGCATCTCGTGCCCGCCCACCATCTCGCCTTGTTACTACGGCGTGGACACGCCTTCGAAGAAACAGCTCATCGCCGCCAATAAATCAGTAGCCGAGATTCGCGACTATATTGGCGCCGACTCGCTGGCCTATCTCTCGCTGCAGGGATTGAAGAGGGCCTGCGGCGAGGGTGAGAACATCTCTTATTGCTCTGCGTGCTATACCGGAAAATATCCGACCGACATTATTGACGTCGACGAGATTCAGCCCGCGGCTGTTCGACGTTAGCTTCGGACATTCAACTTCGGATCAGTCATCACTCCACAAAGCGCAAAAAGCAATCAGGGCGGCCAAGAGGCCGCCCCGATGTTCTTGTGTCAATGAACAAGATCTAGTGCATGTAGCGAGCTACCGCGTCCGGATTGCCGCGGGCTCCCTGAGCTTCGAACGCTCCAATAAAGCCGGCCGCCGAATTCAGGAAGTCGCTGGTCAACTGGTCGTAGTCGCCCATGTAGACGGGGTTGATGAACAAGTCATTGCCGTGGGTCGGCGCAGACGATGCCAGGCCGATGTCACCGTCGGTAAACGAGGAACCGTTGGCAGACTCGCCGCAGTGCCGGCGGATGGCGAAGTTCTCGCTGTCGGCCCGGCGGTCATACCAGCAAACGGCCACCACGCCGCGTTTGTCGACAGCAATTCCAGCCTGGTAGTGGTCGTGACCACTTCCCAGACGGGACTGGATGTCGCTATTCACTTTGATGGGAGAGAAGCCCCAGGTTTGCCCCCCATCGAACGATGCGCGAAGTAGAACATCGTCGTAGGCATAAGCACCCTGCGTGGCCAGAGGATCGGGCACGATCTTGTCACGGCCGTCCGCCCAGGTGATGTAGAGTGCCCCATCCGAAGCCGTCCCCGAATGATCGATCGCCATCGCCATATCGAGGAAGTCGCGGAATTCACCCTGCAGGTAGAAGGAATCTCCACCGGGCTGAAGCGCGCTCTCCACGGTCACCGGGGTCGAGAGAGTACCCTTCGCTAAACTAGCGACCTGGATGGCACGAGGGCCGAGCGGGAAGTTGCTGCCCAGGTTCACCCACGAAATGAACAACGTTCCCGTGGAACTCACCGCCATTTGCGATCCCTGAACTCCCGCGTTGCCGCAGACTTCGATTGCGACCTTGGGAGTCGTAGACCACGTCACGCCACCATCATCCGACTCGACGAATTCGATGGCTGTGCGTACAGGAAAGTTGGTCCCGCAGTCATTGGTCTCCGAAAAGTCAAAGTCGGTGTAGGAAACGAAAATCCGCTTGTGGTTGGAAGGATCGATGGTTGACCACGGCTTGTCGAGCAGGTGCTCGAAGCCGCTCTTGGAGACGGCCGCTTGCGGATCGCCCCAGGTCTTGCCCCCGTCCGTTGATGTGTTGATGGCGATGGCGGCAAATGGGTTGAGGCTGGCGTCATCGTAGTCGAAGATCTGTGTGTAATAGAAGGTATGGGCGTCGGCGCAGTTCAGGCCGGGATCGCCACCCAGAAAGTTGAAGTCGTTGGGTCCGGGATTGATGGGCCCAATGTCATGAAAAGTAGCTCCGCCGTCGGTGGAGTACGAAGCACCGCTGAAGCCCTGGCCGCCCGTACCAGTGTAGAAGAATGGTGTCTCAAACACGCTGCCGGAATCGTTGTAGCCCACCACCACAGAGCTTCCGCAGCGTGCCGTGGAAGTCTCACTCTGAGTGAATCCGCCGAACGACGAGAACGCTATGTCTGAGGCCGGGTTCGAAACCGGAACAATGCCTCCCACCGAGGGTGGCATGGCAGCATTAGTCGACAAGTGAGCGCGGGCGATGAAAGTGGGATCCGCCAGGCGCATGCCATGCTTTTCCCACACGGTGGCCAGGTGATTGATATTGGCGTAGCCGTCAAGCATCCTCTGATGACGAGGCGAAAGCTTGGCAACGCCGGCCTTTACCTGCTGCAGAACGGTGTTGGTTGCGGCGACTTTTGCCACCGACAGTTGCGCCGCTGCAAACGAGGAAACGAGCACACCCGTGACGAAAACGCCGGCGATAAAACGTGCGGACCTGGGTGACTTCATCAAGTTTGTCTCCTTAATTTCCAACTGGACTACGTTTGTGGTTTGGTGAATGAGTTGAAACGCAAAGAGGTAGTACTAAATGGGATAGTAGTAGGCCACTGAACAGTGGGAGACGTCAAGTGAAAACAGTTGGGGGAGACACATAAAAACAACTATGCGCAGGATTTTGCACACTTGAAACAGCTTGCTGAGCGAGGCTTTTCGCGGAACGAGGGCGTTCGAGCCTAGGGCTTTCGAGCCTGTGCGACGCGCGCGATGGACTGCAGGTCTGGAATAATGCGCACGTCATTCCATTCGCTCAGCAGACGTTCGGTTTCGGCGGCAATCGTGCCGCTGATCTCCATGACGAGCCATCCGCCGGGACTCAGCGCAGCACGAGCTTGCGAAATCAGCCGACCGATAATTTCTACTCCCGTTTGACCGGCGAACACGGCGTTGTTTGGCTCGAACTTTCGGACGTCCAGTTGAACCTGATCCGCCTCCGACTCGCCGACGTATGGCGGATTCGAAACGATGAAATCAAAAGGCGGTCGGAGCCCGTCGAGCAAATCTCCCTGATGGAACTCAATGCGGTCTTCCAGCTGATGGCGGGCTGCGTTCGCTCGCGCGATTTCGAGCGCAGAGGCGGAGATATCGGTAGCGTGAATTTCCGCTCCGGCCAACTCCTTCGCCAGAGCCAGAGCAATGCAACCGGAGCCAGTTCCGACGTCAACGATGCGCAGCGTCGCTTCCCGCCCCAGGTGTAGCTCTGAATCGCCCTCGCCGGCAGTCAAGTTCCCAGCTCCAAGTCCTAAGGTTTGCAGCACCGCTTCGATCACGTGTTCCGTCTCAGGGCGCGGAATCAGAACCGCTGGAGTGACGATAAGATCCATGCCCCAGAACTCCTGGTGGCCAACGATGTATTGCGCAGGGACTCCGCGGTCACGGTCGGCGAGAGCGGCTTCGTAACGAGTCTGTTCGTCCGCAGTGAGCTCGCGCTCAGGGTGCGCGAAAAGATAGGCGCGGTCGCAGCCGAGCGTAAACATCAGCAGCAATTCGGCGTTCAGGCGCGGCGACGGGACTTGGCTTGCGGTAAGTCGAGCGATGGCCGAAGCGAGGGATTGTTTTAGCTGCACGGGCAATTCTAACCACAGGGGCCAGGGAGCACGACGGAAAGCAGGGCCGAATCAGATTTGCGTCTTCGGATTCGTCCCGCCCTGCCGCTGATGTTCGTAACAGAGATAGATCATCTGCCCGATGTGGTGCTGCATGTGGGCGGCACACTGCAGGATCATGTCAAGACGGTTCGAAGAATTCGTGCCTATGCCCGAGTATTCTCGCGCCCAGTCTTCGGAAGACTGTCCGTGAATCGTCTCGATGACCATGGCCACGGCGGCATCGAAGCGCTGGAATGCCTCTTCTTTGGACGGAGGATTCTGATCGCCGAACTCGCGCTGACGGTCGCGAACATAACCGGTGTTCGCGACCTGCGCGCCGATGTAGTAGTTCAGATTCCCAGTCAGATGCAGAACCAAGTGTCCAAAGCTGTTGCCAAAGGGGAACGGTTTCTGCCAGAACTGAGGGTTGGTCAGAGGGGCGGCGAGTTCGCGGACCCGCGC
>DASRRV010000037.1:0-1557 GCA_035695545.1 Candidatus Sulfotelmatobacter sp. | reverse complement strand
TCTCCGCCGTCGCGGAAAACCCCTCTACCGATGGTTGTTCACCCTCCGGGTGAGGTAAAAGCGTCGAAAGTGTTGTGCTCATGCCCATCAAATGCGCCGATTCGGCCCATAGTGGCAATCACCCAACTGCCGGATTTAGGTTTATTGTCCTGGATGTAGCAGAGCCAATCATCGATCTGGCCTATTGCGTGGGTGAGTTCCTGGCGCGGGTGCCCGTTTTGGCGGAATAGCTCTCTATAGGGCGCCTCGATTTCTACAAGGAGGTAGTCGTTGCAAGGCTCACGAAAAACAAAGTCGCTGACGTGCTCACCGAACGGCAGTTTGGACCAGACTGCATCGTGCGTAGCGCAGAGAAGATTTGGGTGTGTCTTTAGAAATTGGTGGCACGGTTCCTCTGGTCCTAATAGTAGTGATTCAAACTCTTCCAGGAGTTTTGCGGCTTGTTCGCGAGCAGCGCGGCGTCCGTCTAAACGGTGCAATGCGTTCTCAATAATATTGTGCTGCGCAATGGCATTCAACAAGTCAAGCTGCGCCCAGGCAGCTGCGTACTGTGGCTGCCAGTATTCTTCGTCCAGTCTAGGATATATTTCGACAGCTTGCCATCCCACTGCCAAAGACATTAAGCCGTGGGCGATGAAATAGTCCGATGCCGTCGGGATCGCCTTTAACGGGGTATCCGCCGGATGCGAGACACCATGCATCTGCAATTGCAGCTCTCGGTGCAAGGAAGCAAGGCATGGTGGTCGGGCCGGTGGCGGCGGCAGCTTGAAGTCTGCGGGAATTCTCTCTGGCACAAAGATCATTGGATAGAATCGAGTGACCTCGACTTCTTTACCCTGTTCGTCGCGTCGGTTTACGATGATGCCCGGCCCTTCTTGTTTCGGGACATAAGTCTCCGGATCATCCGAGATGTGAATCACCTGTTCCGAGAAAGCGGGGGCCATCTCCGTCAGGCTCTCATGACGGTCCGGGCAGGCTCCCCGCACTTTCGGCTCTTCTTCACCGGCCGCGTCATACCTGACGATAACGCCATCGGGACAGCACACCACGTAAATGTGGCACGGGACCCTCAGGTGCGGAGGGGCAAGTTCGCGTACGCTCGCGTATTGGCCCTTAACGAGTTCCAGCCCTGCTTCTCGGTAGGTCCGCAGAGTCTTAACCATAGCAGCGCATGGAGGTGATAACTCGCTCGGGTCAGTTACTTCGATTGCAGTCACCTGGATCGGCAGGCCTGGCCGTAGCTCGCGTTGGAGATGCCGGACGCGCCTTCGGCTTTCATTCTCGTCGGCCATTCGGTGCTTCTGTCGTCAGACCGGAATTTGGGACGCAGCTATTCTAGCCGCTCGGTCGGCCATTCTCCAGGAAACAACGTTATCCCGATACGACGCTAACCACCATACCAGAGCCGTAATCCCAGAAAGAGCTGACCTCTTGTCAAAGCCGAGAGGCGACGGGAAGCGGTGCGAAGGGCCGGGTTGTACTGTCGACCTTCGACGGCGTATCGTCGACTGGCGATGAGCGCCTTCCGTTTCGACCCGGTCGAGCTGCCGCCCGAAT
>DASRRV010000036.1:0-14053 GCA_035695545.1 Candidatus Sulfotelmatobacter sp. | reverse complement strand
GCATATGCAGCCACGAAGGGCGGCATCGTCTCGATGGCGCGCTCCATCGCCGCAGACCTTGCACCGCGCAACATTCGCGTGAATGTCGTCGCACCGGGCGCGACCAAGACTCCCATTTGGAAGCGCGGGCCCCGCGCTTCTGTTTCCGCAGAAGATTCCGCCAAGCTGGCGAAGTTCTTCTCTTCTGTGATTCCCCTGGGCCGTTGGGGTGAGTCGGAAGAGGTTGCCAAAGCCGTGCTCTTCCTTGCCTCGGACGATTCCTCGTACGTCAACGCGGTCGAGTTGATGGTGGATGGCGGAGCCACAGGTGCCCCGTTTGGGGCTCCCATTCTTCGCGCCTGACTGCACAGAGTTAAAGGCATGGAGCAACGGGCAGCGCGACGCGAACTGGCAGGCCCAACATGAATCCGTACGTTGCGCTCCACAATTTCGCGCCGCACGCGTAAAGGCCAACGATGTGCAGAGGGGGACGGGTGATCTTGCCAGCCCCCTGCACTCTTTGAGCTCGTCCGGTTGGCGAGCCAAGAAGCAGACAACGACAAAACGCTAATGGTTGAATTTATGAGCGCCAGCCAAAAGACGCGGATTCTGATTTTAGGTGGGGGATTCGCCGGGCTACATGCCGCGATTTACCTGGACGACACTCTGGCTCGTTCGCCCGATGTCGAAATCACACTGATCAATCGCGACAACTTTTTTCTGTTCACTCCGATGCTGCATGAAGTAGCGGCTAGCGATTTGGACCTCAGCAACATTGTCAGTCCTGTGCGTCAACTGCTGAAGCGAGTTCATTTCTTCGCGGGCGAAGTTGAGTCGATCGACCTGGAGCGCAAGAAAGTCAGGGTTTCTCATGGCTTCGATCGTCACCACCACGACCTGCCCTATGACCATGTGGTGATCGGCGTCGGCTCCATCACTAACTTCTTCGATATTCCGGGCCTCGAAGAGCGCGCTCTAACGATGAAATCTCTGGGCGATGCCATCCACCTGCGTAATCGACTGATCGCGTTACTCGAAGAGGCGGACACGGAATGCTCCGCTGACATTCGAGGGCCTCTACTCACCTTTGTCGTGGCAGGCGGAGGTTTCGCGGGAGGGGAGACCGTTGCTGCCATCAACGACTTCGTACGGCATGCGGTGCGCTACTATTCGAACCTGCGCGAAAACATGTTGCGTGTCGTCCTGGTTCATCCGGGTGGGGTAATTTTGCCGGAACTCGGCGAAAAACTCGGACGTTACACTCAAGAAAAGCTCAGCAAACGGGGTGTCGAGGTTCGGGTGCAGACTCGCGTCGCCATGCTTACAGAAAAGGGAGTCGAGCTCAGCACAGGTGAAATGATAGAAACCGCAGCTCTCATTTGGACTGCGGGCACTTCCCCGAACCCGGTTCTCGCAACACTTCCCTGCGAAAAAGAACGCGGCCGCTTGAAAGTAAACCAAATGCTGCAAGCGCCGAACTGGCCCGGCGTTTGGGCACTGGGTGACTGCGCAGTGGTGCCCGACGGCAACACTGGCAACTTCTACCCGCCGACGGCTCAGCACGCTCTACGGGAAGGCAAGGTGGTCGCACACAACCTGATTGCGTCAGTTCGCGGCGGGGCGATGAAGCCGTTCTCGTTTTCGACCATCGGCCAATTGGCGGCTATCGGACAACGCTCAGGAGTGGCCAATATCTTCGGCGTCAATTTTTCCGGCTTCGTGGCGTGGTGGTTGTGGAGAACCATTTACTTGAGCAAACTGCCGCGATTTGAAAAGAAACTGCGAGTCGCCTTGAACTGGACGCTGGATCTGCTCTTCGGCAAGGATCTGGTGCAGTTTCAAACCTTCCGCGCCCCGACCATCTCGATGAAAGAAGAGGACATGGGAGCGATGCGGATGGGAGGATTTTCGAGATGACATCGTTATTTCAAAACGGCACGCTCATCTTGGTTCACGGAGAGTGGGCCGACGGTTCTTGTTGGCAAAATATCATTCTGCCCTTGCGACGGCAGGGCCTCAGCGTGACGTGCGCGCCGATTCCGCTGACATCACTCACCGATGACGTAGCTGCACTTCAGCGCGTGCTGGAGAGAACCAACGAGCCGGTGGTTCTGGTGGGTCACGCCTACGCTGGCGCTGTGATTGCTGCAGCGCGTGAAGAGCGAGTGAAATCGCTCGTCTACATTGCGGCATCGGCACCCGACGAGGGTGAAACGGTAGCGGATGTCTTCTACCGAGCCAAGCCACATCCGAATGCCCCTCACTTGGCACCGGCGGACAACCTGACGGTCGAAGACGCCATAAAGAAGTCCCCGCAAGAAGCAGGCATAACTCGCTTCGGAAAACCCGAAGAGATTGCCGATCTGATGAGTTATCTTGTGTCGCCCGCCGCAAGATGGATGACTGGCGCTTCGATTCGTATGGACGGCGGCGAGATCAAAGGAATTTGGACCATGGGTCGGGAGGAAGCCATGGAGCGTCGTAGGTTTCTTGGTGGCCTCACCGCCGCATCTTTCGGTGCCCTGTTGGAGAACGCTTTCGCCGAACCGGCACGCGCACAAGACTCAACCAAAACTGGAAGAGGCATGGCTGATCAGGGATCTGTCGAGTCGCCCGTTGTCGAGGTTGCCGGAGACACGATTTTCGTGCGCCGCTACGGAAAGGGTCCGGCCATTCTCCTGGTTCACGGTTTCCCGCGCACAAGTCTGATGTGGCGTTTTCTCGCACCGAAACTCGCCGAGAGTCACTCCGTCATCTGCGTCGATCTGCGTGCCTACGGACGCAGCGGGATACCCGCATCTACCGACGAGCACTTTCCTTATTCAAAGCGTGCGATGGCGAAGGAACTGGTTGATGTAATGCAGAAGCTTGGCTTTCCGACCTTCACACTTATTGGTCACGATCGCGGAGGATGCGTCAGCTACCGCATGGCCCTGGACCACCCAAAGAACGTGGAACGTCTCGCGGTGTTCGATGTAATTCCGATCCTTGAGGCGTGGAACCGGTCCGACGCTCGCTTCGCTCGGACCTACTGGCCGTGGATTTTGCTGTCGCAAAAGCAGCCGCTTCCGGAGAGTTATCTTCTTGGCGCTCCGGAGGCTGTCTTCCATAACCCATTCGCCCAAGGCTCCTTCGGTCCTGAGATTCTCGAAGAATACGTTTCAACTTACCGCGATTCAGCTCGAGTTCATGGAATCTGCGAGGAGTATCGAGCCGCCGCAACGATCGACGTCGAACACGACCGCGCAGACAAGGAAGCGTCAAAAAGAATCGAATGCCCGATGCTGCACCCATGGGCCGAGGGTGGGCCGCTCGACACTTTCTATGCAAAAGACGGGGGCCCGCTTGGAATTTGGCGGCAATGGGCTCCGCACGCCGAAGGCCAGGCGATGAAGGGTGGCCACTTCTTTCCGGAAGAAAACCCTAACGACACAGAGGTTCTCGTCAAGCAGTTCCTTTCTGCTTGAGACACTCATTGTGAGAAGACAGAACCCTGCCTCCTGCCAGAGCGCAGCATCGGCACAAGATTGGAAGTGTGTTTCGCAAGGGCTTCTTGGGTGGATATGAGGAACAATGTAATGTCTGATACGAGAGAGGCGCCCCACACTCTGATGTGCAATGAGGTATGGGGTGGAAATCGCAAGGTTGTTCGCACGGTGCAACTAGCAAGCGTAACCGCATGGATGGCTTCGGTTCCATTAGACGAGGGCGAGGGAGGAGGAGATCTTTACTACATGTCGGTCTGCAACCATGGTCTGATTTCACGGGTGGCTTTGGCCGATGTGAGCGGGCATGGGCGTGTGGTGAGCGCGATCACCGAGACCTTGCAGAAACTTATGCACGAAAACATCGACGTGTGGGATCAATCTGATTTCATGCGGGGCCTCAATGAAACCTTCGTACTCAGCGCCCAAAATAAGTACGCCACTGCTATCATCCTCAGCTTCGATCGCATCACGGGCCGGCTGGCGTTCAGCAACGCCGGACACTTACCGCCGCTTTGGTATCACGCTCGCCACAAAAAATGGGGATGGCTTAAGGAAGATGATTTTCTCCAGATCAACAAAGCTTCGGGTTTACCCATTGGACTAATTCCTGGCACGGACTACCTTCAGACCGTCGTTAACTTGGAGCCATATGATCTTCTCGTTCTCTACACCGACGGTGTAACCGAGGCCGAAAACAATGTTGGTCAGAGTCTGGATCGAGAACAACTGCTGAAATGGGCGCGAGAGGCTCCAATTGATTCGCCGGAATCATTGGGAAGAGTCTTGCTGCGACGGCTGGAATCGTTTCAGGGCAGATGCCGTACCGACGATGAGACATTGGTCGTGCTCCAACGCGACAAAGCATCTCTTTTTGCCTCACCCGGCGATGTTGCCATGAGTCATTCAGTGCCGCCGCAAGATGAGCTAGAGATTGACGCCGCCTGTAGACGGGAGATCCAGGTCGATGTCTGAATGCGATGTTGAGCAGACAAATCAAGCAATCCCCGCTCCGGGATGATCAAGGGGTTCCCGACCAGCATGCGACATGGAATCGCCGCATCATTACACGTGCGGAGTGACCTGCCTTGGCAGTCGACGTGCAATCGTTCAGGAGAACTTTTCTCGAACAGGCAACATCAAATCGTGGTGACATCGACTCGGTGGAAGGGCAACGACCATGTCGAATTTCAGGGACCGATTGGAAGAGTTTAAAAAGACTTTCGAGTCTGGGGCTCCTCCATACAATGCAACGCCAGAAATAGTCGCTACGATGCATCGTGCGACGGCCGAGCTCAGGGCATCAGGAATTGAGGATCGTGCATTCAAAATCGGCGACCATGCGCCGGATTTCGCGTTATTTAATCAGGACCACATGGAGGTGTCCTCGAAAGATCTGATTCGACGGGGCCCGATAGTTATAAGTTTCTTTCGGGGACACTGGTGACCCTACTGCAATATGGAGCTGGAGGCTCTAAGAGACATTGATTCTGAAGTGCAAGCGCTGGGAGCGCGAATTGCGGTCCTGACTCCGGAATTGCAGCGGTACACGCGCGCTCTGCACAAAAAGCTGAATCTGCCCTTCGATATTCTGACTGATCCTCATCTCAAGACGGCTGAGGAGTTTGGGCTTATCTTCACTTTTCCGGATTATTTGAGGGACCTCTACAAATCTTTCGGGAGCACCCTCGACACGTTTCATGACGAATCCGAATACCGCTTGCCGATGCCCGCGCGTTATATCGTTGATTCGAACAATTTGATTCGGGCAGCAGATGTTAACGCCGATTACAGGATTCGCCCTGAGCCTTCGGAAACGCTGAGGCTTTTAAAAGAGATTGTCCGAACTGAGTCCGGTCCCTGAGTGGCAGAGGAGTGCGGGCTAAAAGGGGTTCGGGTTGTTGCGGCGCAGGTCGAGCTATGACGTGCTGTGCAGGAAAGCAATTCAATCTTTGGCGGGGTGGCGAGCGCGCCCCGCCTTTTTGCTTTTAAGGCGATCCGCCCACCAGTGTCAATCGACCGAACGTTCTTAGAACGGCGGTCTGCAACATCCTCGACAGCCGCGACAATTTAAGAGAGCATAATGCTCTAAAACCGTTGCTGGAGACCATATGAAGGACTTCTTTCGAGGAATCGTCTTCGCTATTATCGCGCTCGCTTTGGGTGGCTGGCTCTACCTCCGCTTCGGTTTTGCGGACCTGTGCGCCAACGTGCCGCTTTCGCGGTTCGATTCGGAAATTGCCGGCACGGCGTTGAAGGCTTCTGCTGCACGCCACGCGCCTGAAGAGAAAAACCCGATCCAGCCGACTGACGACAATTTACTCGATGGCGCCCGCCTGTACCGAGACAAATGCGCTGATTGCCACGGCCGACCAGATAACCCCGAGAGCGATTACGGTGAGTCTTTCTATCCGCCGGCTCCTCAGTTCATGAAAGTGCATCCCCATCTACCAGACAGTCAGAACTTTTACATCATTCGCTGCGGTGTGCGCAGGACTGCCATGCCAGCATGGGACAAGATCATGGCGAACAGCGAAATCTGGCAAGTGGTAACGTTTCTCGGCCACCTCGATAATCTTCCGCCTGCGGTTGACCAGCAGCTTCACCGGCCCGCCTTAAGCAATCCGTGACCTGGGATACTATCGTCGCGCAAGCGATAGGGTTAGCCACGCGGCCGTGTGGACTTTTTTCATCCTTGTCCTTTCCTGAATTGAGGCGAATCTTGATCGCGGCCGTGAATGCCCTTGCTATCAAGATGCTATTGCTCGGCGTGTGAAAGAGAGACCTTGGGAAGACGATTTCCGAGTTCGGAACCGCTCCTCGCCTCTTTAAGTTTCTTGTGAGACCGGCCCCATTTCGCCATCAGACTAAGCACCGGAACTAGGGTTCGGCCATAAGGGGTAAGGAAGTACTCCACATGCTCCCATTTTTTTCCTAATACCTTCCGAGAAATGATCTGATCCTGCTCCAGTTGGCGCAGCTGTTCGGTGAGAACCTTTCTCGTAGCCTCTGGAACCTGTCGTCGTAGTTGTCCGAATCGTAACGTCCCCAACTTTAAGGCGTTAACCACGATCGGTTTCCATTTGCCTTCGATTGCGTCGATCGTCGCCCTAACGGGGCACTCTGAGAGCCGCATATCAACTCCAGTTACAAAATTGTGCCTACTGGACTCACCAACTGGGTCGTGCAAAAAATGGTGTGAACGATTAAATAGAGGATAGCGCAATAGGCTCAAATTGCGCCGTTCATGAGGAGTTTATGCGCATCATTGCATTCGACCGATTCAAACCAGGCGTGACCATTGAAACAATCACACCCTACTTGAATGACGAGGTCTCCAACGTTTGGAGGTTGTGGAAAGCGGGGATAGTACGAGAGAATTATGCCCGCGCCGACGAACCTGGGGTCGTCATCATCTTCGAGCTTCCGAGCGTCGCTGCAGCAAAAGCCTACACGGATGATTTTCCCCTCAGCAAAGCTGGCTTTCTCGAATGGGAATTCATTGCATTGCAGATTCCGTTACCGATTGAAACACTCTTCAGGAAGAACGTAGACCTCAACCAACCCTACGACCGAACAACGAAAGTTTCCCAGAAGGTGCCACCCCGTGCCTGATGCCTTTGGCTTATCCGTGCCGACGCGATTGGAGGAAGTCTGTCGGCCTTCCAAGATCGCCTTGATTATTTACGACATGCAGGTAGGCATTGTTTCCCAGATCTCAGATGGGAACGCAGTCGCTGAGCGTTGCCAGGCGCTGCTCACCGGAGCCCGAGCGGGAGGCTATCGCATCTACTTTATGCGACATATGTGGTTGCCAAATAAGCTTGCCGGCATCGGCCAGTTTCGCCGGGCGATGGTCTGGCAGCGAGCCAACGACCCGATGAAAACAACGCCGCCCTTCGCTCGTGGGTCCGCTCCCTGGCAAATTATCCCGGAGTTGGCCCCGAACGAAGACGAATGTGTGATCGACAAGATCACCATGTCCGCATTCGAGGGAACGTTTCTTGATATTGCGCTGCGGGACGCACAATTGACCTCGTTCATTATCGCTGGCATCGCTCTGGAAGTCGGCATTGGTCCGACGGTCCGCCACGGCGCTGATTTGAACTACATCCCAATTGTGGTTACGGATGCCTGCCGCTCCAAGACGGTAGAAGCGAAAAACCGCACTTTAGAGGAACTCGATTCAACGGGCGAGGTATTCACGGTTGAGAGTGAAGCATTGCTTCCCTTGTTGAGTGAAAGCGATATCTGCGAACGCTAGCAGTATGGGTAAAGGCGAGGGTGGAGTCAACGGCACCTGCTTCGATGGCCGCGGGAACTATCCTCCAGCGATCGCGCCGATTACGATGAATGGCTCCTCGCCGGAAGCAACCGCTTCGGGCAGCATCGCGTCAGGTGATTCGCGCGATAAAACCCTCTTCACAGGCGAAAAAGCGCAGGAAAGGCCGCCGCTGCAGCGTAATATGCGCGGCTTCCCTGATGCGTCTCGACTGCGTCAGACCGTGGACTTGTTCGACGCCAGCTTGGTTCGACCTTATCCAACGCCTCAGTCAGTTGTTGAATCAGCGAACTCAGTTTCTTCGGGTCCCTTTCATTTGTCACCGCAAGACAGAGTTCGCGCCAGTCCTTTTGCGTGTCGTCAGCCATAGCCCAAAATCGAGAGGTTTAACTTCCGAAGCCGCCTTCTCGTTTACTGATTTTGCCGGGAATCGCTGATTGTTTCCAGTTTGACGACAAACCAGGATTAGTCAAGTGTTTCGCGTTTCGCAGGACCGATTCGGACCTGGCGATCCACTAGCTTCCTCCTCTCCCGAAGTCTTTATTGTTGGGGAAATGATTCCCACCCTCCTCCGAGCGCCTTGTACAAGGCGATCAGATTCGTCGTCACCGCAGTCTGGCTCTGTGCCAAAAGGTCTTCATTCCCGTAGAGTTGCCGCTGGGCATCCAGCACGGCCAGGAAGTCTCCGAGGCCGGACGTGTAAAGTTCACGGGAGAGTTCAAGCGCCGTCTGGCTCTGCGACACCGCTGCCTGGAGCCGATCGCGGCGCTCCTGCTCCTCCGAGTAATTCACGAGTGCGTTCTCAGTCTCTTCCAACGAGGTGAGAACAGTCGAGTGATAAAAGAGTTGAGTCTGTTTCCAGCGGGCCGTTTGCACAGCTATGTTCGAGCGAATACGGCCGCCCGTGAATATCGGCAGGCTAATCGCCGGTCCCACGGCAAAGAAATTTCCCAGCGAGAGGGAGAGGTCATGGAGTTGAGTCGCTTGCCTTCCCGCTGATCCAAATAATGTGAACTTCGGGAAATAGTCCGCCTTTGCGGCCTTGACGTTTGCGGCGGCGGCAGCGATTTCATCATCTGCCCGGCGAACATCCGGCCGTCGTTTCAACAGGTCCGATGGCAAGCCAACCGGAACCTCAGGTGGGACGACTGGCACCGGGGCGGCTGCTTCCAACTCGCGCTGCAAAGCCCCTGGCTCTTGTCCGAGAAGCACGCCGATCCGGTGGATCGAAGCCGAAATGGCGCTGCGCAGCGACGGCACCACCGCTCTGGTGGTTTCGAGTTCTGCAACTGCGCGTGAGACATCGAGTTGGGTCGCCAGTCCCGCCGCCGCTCTGGCTTGCGTAAGGTGGACCGTATCTTCTTGCGTCTGAATATTTTTCTCGGCTATCTCGAGCCGAAGTTGAAAGCCCCGAAGATCCGCATAGCTCCGTGCCACCTCGCCAAGGAGCACGACGAGAACATCGCGCCGGTCCTCTTCCGCAGAGCGTACGTTGGCGCTCGCAGCCTTCACGTCATTGCGGATCCGACCGAAGACGTCGATCTCCCAGGCGGAGTCGAATCCCACCTGGAAATTGTTGAGTTCGACCGGGTGGAAAGCGGCAGTATTGGTGCCGGGGTTAAAAGCAGGAACCCACTCACGCAGACGCTCTGCGCTGGTTGTTGCTCCCACAGACGGGTAGAAAGCAGACTTCGCGACTCCTCTGGCTGCGCGCGCTTCATCGACGCGGGCTGCCGCCAGCCGCAAGTCCAAGTTGTTGGCCACGGCGCGGCAGATCAGCCGTGTCAGCTCTTCGTCATGGAAAGAATTCCACCACTCCGCAGCGGGACTCTCCGTGGACACTCCGCGAATCGACGGAGCCGCCCAGGTTTTTGTGGATTCCTCGGTCTGCGCCCTGACGTTCGGTCCGAGGACCAAGATCAACCCGCATAGAAATAGGACCGACTTAACGGCGAGTGCCCTCCGCTGCGGCTTCACTGGCTAGCTCCTGAGTTCGCCGAGTTTTTGGAACTCAAGCGACTCGCCGATCCATCGATATAGACATCCATCTGCTGGCCGGCATAGACCGCAGGCTCAGCATCCCGAATGCGATAGATCACCTGTAGAACGCGAGTGTCTACGCGCTCCGTGCTGTCGCCCGTCAGCGATTTTTTGGGGATCACATAAGGCTCGAAGCGGACAAACTCCAGAGGAATTCTGATAGAACCGTTTCCCCGCGGAGACGCGACCGCCTGCGTTCCGCCCCGCACACGCCAGGCATCGTGCTCATCCACATCCACACGGACGTGCAAAGGAGTGACACTTCCGAGAATCATGAGAGGTTCACTGAGCGGACCGCATTGCGCGAACTGGCCCAGCCGTACTTTGTTCTGCAGGATGACACCCGCGATCGGCGCTCGCATGGTCAGGCGATCAATATTGGTCTCAACCATCTTGACCTGAGCTTCCGCCTGAGCGACTTCCGATTTCGCGACGGCAATATCGGGAGCCCATGCGCCGGCCTTTAGTAACCCCAATTGGGCTTCCACCTCGGCCAACCGCGCTTGCGCTGCTTTGTAGGCAAGTCTCCTGCGCTGAACGTCCTCGTCACGAACCGCCCGTTTGTCGCTGACGCTTTCGATCAATCGCACTTGCACCTCGGCATCCGCCAAATTTGCCTGGGCCTCACTCACGCGCTCTTCGGCCGGTGGAATGTCCTCGGCACGAGGTTCCTCTTCGAGCTTGGCTAAGCGTGCCTGAGCCCCCTCTAATGCAGTGTGTTTGACCTGTTGATCTGCTCGCAGGTCGCGGTCATCCAGAGAGAACAGCTTCTGGCTTTGCCCTACACGGTCTCCTGCTTTTACGTACAGCTGCGTGACCATGCCGGAAACCGCACAACTTACGTCGATGTTTTCCGAGTTGGCTTCGACCAGCCCCACTCCCGCGACCACCTGCTCGAAGCTTGACGTAGGCGGAGCCGAAGGCGGAATCGTCGATTCGCGCTTGGGACGCGTACGCGCCACCGAAATCATCCCAAGAATCGCCGCAACCGCGGCTACGATCGGAAGAACTCTTCTCTTCATGGCTGAATCTCCCTATTACTGTTCCTTTCCGTTTTGACGATCCGCCCGTCGTCCATGTGGGCGATAACGTCTGCAAAGTGAAAAACGCGCGAGTCGTGGGTGACGACCACCGCAGCGCGATCCGAATGAACGGCGTTCGCAGCGACCAGCTTCATCACCGCTTCCCCGGTCGCGTGATCAAGGGCGGCAGTCGGCTCGTCGCAGACCACCAGCCGCGGCTCGTGAACCAGAGCCCGCGCGATCGCCACGCGTTGCTGCTCGCCTCCAGACAGCGTGCCGGGCAGTGCGTCGCGCCGCCCATTGAGCCCCAGTTGATCGAGCAGCGCCTTCGCACGCCCGACGGCTTCCGTGCGTTTCATTCCGGCTGCAATCAGCGGGACCGCTGCGTTTTCGGCGGCTGTCAGCGCCGGCAACAAATTGAATTGCTGGAAAACGAAGCCGACGTTTTCACGGCGAAACAGGATCCGCTGGTTGGCCGGCAAGCGGCCAGCGTTACTTCCGAACAATTCCACCTCGCCGTCGTTTGGATCCAGCAAGCCGGTGATCACGGACAAGAGCGTGGTCTTGCCACAACCACTCGGGCCAACAATGAAGGTAAGTTCCCCCAGCCGGGCCTCGAAATCGACGCCGCGCAATGCCTGGACGCGCGTGCCATTGCCGAAGTGCTTATGCACGCCGCGGCAGGAAATCGCAATGGATTGGTTTTCTGACATGTTTCACCCTCGAAATACTGCCGCCGCCTCTAACACGATGACGCGTCGGATACTCAGAAGACTGGCGATTATGACAACGAACAAGATGCAGCCGCCTGTCAGCGCGACGCTCTGCCACATCAGAATGATTCCTCGCGTGGCTATTTTCCGGAGGGTCAGTTCAAAGAAAGCGGCAGCCATGCCCGTGCCCATCCCGAAACCCATCACTCCAACGGTGAATGCCTGCAGCAGCACCATGCCGGTCATCCGCCAGTTGGTGACGCCTATGGCCTTCAGAGCGCCGAACTGCTTCAGGTTTTCGAGCGTAAACAAATAAAAAGTCTGACCGGCGACGACGGTCCCAACGATTAGCGCGATCGTGATGGTTATGCCGAAATTCACCGGTATGCCCGTGTTCTTCAGGTAGTAGACAATGCAGTCCCAACGGAACTCATCTGTTGTGCGTGCACGTAAGCCGGTTTGTGCCGCGATTCGCCGGCAGACCTCTTCCGCGCTAACGCCGGGCTGCGATCGCACCAGCACAAAGGAAAGCTGGGTTCGCTCGTGCCCCACGAAATTCACCGCCTCACTGTACCGGGTGTGAATCACTGGACTGCTCAGGAAGGGAGCGGATGCGTCCGAGATCCCGACAATCTTCACTTTGTGGTCGTTCATCTCCAGCTCGCGGTCAAGTTCGAGCGGTTCGTCCGGAAAAAGCAGGATGTACCCGGCGTTATCGATAACGATCGAGTCCGGCTCACGTAAGCGCTCCCAGGAGCCGAGCAACATCTTTCGCGGGGCGCCGGTCAGTGTCGCGTCGTCGAGGCCGAGCAGAATACATGAGGCGAACTTACCGGCGCGTGTCCGGGCGACGGGATAGCCTTTGAACAGTTTCACTGCCCATTGGACGCCGTTCACACCTCGTACCCGTGTCAGGTCGGTGTCTTTCAGCGCCTTGGTCTGTTCGAAATATTCGGTTTTCCCATCCATCACCCACACGTCCGCATCGGTCACGTCGATAATCTGACTGCCGGTGCGCTTGAGAATGCTCGCGAAAATCGACGTTTGGTTCTCCAGCAGAAAGGTGCAAAAGGCGATGGCGAAAATCAATCCGAGATACTTGGCGCGATCTCCGGTCAACATTCTCAGAGCTACGAAGTTCACGGTGGAGCCTCCATCGTTACCGTCTATAGATGATGGTCATCATATATATGTGCAAAAAAATTAGGCCTATGTGTCCTTCCGCTGCGGAGCTGACTCAAAGGCTGCCGTATAGAACGCCCTGGCCTGTTCGAGAAAGTGATCGCTGACGTCACGATCCGTCATGGCTTTTGCAACCATCATGGTCCCCGCCATCCCCGCCATGAGCAGGCGTGCCCGATCAAAGCGCGCTGTCTCATCGTCACCGGGAAGAAGTGCCGCAATTCGCTTTACCCGTTGGTTCATGGCGCTTATGTAGGCCTTTCGCACCGGTTTCGGTTGACGCGCCATTTCACCGGCCAGGTCAGCGAGTGGACATCCTTCAGGGTTGTCACGATGCTGCGGGCTCAGATACTGGTTGACAATGGCCCGAAGTCCCTTGCCTTTCGGAGCGGCTTCCGCCGCTGCGAATATCCCCACCGCAAGACCGTCCTCGAACATCGGACCGGTTGCCTGTGCGATCAACTCGTTCTTGCTGTTGAAATGTGCATAGAAACCGCCATGAGTCAGACCCAACTGTCCCATCAACGGAGCGATTCCCGTGCCCTGCACCCCGTTACGCCGGAACTCCTGAGCAGCCTTCTTCAGGAGCCGGTTATGGGTCTCATCTTTGTGTTGGCGCGAGTAGCGCATGGTTTATATGATAGTCATCATACTCCTCTGGATGCATTTTGTTTTTCCAAACTAATCCCACTGATTGATGACCTTAAAAGCATCCAACGCAAAGGACGGTTGACGGGCTTACTTCGCCGCGCTCCATAATGCCCTCAGTCTTAGACTGCGTGGCGAATTTGTCCTTGGGAAACTCGACTAGCTTCCCGCGCTGCTTGAACCGTACCGGCTTCACCTTCTTCGGGACCGGATCACGAGGATGAAATTTGATATTCTTCGCCATAATGTCACTCCAGTTGCCTGCTTCCGGTTACTGCGTTTGAAGGTTGCTCCGCCGCACACAGGAACGGTTAACGTTCAACCTATGTTCTACGTTTGCACTCTCTCCCAGAGCTTTGCCTGACCCAAGTGATAGGCGATATGCGCCGTTCTGCCCAGTAGAACCGTGAACCGATTGCGATGCGGCTCCCGCAAGAAATCCTCTTCAGATACAGCACCATGCTTCTGCAGCCAGTCGGCGGCCGAAAGCTTCAAAAATCCTGTCCACAGAGTCTCGCCGGTCTCTTGCCAAATAATTTTCAAATCCTCGCCTAACAATATGGTTGGAACAGTCCGATCTGGGTTCGACACGAACATTAGGTCAAGCTCCGGATGAATCCTGGGTCCGAAGCCAAGAAGCGGAATGAGAGCGTCATTAAACGCTGTGAGGTGACCCCACAGGTAAATGAGCCGGTTTTTTCC
>DASRRV010000035.1:0-10129 GCA_035695545.1 Candidatus Sulfotelmatobacter sp. | reverse complement strand
GGCGGGATCTACAACTTTGTAACCAAGCGTGGCAAGTGTGAAGGCGTGAACTCGAGAATCTCCTGGACTCAGGTTGAGACCGGTTCAGCCATCACCTGGAAATATCCCAGCTGCATCCTGCAAGGAGACAATTCCGTGGGTGAGTTCTATTCGGTCGCACTGACCAATAACTATCAGCAGGCAGATACCGGCACCAAGATGATCCATCTCGGGAAGAACACCAGGAGCACGATTGTTTCGAAGGGAATCTCTGCCGGCCACGGGCAGAACACCTACCGCGGCATGGTCAAGATCCTGAAAGGTGCGACTCGCGCGCGCAACTACACGCAATGCGATTCGCTGCTCATCGGGGACCAATGCGGGGCTCACACGTTTCCCTATATCGAGGTGAAGAACTCGACGGCTCGCATGGAACATGAGGCCTCCACCTCGAAGATCGGCGAGGACCAGCTTTTCTATCTGCAGCAGCGCGGATTGAAGACGGAGGACGCAGTGTCGATGATCGTGAATGGCTTCTGCAAGCAAGTGTTCCGCGAGTTGCCCATGGAGTTTGCAGTCGAAGCACAGAAACTGCTGAGCGTGAGCCTGGAAGGCAGTGTGGGCTGATCGACAGACCAGAGCCCGTGCTCAGAGAAGCAGAAAGAAGGAAATGCGCAATGAGCTTGCTTGAAATCAAAAATCTACACGTCGCCGTTGCCGGGAACGAGATCCTCAAGGGAATCAACCTCGAGATCAACGCCGGTGAGGTTCACTCGATCATGGGACCAAACGGATCGGGCAAGAGCACGTTGGCGCAAGTATTGTCGCGACGAGATACGTACCAGGTCACGGCTGGCGAAGTTTCCTTTGATGGCAAGGACCTGTTGGCGATGAAGCCCGAAGAAGCGGCCTGCGACGGACTGTTCATGGCCTTTCAGTACCCGGTTGAGATTCCGGGAATCAGCAACACCTATTTCCTGCGCTCCGCGTTGAACGCCATGCGCAAGTATCGAGGCGAAGACGAGATGGATGCCATGGATTTTCTGCCCATGTTTCGCGAGAAGCTGAAGCTGCTGGAGATGGAGGAGAAACTGATGAATCGCTCCGTGAATGAGGGCTTTTCGGGTGGCGAAAAGAAGCGAAACGAAATCTTGCAAATGGCAGTGCTCGAACCCAAACTAGCGATTCTCGATGAGACCGATTCCGGCCTTGACATCGATGCGCTGCGGGTTGTGGCCAAGGGGGTCAACGCCATGCGCTCCAGCAATCGTGCGTTTTTGGTGGTGACCCACTATCAACGACTGCTGAACTACATCGTCCCCGATTTCGTGCACGTCTTGGTCGATGGCCGGATCATGCGATCGGGAGGTCCCGACCTTGCACTCGAGCTCGAATCTACAGGATATGGCTCGATCGAAGCGGCGGCGCGCCAGACTGCGTCGGCTTCGGCGTAGTGGGTGAGAATGTGACTACGGCAATTCAAAACCTCGAAACCTATCTGACGGCCTTCACTGAGCTGTCGAAGCGAGGCCCCGGGGATCGTCTGCCCTGGCTGCGGAAGTTGCGCGAAGATGCATTTGAGAGTTTCTGCGAGACCGGGTTTCCTACGACGCACGATGAAGACTGGCGATTTACCAACGTGTCGCGCATTGCCAGAACTCCGTTTTCTCTCGCACAGGGACCCCGGGCCACTGTCTTACATTCGAACTTCGATTCGGACCTAAAGTCCTGGAGGATGGACAGCGCGGCGGCGCGGTTGGTGTTTGTCGATGGGCAGTTCGTTCGTCATTTGTCTTCTATCGGTGTCCTGCCGCCGGGAATAGTTATCTCCAGTTTGAAGCAAGAGATCGCGAATGGAGGAGACCACCTCGAACATCATTTGGGACGCTATCTCAACCTCGAACGCGATCCCTTTTGCGCTCTGAACACGGCTTTTGCAGAAGACGGGGGATTCGTTCACGTTGCTCGAGGTGTATCGCTCGAAGCGCCAATTCATTTGCTGTTCTTGTCGAGTGGAACCGATTTACCTACCATGATGCATCCGCGCAATCTGCTGCTCATCGAGCGAGAGGCCCAAGCCACGATCATCGAGGAACACGTGTCGCTGGGCGACGGTACGGTTCTTTCGAACAGCGCCACGGAATTAGTCGCGGGAGAAGATTCGACCGTCTCTCACTTCATGATTGAGCGCGAGCACCGGGAGGCTTTCAATGTGTCTACATTGCGCATCCAGCAAGGTCGGAGTGCCAATGTTGCCTCCCATTCGCTGTTGCTCGGGGGTGGCCTGGTGCGGAATAACGTGCACCCTGTGCTGGCCGGTGAGGGCGGCGAGTGTCTGATCAATGGGCTGTTCGTGGGCGACGGACGGCAGCATCTCGACAATTACATGTACGTTGAGCACGTCAGTCCGCGCTGCAGCAGCCGTCAGTTCTACAACGGAATCCTCGATGACGCCGCGCACGGTGTCTTTCACGGTCGAATCCTAGTGCATCGCGATGCCCAAAAGACCGATGCCAAGCAGACGAACCGCAATCTGCTGCTTTCCGACGATGCGCAAATCGATACCAAGCCTCAACTCGAGATCTACGCCGACGATGTGAAGTGTACGCACGGGGCCACCATCGGCCAGATTGAGGAGAACGCTCTGTTTTACCTGCGCTCGCGAGGAATCGACGAGGTGTCCGCGCGCAGGCTCTTGCTGTCGGCTTTTGCACGCGAATGCGTGGAACGGATGAATCCCGGGATAACGCGCACCCACATCGAGCACTTGATCGAGACTCATCTCTTGTTATTGGATCATCCATCGCTGCCCCGGGTGGGGGCGAACGGCCAGGAAATGGAAAGAAGCTGGGAGGAGGTTGGATGACGAAACTTCTCAGAATGCCGTCGAGTTCGGGGCAGGCCGCGTTGCGCGAGAGTGCGTCCAGCATTGACGTTCAGCGCGTGCGCGCTGACTTCCCCATCCTGCACAGAAAAGTTCGGGGCCAGGATCTGGTTTACCTCGACAACGCCGCGACTTCACAGAAGCCGAAAGCCGTCATTGAAGCGATCAGCCAATACTACGAGCGCGACAACGCGAATATTCATCGCGGAGTACATTATCTGTCCGAGCGAGCCACGGCAGAGTTCGAGGCTGCCCGAGAGACCGCACAGTCCTTTCTGCACGCTCCGCGTGCGGAAGAAGTCATCTTTGTGCGAGGGGCGACCGAGGCGATCAATCTGGTGGCTCAAACCTACGGGCGCGCGCATTTGTCGGCAGGCGATGAAGTGCTCATCACCGCAATGGAGCACCACTCCAATATCGTTCCCTGGCAGTTGCTTTGTAACGAGAAGGACGCGCATCTGCGCGTGGCGCCGATCAATGACGATGGCGAATTGATTCTGGAGGAATTCGAGCGGCTCCTGGGGCCCAGGACCAAGATTGTCGCAATCCCGCATGTCTCGAATGCTCTGGGCACGTTAAACCCGGTAGCCATAATCGCCAAAATGTCGCACGCGAGAGGCATTCCGGTGCTTGTCGATGGCGCCCAAGCCGCTCCCCGTCTGCCCGTCGACGTGCAGGAATTAGACTGCGATTTCTATGCGTTCTCCGGACACAAGGCATACGGGCCTACCGGGATTGGTGTTCTCTACGGCAAGTCAGCACTACTTGAGGCGATGCCTCCTTACCAAGGCGGCGGGGACATGATCAGTTCCGTGACATTCGAGAAGACAACCTACAACAAGGTGCCGCACAAGTTTGAGGCGGGAACACCCGATATGGCCGGGGCTGTCGGCCTGAAGGCCGCTCTTGAATATCTCGACGGCTTGGGAATGGAAAACATAGGCGCGCATGAATCCGAACTGTTAGCGTACGCGACCGATGCGATCTCGATGATTCCCGGAGTTCGAGTGATCGGAACAGCGAAGGAAAAAACCGGCGTGCTTTCTTTTGTCATGGACGGCGTGCATCCCCACGACATCGGAACGATCCTCGACCAGGAGGGCATCGCAATCCGCACCGGGCACCATTGTGCTCAGCCTGTAATGGAACGCTTCGGAGTCGAAGCGACGGCGCGCGCGTCCTTCGGCGTCTACAACACAAAGTGGGACATCGATACGCTGGTGCGGGGAATCCAGAAGGTCAAGGAGGTTTTCGCCTGATGGCCGACTTGCGCGAGCTGTATCAGGAACTGATTCTGGAACACAGCAAGGCTCCGCGAAATTATCGCGAGCTCGACCATGCGGATCACAGAGCCGAGGGCTACAACCCGCTCTGCGGCGACCGTTTCACCGTATCCGTGCAAATGCAGGGGGATTCTATCCGGGACATCGGCTTTCAGGGGTCTGGATGTGCGATTTCCAAGGCGTCGGCCTCCATGATGACCCAGAGCGTGAAAGGAAAGACCAAAAAGGAAGCGAGAGAGCTGTTCGAGCATTTTCGCCGCACAGTTACCGGCAACGGAAACGGAACATCGGCTGATCTTGGAAAGCTCGCCGTATTTGCCGGGGTTGCGGAGTTCCCGACGCGGGTGAAATGCGCAACGTTAGCATGGCACACGCTGCAGGCAGCCTTGGAGGGAACACAAGACGCCGTTTCGACAGAGTAAATCCAAGGGTAGGTAGAGTGTTATGAGAACAGGTGAATTGATTGAGGTAAAACGCGAATGCAAGGCCATTGAGATTCCGAGCGGAATCGAGCGCGTGCTGCCCGCCGGCAGTCTTGTGAGGATTTCGCAGTTCTTGGGAACGAGTTACACCGTGACCAGCGACATAGGCTATATGTGCCGCATCGACGGGAGTGATGCCGATGCTCTGGGACTGACTCCTAGCCAGGCCACGGAGAATCCTGTCGCGCAAGGTTCGTTCAACGAGCAGGCGGTATGGGATCAACTCAGAACCGTTTACGATCCCGAGATTCCAGTGAACATCGTTGACCTTGGCCTGGTTTATTCCTGCGACATTACATCACTGGGCGAGGGTGGCAAAACGCTTCACGTCAAGATGTCGATGACAGCACCCGGATGCGGCATGGGAAATGTGTTGAAAGCCGATGTGGAGCGCAAGTTGGCGCGACTTCCGGAAGTCAAAGAGGTAGCGGTGCAAGTTGTATTCGATCCTCCTTGGCATCCTGGTCGGATGTCCGAGGCTGCCAAATTACAGCTCGGGCTGGACCTCGACCAGCACAGTAGCCCGGTCGTTCGTATTTCTCGGTAATACAAGCCTCCTTTTCCCAAGCGATAACAGGGGATGACATGTGCGCCGGTTACCACTAGCGTGAGCTAGCATAACCATTGAACGACGCCTTAGATCAACGAGGTGTGGGGGGCGCCTGCAGCGGTTCTCTACCACAGAATACTCATCGTGCAGAATCGGCAGTTGTATCTGGAGATGTTTATACTCAGCTCCCTCATCGATGCAACCGACGACGATTTCCAGTGAGGGATGCCACAGCTGGAAAACTTTTATTCCGGCCAGCAAACATGCGCTTGCCGCATTGCTCTAAGGTGTCGCAGCGGCACTTGCTCATCAACCGTTTGAGCACGGCTTGCATGCCTTTTATCCCAGCCATTAGATCATCCAGTTCCGTCAGCTTCTGTCGTGAGAGTGTTCGCCAGCGTTTCGAGGCGCGGGTAACATTGCGGAAACCAAAGAACAGTTGGCGGATTTCGCTCAAAGTGAAAGCGAGTTGACGAGCGCGTTGGATGATCGCCAACCGGTAAAGCACCGTGGAATCATAACGTCTCTGGCCACTTCGACGCTCCGCCGGAGGGAGCAGCCCAATCCGCTCGTAATAGCGAATCGCCGATGGCCGGACTTTAATTTCTCGTGCGACCTGAGAAATGGTGAGGTGTGCCAATACGTCATTCTAGCGCTAACCTCGCCACCTCTTATGGACCGCCACGGCTGGAAAATTCTTTACAAATCGGCCTTGCCTTAAAGTCCGCTTTAAGTTGTAGGGTCATAGAAGGGCTCACAGATCGTCACAGAGCGTCTCCGCAAAAGGAGAATCAGTTGTGCCGAAACAGAAATGGATACACGCACTCGTGGTGTTGTTCGCGGCAGGCAACCTCTTAGCGCAGGCCGGTCAGCATGTCACCGGAGCCAATCCGGCTGCGCTCCTCGACCCACTACGGGAAAAGCAGGCACTACACTCGCTATCAAGCCTCGCAGAGAGATTGATCACATCTGCAGTTGAATCAATGCCAGCTGACAAGTTCGGCTTTGCTCCGACGGATGGCGAATTCAAGGGCGTACGTACGTTTGGCCAAATGGTGAAACACTTGTCGGCGACGAACCACATGTTGGCAGCCGCAGCCTTGGGCGAGCAGCCACCTGCAGATGCTGGCGACGAAGTCGGACCGGAAACAGTGAGAACTAAAGATGAAATTCTTGCTTACCTGAAAGGCTCATTCGCTCATCTGGACAGAGCCATCGATGCGATCGGCCAAACGAATATGCCAGCAAATCCTTCGCCGATCTCGCCATTGAAACGGGACGAGGTGACGCGTTCTGCATTGATAGTAGAGTCCCTGATGCACGCTTGTGACCATTACGGACAGCTTGTCGAATATCTCCGAATGAATGGAGTAGTGCCTCCTGCGAGTCGACCATGAAAACCCTCTGTGTAATACCAGACCGCGATTGTGCGGCCCTCTGGTCCTGCAGTTAAAGCAATTAACCGTCAAATAACGGGAAACGACGAGAGGAGAGAAGTACGATGCCACGGATTTCTACAGAAGAGTTCGAACGCCTGCCGCTGCGGGTCCACGACTTTCTCGCCGGGGTGCCTCTTCACGATGTTTGGGTTGTCGACCTGCCGCAGGTCCGCGCCGGAATCACGTTGAATGAGTTCCTAAATAGCGCGAGGGAGCCCCTTCGATGCTCATTAGCAGTGCGAGTACTGGTGAATGTGCGTTTCGCACTCGGCAGGGTTTTTGTCTGGGACCGCAAGCTGGGCGCCCAGGATCTCGAGACCTTCGCATCGCGTTTGACCACCTCTGACCGGGCCAGGACTCTAACTTCACCGGGGAAGCCCGAGGGGATATTCCGCATCGTGTACCGCTTCGAGAATGAGCAACTCCTCGAAATCATTAACCGGACTGCCCACGCCGGAGCGCTCAGTGCCCTCGTCGAGAGGGACGGTACTTACCGCTTCTACTTTGGTGTGTACGTACATCCGGTCGGCCGATTCACGCGGGTTTACATGGCTTTGATCGACCCGTTGCGCACTGTGGCGGTCTATCCTTCACTCCTTCGCTCAATCCAAGCGAGGTGGAATGAAACCTTCCGCACAGGTTGACAAGGGAACACCTCACCTGGTCCTTGAAGACCGCGGTCAGAAAGTGAGCGGTGCGATCAGGCGATGATCAGACCGAGTCCCCGAGGTTCAACGCGACCACGCATTCGAACACGGTTGCTTTGGCACAGATTTCAAGGACTGAGCTTTGGGCGCTGCCCATGATTCGCCTCCTGGCTAATGTCAAAGATGAGCTTCCGCAACCAAATAGATGCGGGATCTTGGACAGCCCGAAGCGGATAGAAGAGATATTCCTGATACTCCCTGGGATCGATGGGAGGGGTGAGCACGAGCAACGAAAACGGCCTTGCCAAAGACTCCGCCAGACGCTTGGGAACGAACGCGACGACGTCGGATTTGGCCACCGTTTGAAGGGCCTGCAAATAGCTGGGGACGCGCAAAGCAATATTCCTCGCCAGCCCTTCTTGCCGGAGCCAAGCGTCGACTGGGTCTTCCACCAGACCCCGGCCAACGACAGCCACGTGGTTCGCCTTGAGAAGTGTTCGCAGCGTTCTCAGCCGCGATGCTGCAGGATGTCCTTTGCGCGCGACCGTAACCTCTGTGTCTGTAAAGAGAGTCCCGCGATGGAATCCCGTAATTTCATTCGTCGAGCAAGAGATAAGCAGATCAATGGTGCGCGCGCGTTCTGGTTTTATGGACGGCGGAGTCTGCCACGGCAGAATATCCAACCTCACTGTCGGTGCGTCGGAATGAACCCTTTTCACCAGAGCCGGCACCACGAGGTGGGCGATGTGATCCTGCATCATGAGCGAAAAACGGCGTTTGCTGGTTGCGGGTTCAAAAGAATCTGGAACCAGAAAACTATGGACGCGTTGCAGCGTCTCTGCCAAGGGGTCTCGCAAGTGGTTCGCTCGCGGTGTCAGTTCCATCCTCGACCCAACCCGTACCAGCAAGGGATCTCCCAAGAGGTCCCTGAGCCGATTTAGGGCGTGGCTAGACTAGGAGGAAGGGCGCACCCGCCTTCTCCGGATGGTGGCGACACGCCGGCCACATGGTGCGGACTCTTGTCTTCAGCCGTTTGCGAGAGGGAAGCAGGAACGCATCATTGAAGCCCAAGCGAATAATGGATTCCACCCCATCAGTCAGCGTTCGCAACCAGGGCTGCGGAATCTCCCACTTTCTCGCGTTCGGTTGTTATCTTAGGGAGCATTACGCATAAGCGGCAACCCAGCCCCTAGTATTATCCTGATTGTGACTGCTAGGCCAGACATACGCCCCGACATCTCGCGGAAGACGGGCTTCCTCCCGACCCTCCGGAACGTTGTTCGATGGCTTGTCATCGGTGTGGCGCTTCTTTGGTCGCTGACCGCTCTGACTCTGCTGGCTGCGCGGTGGATCGACCCGCCGTCAACGGCTGTGCATGTTCAGCGCCATCTGCAGGCCTGGGTTCACCACACGCCGTATCACGAGCGCTACACATTCATTCCGCTCAACCAAATCTCGCCCGATCTCCAGCACGCAGTAATCGCTGCGGAGGATGCGCGCTTCTACCAGCACCATGGTTTCGATTGGCACGAGATCCAAATTGCTGCCGGAGATGATTTGGATGGCGGCCGCTTTCGCGGAGCTTCCACCATTACGCAGCAACTCGTAAAAAACCTTTTCTTCGGAACAGGCCGCTCTATCCCCCGCAAGGGCGTGGAGTTCACACTGGTGCCGGTGGCCGAATTTGTCCTCGGCAAGCGGCGCATTCTGGAGATCTACCTAAATGTGGTCGAATGGGGCCCAGGCATTTATGGTGCGGAGTCAGCGTCGCGGTACCACTACGGAACCGATGCCCGGAATATCGGCCGGCAAGAGGCGGCACGGCTCGCCGCGATTCTGCCTGCTCCCCTGAAGCGACGGCCCGAGCGCATGAACAACTACAGCACGCTCATCCTTGAGCGGATGAGCCAGATGGGTTGGTAATCGCGCTTCGGGGTTAGTCAAGAATGCTGCGCGGTGAGGAGTTGCCTAGGCTTCACGGTCGAGAAGATGTTGCTAGGAGTCGCGGGCAGTCCTCTCATGACTTCTAATGATTTGTGCGATGTACACAACGATACGCAAAAGCGATGCTTGTGATGTACTTCCCGCGAATTGCGGTTAACCGTGACCGGACAGGCCGCGGGTTTACTGAGATAACCAGATCGATCTGGACTCAGCCGTTCCTTTGTCTGTCGCTAAATGGAATCTAACCTCACAAGTCGAGGCGTTATCCGGGTCGGAAAAATTCTCGAGCATCAACGTAAAACTATAAGGAGAATCACCTTTCTTCATCTCGATTGGTTTTTCGAAATGTACCCAGGCCAGCTCCTTGATGATGCCCTCTTTCCATTCTTCATGACAATGGACTGTGAATTCTGATTGTACTTCCACGGGTTGGCTGTAGCCCATCGTGCCCGCCACACCTGCTATCCGCTGAAGGATACGAATGCCCGCCTTGTAAGCGATCACACTCTCACTAACCGCGTTTTTCACCATAATCTCAAACACAGGATCTGCATCGAGTTCGTAGTTTCTTTCAAATTTGTCGGCGCCGGCTTCGCTCCACGACGTGCGTTCTTGCGGCTGGCTGGGAGGATAAAGGCGGATCATAGCAAATTCCGGAAGGTCAGTGCTGGTGGAGGGCTCTCGCGGTCTCTTTGGAAGGGTTATCAAGCCCACAAGGAGCGTGGCTAGAAAGAGCAAACCGATGAGGATGAAGTAGGCGCTCTTGTACCAAACGGATAAGCTCGAAGTGAATGGAAGCGTCGAAGTAATCAAACTAATCGAAAACGGGTTCGCGAATAAAGCAAAAACCACAAGGCAGAAAACTAAGCGCCTAAACCAACTGCCGCGCAAGACGTCCTGTATGAGAAACTCGAATGTCTG
>DASRRV010000034.1:0-2967 GCA_035695545.1 Candidatus Sulfotelmatobacter sp. | reverse complement strand
AGCATCATCGCTGAAGCGATGAAGAAGGTTGGCAAGGATGGTGTCATCACCGTTGAGGAATCTAAGACAATGGAGACGACCCTCGAAGTAGTCGAAGGCATGCAGTTCGACCGCGGATACCTCTCGCCGTACTTCGTCACTGATCCGGAACGCATGGAGTGCGTACTCGAGGATGTAAACATTCTGATCCACGAGAAGAAGATCAGCTCGATGAAGGATCTACTACCGTTGCTCGAACAGACGGCCAAAATGAGCAAGCCGCTGCTGATCATCGCTGAGGACGTTGAAGGCGAAGCGCTCGCGACGCTTGTTGTGAACAAACTGCGCGGCACGCTGCAATGCGCTGCGGTGAAAGCCCCCGGCTTTGGCGATCGCCGCAAGGCCATGCTCGAAGACATCGCGGTCCTAACCGGCGGCAAGGCCATTACTGAAGATCTCGGAATCAAGCTCGAGAACGCGAAACTTGAGGACCTGGGACGCGCGAAGAAAGTGACCATCGACAAGGACAACACCACCATCGTCGCAGGCGCCGGCAAGGCCAGCGAGATTGAAGGCCGAATCAAGCAGCTCCGCGTGCAAGTCGAAGACACTACATCGGATTACGACAAGGAAAAGCTGCAGGAGCGCCTGGCCAAACTCGTTGGCGGCGTGGCGGTGATCAAAGTCGGCGCAGCCACGGAAACCGAGCTGAAAGAGAAGAAGGCTCGCGTCGAAGACGCCATGCACGCGACGCGTGCGGCAGTTGAGGAAGGCATTGTGTCGGGTGGCGGTATTGCTCTGCTCCGCTGCGTGCCTGCCCTAGAAAAACTCAAGCTCCACGACGATGAAGCCATAGGAGTGAACATTGTAAAGCGAGCGCTGGAAGAACCCTTGCGTCAGATCGCCCAGAACGCCGGGCACGAAGGCGCATTGGTTGTAGGACGAGTGCGGGAATCGAAGGATGAGAACTTTGGCTTCAACGCAGAGACTGGTGAGTTCGGCGACTTGGTCAAGGCCGGTGTGATCGATCCAGCCAAGGTTACGCGTCTTGCACTTCAAAACGCTGCGTCCATCGTTTCCTTGATGCTGACAACCGAAGTCCTGATTGCAGACGCTAAAGGAGAGGAAAAGATGGCCGCGGCCGGCGGGGGTATGGGAGGTTCGTACTAAACACTTCCAGGTCGCTACTGCGTTGTTGTCTCTCGTTGTTGTCTCTAGTCAGTTGATCAACGGAATTTGCGCGGATCTCGGTACATAGGAGAGTGCGTCTCGGTACGCTGATTAGAGTCTCACCGATTTGGATGATGGACCAGTGTCGGACCAAAGCCACGGCATTAGCACCGTCAGGCAGTGGCCCAGAAAGGATAAGTGGTTGTTTCCGTGAGCTAGGATGCCGACCATGGGCGATTAAGCCTCCAAGCGCGGATCACGAACCGGGTAACCGATCGCGAAATGGTAGACGACTTGTCCCTGCTCGGGGGCTAAGCCCAGGTATCGGTGTACGTCGTCATCAAAAAACGCTCCGATACCCGTTGCTCGAAGCCCAAGAGCCTCAGCCGCAAGATACATCCGCTGACCAAGTGCACCTGCTTCGAAGTGCACGTAGCGATAGCCACGATCTCCAAAGGTGCGTGTGGCGCTCTCGAAATCGCCGATCATGGAAAATGCCACGCAGGCATTCCCTGCAAGGTCTTGTCCGAGACTCAGTGCGGCAGCAGTAATGCGCTGATCTCCAGCTTTAATCAGTTCCACTAACTCGGGCCCTGGCCAGTAGCGATAAACTCCCGGCACCAAGCCACCGACGCGGTGGACGTAGAGATACAACTGAACCAAAGGTCGTTCGGCGAAGTCAGAGCAGAGTGGTTCTCGTGTACTCGCTAGCAGCGTTGCCAGTTGCGGTAGAGAGATAGACTCGGTCCCACCGCGAAAGTCGAGAGCAGAACGCCGGGTGCGCACCACCTCGCCGAGAGTACGATCGGAGGAAACGGGCAACGGCAAAGCGTTTCCTGCGTGCTCCCCTGATTGCCGCCCAACATCACGTGAGGAGGGCTCCACGAGAAGCTTCGTGCTCACATGGATTTTCTCAATCGATGGATAAGCGAATTGCTCCCCCGAAAGCCGGTTCGGTTGACCTCCAAGCAAATGCGGTTCGCAAGGGCTTGGCAGCGTTTGGGGAAGGGAGGACCCATTAAACTGCACGATTAACATGGGCCATTCATCTTCATTTAGGAGGCAGCTCTTCGCAACTTTGTCATCTTCGAATTGGCCAACAGCAAAGCCTTCGCATCCCATTGCTCGGGCAGCAAGCGCGAGCGCCTGCCACGCGTGTCCGATATCGTGCAAGCAATAGCGATAGGCACGATCCTTGTACTTCCACGCTTCGCGCCAAGCAATGCTGGTCAAGACAAAGACGAGCGGGTCATCAGTGCTGACCAGTTTCCCGCCAAAATCTCCAATGGCACGTTGCTCTGCCGTGTGGGAGGAGGGGCGATAATGATAAAGCCCGTCGGGCCACGCAACCAGCCCTCGCGAACAGAAGTGGAATTCGGTTGGGTGGAGGTTCCCGGAAGAAGGATTTACCCGGAGTGCATAGGTTGCGCCGGTTGACGGCGCTCGTTTGGACGCACTGATCGAAGCCGAGTAGAACAATAGCTGCGATAGGAATGCCGGACCATCTCTGGACAGCGTGGTTCCGATTTTGCCTGCGAGCACCTCCAGGGCTGGGGTTTCAGGAACCGGGGGATCGGCGGGTAAATCGAGCACAGGCACACCTTCATAGTGGCGAAACGGATCGGGCATGTTGGCCCAGTCGAGGTAGTGTCGGTTCCGCCGAAGTTTTTCGACACTGTGTTTTGAATATTCATGGTACTCGCGCCACGTCATGGACGGCGACCTCAGGTGGCCGTTGAAGAGAAATCCACACTTGAGATCTATTCGGCCAACTTGAAACAGCATACCGGACAGTTGTCGCCGGAATGTACTTTTAGC
>DASRRV010000033.1:0-38724 GCA_035695545.1 Candidatus Sulfotelmatobacter sp. | reverse complement strand
GCAGAGCGCCGCTGTCGACCTGATAGTTGGACAGGGCCACGCCGCTGCCCGGGGCAGGATCGCTGGCGCTTAGAGTCACCGTTACCGGCGACGCGAAAACGGTACCCCGTACCGTACCGCTCAGGGTCGTGGTTGTGACGGTCGGGACAGTGTCGTAGCAGATCGGACCGTAAGAATAAGATTGCCCGCCGTAGGCTGTGGTCCAGCCCTCGTTATTCCATCCGACAGCGTAGGCGGTATGGCAACCCTGGCTCACGCCACCCGCACAGCCATTGGCTCCATTCACAAACGAAAGGCAGCCATTCACAGCATCGGGGTACTGTGGACCGGAGTAGAAGAGATCTCCGGAGCCTCCGTGAGGTTCGGAGGTTGAATCGGAAGGCGGGGTGTCCCACGCCTGCCAGAATCCGGAGACGCCGGTGCCATTCGGCCCCTCGTTGCCCGCGAAATCGTTTACCGCCCACGAGACGGTCTGGCTAGTGTTGTACCAGAGATTGGTTGCCGGACCGCTCCAACTGAGATACGGGGCACCATTGGCGCTCCCGGAAAGTCGCTCCCAGTTCAGCGACCAGGCGAGCTGCATCATGTTGGAGGGACCCCATCCGGTGACTAGGTCGTAGCTGGAGTGGGCACAGAAGTAGGAGAGGCTGTAGGTGGCGGTCTGGTCGTTGGAGTTGCAGCCGGAGGTAATGTCGTAGAACGGAAAGTGCTGAGAGCGGTTGTTGAGGCCCTCATCGAAGAGCGCGTAGTGCGGCTGTCCGTAGGGCCCGCAGGGGGCGTTAAAACTGGCCCCGCAGATGTTGCCGATGGCGAGCAAGTACGCGTTTTCTTGGGCGAAGAAACCAGCCATCTCCGGCGAGGCGATGCTGGTGCCCCCGGTGGGGCTGAGGGTGCCATTGAAATAGAAGTTCTGGCCGATGCCACCGGAGTTGAGCGAAACGTCGGGCACAAGACGGCCGGTGGCGGCTGAGTAATAGTCTTGATAGGGGGGCCTGGAAAAATGGACGCTTTGGCCGCCGCCACTGCCGCCATTGTTGCCTGCACAAGAGCCAGTCGACGTGCCGCCTTGCCAGCCGGTTTCGCCAGCCCAGGTGCCATCGGAGTTAAGGGAAAGCGAGGTGCCGCCGACTCCAAGGACATCGGGATCGGAAGCCGGGTAGGCAACCGAGGTATGAGCGGGGTTGTTGAAGTAGCAATCATCGGTGGCGCCGCGGTCGCCGGAAGCAGTCATCAGGGTCCAGCCCTGGGCGAGCATGCCGTCGAAGATGCCATGCCAGGCATTGATTGCGGCAGAGGAGCAGCCCGTGTTTTCGGTGCAACTCCAGCTGGTGGTGAAGACGCGCGCATAGCCGTTGGTGAGCATGGTGTTGAAGACGTCGGAGTTGGTGGCCTGGCTCCAGGAGCCCGCCATGTAGACGTACACGTGCGCGGTGTCTAGATAGGATCCGAAGCTGTTGGCGGTTGCCATGGTCCACTCGGTGTCAAGCATGGTCTCGCCGTTGGGGCCGCCGGCGGGCTGGCCGTCGACGTAATATCCGTTGATGTTATAGGCGAGATAAGGGTATTGCGTTGCGAAACCAGTTATATCGGATGTACTCCAGTCTCCCCAGGCGGCAATGGCGATGGAAGACTCGGGTGGCGATCCGCTGGATAGGTGGGCGGGATTACAGCAGTGGCCGAGCTGGTACAAGCCGTTGTAGTTATAAGCTTGCGAACTGAAGATGTCGGTGGGATCCGCGTAGCCGTTAGTAAGGTTCGTTGTGGGACTGCCGGTTGTGTTCGTTTCCCGCTGCAGAGCGTCCTGCTTCAAGGCGGGACCTTTTGCAAAGACGGCGCCTGGTTGATAGTCATCCGTCTTCTGATCCCATTCGGGCCTTGGAGCATGCAGACGCTGGATGTTGTTAAGGCCGAGCACGCCGATGATGATGCCGGAGATATTCGCAGGCACCGTCGGGTTCCGGTCATTGGAGTAATCGACCTCATTATGAAACTTGTACGAGTTCATTGTGACGTTGAAGGCTCTTTCGATCAAGGCAGAAGGGGCTTCCACATCCACCAGGAGGCGGTTCGAATAGCGTTTTGTGACGGTGAATCCCTGGCTCGTCGCCCAGTCGACGATCGCCTGTTCATCGGCAAGGGAAGGGGCGAAGCGGGCGTTCCACTCCTTGGTTGTGAGGAAGCGATGAAAATTCGGCGATTGGGGGGTGGAAGTTGGAGCTGGCATTTTCTGCCCAGCCCGCAATGGAATTGATTGAGGTGGAGCATTCTGAAGGTCGCGGAGGAGAGCTTCCTCTTCGGCGGCATGGGGGTGCTTGAGAGCAATGGCGAGCCGGATCATCCTGCTGGGGGCGTAGTGCTGGATCGGGACGGCGTCGCCTGCGGAGATTTGCTGCGGGACGTGGTCCGGGAGCTCTAGCATCTCGGGTGTGGCGGAGCCTGCTGGCGTCTGCGCCATCGCGCGACCAGCCAGAAAGACGCTGAACGCCAAGACCAGGCTTGCAGCCGGTGCCCAAAAACGAACCTGCGCAACCCACAGCAGAGTAACTGCCCGCAAAGGTCTCATGAAGTTTCCCTCTCTTCACCTGACGTGGTCATGGTTTCAGTTGCTCCGCATTCGAAGGAGCCAACGATCCGGGCGCACTCTTCGCCACAGAGTGAATGGCTATATCTCTAAAGTTGTCCCGATTGAAACCCAATATGCCCGCCACCGGGGGAGGAGGACGTGCGGCAGGCGCGAGGACTCTATCTTGGGTTTCACCCCAAGTCAAGAAGAAAGCAGTCCAAGCGCGGTTCCGCACCGATGTGTTCTACCTTTTCAACAAAGTTAATCTTGGCAACGAGGACGACCGTGTAATGCCCATTCGTGTCCATTTGCACGGTCTGCGTTTCCATCCAAAGTGGAGATCCTTCTTCTGCCTCTATATATAGAGAGGATGACACCGACGATTCCAGTCGGTGGCTTGCCGTTGAGGTCCCTCAGCGTGCCACTGAAACTCACGAGTGCAGGCACCGCTTGGCTAAAGACAGCCGGCAGAGTCGCGGTGGGAGGTTGCTGCGCGAACCCGGATGGGAGGCAAGAAATTGTGAAGACGCACAACCAGGCAGTGCGGCTCATGTGGTTGAAGAGTTGAAGATCGCGCACGCGGAGCTGCAACAATTCACGCCACGCTTGATCTCGGCCCAGGAGAAGGAGAAACAGCGTCTCTCCCGCGACTTGCACGACGATATCGGACAGAGCTGGCACTATTGAGAATTGGTCTGGATATGTTTGAGCAAACCATACCCTTCGAAAAGGAAGCGGAGCATGTCCAGATTCGCGGCCTACTCACCCAACTGGACGATCTTGCCATTGATGTCCACAACATTTAGCACCAATTGCATTGCTCGAACTTAGAGCCGTTGGGTCTGAGCGTCGCCCTTAAAGGGATCTGTCGGAAACTGGCCGACCAATATAACGTCGTCATCGATTTGACGACACAGAAAGTGCCGGAGACTCTCCCAGAGGAGTTGTTTCTTTGCATTTACCGTGCTGCGCAAGAGGGGCTTATGAACGCCTTGAAACACAGCAAATCAAGGCGAATCGACGTCAGTTTGGACTGTCGCGGACAAGCTAGAATTTTCCAGCGATGAAAGGCAGAACCAAAGAGGCGGAGTCAGTGCGGTAACTGCCTCAAGGAAAGCTGAGCGATCAGTTGGGTGGATTCCGTCAAGGAACTGCTGATAAGTAAAACGCTCAGGTTCCGTCAGCCCGAGAATCTTGGCATATTCCGAGGACCTCAAGACCGTCGCTGTCGGTAGCCGACTCTCATAGGCATATATCTTTCCCGCCTGAGCAGCCAACTCAAACCGTTCTTGACTTTCGCGCAGTGCTTCTTCCGTCCGCTTACGCTGGGTGATATCGCGGGCAATTTTGGAAAAACCCACTATCCTGCCAGTTGCATCTTTAACTGCGGAAATGCTAAGGGACACCTCGACTCTTGTCCCTGCCTTCGAGACTCGAACCGTCTCATAGTGGTCAATGCGTTCGTCCGCCCTCAACCTTTCAAGAATCTGGTTCTCCTCTTCTCGCAACTCAGACGGAATCAGAATCGTAATCGGCTGTCTCCTTTCTTGAGGGCGGACCATCTTATCGTCACTATGCTCATTGACCACGCTCTAGATGCTTCACTGCGCGAAGCGGCTGGATTGCTCAGAGTTGCCAGCGAATCGCGAGCGTGGAACCGTCGCCTAGAACGAACCGCTACAGGTCACTTGCTGGTCTTTGACGTTATATTCAAGCTTCACCTCTCCCTTGGTTCCTCCGTGGCTGGTAAAAGTCCCTGACAGATTTACGGTGCCCGCGCCCACACCGACGGTCATCCCTCCCCCCACCGATTTTGAGGGGGGACTAATCTTCGTTTGGGACTGGTTCTTCGTATAGGGATTGTCATCGTCTTGAGGCGGAGGCGGGGGCGAAACTTTCGGATCAGGAGTGTGGGGAGCGACCTTCTCCGTGGCTTCCTTTACCCAGCTCTTCTTCGGCTTCTCCACGCAAGGACAGTCCGCTTGCAATCCGGTTGAATCTGTGAGATTCACCGGGTCGCTGAGCACATAGCCGTACAGGTTAGGATCTCCGGCAGTGAACAGGATGGGATCCTTCGCGGTCCAGCGACCGACAGCCGGGTTGTAGTCACGCGCGCCAAAGCGCAGCAGCTTTGTGTCCTGATCGTACAGACCGCCGGCGAAACCGAAGGGCTGGAATCCCGGATTGCTGTCCCCGAGCACGTTGCCGAATTCGTCGTAGCTGATCTGCTCTGCGACGGCGCCGCTGGCGGCATTCACCACCAGCACTGGACTGCCGAGTTGGTCTGAAAAAATGCGATAGGTTACACCTCCGCTGATCATGTAATCCGGCGCGGGCGAACCAGTGGCGTAGACGAATTGGCTCACCAGCTGGTTGCTGCCGTTCAGCTGGGCCACGATTCGGTTGGCATCATAGAGGAAACCGGTCCCCAGGACGCCATTGACCGTTTTCCCGATGCGACGATTGTGAGCGTCGATCAGATAAGCGATCTTAGTTCCGTTGGGCAAGGTCACCGAGATTAGGTTCCCGAGCACGTCATACTTATACGAGGTTGTTTGGCTGCCCGCTTTCCGGCTTGCCAGTTCGCCGTTGGCAGTATAGGTGTAAGAGGCATTTCCGTAGGTCAGCAGCCGGTCCTGAGCATCGTAGTTTCCGTTTGCGGTGCCGGAAGAAGTAGAAGCGCTTAGCCGATTGGAATTGGTGTCATAGGTGTAGCTGTTGGTGGCCGCACCAAGGATCTCGGTTTTGGCCGAGACCCTCTCGTCCGCGTCGCGGGTGTATGTGACCTTATATATCGTTCCGCCATTGACCGCCGCCGTGTAGCCGCTGAGTTCGCCGAAGGCGTTGTAGCTGCGGCTATCGGTGGTTACGCCCAGCGTGGTCCCAGTGACTAGGCCATTGCTTGCGCTGCGCTTGACGGTCAGAGCACCAGCTTTGGTCAATAGGCCGTCATTGTCGTGCTGCAGGATCACGTTGCTTCCGCCCCCGATGTTCTGCGAGATAACCCAGAAGTTGTTGTTGTAGTTTCTCCCCACGCTGCCCTTCACGGTTCCCGTCCAAGTCGTTTTCGTGGGGAGCGGACCGTTGTACCCGTAGGTGATGCGCTCGCCACCCCTTGTCGCGGTAGCGGGATTTCCAGTGACTGCGTCGTAGGTGTAGCGATCGGTTACGGAGGGAGCAGTGATAGAAGTCAATCGACCGGCGGTGTCATACCCATAGCTGATGGTTTGGCCGTCAGGGCGGTTCACCGAGGTGAGGTTCCGGTCCAGATCGTAAGCGTAGATGGTTGTTCCGGTTCCCAGCACCCCGGGAGGCGTATAGGACTCAAGCAGGTCCACGGCAGTGTAAGTCAAGTCATGCTCCACTTTGCCCGGCGGAATTTCGGCAGTGAGATTTCCGTTGCCGTCATAGATGTAGCCGATGATGCGGCCATCAGGCAGAGTTGTGGTGGAGAGACGCCCGTCGGCATCGTAAGTGAAACTAGTCTTCTGCTTCAGTGGGTCACTAATGCTCGCCATGAAGCCCTTCGAGTTGTAGCTGAACGCGGTCTTGCGCGGGCCTTGGGTGGCTGAGGCAAGGCGGCCCCGGCTGTCGTAGGCGAAATTCGTGGCCGCCAAAGTTCCCTGTTGCATACTGGAGACGCGCTCGAGCGTATCGAGCCCGACCGTAAATATTCGACCCATGGGAGTGGTATTCACATAGGTGCGATTGGAACCGTTGAAGCTAAAGGTGTAGGTGCGGCCGTTGATCGTCTCCGTATCAGTCTGCGTGGCCACGGAGAAGGGGTTGCCGGGTATCCCGAGCGTGGTCGTGCGGGTGGTGGTCGCGTTCATGGTAAAACTGCCGTGGATCAGAGTTTCGCTGCTTGAAATCGGCACCTGAATTCCCCAGACTGGATCAGGTCCCAGCGTCTCGCTATACGAGGTGCCGTCCGGCAGCATGTAAGATTCGGTGCGCTGCGCGCCCTGTTGGCCCTTACTGGCAGTTGCCAGCAGGCCGTTGGGCCAGATGTTGCTCCGCTGCTCGGAGAAAGGCGAGGTGCCGTCCTGAACCCAGGGCACCTGAAATGTGTTCTCAAAGCTGGAAGTCCGACCCATCGCGGTGCTTTGAGCCACCGTGTGACCGAAGCCGGAGGATGCGTCGGTGCGCGTTAGTCCAGTAAAACCGCCGGCTGGATCAGCATCTTTGATAACTCTGCCGGCACCATCGTAAGTGTAGTTGTATACATTCCCGTTGGCATCGGTGCGGACCGTAATTAGGTCCAAGTTGCTGTTGGTGAAGTTCTGAGATTTCCCCAGCGGATCGGTGATTTGCCTCAAGAATCCATTGCTATCCAGGCTTAACCTGGTCGTTTGGCCAAAAGGCGAGACGATGGAGGTTGCATGCTCAGCCGCATTGCGGTGGATGGTTGTGACATTTCCGCTGGCATCAGTGACGGTAACCAGGGCGCCAGAGACGTCATAACCGAACTGATACACCAAGGCGCCAGTCAAGGGGCGCAGTGTTTGCAGATGCTGGCCCGAAGAGGAAAAAACGTAGACTTCGCTTCCGTCGTCGGACGTGATGAGGGTGTTGCCGCCGAAGCTGACTGGCGTTCCCACTTGATAACCGTTGCGCTGTCCACCGTCGCCTAGAAAGAGCGTATTGCTACCGAAATCGTAGGTGTGGTGCACGCTGAGGGTCCAGCCACCGATCATGGATGCGTCGCTGCTGGCCACAGGGTTACCGCTAGCCCCTAAAGAGCGGCTTCCTTCATAGTGGAGATAGAATCCTGTTCCAACAACAGGCACGTCTTCGCTCAGGCTCTGATTCTGGCAGCCGATGCTCGATCCGAATTTCACCACGCAGCTGTCGTCGTCTTCGACGATTGGCTTGAGCGAAAAGGAGAACGTATAGGGCCACCACGACGCCCTCGATGAGAGCCACGTCTTGAATGGGAGCCGGATTACCCGTGAGTTCCTGGACTGTATCGGGAAGCGGAAAGGTGAGCGGGAATTTGGTAGGGGGAAATAAGCCACCATTCGCCCCGTCCTGCGTGTCCTTCCCTCCGCCACAGCTATCAATTTCCTGATGCCAATTCATGAATGGAACTGGGAAGTATTGATACGTTTTCTGCTTGGGTTGGATCAAGATCAGCGACGTAAAGCTCTGCACACTGGTTCCAACGATGGTTTCAACCCTTTGTGTCCCATCGCCACAATCGTCTACGGCCTTGTTGTTCAGAACCGCAGTGGTGACCACATCGGTGCTACTCCATTGCGCCAGACCGCAACCCACCGACGACGAATTTGCATTTACACCCGCAGCTGCGGACTCATCGACAGTGCAAGTCCCGCCGGAACACGAAAGTTGACCACTCGCGTTGAGGCTATATTGACCCTGCCAGGAGGTGACGGGCGACGTGCACGTTTGTGCTTGGGTTAAGGGACTAAGGGCCAACACAACCAGAAGAACCGCAAGTGTCGCGTAGTTTTTCACAGCGGATGCCTCTAGCATTGGTCGCTCACCTCAACGTTGAGAAGTCGGCACGGACAAACCTGGAGCCCCCACTGCAACCAGGAACACTCTGCCTGCTATCTTGTAAAACGTAAAATCAGCCCCAACTGGCTCGTGGAATATCAGCAAGAGTGGAGAGGAAGGCTACGAGTTGAGGCGCCCCTCCGGACTGCGGATGACGCCAATATCGCTCTGACAGAGACAGAACTGCGACCATGCAAAGCTCAAGCGCGCGTTTCATGAAGCGCCTCCGACCTGCTCGATTGTGTGTACTGAAGCCCGGACGCTGGTACCGACGGCCCGAGCTGCCCCAGGGAGCCTGGAAAAGGCTTGAACCGCAAGGCCCCCTACATGGCGTGGATGGTGCGCCGAACAAGGCTGTTTGTCAAGATGAAGGAACTTGGGTTGTTGAGTTTTGTCATCGGGATTAGCAGGTGAAACTCCCCCTGAGCTTGGAAACTGGCGGACGATCACAATCGGGCAATAACTCTGTGAATGAGTGTTCGTTACATGAGAGCGTTTTTCCCGCTCCCGAGCACGCGCATTTTCCACCGGCAAGCCTGAGAAGAAGCGGAAAGCAGGCGGGGAGGAAGGAAAATCTTGGGGAGCAAAATGGGGAGCAAAAGTGCCCGAATGAGATCAACTCAACCCATTTTGGAGGCTACGTACCCACCTGTAAGTTGTTAAGAAGACTGAAGCGGTAAGATCGCGGGGCGTTTAGCAAACCGCCGCATTCGGCCACTCTGCCACCTCTCCGGCGCGGAAATACAGTTTACCACGTTCGGGATTGGTGCTCTAAACGCTCCGTCCTCTTAATCTGCAGCTTTTTAGCTCTCACATTTCACTACTTTCACTTCGCATTGTACTTTTCGTTGGTTGCTGGGCGGACCGAACCCGCAGCACATCGGACATCTCCACATCGTGAACTAAGATTGGCATGGGATTCGTCACTAGAACGATTGTTCCATGTCATCCGACACCCGAATCTAAATTTTCGGCCGCCGCAGTCGGAAGTTCGCTTTCCCCGGGGGCCGCTGCGAGGTTAACCCTTCGCTCCAGCGTTCAAGTTCGCTCATCCGCACTGCGCTCTATCTGCATTTCACTGGAAGCCGCGAAATGCTATGCTTCCGCACATGGAAAACCACTCTATTAATAATGTAGGGGGAACTCAGGGTGGACTTGGCCAGTTTCTGGCTGGTTTCGCCATGGCTTGCGTGGGAGGGTTCCTCATTACGCATCAGGTGAGCGTGGTTGGGTCGTATTGGAGTTTCTGGGGTGGCAGTAGTTTCGGCATCACGCTCTTACCTATGCTCTTTGGCGTCGGCATTCTCTTCTGGAATGGCAAGAGCGTGATTGGATGGCTGTTGACGGTTGCGGGAGCGCTGTTTATCTTCGCCGGCATTATCGCGAACCTGCACATCTACTTTCAGCCAACAAGTCTTTTCAACACGATGGTAATGTTGATTCTGCTGGTGGGAGGATTAGTTTTGATTGCGCGCTCCCTCCGGCCGCAAAGTTCTAAGCAAAGCCAGTAACGAGCTAGCCCGAATTCTGCAAAATCACTTTGCGAAGTGCAATATTCCGCACCGATCGTACCGTTGACATCACCCTCGACTCGACATAGCATCCTTTGTTACCCGACGCAGGCGGATCACCACCGCGGAATGGGTAGGCATTAGTAGAGCAGGCACCCATCCCACACGACGCTATGCCAAGGCGGTTATTTTCAGTACCATACGGTAAAAAGATAGCTAGTCATGTCGCCCGGAACATGGTGGCAGGAGTGTACGTAGTAGGAGATGGGAGTTCGAGCTATGAGCAAATTCATCGACAGCATCAAGCACGCAATCATCGAGGACGACGATCCGAAAGCGGAGGGGCAGGCACATTCGCATCCCCAGCCCCATGCCGAAGCGACACCCACGGTGACCGTGCCGGTCGCCGCATCGGCCGAGAACGTCTCTTATCAGCCGGTAAGCAACCAGCCGATGAGTGAAGAGACGGAGCACGTCTACCAAAGGATTCTGGCCAAGACGAACTTCGACGCGACCCAGGTAGCTGCGACCATTCACAAATATCTTGATCCGCTGTCGGCCATTCCGTCGCTCGACGAGCGTACGCGATTCAAGACCGCTGTCATCCAAGCCAAGGCGCAAGAAGGATTAACTCAAGAGAAGATCCTCGCAACATTCGATGGCCTGAAGGTCGCGCTGCACAACGAGCAGGAATCGTTTGCGTCTTCGGCGGAGGCGATGAAACAGCAAGAAATCTCCAATCGTCAAAAGAAAGTTCAGGAAATCACGGACGCGATTGGGCAAAAGCAGAAGGAGATCGCGCAACTTCAGCAGAGGCTGTCGGAAGTGACGACCGAACTGGTTGGAGCGCAGGGCAAGATTCAGCGTGCTGAATCGCAGTTCACCATCGCGGCGCAGCGGCGTGCCCTTGAGATCGATCAGGAGAAGGCCAAGTACGTCAGCCTTCTCCAAGGATAAAGAACCATGAGCATAACGCCATCCACTCCTACGAATCTCGGTGACGAGCTGAAGTCGTTCTGGTCGCGGCCTGAAGGCAGGACCGGAATGATTTTCATCGTGCTCGCCGCGGCGGCGCTAGTGTACGGCTGGGCCCAGATTGTGCCCTTCATTGTTTCGATGCTGGCCGACACGCTGCACATGGTTTATCTGGCAGCGATTCTGGCCGCGGTTTTGTTCGTGATTTTCAGCAGCCGCACGCACCTGTTATTCCGCCTGCTCATGCGGTGGATTACCGGGTTGATCATCAATATTGATCCCATCGGCATCCTGAAAGACCACCTGTCGCAGATGCGCAAGCGCCGCGACGTAATGTCGCAACAGATCAGCAATGTCAGCGGCCAGATTCAGTATCTGAAGAACATCATCGACAAGAACGCTGCCATGGCCAACGAGAACATGCGCCTGGCGGCGCATGCCAAGAAGATCGCGACCAGCACGGCCGATCAAAATGAGCAGCTCCGGATGGCGCTGCAAATGAAAGCCAAGGCCAATCAGGCTGGCCGATTGCAGAAGTCGAACCTAAGTTATCAGCAACTGCTCAACAAGCTGCAGAACATTTACGACCTGCTCAGCAAATGGGCGGTTCACATCGATTTCTATATTGAAGATACAGACAACGAAGTCAAGCAAGCGGAGATCGAGTACAAGACCATTAACACTGCATACCGGGCCTATCGCACGGCCCTGGCCGTTATCAAAGGCACAGGCGACGAGAAAGAGTTGTACAACCAAACGATGGAGAAGCTCGCCGAGGAAGCAGGACGAAAACTGGGCGAGATGGAAGACTTCCAGCGGTTGGCGCAGAACTTCATGGACACGATCGATCTGGAAAATGGAGCGGTCGAGACCGAAGCACTCGAAAAACTCGACGCTTACGAGCAGAAGTTGCTGACTTCGGGCGCCACCGATACGGCATTTCTGTTGCCAGGGGCAACGGCCGCGCCGGTGCCGATTCCCGCCAACAAGAGCGGCGACGCCCCAACGCCGGCGAAGGGTGCGGGCGATTACGGGGACATGTTCAAGTAGCGATTTCTCTATGACGTCGTACACCGGGAGGAAAACGCACGTATGGCACGTCTAAAGACTGGCCCAAAGATCATCCTTATTATTTTGCTTGTCGTCGGATTCGTCTTCGGCCTTCGCAAGGCTGCGGAACTTGGCTGGATTCCCACTCCCGGCGTGATGAAAGCGCTGGTGCCGGAGAAGGCCGCCCTGCCGGATGTGAAGGAAGCTTTGGTACAGAATGTTGAGCCAGTACCGCTCCCCGGCGCGACTTCCGCGAGCGTGCCCGCCACGTTGATTCGTGGCGAGATCTGGGAATGGAATGCCCAGATCAATCTGATTTACGCCAATGGCGGAGCGACCACGACCAAGGGCTCACTGATGGAAAAGCACGGCGTGAATCTGGCTTTGATCCGTCAGGACGACACCGGAAAGATGCAGGAGGACCTGATCGCCTGCGCTCGCGAGATCTCCAACGGTTCAGCGCAGTGTTCCAACGGCGCGAACTTCGTCATCATTATGGGAGATGGCTCTGGACAGTTTCTGGCGGCCATCAATCCACAACTGAAGAAGCTAGGAAACGAGTTCCAGGCGAAAGTAATTGGCGCGACGGGATACAGCCGCGGCGAGGACGCGTTTATGGCTCCGGCGGAGGTGAAGGGCAACCCGCAAGCTGCGAAAGGGCTGTTAGTCGACGGCGTGCTGCGTGACGGCGATTGGAATATCGCGCAGAAGTGGGAAGGTGACAACAGCATCAAGAACAATCCCGACGAGAAGACATGGGATCCGGACGCGGTCAATTGGCTGAACGCCTCCGATTACAACGTCGCCGCTGCTGATTACGTGGCCGGGAAGTGCGACGATCGCAAAGTGGTGAAAGAAGGCCATCTTACGGGCGAGACAAAACACGTTTGCGTCAATGCTGTCGTGACTTGGACACCCGGCGACGTCACCGTCGCGAAGGGCAAGGGCGGTCTGGTCAAGGTAGTGAGTTCGAAGCAGTATCGTTCGCAAATGCCAGCCGTCATCCTCGGTCCGAAGAACTTCTTCGAACGGAATCGCGCCGAGGTCGAGGGGATGCTCGCCGCCACATTTGAAGCGGGCGACCAAGTCAAAGCTTTCGATCAGGTGCTGCACAAAGCGTCAGCGATCAGCGCGAAGGTCTACAGCGACCAGGACGAAGCCTACTGGTACAAGTACTACAAAGGTGTGACCGAGTCCGACGCGCAGGGATTGAAAGTCGACCTCGGTGGATCGACCGTTAACAACCTCGCTGACAATCTGATTTTGTTTGGTCTGGAACCGGGCACGAACGATAATTTCCGCTCGACCTACACGGTATTCGCGAACATCGCGACTCAGCAATATCCCGCGTTGTTCAAAGACACGCCGATCCCCGACGTGAAGGATATTGAAGACAAGTCGTTCATTACGGGTGCGCAGGCACGCATGGGCAGCGGCGGCGCAGAGGCTGAGACGCCGCAGTATGCCGCGAATGAGACCGGTCCCGTGGTGTCGAAGCGTTCCTATTCGATCAACTTCGATACCGGCAAGGCAACGTTCACTACCGAGGGCGCACGCACGATGCAGGAGTTGAAAGACTCTCTCGCCATCACGGGACTGTTCATTCAGGTGGATGGTTACACCGACAACACTGGCAGCGAAGGCGTGAATCAAGCGTTATCCGATGCGCGCGCGACCGCGGTAAAAGATTGGCTGCAGAAGCATGCTCCTCGCAACTTCCCAGACACTCGCTTCAAGATTGCGGGGCACGGTTCGCAGAATCCGGTGGCGAACAACGACACAGTCGCCGGAAAAGCGGCGAACCGCCGCGTGGAAATCACCTTACTCGGAACCTAAGGCGAGAGAACAGGCATGGAGGGTCGCGGGCCCTCCGTCACCTTCGCGAAGGCTTGTATTCCAGATGAAACAGGCGATTGAGGTTTTAGCACCCAACCGGGTGATCTCCAAACAAACCGTGCGCTGGCTGGTCGGATTCCAGTTGCTGATGCTGTTTTTCATCTGGATCTTTTCACCGACCGTTTTTCTGCCAAAGCCCAAGGAAGTTTTTCAAGCCCTGAGTGAAATGTGGAGCGAGGGGCTGGGCGGCGAACTCATCACCAGCTTCTACCTGAATCTGCAGGCGATCGCGCTATCAACCGTGCTTTCGCTGTTGATGGCGTATCTGACAGTCATTCCTTTTTTTCGTCCGATCGTTACGCTGCTCAGCAAACTTCGGTTTCTCTCCATGGTGGGCCTCACGTTTTTCTTCACCCTCATGGCAAGCACCGGCCACGAGCTGAAATTGTTTCTGTTGGTCTTTTCAGTGTCGGTGTTTTTCGTGACCGGCATGGCTGAAGTGGTAGCCAGCATTCCGAAAGAGAAATTCGATCTCGCACGCACGCTGCGCATGGGTGAATGGCGCGTCGTTTACGAAGTTGTCGTTCTCGGCGAAGCGGACAAAGCATTTGAGGTACTACGCCAAAATGCTGCGATGGGATGGATGATGCTGACCATGGTCGAAGGCATTTCGCGGTCCGAGGGCGGAGTAGGCGCGATGTTGCTCAACCAAAACAAGCATTTCCATCTGAGCGCGGTCTTCGCCATTCAGCTGACCATCCTTGTGCTCGGCTTAGCACAAGACTACGGGATCGGCCTGCTGCGAAAAGTTTTCTGCCCGTACGCGGATCTGACTTTGGAACGGACGTAAGAAGACGACATGGTTGAATACAGCTACGGCAAGACGCTGTTGAAGATAGAGGACGTCTCCCTGGAATATGACGGGCGTCCGATCCTTAAGCACGTCAGCGCGGAAATCAAAGACATCATCTGCCCAGGACGTGTGCAGGGGCAGGTTGTTGGGTTCCTCGGCCCCAGCGGGATCGGCAAGACGCAGCTATTTCGCATCATTGCCGGGCTGAACAAACCAACGTCTGGCCGCGTGACCATAAACGGATTAGACCGCGCGGTGCAACCTGGGGAAGTCGGAGTTGTGGCGCAAGACTATCCTTTGTTCGAACACCGCACGGTGATGTCGAACCTGTTGCTTGCTGCCAAGCAAAAAGAAAAAGACGACAAAATCGCGCACGATAAAGTCGTTCAATACCTGACAGATTTCGAACTGATCGACAAGGCGCGGCTTTACCCTGTGCAGCTGTCTGGAGGCCAGCGCCAGCGTTGCGCGATCATCCAGCAAATACTGTGTTCCGATCATTTTCTGCTAATGGACGAGCCCTTCAGCGGACTAGACCTGCTCATGCTGGAAAAAACCAGCGAGTTGATCCAGAAAGTCGCGAACATGGATGAACTCAACACGATTATCGTGGTCACGCACGATATAACGGCCGCATCAGCTGTCGCCGACCACATCTGGTTAATGGGTCGGGATCGCGACGCCAGGGGCACTCCTCTGCCGGGTTCCCATATTGTCGAGACCTACGATTTGGTTGAGCGCGACCTCTGCTGGCATCCCCAAATCATCACCCAGCCGCGCTTCATGGATTTCGTGCGCGAAGTGAAAGAGCGTTTCCGCACTCTCTAGTACTGGCTGGGGACGACGGGTTGTCATTTGCCGGTCGCCGGAGCGCTGCTGCGGCGGAAGACTCGCACGTAGTCGACCAGCATGGTTTGAGGAAAGACGGTCGTTGCATCCGGGCTCCCGGGCCACCCTCCACCAACCGCAACGTTGAGCAAGAGAAAGAACGGATGGTCGTAAACCCACTTCGCGTTTTGTGGAAGGTCGGAGGGAACGCGCGTCGTATACAAGTCTTTGTCGACATAAAAGCGGATCGCGGAAGGTTCCCACTCAACGGCGTAAACGTGAAAATCGTCGGCGAATGGTTGCTTGCTCGGAAGAACGTACGAGGCACCAATTCCGTTTGCACCAGAGTATCCTGGACCGTGAATTGTTCCGTGCACCAGCGCCGGCTCTTTGCCGATGTTCTCCATGATGTCGATCTCGCCGGAAGTGGGCCAACCGCCTTTGTCGATGTCGTCGCCCAACATCCAGAAAGCAGGCCAGATTCCCTGCCCTCGCGGAATCTTGATGCGCGCTTCAAAGCGGCCGTTAGCCTGGGTAAACTTGCCTTGTGTCTTGAGTCGGGCAGAAGTGTAGTTTCTGGTCACTCCGTCAGAACCCGTGTATTTCTCCTGCAGCACTTTGATGACGAGGTTGCCATCTTGCAGGTAAGCGTTTTGAGGGCGGGTCGTGTAGTACTCCAGTTCGTCGTTGCCCCAGCCTCCGCCACCGGTTTCAGAGGCCCATTTAGAACTGTCGACCGCGGAACCGTTGGGGCCATTGAACTCGTCGCTCCAGACAAGAGTCCATTCCGAGGATGCTGCTTTTGCTCCGTTGGCCTGCGCAATTCCGGGCAGGCAAGCGCACAAAATTATTCCGAGCAGAAAGAAACGCTGCGAATTGGATTTCATCGATGCTCCCATGAAAGTGGTGACGCTTCGCACTATACTCACAACGAACAGATTTGCGCTAGGAGAGGCCCATGTCAAGCGAACAGACGCGACGAACCTTCCTGAAATTGTCTGCGGTGGGACTGACGGCCACCGCGACAGCTGACCTGACTTCGGCGTTGACGAATTCTGAGGCCGTACCGCCGACCAGCGATATTGAGGTTCGAGTCACGAGCGGAACGCTTCGCTATGCAGCGGCTCCGCCTCTGGCTTGGCAAACCGGTGCGGGTGCGGCAGACAAGGTCATCGTCGTCGATCCGGGAAAGAAATTCCAGGAAATGCTTGGCTTCGGCGCCGCATTCACCGACGCTGCCTGCTACATGTTTAACCAGCTTCCGTCGCCGGCTCGGGAGCAGCTATTTCATGAACTCTTTCATCCGTCGGAAATGGGGCTTAACGTCTGTCGTACCTGTATCGGATCCAGCGACTACTCCACGGAAGCCTTCAGCTATGACGAAGGCGACGTGGATCTCGAAATGAAGCGGTTTTCGATCGCGCATGACCAAGCGTACGTTCTTCCCATGCTACGGCAGGCGCGAAAAGCCAACCCAGACTTGTTCTTGTTCTCGTCGCCCTGGAGTCCTCCGGGATGGATGAAGGCCGGAGGCTCGATGCTGGGTGGTTCGATGCGCCAGCGCTACTTCGCTCCGTATGCTCAGTATTTTCTGAAGTTCTTGCAGGCCTATGCGGCAGAAGGCGTGCCGGTGCAGGCGGTTACCGTTCAGAACGAAGTCGATACCGATCAGGACGGCAGGATGTCAGCGTGCTCATGGCCGCAGGAGTATGAGATCGGATTCGTCAAGGGTCACCTCGGCCCAGTACTTCGGCAGAACGGTGTATCCACGAAAATCTGGATACTCGACCACAACTACAATCTCTGGGGCCGGGCTATCTGCGAGCTCGACGATGACGAACTGCGTAAGTATTGCAACGCGGTCGCGTTTCATGGATACGTCGGCACGCCGGAGATGATGAGCAAAGTGCACGAGGCACATCCTGACGCGCAGATGTATTGGACCGAAGGCGGGCCCGATATCACGGCTGCGGACTATGCTACCGATTGGACCAACTGGGGCCGGACATTCACCGGCGCGATTCGCAATTGGTGTCAGGCAGTCACGGGTTGGAATCTTGCGCTCGACGAGAAGGGGCGGCCCAACATTGGACCCTTCCCATGCGGGGGCATGATCACGATTCACTCACAAACGAAAGAGATTACGCGCAGCGGTCAGTATTGGGCCTTCGCCCATTTTTCGCGCCCTGTCCGGCGGGGCGCTCGGAGGTTTGAATCGGTAAGCAAGGTCACCGGCGTTGATCATGTTGGCTTTGAGAATGGCGATGGCCGGAAGGTACTTGTCATCACCAATTCGGGACCCGCAAGACCAGCAACGCTGCAGCAGGCGAACAGAACGGCGGATCTTCAGTTGGCAGCGGACTCCCTGACTACATTGGTGTGGAGTTGAGCTTTCAGGTTCATAGAAGTTAATGCTAGACACCGGGCAACTGCAGGTAATGCTTCGCATTCCTGTAACAGATGTCTTGGATGAGTCTTCCCAAGAGTTCCTCGTCATTGGGGAGATCACCGCGAACCACATCCTGCCCGATCAAGTCGCAAAGGATGCGCCGGAAATATTCGTGACGTGGATAGGACATAAACGAGCGCGAGTCGGTCACCATGCCAATGAACCGAGACAACAGGCCCGTGTTGGATAGAGCTTCGATCTGCGCTGTGATTCCTTGCTTCTGGTCAAGGAACCACCAGGCGCTGCCATATTGGATCTTGCCCGCTTGCTCTCCATCCTGGAAGCAGCCGATCATTGTCGCGAATTGAAAGGTGTCTGCGGGATTCACGTTGTACAAGATCATCCTTGGCAGTGCGTTCTCTCTCGAGAGTAGATCGAGATAAGCTGCGAGCGGCCGGGCTTGGGGTAAGTCGCCAATTGCGTCGAAACCGGCGTCCGCTCCCAGAGTGCGGCGCGCTACCGTGTTCACGTTGCGCAGCGCGCCCAGGTGCAACTGCTTGGTCCAGCCTTTTTCGGCATCGAGCCGGCCGAAGAACAGCATCATGAAGGATGCAAACTGGGTCTGATCGTCCTCCGAAACCGGTCGTCCTTCGCGCGCCTTAGCAAAGATGACCAAAGCGTCGCGCTCCGAACATGGCGTCGCATAACAATGATCCAAACCATGGTCAGACAAGCGGCAGCCCAACGAATGGAAATAGTCATGACGGCTGCGAAGGGCGTGAAGCAACGTGTTTAGGTCGCGAACTTCGACGTTCGCAGCGATCGACAGCTTTTCGATCCACGGAATGAATTCCGCACTGGTGATGGCGAGAGCTTTGTCCGGGCGGAAGGCGGGGAAAACTCGCGTCGGCACATTCGACTTTGCGATCGCTCGATGATGACCAAGGTCGTCAGTGGGGTCGTCGGTTGTGCACACAACCTCGACACGGAACTTCTGAAGGATGGCTTGCGCAGTTAGACCGTCGCTTAACACCGCATTGGCTCGCTCCCAGATCGAGGGGGCTGAGGTCTCATCCAGTAACTCAGTAATTCCGAAGTATCGCTGCAACTCCAAGTGCGTCCATGGGTAGAGAGGATTGCGCAGGGTATAGGGGACCGTTCGCGCCCAGGCGAGAAACTTCTCGTAAGGAGAGGCATCTCCGGTGCAGTATCTCTCGGCGACTCCATTCGCGCGCATTGCCCGCCACTTGTAATGGTCCCCTTCCAACCAGATCTCGAAGAGGTTTGCAAACGGGCGGTTCTCCGCAATGTCTCGCGGAGGAAGATGGCAATGGTAGTCAACGACAGGCTGCGAAGCCGCAAACTGGCGATAGAGATGGCGCGCCGGATCGTTGGAAAGGAGAAACTCTTCGGTGAGAAAGCCTTTCATATTCGCATGCGCCCGCGGCAGTTTGATTCAAGCCCTGAATCATATCAGGTGAACATCTCCTTGACGGCTACGCCTCGTACGATGTCTAGTGATTACGCGCGATGAGGAACATCGCTGATCAAGCACACCATTGAACTCACGCCCCACACCTGAGAGCTGGGTTGATACGTCGACGCAGGCTACGACACGTATTGGCCGACGTCGCTGGTTGATCTGCGCTTTACTGCTATTCGCGGCGAGTGTGAACTACGTCGACCGTCAGGTGCTGGGCCTGCTCAAACCGACCCTCCAAGTCCAGTTCGGGTGGACGGAAATCGGCTACAGCAACATCGTTCTTGCCTTTCAGTTCGCGTATGCAGCTGGTTTATTGTTCGTGGGAAAGCTGATCGACAAGCTTGGAACCCGTAGAGGTTTCTCCCTCGCGGTGTTTGTTTGGAGTTTCGCGGCGATGGCACACGCTGCGGCGGGTTCGGTTTTTCAATTCGCGGCGGCGCGCATTAGTCTGGGGCTCGGGGAATCCGCCAGCTTTCCGGCCTCGGTGAAGGCCGTGGCCGAGTGGTTTCCTAAACGAGAGCGCGCGCTGGCAACCGGGATTTTCAATTCCGGGACCAACGCCGGCACGATGGTGGCTCCTCTGATTGTAAGCTGGCTTACGTATCGCTATGGATGGCGCATGGCTTTTGTTGCCACAGGCGCACTGGGGTTTCTGTGGGTTCCGGTATGGTTTGGACTGTATCGCAGTCCAGAAGAAGACTCTCGAGTTTCCCCCGCGGAACTGGCGCACATACAAAATGAGCTGGAGGACAAGACTTCGACAGTTCCACTGCGTACGCTGCTCTCACGTCGACAGTTGTGGGCCATCGTGGTAGGCCGGTTCTTCACCGACCCCATTTGGTATGTGTATCTGTTCTGGATGCCCGATTTCCTAAGCCGCCATCTTGGTCTGAACCTTGCAGGGATGCGGCTGCCTTTGTTCATCATCTACACAGGGGCCAGTATGGGGAGCATCGGCGGAGGTTGGCTTTCGTCTTTTCTGTTGAGGAAGGGATGGACCCTGAACGCCAGCCGTAAAACGGCGCTGCTGGTTTGTGCGCTTGCGGTAGTGCCCATCATGCTCGCGGCGCGTACCACGAATGCATGGTTCGCAGTTTGTCTGATTGCGATCGCAACCGGAGCGCACCAAGGTTGGTCGGCCAACCTGTACACTCTTGCCTCCGACATGTTCCCCCGCAGCGCCGTCGCGTCCGTCGTAGGCTTCGCCGGTGTGGCCGGAGCCACCGGTGGAATGTTCATTGCCGAGGTTGTTGGCTACGTATTGCAGAAGACCGGTTCGTACATCCCGGTGTTCCTAATCGCAGGCCTGGCCTACCTAGTCGCATTCTGTTGGGTGCAGTTGCTGGCGCCACGGGTCGAACTGGCGCAGGTCTGACGCTGCTGGTGTTGATTGAGGATCTTGCGCGTTCTGGTCCTAGACACACCTTGGTAACGATTTAGACGGTCGCTGGTTTGTCGTAGACTAGTCCCAGTGGCAACGCCATTGGGGGACATAAAATCCAAGAACGACGACCCCGGAAATGGACCTAACCGCAAAGCCGGCAGCGGGGCGCCGCGCGCTCAGACACCGGTTGAAACAGACTCCATCCGGATCACTTCGCCTGCCCGCGTAGCCGCAGGGCTGAACTCTGTCCTCAAAGCCGCTGAAGTCACGCTCAAAGAACCTGGGTTGATGAGAGGCATCAGCGCTCTTTCTCATCTCAACCAGTTCGACGGAATCGACTGTCCGGGTTGTGCATGGCCCGATCCCGATCAAGAACGATCGCTCAACGAGTACTGTGAAAATGGAGTCAAAGCGATCGCAGAGGAAGCCACCGCGAAGCGCTGCACTCCTGACTTTTTTCGGTCGTGGAGCTTAGCCGAACTCTCCAAGCAGTCCGATTATTGGCTCGGCCATCAGGGACGATTGACACACCCAATGGCTCTGCGCTCTGGCAGTGATCACTACGAACCGATTGCATGGCACGAGGCCTTTGCCCTGATTGCGACGGAATTGAACGCACTGGAGAGTCCAGACCAAGCGATTTTCTATACTTCGGGCCGCACCAGTAACGAGGCAGCGTTTCTGTATCAGCTCTTCGTCCGACAGTTCGGCACCAACAACCTGCCCGACTGCTCCAACATGTGTCACGAGTCGTCTGGGCTGGCGCTCAGAGAGGTGATTGGAGTCGGCAAAGGCACGGTCAAACTGGACGACTTCGACGTCGCCGACACTATCCTTATTATTGGGCAGAATCCGGGCACAAACCATCCTCGCATGCTGGCCACTTTGCAACGGGCCGCCCGTCGCGGGGCGACGATCGTCAGTGTCAATCCACTGGCGGAGGTGGGGTTGACCCGCTTCAAACATCCTAAGGATGTGCTCCACCTGTTTGGCTCGGGCACAAAGATCGCCAAACATTTCGTCCAAGTCCGGCTCAGCGGGGACCTAGCATTCTTCAAGGGTCTGTGCAAGGAACTCCTGGAAGAAGAGGCCAAGCGTCCCGGTCAGGTGATCGATCGATCTTTCATCGAGCAGAAGACCAGCGGCTTTGAGGATTTCCGCGCCGCGATTGCAGCAGTTTCATGGAACGAGATCGTCGAACAAAGCGGTGCCTCACGCGCTCAGATTCGAGAGATTGCCGAAGTGGTAATGCGATCGAAAAACATGATTGCGTGCTGGGCCATGGGACTCACCCAACAGCGGCAGGCCGTCGCCACGATTCAAGAAATCGTCAATCTGATGCTATTAGGCGGACATATGGGACGGCCGGGTGCCGGCGTCTGCCCCGTGCGGGGACACTCCAACGTGCAGGGAGATCGCACCATGGGCATATGGGAGAGGATGCCCGACAGCTTCCTCGACAAGCTTCGAGATGTGTTCGGATTCGAGCCACCCCGCAAACACGGCTGGGACGTCGTGGACTCAATCAAGGCCATGCATCGAGGCGAAGCGAAAGTGTTCTTCGCCATGGGCGGGAATTTTCTCTCGGCGACGCCAGACACCGAATGCACTGCGGAGGCTCTATCGCGGTGCAATCTTACCGTGCACGTCTCGACCAAGCTCAACCGGGCTCACGTGATTACAGGCAAGCAAGCGTTGATACTGCCTTGCCTCGGGCGCACCGATCTCGATTCGCAAGCAGGAGGTTCTCAGTTCGTAAGCGTTGAGAATTCGATGGGCATCGTACACACATCACGCGGAAATCTGCAGCCGCCCTCGGATCAACTCTTGAGCGAGCCGGCAATCGTAGCGCGTCTGGCGGTGGCGACTCTGGGGAACCGGACTACTGTTAAGTGGATGCATCTCATCGAGGACTACGACCGGATACGAGAACTCATCGCCGGCGTCGTGCCCGGTTGTGGCGATTTGAATCGCCGGGTTCGACAGAATGGCGGGTTTTATTTGCCGAATCCGGTGCGGGACGATGAATACAAAACAAAAACTGGAAAAGCGACTTTTGCGGTGTCGGTGATCGAGCCCACCCACCTTGAGCCGGATCAGTTCTTGATGACGACGCTTCGCAGTCATGACCAGTACAACACCACAATTTATGGCCTCGATGATCGCTATCGAGGCATCTTTCATGGCCGCCGCGTCGTGCTGATCAATCCCGACGATATGGAGGAACACGGCTGGAACGCGGGTGACCGGTTGGACATCACGAGCCACTTCCGGAACAACGGAAAAACGGAACTAAGAAAAGCTGCCCGCTTTGTAGCCGTGCCTTATGAGATTCCTCGCCGGTGCGTGGCGACGTACTTTCCGGAAGCGAATGTATTGGTACCCATCGGCAGCGTGGCATTGAGAAGCAATACGCCGACGTCAAAGGCGATTTTCGTCAGTTTTGCCCGATCCCGGCTTGTGGACGATGGCGCAAACGGGTAAATGGATAGCTGGGCGGTATCCATCAAAGCTCTTGTTCGCAATTCGTAACGCAATACGCTCCGCAGAAAATTTGGCGTCCAACTCGTGGACAATGCCCATAACACTGAGGGGGGATCGGTGTGAGTCCGGATGACTGCCCCAATTGTGGCGGTACTGGATATGTCGCGAAGCCTGTGGACTTGAACGGTAAGTCCGAAGGCATCGCGTTTATCCGCCTAAAATGCCCTGTGTGTGCGGGCTCGGGCCGGAATCGCCCAATCCCACCCACGGCCGCGGGCTGACCGCACGGCCTGCGGTGCTTGCGAAAACGTACGGGTCCGAGCCGTCAACTTCCCGTCCTACGGATGACGGTTCGGGCCGCACGTTCGCAGTTACTGCTTTGGTTCCCGCTATTTGCCCTTCTTCTCTGCTGATTGATTTCGAAAAAGAACCCAGATGTTCAGGCAATCCCAGCCGCTTTGGTGCGGCTTCGGCGGCCGAGGGAAGCCGTCTCTACACGATTTCGGCCGTTGGCCTTCGCGCGGTACAGTGCTTTATCCGCCGCCTGCACGACACGTTCGGCGTGGGGATTCGCCTCCGTGGTGGCTGCCACGCCGATGCTTACCGTCACGGACAGGGGAGCGATAGGCTTTTCCTGCGCGAGTTGCCGAATCACATGCCCTTTGCGCGGGCGACCCCGGCTTCGTTCGTTCCGCCGGTCCGGTCCTCGCGGAACTTGCCTCCGGTCACCGCTTCGCATCCTGAATTCCGAATTCTGGATCATCGCGCGCAACTGTTCCAGATGATCCACAACTTCCGGAATCGTTTTTCCGGAAAACAGGATCGAGAACTCTTCCCCGCCACAACGGTAGGCTTGCCCACCGCCAGTTACGCGGGACAGATTGGATGCGACTAATCGTAAAACCTGGTCTCCCGTGTCGTGGCCGTAAGTGTCATTGAATTTCTTGAAGTGGTCGATGTCTACGACCGCGATCGAATAAGGGGCTTGCAGGCGGAGAAGGGCGTCATTGAAGGCACGACGCGACGGCAGCGTCGTGAGCTCGTCGTGATAAGCAAGAAGGTACGAGTTCTCAATGATCGATACCGCAAGAATGCACGCTGCCGTGGCGGAGTACACGGTCGACACGCGCGTCGCGCCCGCGAAGCGCAGTGATAGGCAGAAAGCCCCAAGGGACCACAGCAAAGCGCTGTCGAGAGGCTTGCGGGTAAGCAAAGACCGGACGAGCAAAAACGTTCCGGCCGCCGCGAATGCAACCAACGCCGAGCCTGGCAGGGGGACTGTCACGACCGAGCGATGCGCATGGGAAGGCAATCCTTCCGCTGCTCGGCATAGTACGGCCACAACAACGGATTGCGCGAACAAGAGAAGGCTGACAGGCGCCAAGCTAGAGGTTGTGAAGCCGCGCTCCTGCATCAGCGCAATCAAAACGAAGTTAAGCGGCACCAGCAGGGCTACTGCCTGCAGGGCCGTCCACGCTGGGGTGCCCGTCGAGATTTGTCCGCCCGCAAAAACAGCAATCGCCTGCTGGGCCAGGAACAGTACCAACAGAGCCAAGAAGCTGCGGCCGGAGTGAAATCGCCAAGCCAGCAGCATTCCTCCGAGGAGGGCGCAATAGTCAAGAAAGGCGAGAGCTGGTAGCGCCAAGGTCAGCCAGCCCGAATACACGAGTATCATGACCGCCATAAGCAGAACTCCGCCCGGCACTAGCAGCGACTTCAGCGTTGTTCTGCTCCACACACGCAAGGCATTGCTCCCGTTGGAAGGGCGTTCCCCCTGGGAAATTATCTCCGGTTGACCGAGGCTGAGGAATTGGCCGCTTAGGTTCAGGCAACCCCGAACTGGAGCCTTCCTGGAAATCCCGATTTGAAATCGAGCGCCGTTTCTGCACCTACAGACCTTCGTGTGGCACTGGTTTTGGCTGTAGTTGAGCGATTTCTAACTAGACTGGGGCTGTTGGATTAAGGACGGTTCACTTTATGCGAATTCTTATTGCAGAAAGATGATGAAGCAGTGGCTCAGTTCGTTCGCCAGGGTCTGGAGGGCGAGCATTACTCTGTGGATGTCTTTCCTGATGGCGAGCAGGCACGTGCTGCCGCCAACGAGTCCGAGTACGACGTTGTCGTCCTCGACCTAAACCTCCCGAAATTGGATGGAGTCAGCGCCTTGCGCCAGTTGCGGGTGAAGAAACCAACTCTACCGGTGCTGGTACTGACCCAGCGTACGCGGGGTGGAAGACCGCTCCAGAGGGTCGGATCACAACTTCCAACCGCGGCGATTGAGAACCTAGCACTTAGGTAAGGAGTAGATCTTAGGAATTGCCCACAAGGAACCCTCCCGACCATTTTGGGAATCCTGTATGGAACAACTAACCGATTCGGCACCGCGAACCGTGGCGCTGGCGCGCCCTGTCCTCCACTACTTCGGACTCGTCAGAATCGTCTCGTTTGGGTCGAGCACAATCCGATGAGTTCCCGCTGGAGCCGGTAAGTGGAACGATGACTCCTCACCGTCCGCAAATACGCGACCCAGCAACACTGACTGTTTCCCCGTGGTCACGGCATACACGGGAACCGAGGTCACAAGATTCTCCGGCGCGTTCTTCTGCAGAATCGTTCCACTCACCACAGACCCCGCGCCCTTCGGAGTGAACTTCACCCCTTTCAATTCCAACTTGGGCAAAGAGGTGCCATTGACCCACCCATCCATGAACCAATCCAGCGAATTCTTCCCCTCATAACGGAGCGCCGGTGGAAGATCCTCCGCAAAAACGTCTATCAGTTCGCGCGTGCTGATGGATTTCCCTTCATACCGTTGCCGCACTTTGCGCAGCGCCCGCACAAAGGGTTCATCCGCGGTGCCGCCGCTCTGCCCTTTACCGCTTGCCGTTTGTGCGGCCGCGTCTTTCAACATGGTCCGCAGCATATGGAACAGCCACGTCCCCCGCCCGTAGCTGATCGCCTCGTACCCCTCCGGGAAACGCGACGACCACAAGCGCATACCCAGAGTCACCGGGCCGGTTTCGCTCGGAGACACTCCATCCTTGTTCGTCACTACCAAATCTTGGCGGTACATCTCCATGACTTGGCGAAATCCCGACGGATTCTTCTCCTGCAGCATCATCAGCGCACAGTAATTCGCCAGCCCTTCCGAAAGCCACTGATCACGGTAGCTGCTCCACGAAATCAGATCTCCCCACCATTGATGCGCCGTCTCATGCGCAGGCAGGATCTGCTGCATCAGAATCAGATCTGGCCCGAAGTGCAGTTGCTCGCGCTGCTCATCGTCGAGAAAGGCATACGACGAAAGAAAAACCAGCCCCGGCCAGCCTTGACTGTCGCGACCTGGCATCTGTGTTAGAGCCAGGCGACTGTAAGGGTAAGGACCAAACCGCTCGGCATAGTATTGAATGGCACGAGCCGCGGAGTCCCCAACCGTCACTTCGTTCCGTGCCGGCGAAGGACGGTTCGGCACAATCACCTGCGGTCGTCGCGCAATCGGACTCGACGGACCCGGGTCAATCACTTCAATCTTGGCGCTCGGAAAATCGCGCTCCACGCCGCTCGCAGCATAGGTCTCGACGGTCACGCTCCCCGCTTGTGTCGTAGCGACCTTGTATTTTCCAAGGTTGAATCCAGCCACTGGAATCGGGCGCTCTGACACGAACCGAGCCACTTGTTCCCCATTCGTTTTCGCCGAGGCCGCGGCCTGAACGGGAGCCGGTTTCCCCGTCGCTACCAGAGTCCAACCCGGCGGGTAGTCAAACTCCAGGTCAAAATCCGCCATGGCCATCCCGCGGTTCGGAAACCACGTGCCACGCGCCCCGACGTAGAGGAGTCCGCTGCCCGCTTCCGCCAGAACCTCGCCGCCGTAGAGGAATTCCAGATCGATCTTCTGTCCCGCTCGCGCTGGTTCCGGCAGAATCACCGTCAGTATGTCATTCCCCCTGCGCGAAAGCTGCGTCCCCTCGACCGCCGGATTATGAATGAACTCCGCCGCCTGGCCGTCGAGCTTCACACTCTCTACGTTCAGGAATCGCGACAGCTCAAACACCAGAGTGCGGGTCCCGCCCTCGCGCACGTCGAGTTGCACGCGGGCACGCGCATGGATCTCCTTCGGAGGCCGCACCTCCGTCTTGATCGAATAGCGCTGCGCCGAAATCCAGTCTTCCCGTGGAGTCGGATTTCCGGGCGCTGACGTGCCTCCAACACTCGTCCTGCCAGTCCCCCGTTCGTTGAGTGAAAACGATGTCCACACGTCGTAGTACGTGATGCCGTTCTCCGACGGTCTCGCTTGTCCCGCCTCAACTTGTTCCGCGGCCAGGGAGTCCACCAGAACATCGAATACGCCCAATTTAGTTCCTTGTATCCGTGCGTGAAAGAACCGGTCAGGCGAGCGACCGAGAAGATTGAAACTCTCCGGAGATGTCTCCGCTCCTTTTCCAGGAAGCATCCGGCTGAAGCTCACCAGTAGCCGCATCGCGTCCCCCTGCGCCAGATTCTGCGTCGTCGGTCCCCAGCGATCGGCAAACTCCTGCTTCTCGTCGGTTGCGCGCAGACCCGATTGCAACTCGGAAGCCGTGTCGTCATTGAAGCGAAAATACGCAGTTGCGAAATGCTCTTCCAGGATTGCCATCCCGGTAAATAGACTCATCGACCTCCGCTCGACATTATTTGGAGGAGTAAGCAGCACCTCTCCATCGCCTTCAAAAAATGCTCCTGTGATGCGTCCCATCACATCTTGCGTAAAACCGATCGTGCCGTCTTCGAGGGTAATGCTCACCCCGGACCGGTCTAGCGACGCGCCTCTCACCTTGTATACGCGCGTCGGATCCAGCCCGACACGGCCGAGCTGCAGGTAAAGCGCTTCCGCCGGTTTTTCCGGGGGGTTCTCATCCGTCGCATACGCCAACGGCAACGTACCAGCAAGCCAGATCGCCGCCACCTTGATCCCGAAGCCTCGCATCTTGATTAGTACCTTAGTCACGTGGGTATGCCCGTCGTCCGTTGTTAGAATGCGCCTGAATGCGGTTACGTGTCACCATCCTCTTTTTATGGCAGCTTGCGCTTGCCTGTGCTTGGGCTGACACCATCCATCTGAAGAATGGCCGCACCATCCTAGCTGATCACGTCCGCGAAAACGGTAACCACCTCGAATACGACATCGGTGACGACTCCTACGCCATCCCTAAATCTTCCGTTGATCGCGTCGATGCCGGCGGCATGCCCGCTCACTCCGGTTCAGGAGCCGCCAAGGTTGCCGATCTCCCCACCTTTACGCCCGCGGACAGTCTCGCGAAGGAAGGCGACCTCGTCGGCAAGATCATCAAGGAAGGCAAAGTCGACCCCGACGCGCTCTCCGCTCTCGAAGGTAAGGGCAAAGCCGAGCTGAGTGCCACCGCGGATTTCATCGCCGGAAAATTTGAATTCGAGCACGGCAACATCGCCCAGGCCCGGAATTATTTCGAAAGCGCCCTCCGTTTCCAGCCGGAGAATTCCACCATCCTTGTCTATTACGCCGCGCTCCTCGTTCGTACCGGGAATGCTGCTCAAGCCCTGCCCTTCGCCCAGCGCGCCGCGGGTTCTGACCCTCAATCACCCGACGCCTACACCATGCTCGGGTACGCCCAGTTCGCCTCCGACCACACGAAAGAAGCCGTCGCCTCCTGGAAGCGGTCGCTGGAGCTGCGCCCTGACTCAACCGTGCAGCAGTTCTTGGCCAAGGCTCAACGCGAACAAACGGTCGAGTCCGATTTCGCGCAGCACGAAAGCAGTCATTTCGTTCTCCATTATGAGGGCAAGCAAACTTCCGAAGCGCTGCGCTCACAGATCATCGCCGCGCTCGAATCCGACTACGACGCTCTCGTTCGCGATCTCGGCAACCCTCCTCGCGACAGCATTCTCGTCACTCTCTACACCGAGCAGGCCTTCTTCGACGTCACCCGCGCCCCCACTTGGGCCGGAGCCATCAATGATGGCAAGCTCCGTATCCCCGTGAGTGGTCTAAGCTCTCTGACCCCTGAGCTGGCCCGCGTTCTCAAGCACGAACTTGCTCACTCTTTCATTACCCAGCTTTCCGGAGGCCGCTGCCCGCCGTGGCTGCACGAAGGCATCGCCCAACTCCTCGAACCCAAAAGCCTTGGCGGCGACGGACACCAGCTCTCGCTTCTTTTCAAGGCCCAACGAAATATCCCGCTGAATGCCCTCGAAGGAAGTTTCCAAAGTCTCTCCGGTACCGCGGCGTACATCGCCTACGCTGAATCTCTCGCTGCCGTCTGCTATATCAGTGATTCTTATGGCATGAGCGATGTCCAGCGCATCTTGCAACGAATTAGCCAGGGCAGTTCCACCGAGGCCGCCCTTCGTGCCACGATTCACTCCGACTACGGCCAACTGGAATCCGAGTTGGCCAAATACCTAGCAGACAGATACGGCGAGTAGCGAAGCATCCGATACGCGGACAGCCGCCCTTGCCGACCGGCCTTTCCTGCTCCCCCTCCGTTTGCTCACCTCTCATTCCTGTGCTAGTTTCGGCTCTGGCCCAAGTTCCATGCGATCCCTGTTTCGCTCCCGCACTCCCGTTCCCGCACCCGCGGCGGAACCCGTTCCCACGGTATTCCCCAAGATCGAAGGTGCAGACATAGCCGCGGTTTTCGCAGGGAAGCGTGTCGCTGGAGACTTCTATGACTCGGTCCGTGTAAGTCCTGAGCGCGTCCTGTTCGGACTGCTCGACGTCGCCGGCCGTCGCGACGACAATCGTGGAATCCTCATTGCTGCACAGGACATTTTCCGCAACTTCGGCGCCAAACTCTTCTCAGGCTCCGACATCAACGAGGCTGACGCCATGACCGAACTCTGTCTTCGTATCAATCGCGGCCTCATCGACTCCTCCAAGGGAGTGCGATCCTGCCCCGCGTTCCTCGCGTGTTTCCATGAGAAATTCGGGACACTCTGCTACACCAATGCCGGCCACACCCCCGGCCTTCTCCGCGACAGCCGCGGAATCGCCGAGCTGGCTTCCACCGGCCTTCCTCTGGGACTCTTTTCCCACGCCACGAGCGACGCTCCCACTGTGGGCCTCGAAAAAGGTGCGGCCTTGTTGCTGATCTCCCGCGGAGTCATCGAATGCGGTGGCCACCACGACAAGTCCGACGAGGAATTTGGCCTGGCCCGCGTCAAACCGGTTCTTCAGACGGCCCCGGCCACCTCCGCCCAGGCCCTCTGCAGTGCAGTCCTGAATACCGTCGGTGACTTCACTGGTCACGCGCCCTTGTGCGACGACCGGACCGCCCTTGCCCTCATCCGCATGGCATAATTTCGCCATCCGGCCATCTCTATCCCCGGTAAAGAGCGTCCAATCTGATGTACGGGAGGGGCGATTTTGCCGTCCTTAGCGCTCTTTGCGGCCTTTCTTCGCGATCTTTGCAGTTTAAGGTTTGGACTATTGAAATCGAGACAATCGCGTTGGCTCAGTCCCAGACGCACCTTCAAAGTAGTAAAATATGTGCATCGGCCCGAGCCCACCGTTTGCCCGCAAGCCGGAAGCGTGGCGGCCCGTTGAATCCTATGAAGAAACTTTCCCTGGTTCTTATTGCTGCAGCATGTCTGCCGGCCTTTGCGACCGGACAGGTGGTCGAAGAGATCATCGCCCGCGTCAACAACCAGATCGTCACCCGTTCGGAGTTCGTGCGCAGCAAGGATCAGCTCAAAGACGAAGTCAAGCAGCAGGATCCGAACAACGCCGACAAACTCTACGCCGAGCGTGAAAAGGACGTGCTTCGCGATCTCATCGATCAGCAGCTTCTGCTCGACAAAGCAAAAGACCTCAGCATCACCGGAGACACCGACCTCATCAAGCGCCTCGACCAGATGCGTAAAGACATGAAGCTGGCGACACTCGAGGATTTGGAGAAAGAGGCCACCAAGCAGGGCGTCTCCTGGGAAGATTTCAAGCAGAACATGCGAAACCAGATCGTCACCCAGAAGGTGATTGGCGAGGAAGTCAGCAGCCACCTCAACGTGACCAAAGAAGAGGAACAGAAGTTCTACGACGAGCACAAGAGCGAGATGGAACAGCCCGAGTACATCCGTCTTAGTGAGATTCTGGTCGCCCCCAAGGTTCTGGCCCCGTCTGCGCCCGCTCCAGCGTCCGATCCCACCGCGCCGCCTTCCGCCCAGCCTGCTGCGGATGACGCCGCCCGCCAGGCTTCTGAAGCCGCCGCACTCAGCGTTGCCGAGGCCAAGGCCAACGATCTACTCAAACAGATTCACGACGGCACCGCTTTCGAGGATGTCGCCAAAAAATATTCTGACGGCCCCTCAGCCGCCGATGGCGGCGCACTTGGCATGTTCAAGCGCGGTCAACTTGCCAAGGAACTGGAAGACAAGACTTTCGCGATGAAGGCAGGAGACGTTACCGAGGTGATTCGCACCAAGCAGGGCTATGTAATCCTGAAAGTCGTTGATCACCAGATGGCAGGCGTTCCGCCGCTGAAGGACGCGCTTCCCAAGATTCAGGACGCGCTCTACTACCAGAAGCTGCAGCCTGCCTTGCGCGCCTACCTCACCAAGCTGCGCGAAGAGGCCTACATCAAGACCATGCCTGGCTTCATCGACTCCGGCGCCAGCCCGAACCAGACCGCGCCGGTCGAAACCGCCGCGGCCAAGGAGTCCGACGCCAAGAAGCTCACTAAGAAAAAACACAAGAAGCTGGGTGTTCTCTAGCCCTCTCTGACGGCGCGTGCATTATACTCAGGGCCACCGTCCATGAAAGATTTCTACATCGGCGATTGCGCGCGCCACGAAAACAAGATCATCACCTCCAGCTTCGTCGTGGTCGGCAAGCAGATCAAGCCCAAGAAAACCGGCGAACCCTATCTCGCCCTCACTCTCGGCGACCGCAGCGGCCAGCTCGAAGCCAAAATGTGGGACAACGTCGAAGAAGTACTCGATGCCTTCGAGCAGGAAGACTTCCTCAAAATCAAGGGCCTCATCAACAAATACAAGAACCGCTTCCAACTCACCATCCACAAGTTGCGCAAGCTGGGCGAGTCTGAGATCGACTTCGCCGATTACCTTCCCAAGACCACCAAGAACATCGACGACCTCTGGCAGACCTTGGCTGGATTCATTGCCACTTTCCGCAATCCCCATCTCAAGTCGCTGGTCGAAGCCTTCATGGCCGACCCTGAAATCGCCGCCGCCTACCGCAACGCTCCTGCGGCGAAGACGCTGCATCACGCCTACATCGGCGGTTTGCTCGATCACGTTGTCTCTCTATTCCGCTCCTGCGATCTGATGTGCACAAACTACCCGCAGATCCATCGCGATCTTCTCCTCACCGGCGCGTTCCTTCACGATATCGGGAAGATTCACGAACTCACCTACAACCGGTCCTTCTCGTACACGACCAAAGGCCAGCTCCTCGGCCACATGATCATCGAATTGGAGATGTTGCAAGCCAAGCTCGCGCACATGCCGGACTTCCCTGACGAGCTGAAGACCATGATCGAGCACCTCATCATCAGCCATCACGGCCAGTACGATTTCGGCTCGCCCAAGCTCCCCATGTTCCCCGAGGCCCTCATGCTCCACTATCTCGACGACCTCGATTCCAAAATGGAAGCCATGCGCGCCCACTTCGAGCGAGAAGGCAGCCTCGAAAATCCCTGGACTAGCTACAACGCTTCTCTTGGCCGGCCACTGCTGAACACCGAGAAATTTCTAGCCCCGAAAAAACCAATTCCGCCCGAGGAATCCACTTCTCACGACGCCGAACTCGACGAATCCCCCGAAGAAACTCCCACCTTCCGCGGCCTCGAACCCAAGCGCTAGACTAAAGAACCGAGGCTGCAGTTCGATGAACTCCGAACTTGATTTTCTCTGCGTCCTCTGCGATCTTTGCGGTCAAACGCTTTTGCCTGGCCTCCATATGCCCAGACAAGATCTCTGAACGAAAAGCACCCCAACTCTTGCCAGATCGTGAATCGATTGCACTCCTTCGTGTACCTTCGTGTGCTTTGTGGTTAAAGGTTTTCGCCCACGCTAAGCAACAGTCGTTGCTCCTCCGAGCCAACTTCCGGTACATTGGCAGCAACAACGGAGGTCCATATGCGATCACACTTGATACTTCTCACCCTGACTCTCTATCTAGGACTAGCTGTCGTCGGATGCAGCAAGCCATCCAACGACAGCGCCAACAACTCGACTGATAACGCGATCGACACTCAAGCCGCCAAAGACGGCAAGGAATCCAAAGAACGCAAAGAGGCGAAGAGGGAAGCTAAAGAAGAGAAGAAGAAGGAACCACTCGTCGTGCCCGCCGGAACCTCCGTGACCGTAAGTCTGGGCTCCGCCATTGGTTCCAAGATGAGCCAGGCCGGACAGACCTTTAACGGCACGGTAGCTCAGGATGTGCTGGTCGGCGGAGCGGTTGCAATCCCCAAAGGTGCAAACGTCGGCGGAACCGTCACCGATGCCAAGGCCTTAGGCAAGCTCGCCGGAGGCGCGGTTCTCCAAGTCCGTCTTGACTCCATTACTCTCAACGGCGTTGACCTGCCGGTTCAAACCGCTCTGAAGACTTTCGGCGCAAAAGGCAAAGGCAAGCGCACCGCCATCGCGACCGGTGGAGGCGCTGCTCTCGGTGGCATCATCGGAGCTCTCGCTGGCGGAGGCAAAGGTGCCGCCATTGGCATGGCCGCCGGTGCCGGCGCCGGTGCCGGAGGATCAGCCCTCACCGGAAACAAAGACATCGTCCTTGGGGCAGAGTCCGCCGTCACCTTCGAACTCTCGCAACCGCTCGAAGTAAAGCAATAGAGAAGCAATAAAAAAAAGAGGAGACCGGCGCTTTAGCGTCGCAGTACACCTTCGAAACCATCTGGGCTTCGGCCCAGATGGTTGTTCCAACAGTTCACGATCGGCTCACTCATGCTCGACTTCACCCGCTTTGAAATCCTCACCTTCGATTGCTACGGCACGCTGATCAACTGGGAAGCCGGAATCCTCTCCGCCCTGCATCGCATTCTCGCCGTTCACAGGAAAAACATCGACGACGCCACTCTGCTTAAACTCTACGGAGATTTTGAGCTGCGGTCCGAGACGGGGATATTTCATCCCTATCGCGAAGTCCTGCAATCGGTTGTCCGCCAGTTCGGAATCGAACTAGAATTCACTCCGACGACCGAAGAGCTTCGATTCCTGGCCGACTCTCTCCCCACCTGGAAGCCCTGGCCCGACTCTGTCGCGGCTCTCACCCAGCTCAAGACCCGCTTCCGTCTCGCCATTCTCTCCAACGTCGATGACGACCTCTTCACTGCAACTCGTCCTCAACTGGGAGTCGATTTTGATGAAGTCATCACCGCGCAGCAAGCTCAGGCCTACAAGCCCTCGCTGAAGCTTTTTGAGTTGGCTCTAAGCCGCGTGAATGCGCCCGCCCACCGCGTGCTCCACGTGGGCCAGAGCATTTACCACGATGTCATCCCCGCGCAGGCTCTCGGCCTTGCCACGGTCTGGGTGAATCGCCCCTCGGCCCGCCCAGGAGTCGGCGCCGTCAAAGCGGCCGAGGCGAAACCTGATCTGACGGTCACAAGTCTCGCAGAACTTGCCGCAGCCGCAGTTCCCGACTAGTCGAGAACTAAGCCTAGCCGTCAGCAGCTTCCGCGAGGACCACCGGTTGATAGAACCCGCTCTCTGCCGGAAACAGCCACCGAACGTTTCTGAACCTCGCCTGATTCAGCGCTTCCGTGAGTTGGTCTCTTCTTAAGGCTCGGTATCTTGCTGCCCCGTGAGTCACCTTCCACCCTGCTACGGCCTCGCGCGTGATGTATAGATGAAAGACGTATCGAAGATCGTCAATCCAGTCCCATACCTGCAGAACAATTCGACGTCCATCTTGGTCGTCATAGAACGCCGGCCCCTGCGCGACTGGCTTTTCCTCGATCAGCCGGTCATAGTCTCGAATACTGGCCATTAGCAAGCCTTCAGGTCGCAGCTTACTTCGTATTTGCCCGAGCGCTTGAACAAGTTGTTCGTTGCTCTCTAGATGCGGAAGCGCATTGTCCATGCAGATCACTGCATCGAAACCCGCGACTGGAAGGGAACTCAGGTTGAGAATGTCGGCCACAAAGGATTGAATATCCAGATGGCGCCGAGCCGCTTCCACTCGCAGGCGAGCGACGGCCCGCGAGCTGATGTCGCTAGCGGTAACCTTAAATCCTGCCTTCGCAAGCCCGAGCGCCTGGGTACCGATTCCGCACGCACAATCAAGAACCCGCATCGTGTTCGCAGCGCCGTTCGCCCTTTCGAGGAGAGAGCCGAGCACCTCGGACTGACGTGCCATCGAGGCTTCCCAGTTCTCAAATACCAGGTGGTAGTGATCGGCAAGATCGTCGTAGCAGTGTTCCGTATCCCCGGCCATGCGGCATTCTACTCCGCCTGGACAGCACGCTGGCGGGTGGCCGCACCGGGGAACAGAATGGGCAAGTACGTCGAAGCGGCCTGCGGCAATCCAACGCCGCTGGAAATTGGACAGGAGGAAAGTCTAGTAGTTCGCCGGCACCTTCACAACTTTCTTCTGGATCGCCCACATCACGAGCTCAGCCTTGTTGTGAATCCCCAGCTTCCGCATGAGATTGAATTTGTGCGCATCTACGGTCTTGACGCTGAGCCCCAGAACGCCGGCCGCCGACCGCACCGTCTGGCCCTCAGCAAGCAACTTCAGAACCTCGCGCTCCCGCGCCGTCAAAACTCGCTGTCGCGGCTGCACTTCCGCCGTCGGCCATGCGCGCCGTTCGCTTCGCGGCTCCCGAACTCCCCCTCCGCCGCCCGCGACCCTCACCATCTCCGCCAACTCTTCCGCTGAAGTCTGCCGCACGGCGTAACTCGACCCTTCCTCGCGCACATCCCTCGACTGGTCTTGGCTGTCGTGGCTGGCAAGAAACAACACGCGACTCTGCGCGGACTCGTGCAGGATCAACCGTTCTGTCTGATCGTCGGTGCAACCGAAGAGGCCCGCGGCGGTGATGACAACCTCGGGGCGATGCTCGAATACTCTCTGGAGCGCCTCGGCGGCATTCCCTGCCTCCGCCACGACCTCCATGTCCGGCTCATCTTCGAGCAATCGGCGAAGGCCTTGGCGCAGCAGGACGTGGTCGTGCACCAGGACGCACCGAATCCTGTTACTGCCGAACAAACCTTCACTATGGATCTGTGCGGGGGGACACACAGTTCCTCCTTATTGAGCCAGAGAATATTTTGATGTGGCACGTTCCGGAATGACCGCATCCGAAACCACAGCCTTATAGAGTGTAACTGATTGTAGCTCCTGCCATTCCCCCCGTGCACAGGAAAAAACGCGCGGTTGCAAATTCTTGCATCTTTCGCAAGATTCAACTCCGCGCACGAAATCATCGGCCGTCTCCCGCGGGTCGCTGCAACCCTCCCGAACACCTCGCATCAGGTACAATCGAGCGTTTATGCTGCGCTACTTCACAGCTGGAGAATCCCACGGCGAAGCTCTGGTCGCCTTCCTTTCCGGCGTTCCCGCTGGATTGAAAATCGACCAGACTTTTCTCGACCGGGAACTCTGGCGCCGCCAGCAAGGCTATGGCCGCGGCGGCCGCATGAAGATCGAGCGCGACACCGCCCACATCCTGTCCGGCGTGCATCACGGAATTACCATCGGCTCGCCTATCTCCATACTGCTCGAGAACCGCGACTGGAAAAATTGGCAGGAGTCCCTCCCCGTCGCCGAAGGCGATCCCGCCAAGCACAAGCGTGTCGCCTCCCCACGCCCCGGCCACGCCGATCTCGCCGGAGCCCTGAAATACAATTTCACCGAAGCCCGCTACGTCCTCGAGCGCGCCTCAGCCCGCGAATCCGCCGCTCGCGTCTCGCTCGGCGCCATCGCCAAGCTCTTTTTGCGCGAATTCGGTATCGAAGTCCTCAGCCATGTAATCACCACTGGCGGCGTGACTCTGCATGACCAAGTTCCTTGGGAAAAAATCCGCGCGCTTTACGATCGCCTACAAGACCGAGAAGAAATCCTCCTCAACTGCGCCGACCCCGAAGCCGAGCAGCGCATGAAAAAAGAAGTCGACAAAGTCTTCAAGACAGGAGATTCTCTGGGCGGTGTTTTCGAGGTCGTCGCTCACCCGGTTCCACCGGGCTTGGGCACCTACGCTCAATGGGACGAGCGCCTCGACGCCCAACTAGCCGCTGCCGTCATGTCCCTGCAAGCCGTCAAAGCAGTCGAAATCGGTTCCGGCGTCGCCGCCGCGTTCGCTCCGGGCAGCGCCGTGCACGACGAAATCGGCTACACCGCGACGGACGGCTTCACCGCCTTCTCCCGCACCCGCAACAACGCGGGAGGCATCGAAGGCGGAGTCTCCAACGGCGAAGAAATCCGCGTTCGCGGTTATCTCAAACCGATTTCAACCCTGCGCCGCCCTTTGCAGTCGGTTGATTTCTCGACTCGCGAACCAGTCAAAGCCGCCTATGAACGCTCTGACGTCTGCGTGGTCCCCGCCGCCGGAGTCGCTGCCGAAGCCATGGTGGCTCTGACTCTCGCGCGCAGCGCTCTCGAAAAATTCGGCGGCGATTCCATGCTCGAGACCCTGAGAAATTTCCAAGGTTATTGCCAGCAACTGAAGAACTACTAAGGAACCAGACAATGACGCACGACGTGACCGCAAAAGACTTAGCTAGGAGCTAGAAGCTAGCAGCTGACCCCAAATGATCTATCCCATCGTAAAGTTCGGTAACCCGGTTCTTGAGAAGCCCGCCGAAACCGTCACGGTTTTCGACGAAGAGCTGCAGAAACTCATTGACGACATGTTCGAGTCGATGTACGAAGCCCACGGCGTTGGCCTCGCCGCCCCGCAAATCGGCATCAGTCGCCGCATCGCCGTCATCGATGTCACATTCAAAGAAGACCCCAAGGCCAAACTCGTCATCATCAATCCCGAAATCATTCACACCGAAGGCCGCCACACCCAGAGCGAAGGCTGCTTAAGCATCCCCGATTTCCGCGAGAACGTATCCCGCCCCCACAAAGTCACGGTCCGCGCCCAAAACGTTCATGGAAAGGTATTCGAAAAGACTGGGGAAGAACTGCTGGCCCGCGCCTTCCTCCACGAGACCGATCACCTCAACGGCAAACTCTACGTCAGCCACATCAGCGCCCTCAAGCGCGACCTGATGAAACGCAAAATCCGCAAACTGATGAAAGCGGGGGAATGGTAGAAGAACTTAGCAATTGTGTAATTTAGTAATTGGGCAATTTTTAGTTGTCTAAAGTGAAGGTAGTCTGTTCGAGTTATGAGTTGGCGTTTGCGTTACTGAATCTGTGAATTGCTTTCTGACCTCAAGCCTCGCTTGATTTTCTTTGCGTCCTTTGCGGCTTTTTCTTAGCGTTCTTTGCGGTTTAGGCTTTTGACTTCGGCGCCACACTCTTCAAGCACTGAATTGTTCTGCCGACACTGATTTTCTCTGCATCCTCCGCCTTCTCTCAGCGCCCTCTGCGGTTCAAGCTTTTGACTTCCTCTCCGCTTGTCGCGGATTGATAGGTTCCGCAGGAACTGATCTTCTTTGCGTCCTTTGCGGCTTTTTCTTAGCGTTCTCTGCGGTTTAGGCTTTTGACTTTCTCGCCGTTTTCCATGACACAATAACCAATGCCCTTGACCCTGATCTTCTGTGGCACGCCACCCTTCGCCGTCCCCACGCTCGAAAAGTTGGTAGCCGCAGGATTCCGCGTCCCCCTGGTCATAACCCAGCCTGACCGTCCCAAAGGCCGCGGCCTCGAACTGGTCTCCTCGCCGGTAAAGCAGTCTGCCCTGAAATTAGAACTCCCCATC
>DASRRV010000032.1:0-3214 GCA_035695545.1 Candidatus Sulfotelmatobacter sp. | reverse complement strand
GTTCAGGAATCCCCGGTCCGAGGCTCAAATGAGGGCGCCCTTGGTTGTAATGAGTGACCCACTCTGACAGGATTCTGCGCAGATGTTTTTCGCCTAGCGGAATCATGAAATCCAAACACTCACGGCGTACACTTCCCACTAATCTTTCACAATAGGCGTTCGCCTTTGGTGCTCGCGCTGGCGTGCGCAGCACCCGCAGTCCAAAAGCCTTAAGCTGCTGGTCCACCTCTGCCGAGAAGATCGCGTCACGGTCATGGATCAGGAAACGGTAGGAATGATCGCTCGGAATCGCTTCGCGAAGCTGCTGCAAAGTCCAGGTTGCCGTTGGATGTGCGGTGACGTTGCAATGCATGATGCGCCGTGTCCCAACCTCCATCAGGAGGAACACATAGAGAGTTCGAAACCGAGCGGTCACCACGACCAGGAAATCGCAGGCGACGATGGACTGGGCGTGATTGCGGACAAACGTCCTCCAGTTCTGCGAAGAGGTCCTCCGACGGTCTCGTCGCTCCGGTTCGGGAGGCCAATAGGCGCGCACCGTACGCGGAGAAACGTAGATACCCAGCTTCACCGACAGCTCCGCTGCCACGCGCGCTTGCCCCCAAGTTGGATTCTCTTTTGCCATCTGCACGATGAGTTTGCGGATGTCCTCAGGAATTCGTGGCCGACCGGCTTGTGACTTCCATTTCCAAAACAACTGGAAACCCTTGCGATGCCAGCCAATCAGGGTCTCGGGTTTGACGATGACCAAGGCCTCTTTCCAGTTACATAAGCGAGACCAGAGGATCAGGGAGAACCGGCGGAGTCGTTCAATCGTCTTGGTTGGACCTGCCTCTCCTCATAGAAGGCCAGTTGCTTTCGCAGGAACAGGACCTCCGCGCTCAGGGCTGTGCGCGAGCGGAACAGGAGACGGAAGAAAAGAAGTCCGTCCGCGGCCAAATCGGTGATCAAGTTAAGCAGAGAATCCAGTGAGCGTTTTGTGTTCGGAAGGAATCGCGACATGGGCTGTCAGGATCGCACATGGTCAGTCCGGCTGAGAAGTGTTTTCTGCCAAGCGAGGCTGGCTTCTTGGGTTTTCTAGCGCAGGAAAGCCGAACAAATAAGTGCCAGCATCTCTGTCAGTTGGGAGCCGGATGGAATTTTTGCGCACCACAGGACAGCGGCAGCGACTTTCACCCTGTCGGCCCAAACATAACTTTGCCAGGTCCTTGCATCTATTAAGCAGAGAGGCAAACTTGGGGTGAGACATGGCGATTGAAGTAACTGTTGGACCACCGCTCATTACGATCAATCAGGGCGACACGTTTGTGTTGTGCGAACCGAATGGATGCATAACGGCGGATACCGACCAGGGGATCTACTCGCGTGACACTCGCTATGTGAGCAATTACGACATTTTTGCCGACGGCGAACGCTGGATCCTGCAAACCTCGGGCGCGGTTACATACTACGCCTCACGCGCTTATCTGACCAATCCCAGAATCTTCTCTGAATACGGGGAGATCGAACCAGCAACTCTGAGCCTGGTCTTCAACCGGACGGTTAGCGACTGCATTCATGAAGACTTCGATGTTCACAACTATGGCATGACGCGGGTCCGCTTCAATCTTGAAGTCTCGGTGCGGACTGATTTCGCCGACATTTTTGAGGTCAAAGCAAAGCGCGTGATCCGCAAAGGGAACGTTACAACGGAGTGGAGTACGGAACGATCCGAACTGATCAACAGCTATGAACATGACAGTTTTAAGCGGTCGCTCCTGTTTCGTTTAGCAACCAGCAGTTCTCCCGCAAACTATAGCAATGGCCGAGTCCGCTTCTTCGTAGACCTCGATCCCGGAGGCTCATGGCATACATGCTGCCGATACGTGTTTGTCGAAGGGGATAAGATCGCGCGATCCTCCTACGATTGCTCGCGCGGGCTTGAACACTCCAAGAATGCAACTGAAATGAGCAACTGGAAGGAAATGACAACGTCCATAACAACCGCAAATGAAGATATCTACCGTTTATTCAAGCAGTCGGTTGAGGACATGGCTGGCCTGCGCCTGCCGCGCTCGGAAGCGGAGAACGAGTTCGTGCCTGCCGCCGGTGTCCCCTGGTTCGTAAGCGTGTTCGGCCGTGACAGCCTGATCGTCAGCTTGCAAAACATGATTGTCTATCCCGATTTTTCGCGTGGGGCACTGAAAATTCTGGGTGACTTGCAGGCAACCGAGATTGACGATTTCCGTGATGCCCAGCCGGGCAAGATTTTGCATGAAATCCGATATGGCGAGCTGGCCACTTTAAAACGCATTCCGCATACGCCGTATTACGGCACCGCCGATGCAACCGCGTTGTACCTCATCACCCTTCATGAAGCGTGGAAGTGGTCAGGGGATGACCTCCTGTTTCAGCAGTACAAAGGCGTAATCGACAGATGTTTGGAATGGATCGATCACTACGGAGATTTGGATGGGGATGGCCTGCAGGAATACCAAACCCGGTCATCCCAGGGTTATGAAAATATGGCATGGAAGGATGCGGGTGATTCGGTGATGTACCCCGATGGTACGCCGGTGAAGGGCCCAAAGGCGCTTTGTGAACTACAGGGATACACATACGACGCCTGGCTGCGAGTGGCCGATGCCTTTGACTATTTTCACCAATCTGAGCGGGCCAGCAGGTTGCGGCAGAAGGCCTGGGATCTGCAGCAGAAATTTGAGGACCGATTCTGGTGCGATGACACCGGGTTTTATGCTTACGCTCTGGATGGGGATAAGAAGCAGGTGAAAACCATCGTCTCGAACCCCGGGCACCTGCTATGGAGTGGGATCATCAAACCCGATCGGGCCGCCCATGTGGTCCATCGACTTATTGAACCCGATATGTGGAGCGGTTGGGGAATTCGCACGCTCTCCGAACAGAATCCTGCTTACAACCCATTTTCGTATCAGAACGGATCGGTCTGGCCGCACGACAACGGCATCATTGCGATGGGATTCAAGCGTTATGGGTTTGCGAATGAGGCGGCGCTGATTGCCCGAGATATCAGCGAAGCTGCCAGTTACTTTGCCTTTAGCCGGCTTCCCGAGCTTTACGCGGGAATCAGGCGAGCGCAAGGGACGTTCCCGGTCCAGTACCTCGGGGCGAACGTGCCTCAAGCTTGGGCAGCGGGCAGTGTGTTTCACCTGCTGCAGGCCATTCTGGGATTGGATGCTGACGCGCACAAGAAAAC
>DASRRV010000031.1:0-2741 GCA_035695545.1 Candidatus Sulfotelmatobacter sp. | reverse complement strand
GCAAGAGTACGGCGTAAAATATGCGTGGGGATATATAGCCACGTACTTCAAACCCGTACCCGCAATACATCATCATCCGACGAATTGGGATTATTTCTTGGATGGTTGTAAACGGTGAGGTGAGCGATGTTTGAATGCCCTGTATGTGGATTTGATAAACTGAAACGCCCCCCGGGGGATTTTTCGATTTGTCCGTGTTGTGGCACTGAGTTCGGCTACAGCGACTCGGGTACAGAGCCTCTATGGGCTATACATGAACTATTGCGTGAAGAATGGATCAACGCAGGCGCACAGTGGCATAGTCGAATTGTTCCTCATCCGGCCAATTGGAATCCCTGGATGCAAATTATCAAAGCAAAGCTGCCAGCAAAGATATCTTGGCTTGAGAATCTCACTTTTTCTGTTCCAGAAACCCTCACGTATGTTCAGTGGGTACAAACCTCGGATCAGGAGCTTTCTTACCGATGAAGCTCCTGTTGATAGCTCCGTGCCAGATGGTAGTCCAAGACCCAGATTCGGGGCAATCTCTGATTGCTGTTTTTCATGAAATTAAGATAAGGATTGGAGATACTTCCGAAGTTCCGAGCAATGCACTTATTCCAAAGGATTGGACGGTATTTACAAAATTCGCTCTGGAGCCCGAAGAGGAAGGGAAAGACTATGTTTTGAACACAAGGATATTTTGGCCAGATGGCTCTCCATTTGTCGATCAATCTCTCACTGCTAATCAGCCTACTAAGAACGCTTTGGTATTCACTATAAGAATGCAAGGATTCCCAATAGGGCAGAGTGGAATGATTAAGATCAGACAAACGCTGACCAGCGGTGGAATTGAAGTGTGTGAGCAAATCGAAGTAGAAGTACGGGTTGTTCTGGAAAAGGCTCTTGCTTCAGAAATGGCGACTTCGCAATGAGAAAGCAGAGAATAAGTTTGTGGGAATTATGCGGCGTCTAATCGCCGTTCTGCATTCGGAAATCAAAGCCAGTTGAAAGCCGAGAAAGAGGCGAAGCGAACGTCTACGAAACGTCGCGCTTCCCGCGTTTCTGCCGCTTCGCCCAAACGGGCAAACTAGAACGGTTTGCTCGTTTCCTCCACCTCGCCGGTCAGTTCTGCATAGGGTCGGTCTCTTCCCTGAAATCTGCGACACTGCCAGCGCAAATCTGTCCGCTTCATGGCTGGTAGTGTCCAGAGTTTCTCGCACTTTTGTTTTTTCTTAGTTGGGAAGGTTGTTGTTTTTGTCGTTGCCTTTGCTTTGGTCATGGTGGCACCGGAGCAAAGCGTTATGCGATGGCCACGACTTCAGCCAGCCGGTTCATTTGCAGGTATCGTTTGGTGCCCCACTTGGTAGCGGCAACATGCCTTAGCCGGGCTGCTACCAGCATCAGCGCTGAGTGCCCATCTGGGAAGGCACCCACCACCCGTGTTCGTCGCCGGATTTCCCGCATCAGCCGCTCCAGCGGATTGTTGGTCCTGAGACAGCGCCAGTGTTCCGATGGCATGCTGTAGTAGCTCAGCGTTTCATCAATGCCGCTTTCGACGATCTCCGCAGCCCTGGCCAGCCGCATGCCCTTTAGCTTTTCTATTATTTGGAATGCTTTTTCTTTAGCGGCCCGGGCGTCTTCCTGGGCGTGGATCGCCTTCAGCATGCCCGCCACCTCTTTCACCTTGCCGGTGGGCACCGCTGTCCACACGTTGCGATAAAAATGAACCACGCAGCGCTGCCATTTGGCTTCCGGATAGAACTCCGCGAAGTTCTCCACCAGCCCGAGGCACTTGTCGGAGACGAACATTTGCACACCCTTCAGGCCGCGCTGCTTCAGCTCACGCAGGAAGTTCGTCCAACTCGCTTTGTCTTCCTTGGCGCCTTCGCTCACCCCCAGAATCTCTCGATAGCCGCTCTGCGCCACGCCGATAGCCACAAGCACAGAGACGTTCTTCACTTCGCCGCCCCAACTCCGCTTCAGCCACAGCCCATCGAGGAATACATAGGGAAATTCGCCCACCAGCGACCGTTCGCGCCACTCGTTGATCTTGCCGTAGATCTTCTGGTTCAAGTCGCTCACCGTACTGGCGCTGACCCGCGTTCCCCACAGGGCCTGCGTGATGTCCTCGACCCGACGCACACTCACTCCGGCAAGGTACATCTCGATCAAAGCTTCCTCCACCGAGGACTCGCGTCGCCGGTACCGCTCGATGATCGCAGTCTCAAAGGGCAGGTTGCGAAGCTTCGGAACCGTCAGAGTCACGTCGCCGGCCTTGGTCTGCAGCCGCCGATCGTAGCTGCCCGCCCGTGTGTCCTTGCGGCCCTCTGTGCGTTCATACTTTCGCGCACCGCAAAGTTCGTCCGCCTCGGCATCCAGAAGTGCGTTCAGCGTCTCTTCAACCGTGGACCGAACTACCTCATCCAAATGCGCCTGGATGCGCGCCTCGTCGATCTGAACTACCGGCCCCAACGCCAGCTTAGTCCCTACTCCAGGATCTGGTGCTGCTTCAATGGTTGGCTCCATCACTCTCGCCTCGGAGGCCTCGCTCCTCCTGCTTGTACCAGCCTCCAACCACCAAGTTAAAATCAAATGTGCGAAAGAAATCGTACGTTACCCGCGGGTTGCAAATCTCCGAGGAGCAGAAACAACTGCTCATCGGCCACGTCGCCGTTGCGGACGCCATCTGTTATATCTTCGGCACCATCGGAGTGATCTGGTGTTGCGGTTCGCTCGGACCGAAGCTGCTTCGCATCGAC
>DASRRV010000030.1:0-15222 GCA_035695545.1 Candidatus Sulfotelmatobacter sp. | reverse complement strand
CCAGAGTTTCGGCTGCACCCTCAGGGTTCAAGTCTTTGTCCCAGGTGAGTTCGGTGTTGTACCAGGGATAGCGAAACTTTCCGCCCGTCAGCGTGAGCGGCTTGAATTCTTTTGGAGTGAACTCGACGAATGCCTGGTCCAAGGCAACTGTCTTGCGGGTATAGAACCCGGTCAGAGTCTGGTTGGTCGTGGTGGGGTCGTTGACGTCGCCGCTGGCGAGAGTGAGGCCGGCGCGGAATTGCTCGCCGAGACTGGCGACCGCGTTAAAGCGGGCACGAATGCGGGCGCGCGCACGATCCAACGATTGATCCGAAGGGCCACCGAAGATGGGTTCTGCGCGAAGACGGACGTCGCCGCTGAAAGAGATAGGTCCGATGCCTTTGAGTTGCCGCTCCAGGTTCCGAATGCGTTCGTCAGAGCTGCCGGCGTTCTGTCCGGTTTGCTGCGGGAGGGCCGCAACTGTGGACGCGGAGTCCGATGGTTTTGCATCGGACGAAGGCGTCGGTGCGAGATCGACCGGAGGCCTGACAGAAGGGCCGGATAAAACTGAGGGTTCCGCCTGTGCCGAGGATCCCTTGCCCTGCAGTTGTGCCTGCAGTGCTTCGATCTGGCGCTGCTGCGCGGCGAGAGCGTCGCGCAGCGCCTGGATGTCGGCGACGGTGACGGCAGGCGGGGCAGTCGCGGCGGGCGCGGTTCCGCTGGTGGGAGCGGCGCTGGAAGCGGTCTCGGTTTGCGCCCACACGCCGGTCGTCAACGCCGCCAGCGTTAGGGCTGTGGGGATTAGGGTCCTGGTGGTCTTCATGGAAGTACAGTCCTCTTCTTTTGAGTTTCCGTTCTTAAGTGTTGCTTTGCTTCGTTCGTTTATCGACAGCGGGGAGAAAGCTTCAAGAGCCGTTCGCGGCTCGACAACTTAAGAGCGGGGGATCAATGCTTGCCGATGCGCTCAGATGTCTCTTCAGCGACATAAGAATTACGATAAACATACTAGAGAATACGAGCGGTGCGCAACACTTCTTTTTGTAAAATTCCAATTCATTCTTGCAAGACCCGGAGCAGCGCATGCGCTCGCTCTTAGGTGGCGGGGTTCAACCCCCACTTGTTCTGGAGATGACGTTCCATCCCTTTGAAGACTACGCCGTCGACAACGTAGCCGATGATGATGATCAGGAACATGACGGCGATGACTGCGCTCATGTCGTTCAGGTCGCGACCCATCATCAGGACCTGACCGAGGCCGAGACTGAGATAGAGCATCTCGGCCGTGATAAGCGAGCGCCAAGCGAAGGCCCAGCCCTGCTTCAGGCCCGAGACGATGAAGGGAAGGCTGGCCGGCAAGAGCACGTACCAGAACAGCTTGAATCCCTTCGCACCGAGGTTGCGCCCGGCTTGGCCGAAGATCTTGGGCATTTGCTTGCGGCCGTCTTCCATGGCGAGCGTTACGGACAACAGCGAACCCATCACTACGACGAAGAGAATGGCATTCTGATTCAGGCCAAACCAGAGCAGAGCCAAAGGCCACCAGCAAATGCTGGGCAGACTCTGCAGGCTCACCAGCAATCCGCCCATCGTCTCTTCGAGAAACTTGTTGCTGGCGACGCCGAGGCCAAGAATCATTCCGAGAACAACCGAGATCGCGTAGCCGATCAGTACGCGCTGCATGCTGACGCGGATCGCGATCCAGTAGGTGTGATCCTGGAATCCGGCATAGAGTGCCTCGCCGACGCCCCATGGGGTAGGGAAGAGGTAGGGCGGCCAAATCTTCAATTCAGCGAGCAACGTCCAAAGACCGAACAGCGCAGCATAGAAGATGATGAAACGGGCAGCGCGTTTCATGATGGAACTCCCTGATCGACTCCTGGATCGACGTGGGGTTTGACGCCGTCGTTGTATTCGGCGTCGAGGGATCGGTTAATTTCGTCGCGCAACTCGCCGAGAATTTCGCCGGCGGCGAGAGCGACGGTGGGATCTTCCAAATGTCGCGGACGCGGCAGCTCGACGGGGAATTCGCTTTTTACGCGGCCCGGACGGAAGGTCATGAGCACGACGCGATCGCCAAGGCGGATGGCTTCGCGAACGTTGTGCGTGACGAAGATGATGGTGCGCCCGGTTTCGCTCCAGATGCGTTCGAGTTCGTCGTGAAGCAGGTCGCGGGTCTGGGCGTCGAGGGCGGCGAAAGGCTCGTCCATGAGAAGGACATCGGGTTCGGTGGCAAGGGCGCGGGCGATCGCTACCCGCTGGCGCATACCACCGGAAAGCTGATGGATGTAGCTGTCTTTGAATTTCGCCAGGTGCACGAGACGCAGGTAGTAGCGGGTTTTTTCTTCGCGCTCAGCCTTGCCGATGCCCTTCATCTTCATCCCGAATTCGACATTCTGGCCGACGGTGAGCCAGGGGAAGAGACCGTGCTCCTGAAAGATCATGATGCGATCGGTGCCGGGACCTTCGACCGGGCGCCCGTCTACGAGAATTTGTCCTGAGGTCTGTTGGTGCAGGCCAGCGATCAACATCAACAAAGTGGATTTGCCGCAGCCCGAAGGGCCAACGATGCAGAGGAACTCTCCGGTCTTCACCTGGAGGTTGATGTGGTCGAGAGCGAGCAGACGTTCTCCGCTCTGGGTGCGGTAGCTGAGGCAGATGTCTGTGAGGGCGACCTTTTTCAGAGCGGTAGCAGACTGATGTGGATCTAGCAGTACCGGTGCTGGCGAGGAAATCCCCACTTCTCGCAACGGCAGCGAGAAGTGGGGCACCCGGACTTCGGTGGGGACCCGCGGTCGAGAAGGGCGAACGGGAGTCGGGATGTTCTGTGCGTTGGCGCTCATTGAATGGCCTTTCGTCCTTTTTCTGCCAGGACCTGATTGAGAAGCGACAGGTCGTAGAGGCCGGAGAGATCGGGCATCTGGCGGCCGAGGAATCCGTCGTCAAACGCCTGCTGCGCGGCCGTGGTCAGGGCGCTGTGCAGCGGGTCGTAGGTGACTTGCAGGCGGGAGAACGCTTCGTCGAGAACAGCGGGCGGCAGCGCCTTGCTGGTTTCGGTTTGAATCTGCTGGTTCAAAAGCTTCTTCGCTTCTGGTTGGTGCGCATTGATCCAGTCGGTCAACTCCAGGTTGGCGCGAATCCAGTTCTTGACAAGATCCGGATGGTCTTTCAGAAATTTGGTGTTCACGACGAGCAGGCCGATGACGAATTGTCCATTGGGCCAGAGAGTGCGCTCGTCGACAAAGAGGCGACCATTGCCGTCGTGAATAAGGCGCGTGGCCCAGGGTTCGGGCGCCCAGGCGGCGTCGAGATCCTTTTTGAGGAACAGGGTCAACTGGTCAGGGTTGGCCATGGGAACGATCTGCACGTCGCCGCCTTTGTCGTTGGTGGTCATGCCATTTTTCTTGAGCCAGTTGCGCAGGGCGACGTCTTGCGTGTTGCCGAATTGGGGAGAGGCGACGCGCTTGCCGTGGAAATCTTGCGGGTTGTTGATGCCGGCATCGTTGCGCACGATGAGAGAGGCTCCGCCGCTGGCCGCGCCGGAGACGACGCGAAGCGCTTCGCCGTTGGAGCGGACGTAGCCATTGATCGCGGGATTGGGTCCGACGTAGGTCATGTCGATCGCACCCGCAAAGAGAGCTTCAATGGCCGCGGGTCCGGCGTTGAAACTGGTCCACTGCACTTTGACTTGCGGACCCATGGCTTTGTCGAACCAGCCGTTGGCTTTGCCCACCATGGCCTGGGCATGCGTGATGTTGGGGAAGGCTCCCACGTGAATTGTCGTGGGAGTCTGGGCAAGCGATGACGTCACGATTGCGAAGAGCAGTCCCACAGGGACTAAAGCCCCCATGATTCGGCACAATTTACGCGGCTCTGAAAGTCCGCTCTTCCATGTTGACGTAGGGAGCGTTAGCGCGGCATCAGAATTTGGTTTATTCACCCTTGGAGCCTCCGACCACCATGGGGAGGATGCTGGCGGAATTTTTCTTTTGGCTCTTCTGCCGCTTACCGCCCTTACCGGCACGCGGGTTGCGGTCGACCATCAGGTCGGCCAAGGTGGTGTGGTCGAGGATGCGGGCGGCTGCGTCGCGCACGTCGAGGAAGATCTGATAGAGAGCGCGGTGCGGCAGGTCGCGGTCGATTAACTCACGCAACTGCTCGGCATCGGCGAATGGGGCGAGGGGACCGTCGATGAGACGGATGATCTCGCTGAGGTGGACCTCGGCGGGTTCGCGCCGCAACTGGTAGCCGCCCTTGGCGCCGCGGACGCTTTCGACCATGCGGGCATTCTTGAGTTCGAGCAGAATCAGTTCCAGGAATTTTTCCGGTAGCGCCTCTTCGTAGGCGATATCGCGGATCTTGATCGCGCCCTGATGGTGATGACGGGCTAGCATCATCATGGCCTGGAGAGCGTAGAGTCCTTTTTGAGAGATCTTCATAGTCCAATTATTCGATAATGTACATATAAGTGATAGACATTATGGACGTGAGGGACATAGCAAGTCAAATGCCAAGCTTCGGGGGGAACGTTGGATTTTATGAAGTCATTCGCGGGGAGGAAGTTAGGAGCACGTTGCAAGAAATTGCAGAGAGGCGGGAAGTGCAATGGATTGCAGTTTAGTTGTCGCGGGTGTGGCGGGGAGATCGCGCGGGTTGCAGGTTTGTGCGTCGTTTGTATTTAGAGATTACAGAAGTTATTGGGGTGGGTTCGAACGGGAGCTATTGAACTCGCTTTCAGGCGGCGATACGGAGGACCAGGACTGTGACGTTGTCAGGTCCACCTCGTTCGAGGGCCATGTTTACGAGTGCGGTGCAGGCTTGCGCAGGAGTGTTCGAGCGCACGGCGGTAGCGATGTCCTGTTCGCCGACCAGACCCCAGAGGCCGTCGGTGCAGAGCACAAGAGTGTCGCCCTCTTCGAGGGGCAGGGGATGTTCAGGGCGGTCCGGGGCGACGTCGCGGCCGGATCCCAGCGCGGCGGTCAGGATGTGGCGTTGGGGGTGAGACTCGGCATCTTCGGAGCGCACGATGCCGCTCTCGACGAGCCGGCCGACATAGGAGTGATCGCGCGTCAAGCGGGAGACAGCATCGAGGCGTACGCGGTAAAGGCGGCTGTCGCCGACATGAGCGAAATAGAGCTGGTGCCCGATGATAGAGAGAGCAGTGCAGGTCGTCCCCATGCCGTGAAACTGGGGATGCTCTTCGGCATAACGCTGAATGTTGGCATGGGCGGCTTCCATGGCCAGGAGCAAAGTTGCCTGGGGATCGCTGTCGAAGGAGCTGTCGTAGATGTGGCGGACGGTCTCGACGGCGAGGCGGCTGGCTTCCTGACCGCCTTCGTACCCGCCCATGCCGTCGGCGATGACGGCGAGGCGGCCCTTGCGGCGGAATTCGTCGTCGGAATCGGGCTCCCAGTAGAGATAGGAGTCCTCATTGTTCGCACGCTGGCGTCCAACGTCGGTCAGGCTGGCTATTTCAATCCCGGGTTTTGCATTGCTACCGTCAACCGCCATAGTGGCGCGTGAGCCAGCGTTCATCGGAACCTTGATGAGATCAGAAATTCGCGCGATCAGAAATTCGTTGGAGCCCCGGTCATTATATAGGACGAAAGCTGGTGCTTTCTGACCGGGCCGTCCCAGCGCTCGGCAAGATTGTGTAGCCTATCATTTTCTGAGGGAATCGCAACAGGGAGTTTGTTTGCGTCCGGAAAAAGAAAAAAGCCGCGAAGAACCGCGGCTCTCTCCTCTACCTTTTTCTTCAGAATTCGGGAGATGATGCCAGATTACTTGGCGGTTTGCTTGTCTTTCGCGATGCGCGCGCTCATGTGATTGGCTTCGCGATTGAGCTGGCGCTGGTCCTGCTTGGTCAGGTGGCCGTTGTCCTTGGCCATGTCTTTCTTTTCGTTGTTCTTCAGGCGCTGCTCGCCACGCTCGAGGCGGGCGGTCTGCCCAGGCGTGAGCTTGGCGCTCTTTGCGCCGTTGGCGATGCGGGCCTGCTGGTTGGTCTCGCGGCGGTTGACCTGGTTGACCCGCGGATGTCCGGGATCGACTTTATTCGGACCGGCGCCGGAAGTGTTGCTGTTCTGGGTTTGAGCAGCGGCCGATCCGACAAACATCAGACCGCCCACTGCGAGGACTAAGAGGGACTGCGTGATCTTGTTGGTCATAGGAGGGTGAACCCCCACGTGGAAGTTTAGTTCTGAGCGATGCGGGCTGAGGGTTACGAAGGGGAATGGGGACGACGGGAAAAGACGCACATGAACTACGGGTAATCAGTGGGAGGGTTACCGCGGTTACGGCGAAAGCTTTTGACCGCTGAGATCGCTGAGAAAACCCGCGGAGGACGCGGAGAAAAAAACATCGGTGTTGAAATTGAGATTACAGCTGGGTCACGCGCTGATTTGGCAAGGCGCTTCGCTACGGGTTACCATTCTCAGCCACTTCCAAGGACCCTTCATGACAATGTTCTTTCGGCTTCGCGCCCCAGGTTTGTTCGCTTTTGTACTGGGAAGTCTGATTTGTCTATCACAGCTTTCTTTATCACCGCTCGTCGCGCAAACGAATTCTTCGACGGCATCCTTGCCCAGTGAGACTCCGGCCAAGCTGGTTCCGGTGACCGACAGCTTCGACTACGTGAAGCGCGAGGTGATGATCCCCATGCGGGACGGAGTGAAATTGCACACGGTGATCGTTGTCCCCAAGGACGCGAAGAATGCGCCGATCCTGCTGACGCGCACGCCTTATAGCGCCGCGGGGCAAACCAGCCACGCGCAGAGTTCGCACATGGGGCCGATCCTGAACGGATACGACAACCCTCTCGAGGTGATTCTGGAGGGCGGCTACATTCGCGTGGTGCAGGACGTTCGGGGCAAGTACGGATCGGAGGGCGACTACGTGATGACGCGGCCGCTGCATGGGCCGCTGAATCCGACGGCGGTCGATCATTCGACGGACACGTATGACACGATCGACTGGCTGGTGAAGAATGTGCCGGAGAGCAACGGGAAGGTGGGGATTCTGGGGATTTCGTATGACGGGTTCCTGCCGCTGATGGCGCTGGTGAATCCGCATCCGGCGCTGAGGGTGGCGGTGCCGATGAATCCCATGGTCGATGGGTGGATGGGCGACGACTGGTTTCACAACGGCGCTTTCCGCGAGCAGAACATGCCGTACATCTACGAGCAGGAGGCGACGCGCACGAACGATGAGCATTGGTGGAGCGATCACTTCGACGATTATGACGTGTATATGGAGGCGGGATCGGCAGGAGAGTTGGGCAAGCGGCATGGATTGGAGCAGGTGGGATTCTGGCGCAAGTTGCTGGAGCATCCGAGCTACGACGCGTGGTGGCAGGCGCAGGCGATGGATAAGATTCTCGCCGCGCAGCCGTTGAAAATCCCCGTGATGCTGGTGGATAGTTTGTGGGATCAGGAAGATATCTATGGAGCGACGGCTGTTTATCGAGCGATCAAGCCGAAGGATACGCATAACGACATGGTGTATCTCGTGATGGGGCCGTGGCATCATGGGCAGGAAATTGACGATGCGAGCACGCTGGGGGCACTGAAATTCGGCAGCGATACCGGACTTTACTTCCGGCAGAACATTCTAGGGCCGTTTCTTGCTCAATACCTGAAGGATGGCGCGCCGCGGGCAGAAGTTGCGCCTGTCAATGCGTTCGAGACGGGAACGAATACCTGGCGGCGGTTGCGGTCGTGGCCGGCGGGCTGTGACAGTGGGTGCTCGATTCAGCCGAAGCGGCTTTACCTGAGAGCCGGTTTGAAGGCGGGGTTTGAAGCGCCGAAGGCAGGAGACGCCGCATTCGAGGAGTACACCTCAGATCCCGCGAAACCTGTGCCATATCGTGCGCGGCCGAGCCAACCGGTGGGGTACAGCGGCCGGCTCACTTGGCCGCTGTGGCTGGTGGATGATCAGCGCGAAGCGTCGGGACGGCCGGATGTCGTGGCGTTTACGTCTGATGTGTTGAAAGAGCCGTTAAAAATCAGCGGACAGCCGGTGGTCAACCTGATCGCATCTACTAGTGGGACGGACTCCGATTGGGTGGTGAAGGTGATCGACGTGTATCCGGACGAAGTGGCGCCACAGGAAGAGATGGGCGGATACCAACTGGCGGTTTCGATGGATATTTTTCGGGGAAGATATCGCGAGAGTCTGCAGACGCCTCACGCACTGACACCCGACAAGCCGCTGGTCTACCATTTCGTGCTGCCGACGGCGAATCACGTTTTTCTGCCGGGACACAGGATTATGGTGCAGGTGCAGTCGAGTTGGTTTCCGCTGTACGATCGCAATCCGCAGACGTTTGTTCCGAATATTTTCTGGGCGAAGCCTGCGGACTACAAGAAGGCCATGCAGCGCGTGTTTCATTCGCCGGACCAGGCTAGCTTTATCGAGTTGCCGGTGGTCGAGACGCGGTAAGAAGCTTCCGTCTGAGCGTCATGCGCAAAACTCTAATCGTGATCGGGGGAGTGCTGCTGCTTACCGTGCCTTTGATGGGGCAGGGTAAGCGGCTTTGGGTTATGCGTTCGCCGGGAGAGATGGTGGAGTACGATCCGGCGACATTTGCGGTGAAGCAGAAGGTCAAGGTTCCTCCGGAAGCCGTCAAGTCTCTGGGGAATGTCGCGGTCAATCGTCAGGGACAGATCTTGTTTGCGCCAACGGTGTCGCTGCCGCTGTCAGCAGAGGAGGCGTCGTCGGCGCGCAAAGTTTGGTTTTGGAACGGAAGCACTGCGAGCACCATCGATCCAGGTGTGAAGCGAGAGGCGGTGCCGACAGGATCGAACCAGGCGATCACGGAGTCAGCTCCGGTTCCATATCTTTCGGCGGATGGCACTCATCTGTTCTGGTTCGCCAATACTGCGCGGCGATTGCAGAGGGAAGACCTGGACCTTTCCACCGCCACGACCTGGCAGGCTTGGCAGACCGATCTGACTGGCGCGGGACGCGAGCAACTGGCGAGCACGAAACTGCCGGAATGCAAGTGTTCGACGGGAAGTTGCGAAGAGACTTGCCCGTACGGCATGGTCTGGGCGCCGGAGAGTGGCGTGGAGAAGTTTTTTCTGGTGACTCAGTTTGTCGAGGGCAAGAACGGCTCCGAGTATAAGGCGAGCACGCGCTATCGGGGCGACGGCGGGAAGTGGACGTCCGACGCGCTGGCAGATCCGTTGCGGCGCGTGCTGGACGCGGGGTCTGGAGGGGATGTCATCGTTGAAGCAATTCCGGATACTTCGTGCTGTGGATGGTCGAATCAGAGTAACGATCAGACGCTGGTGCGCGTCTCCGGCAAAGGGCGCACGGTGTTTGACGAGCAGGCTACTTACAAGAATTCCGATTACGATGTGAGCTTCTTTACTTCGAATGCGCGCCTATCGCCGGATCTTGGCTCGGTCGCGATGACGATTTCTGCTACTGCTAGCGTTAATCAGTCGATTCCACTGTCGGATCAGGGGGAGGCGAATCCGGAGGAGTCGAAGCAGATTCGCAAGGGCCTGGTGGATCTTCCGGCGGTGGAGGTAAAGAGTCTGGATGAGGTTCCGAAGCGGATTGCATATCTGCCGCACGCCGTGCTCGTGGGATGGATCAGCGACAAAGAGTTGCTGATCGTGGAAGACCATGTGCTTGTGGGGTACAACGTCGGGTCCGGGGCGCGGAGGAAATCGACGGTGCGCGTGGAGGATGCAGGGCGGGTGTTTCTGCGGTAGGTCTCGCCTAGTAGATCGCTGCTGCGAAACGAAGAGCCTCGCTTCGCTCGGCGGACAGCCGAGGCAGCTGTCCCTACATTCTTATTCTGCGCTTTTCCTCTGGCCCATGCGATAGATCATCCAGCCGAGAAGATTTGCTCCCAGCACAACCATCCCGATCTTTAGCGAATATTTCCACACACTGGCAACGGGAATCACGGGCAACACGGAGAGCGAGACGAACAGAAGGGTGACGAGGAACCCGGAGGCGGCTCCGATTCTCAGCCATTGACCCGGCCGCAGTCCCTTTTCTTTGGCGGAGAACAGCGGGATGGCGAACTTGGCGAGGTAGGCAAAGCCGTAGAACGTCCAAGCCCAGATTTGCAACAGAACGAAGGATTCCTGGCTGCCCGCGCCGATAAGAACGGCCATGCTGGCCGCGAGCGCCACGCCTCCCATGAACAGCGTCGAGTTCACCGGAGTGCGGTACTTAGGATGTAATCGCGTGAACCACGAGGGCAGAAGGTGGTCCCATCCGGCGACCAGAGGCAGGCGTGTGTTGGCCGAAAAATAAATCGTGTAAGAGCAAAGATAATTCATCAGCAGCAGAAGGATGACGATGGAGACGAACGGACCGGCGAGCCCAAAAATCGCCAGCCCGCGGTTCAATGCCTGCGGGATGGGACCAATTATGTCAATCGCATCCGGAGAAACGAAGGCGAGAATTCCGCTTGTTCCAAGAATGTAAAGCAGCGCGATGAGCGGCGCCGTGAACAGGATGGAGCGGGCCAGATTGCGGCCAGGATCGCGCGATTCTCCCGCGAATACGGCCACGTATTCGAAGCCGGTCAAGGCTCCAAAGGTCATTTTGCTGAAGACGCTGAGGCTGAACAGCGACATGGCCGGGAGAACCAGGGGGAGCGGATGATACGCGGGCATGCGTCCGCGCCATACGTACAAGAACGGCAATACGATCACGACCGCGATCACGAGGACAGTGATGATGCCTCCGGCATTGCTGACCCACTTGCCCACGCTCAGGCCGAGACGGGCGACCAACATCATGAGCGCAATCAGGGCTACCGAAGTGACGATGAGAACGGCATGATTCGAGGCTACCCACGCTATCTTAGGGAAGGCGTACGAGAGGTAGGTCGTGGTTACCAGTGCGACCTGAGAAACCTGCGCGGTGGTGTTGAGCCACATGTTCCAGGCGACGAGAAATCCGATGCGGTCGCTGAATGCGAGCCGGGCCCACTCATAGAGGCCGCCTTCCAGGGGCATGAGGCGATTGAGGTGGGCGACTACCAGCGCGTGCGGGATAAAGAAGAGCAGGATCGCCAGGAGCCAGAGGACCACGTGGGAAGAGCCAGCTTTTACTGCCGTCCCGTAGAACTCGGGGACGATCACAATTAGGATCTGCGCGAGAATCAGATCGCGAATGCCCAGTTCCCGGCGCAGAACCGAGCTGTGGGACAGGACTTCGGCTTCGGCTGCTTGCAGGGACGGATTGTTCTCGGTTGCCACAGGTGCGTCTTGATGAAGGGAAATCCCCACTTCTCGCAAAAGAATCGAGAACTGGGGGTACCCGGTTGCTCTCGTACTTCTTTTCTTACTTCTTTTCTGCCGGTTTCAAGAGCAGATCTTGATAGTCGAAGCTGAAATCGGCTAGGGGAGAGACGGCAGCCATTCTTGCGCTTTCGATTATGCCATCCGGGTTCAGGGAGAACGTTACGAATGCATCTTCGATGGTGCGGTCGCGCCAGTGGGCTTTGAATGTGTCGTGCTGCCAGTGCTGCAGGTCGCCGATCATCGCAGGCGTGTGATCGAAGGTGATGACCAGGCCACCACTCTCCATGCGGATCGTGATGGAGCCGTACCACGCGTCTTTGTATGAGCCGGCATATTTTTCGAGGGGAAGCGATGGCTTGGAGTCGGCAGCGCGCGTACCTTCGGCTTTCTTCATCGCTTCGGCAGCGTCTTTTCCTTCCGTATCCTTGACGGCTTTATAGGCGGATATCCAGTCCGTGGGCGGCAGGTGGAAGTAGTGGTCGAGTACGTGATACAGGATCGCATCGAACGCACCGCCTTCTTCAGCGTTGGTCAGCACGACAACGCCGAGGTTCTCTTCGGGTACGAGCATTACGCGCGAGACGAATCCAGCTACGCCGCCCGTGTGGCCGACGAGCTTGCGGCCGTGATAATCGCGCAGTCCCCAGCCCAGTGCATAGTCAGCGAAGTTGGTCTTGAGGGCCGCCAGCGGAGGAGGAGGATCTCCGGTAGGAAGAATGGTTTGCGGCGTCCACATTTCCCTGGAGCGCTGCTCGGTGAAGAGGCGGCCGTCGCGGTCGGTGAATTTGCCGCGGTTGAGCTGCAACTGCACCCACTTCGCCATGTCGGCGGCGCAGGAGTTGATCGCGCCCGCCGGACCACCGTTATCGAGTACCTCGAAGTGGATGACTTGCAGTTTGCCGGGCAGGCTGGAATGCGGGAAAGCGACGTTATCGCCGGGTTTGATCCCGGCGTTAGAGAGGTTCGAGTGGCTCATTCCCAGTGGGGCGAAGATGCGCTGGCGCACGTAGTCGTCCCAGGATGTGCCGGTCACGGCGGGGATGATTTGTCCGGCCGTCATGTAGAGTAGATTGTCGTAGGCGTACTTGCTGCGGAAACTGGTGGCCGGCTTCATAAAGCGCAGCTTGTAGATGATCTCTTCGCGCGTGTATGTCGAATGCGGCCAGAAGAGCAGGTCGCCTTCACCGAGCCCCATGCCGCTGCGGTGCGTTAGCAGATCGCGGATGGTCATCTCGTGCGAGACGTAGGGGTCGTACATCACGAAGCCGGGAAGGCGCTGGTACACGAGGTCGTCCCAGGAGAGCTTGCCTTCATCGACCAGAGTGGCCAGCGCGGCAGTGGTGAACGCCTTCGTGTTCGAGCCGATGCCGAACAGGGTGAATTCGTCGACGGGAGTTGGCTCGCCCAGTTTGCGCACGCCGTAGCCCTTGGCCACGACAATCCTTCCGTCTTTCACGATGGCCACAGCCATGCCGGGAACATCGAATGTCTTCATCGAAGAGGCGACGTAGGAATCGAGATCGGCTGGTGGCGCGACGGAGGGCGCGGGCATCTGCTGGGGCGTTTGTGCGGTCGTTGGCCCGCTCGTTTGCGCGACGCTTGGATTTATGAGAATCGCCATCACGGGGGCCACAGTGAAGTATTTCCAGCAGAATACCTGCATGCGTTCTCCTGAATTGTAAGGCGAGAATTACGACGCGGAGATTAGAACACAGAATCGCCGGATTCTCCGAGCGGGGAGAATCCGTGTTGCGGTTTGGTGTGTTGGCGAACGGTTCGGAGCGGGCTGGATTCAGTTCATGCGATTCGACAGCACCGCTGTGATGTAGTCGAGCAAGTGATTCGTATCTAACTCGCAATCGACCAGGGCCACGATGTCACCGGGAGTGAATCCGGTGGTGGCTGAAGCTTGTTGAAGAAGCTGCGCTACGTAATGAATTGGGACTTGGTCATGATCGAACGTCATGGCGAACTCCTCGGTTCGGTGCGAAAGATTGATAAATGGGGCAGGGGCTGCGACACCGGGAAGTCCCCCCCGGGAACCCGGAATCGTGGCCGTACTGCCCCCCTCCCTGCTTCGCGGAACGAAGCAAGCTTGAGCGCAGCGCAGCCTACTGGCTAGCGGCGAATAGAACGGAGCAGAATAGGACGGGAATTCGGATCAGCGTTAATGATGGGAGCGCCCGCCGGGTGGAACGGGCGGTAGGTTTCTGCGGCATCGGGGAACTGGAAAACCGCGGCGACCATGACTACTGCGGGAGCGGTCGTGGCCTGCGAGTGAAGGACAACCGGGGCGGTGCCACGGTGAAATGCAGTGTCAGGCAAATCGACGTCGGGCAACACCACGATCAGCAGCATGACCAAGACCACGCCGGTGAGGATGATGAGAGTCGACGGTTTGATGTTCCACTGCTCCATAGGTGATCTTCCCTTTTTGCCAGAGCCGGAGGCCTATGTCAATCCCCCGGTCAGGCTATTCTTGCGGAGATGCAGTACGACGGTTGTTTCATCCCTATGTTTGATGCGTAGATGATGAAAGATAAGATTGAGATTGCAAGAAAATACGTACCCACACCCCAGAGCGCGAGCAGTGGCTGCCGAGGTCGGTTTATGAAGTGTACTCCTTCTTTTCACGGTTGGAGAATTTGCAGGTCATAACTTCACCTTGCGTCGACTTTTGGGCTCTGTTTCCGGTTTGAGTCGGCTGTACAAACGGGCAGGCTTCGTATACAAACTCTGCAAGCGGGTGTGCGGCGCCTTGCTTCGGGGGACCCACTTCTTTGTATCTCAAGCCGAAAACTCTGGACGAGGCAGTTTCTCTGCTGGCATCTCCGGGCGGACAGGTTCTGGCCGGGGGTACGGACTTTTATCCGGCACTGGGGGAGCGGTTGCCGCAGGGGCGGGTCGTCGATATTACCTCGGTTGGCGAGATTCGGGGCATTTCCGTCGAGAGTGGGTGGGTGCGAATCGGCGGATTGACGACGTGGACTGAGGTCCTACGCACTCCTCTGCCGCGTTGTTTTGACGCGCTCAAGGCGGCGGCGCGGGAAGTGGGGTCAGTGCAGATTCAGAATCGCGGAACGGTGGCAGGGAACTTGTGCAACGCTTCTCCGGCGGCGGATGGAGTTCCGCCGTTGCTGGCTCTGGACGCGGAGATAGAACTGACTTCGGCGGCGGGTCGGCGGCGGGTGTCTTTGGCGCAGTTTGTGGTGGGCAACCGGAAGACCTTGCGGAGGCCGGATGAGATTTTGGCCGGGGTGCTCGTACCGAGGCGCTTGGAGAATGCGTCGTCGGTATTCTTGAAGCTGGGCGCGCGGCGGTATCTGGTGATCTCGATTTCGATGGTGGCGGCGGTTTTGCAGGTTGATGAGGCGGGGCGAGTCAGTGAGGTGCTCGTTGCTGTGGGATCGTGCGCGGCGAGGGCGATGCGCCTTGGGGATTTGGAGCGAGCACTGGTTGGAATGAAGGCGAAGCCGGGGATCGGGGCGGCGGTTCAGGTCGAGCATCTGGCGTCGCTTTCGCCGATTGATGATGTCCGCGCCACGGGAGCCTATCGGCGGGATGCTTCGTTGACTCTGGTGCGGCGCGCACTGGAAGCTTGCGTGAGGGCTCGCTGACATGGCGACAACGGAGAAACTGCCGGAGTCTTTCACTGACGTCATCGCATTCTCTGTGAACGGACGCGAGGTTGAGGTTGCGGCCTCTGGGACACGGCGGCTTTCACGTGTGCTGCGCGACGATCTTGGGCTGACGGGAACGAAGGTTGGCTGCGACGCGGGAGACTGCGGAGCCTGTACTGTTTTGCTGAACGGTGAACCGGTTTGCGCCTGCCTGGTGGCGGCGGGGCAGGTTGGCGGATGTGAAGTTACTACCGTAGAAGGGTTGGCGCGGCGATCTCCGCTGCTGGGGCGGTTGCAACAGTCTTTCCTTTCTCGTGGTGCCGCGCAATGTGGCGCTTGTACTCCCGGGATGCTGG
>DASRRV010000029.1:0-95026 GCA_035695545.1 Candidatus Sulfotelmatobacter sp. | reverse complement strand
GTTTGCTGCAATAGATGAATGAGTGGCTCGCCATCTGGAGGCGTCTTGACCTTGCCCTCGCGCACGATCTCCTTGGCGCTGAGTTCCTTCCCATAGAGTTTCTTGTTGGCGCCATCATCGGAGCGCATGGTAGAGCCCTCCAGCGAGACTCCGCCAAAGATGCCCTTAGCGCGGGACCATGAGAGGATTTCTGCCTTCATGACAACGTCCGTCTCGGCCGAGCTTGTGCGCCCCACAGGACCCGCCGCGGCCGAAGCGTCGGCACCGAGTTTGACCTTGCTCGACGTGACCGATTCGGCGCCCTTCTCATTCATGATCAGCAGCACAAAGTCAGTGGCTTCTCCGCCGATTTGAAGGCCGAAACTTGCACCCTCCAGCGCAAACATGGCAGGAGAGGATGGAAGAGGTCGTCGGTTCGATCCCGACCAGGTCCACCAAATCCCTACCCTGATTTTCACCTCAGACGTCCTCACGGCCGGATCTCAATCGGAGTTCCATCCGCCACGGCCAGCCAGATTTCGTCGATCTCTTCATCGGTCACCGCGACGCATCCGTCGGTCCAATCCCTTAAACGGTGCGCCGCACCTACCGATCTATATCCGTTCGGCAGTCCGTGCACAAACACATCTCCTCCTGCGGAGACGCCCATTCGCTGCGCGGCCGCCCGTTCGCGCTCGGTGGGATACGAAACGTGGATCGACTTGTAAAACTGGCTGTGAGCGTTGCGATGGTCCAGAACGTAGACGCCCTCGGGAGTCTTGTGATCTCCCTGCCGCGCCTTCGGCCCAACCGGGTTGCCGCCCAGAGCGACCTTGTACGACTTGATCACCTTCCCCTGGCTCAGCAATTGCAGCGTATGCTCCTTCTTCAGCACGAGCACGTGGTCTGCATGCAGGACGGGCTTCGCGCTCGTCTGCGCGATACCCAACCCACCAATCCATAAAAGGCCGAGGCCAGTAAGAATCAAGATGCGCACGCCCCGGATTATAACCGGGAGAATTCCGCAAAGTGCTAGGCTTGATGGAGTGCGATCTTCATTCATCAAATGGTTGGCATTGACCGATCGCCCATGGGGACAACCGCCACGACCGTCCAGCCATGGCACAGCCCGGCGCACACGCACGCTCCGAGTGATAGCACCCGTAGCTCTGTTTCTCTGTACCCAACTCCCAGCCTCAGCCGCGACCTGGACGGTCCAAGCCCAGCCGACTCGCCCGGTCAACGGCGCTCCGGTACTGTTTCAGGTGAAGCCCCCGACCAAACTCAACTCCCTAAGCGGCAAATGGCTCGGGCACCAGATCACCTTCAGCTACGATTCCAAAAGCAAAACCTGGTTCGCCCTTGCGGGCGTTAGCTTCGAAACAACGCCGGGCAAATACGCCCTCGAGCTAACCACCGAAGGTACCGCCTCCAAAGCTCCGCTAACCTCCACCCGAACGTTCACTGTCGATCAAGCCAAGTATCCCCAGATCAAAGTCGAACTCAAGGTAGAGAAAAAGTTCACCGAGCCCAATCCCGAGCAGCAGGCCCAGATCGCCGAAGGCGTGAAGGTGAAGCAGGACTACCTGAGCCGTGTCACGCCCGACCGGGAGTGGAGTGGGAACTTCACCGCCCCTGCCGATGCCGCCAACTCCGATGTGTTCGGCTCACAACGAATCTTCAATGGCGTGGCCCAGCGCCCGCATTTTGGTCTCGACTTCCGCGTCCCCACCGGCACTCCAGTAGCTGCGATGAATGCTGGCACAGTGTTGCTCGCGCGTTTCTTATACTTCGAAGGAAACTGCGTAGTCATCGATCACGGTCAAGGGTTGCTCACACTCTACTTTCATCTTTCGGAGTTCAAAGTAAAGGAAGGTGACGTCGTGAAAGGCGGCCAGATAGTGGGCTTGAGCGGAGGCACCGGCCGTGCAACCGGACCTCATCTTCACGTCGCGGTCCGATGGCAAGGGACCTACTTGGATCCCGCCCGCCTCATGCTGTTGACCTTGCCATAACCTTGAAGATACTACCCTCATAGGCTAGCTTCAGTCACTGCGGAACGGGCGCTCTTGATCGCTTCCGAAGTACGGACAAACTCAGAATCTCGAATAGCCGGCTTAGTCTAGTCTAGGTGCGCTATATTGTGACCGTCTAGTGGCATTCCCTGAGGCATTTCAAGGCACTGATTCTTGAACCGAGTCATTGAGACTGGAGGGGAAGTGAAATTCTCGACGATTCTCCTTTTGCTGGCAATTGCGCATACCGCTTGTTCGCTTTCTGCACAAACATCCGGCGTACCCGAAATTCAGTACCGATCAGTGCCCGATTTCCTGCATCTCCCGCCCGACCTCTATTTTGGTGAAGTTACCGGAGTTGCTGTGAATTCGAAAGGCCACATCTTCGTATTCTCACGCGGCAATACGACTGGTCCAGCGTATGGTGCTGCAGCGGCGCAACTGCTGGAATTCGACCGGGATGGAAAATATCTGCGCGAGATTGGCCACAACCTCTATGCATGGTCCTATGCACACACGGTCAAGATCGATCCGCAGGACAACGTCTGGGTCACGGACAAAGGTTCCGATGTCGTCGTCAAGTTCACTCCCGAGGGACGAGTGTCCATGGTTTTTGGCCGCAAGCAGGAGGCGTCTGATGAGGGAACTGGGCCGCTGAAAGAAGTCCAACCCCCTCTGCCGGCCGAAGATGGACTTTTCAGGCAGGTGACAGATGTGGCTTGGGATTCCGCGGGCAACACTTATATCAGTGACGGTTATATCAATTCACGAGTTGCCAAGGTCGACAAGGACGGCAATTGGCTGAAGTCATGGGGTGAACCCGGGGACAAGCCGGGTCAATTCGCCACTCCGCACAGCATTGCTGTTGACGCGCAGGACAACATTTATGTCGCGGACCGGGGAAATCATCGCATTCAAGTATTCGATCGAAACGGTAAATTTCTCCGCCAGATCGTGATCGATGTTCCCGTCCCGTCCGATGCAAGACCTGCGATCGGCAACAAAACAGACCATCCATCTGGTTCGAGAACACCAGGTTCTCCGTGGGCGATTTGCATTACGCCGCCGCCACACCAAGTGCTGTTCAGCTCTGACGCATTTCCCGGGAGAATATACAAACTCAGCTTGGACGGAAAGGTTCTTGGCGTGTTCGGCAAGTCAGGAAAACAGTTAGGCCAGTTCGGATGGATTCACGAGATTGCTTGTCCGTCCGAGAATGAGCTATATGTGGCCGAACTCCTGAATTGGCGCACGCAAAAGATCATTCTAGAAGCAACACACTAATCCTGCGCTAAGGATCGGTGGGTCCCAAGCGTCTACAGTGGACGGGCAAATCGGAAGAAATCCGGTCTTAAGTTAAGGCTTATAAAGGGACTGGATCCCGGCTACGCTGCCCCGCCCGTCAATCTTGTGCGCGGCCGCGATCCCTCGCGCAACGCCTCGTTGAGAGCTTCTTTCAATCCCAGGTTGCGGATCAGCCGGTGCAGATAATTCGGATGCACCCCTAGAATCCCGGCTGCTTCCACATAATTCCCCCGCGTCTGCTCCACCGCGTCGAGAATCAGTTGCTTCTTTAATTCCTTCACGTTTGCGTGATACCTGCCCTCGCTGGAATCTACTGGCCGTTCTTGCTCCAAAAGCGACTCTGGCATATCCTCCAGCAACACCATATCCGGCGCCCCCATCACCAGCGCCCGTTCGATGGCATTCTCAAGCTCGCGAACATTCCCCGGCCATTCGTAGCTCACTAGCGCCGCCATGGCCTCGCGCGATACCGGCTTTGCTTTCACCTTGCACCGCTTGGCGTACTTCTGCACGAAATGCCGCGTGAGCATGGGGATGTCCTCCTTATGTTCGCGCAACGACGGCATGGTCAGCTTGACCACGGCCAGCCGGTAGTACAGATCCTGCCGGAACTGCCCCAGCCGCACCGCCTCCTCCAAATTGCGGTTGGTAGCGGCAATCAGCCGAATGTCGACCTTGATCGTGTGCGTTCCCCCGACGCGCTCGAACTCGCGCTCTTGCAACACACGCAGCAACTTGACTTGCAGGGCCGGCGCCAGTTCACCAATCTCGTCGAGAAAAACCACGCCCCCGTCGGCCACTTCGAAGCGTCCTTTCTTTTGCATGGCCGCGCCCGTGAAGCTCCCGCGCTCGTGCCCGAACAGATCGCTCTCCAGCAAAGACTCGGGAATCGCCGCGCAGTTGATTGCGACAAACGGCTTGTTCCCTCGCGGGCTGTTGCGATGCAGGGCGCGTGCTGCCAATTCCTTGCCCGTTCCACTCTCGCCTTCAATCAGAACCGTCGAGTCCGAAGGCGCCACTTTCCCCAGGAACCGCTGAACCTCTTTCATCCGCTCGCCTTCACCCACCAGGCTCTGTTCCTGCCTCACTTCCGTGGTAAGCCGATGGTTCTCCTGCTCGAGCCATTGCAGCCTGCGCGCGTTGTCCAGCGCGACAGCGGATATCCCCGCGATCGCCGCCATCAATTGCAGGTGATCTTCATGAAAGCGGTTGCTGACATTGGTGCTGTCCAAATAAACACACCCAATAACCCGTTTGAATACGCTCAGCGGAACGCACAGCAATGACCGCACCTCAGACACCGCAAGGCTCTCCACATCGCGCAGCTTGCCGCTGGCGGGCACGTCCACACCCAGAATCGCGATGTCCTCCTTCATCACCTGACACGCAATGGTGCGGCTCACGCGCACCAGTTGCGGCTGCCCCGCCTGTCGCGTCCGCGCATAAAGAGAACTGAATTCCTGCGCGCCGCCCTCCGCCAGCATGATCGCCCCCCGGCTCGCCGGCACCACTTCAAAAATTAAATCGAGCAACTGCGCCTGCAATTCCTCCAGGTCGCGGATCGCATGTACCACTCGGCTGATCTTGAGCAGAGCTCCAAGATTCCGCGCCACCTGCGATGTCGCGGGAAGCTCCTTCAACAGCCGGTCCGGCTGCAGGTACAGCACTTCTCTGGGATGAATCAGTTTGGTCTCAGCCGGGGGATGACTGTCTTCGAACTCGACGCGGCTGGCGGGTACCGCCCGCTCGTCGTCTTCCACCAGGAACAGAAACACCGAGTCGCCAGTTACGATCTCGTCTCCGTGGCGCAGCCACTGTTCCTTGACCGGCAGCCCGTTCACCACGGTCCCATTGCGGCTGTCCAGATCTATGATCTGAAAGCGCCCGTCCTCCTCGCGCCGCACCAGGCAGTGCTTTCGCGAGACCGACGGATCCACCACCGGAACCGCGTTCGTTGGATCTCGGCCAAGGGTGACTTCCCCGTCGGGCAACGGAATGGTTGATTCTCTTAAGGGGCCTGCTGTAGCCAGTAATCTAGGACGCAATCCGGGTTCTCCCACTCCGTGCAGAACTTCTTATCACAGAGTGCACAGAAATGCATGACCCTTTCAGTTCGTTTCCAATATCCGAACAGCTAGTCGAGCTATCTGATGAGATAGTTCCCGCCATGTCCATCCCGCCCGAAGAAACTGATTCCACCAGCCCCAAACTAAGCTAAGTAACTGTAAATAAACGGATTCTTGGGCGGTGGCGGGGAAATCGAAACCGAGCTGCGAGTTGGAAGGTGGCATGCACTAGCAAAAGCGCGGATTTCGGCACAAAGCGATGGGGGAAGCGCTTTCGATCTGTTTCGCCGAGATCGCCGAGTCAGAAGCTCGGGGGACCCCCTCATCGAGCTTCTGGCTTTTTTCTTTTCTGTAGAGGTAAGAGCGCGGCTTCAGCAGTACTGATTACCGGACAATCGGTACACAGCTACGCGCTGAGGTCACGGTTGGCGGACCTTCGAGAATTGAACTATCCCGCTGCAACTTCACTCTGCCCGCCGTGATCCATCGCGGACAACTGCGGAGCGGAAACGGCCACCCCATCCCGATAGGTCACCGTCCTGCCCGAGATCGCCGGCACTCTTTCCCCCGGCACCAAAATTCCAATCAAGTTCAGCGGATCCGCCGCCGACAGCATCATCGTATCTCCGCTCAAAGGCAAGCTCCGCATCGCCCGCACCGATTCGACCGCCACCGGCAGTGCAAACTGCTCGCCCAAGAATCCATCCACAAACCGGCCGCCACGAATCTCTCCGCGATCTTCCAGACGCCGGAAGCCCATCAGCAACTCCCGCCAGGGCGGCAAGTTCGACTCACGCGCCAGCAGGTCGCGAATCACAATCCCGTAACGCCGCAGCAGCATCCAGCAGGCCGCCTCGATGGCACGAGGACGCTCTGCTGCCACATCCGCATGCAAAAGAGCCCACCGCCCAGAACTGTGCCGCGGACGCGTGCTGCGCCCGCTTCCCTGCCCGGCACGTCTCTTCGGATCGATCAGCGCGCGCAGATTGTCGAATCCATCCGCCGTGACCAACCCCGCCGCCACCAGCTCCCACAGTGCGGTCTCGATTTCCGCCTTGAGTTTTCCGGTAGCGCGAACGATGTCTGCAAAAAACGAAGCTCCCCGCTGCCTCAGGAATTCAACTACAACTTGCGCCACATTACTCAACCCGGAACCTGGAGGGTGCCCCACTTCTCCCTGGTGTTGGGAGAAAGCCTGCGCTGAGCTTGTCGAAGCGTGAGGATTCTTGCTGATGCCCATCCAGTCTGCCTCTTCGCGAACAAAAAAAGTGATCGGCGCCACACTGGTAGGAATCACGCGTCGTTGTCTTGGACTAGTCGACCCATCGGAGACCATCCCGCCCGAGTCCAGCGTTGCCGGATGCGGAGACAACCTTCCCCACCCGACCGCTCCCGTTAGGCAAAGCTGATCCAGCCACTGTGGATCGTAATCAACAATTCGCCTCGCCAGGATATGCCGCTCCCAAGCATTCGCCGGAATTTCAAATCCCTGCAACTGTTGCAGCACTTCGAGCGCACCGCGCTCCCCGGCAACCTGCGTTCCTGGAGCCACATGCTGCCACCGCATCAGCCACCGCATGAATGCCGCAGCCGTGACCGGCTCAATCTGCTTCCGCAGTATGCCCACGGTAAGCCGATGAATCCGCGCCAGGAGCCGGCGCTCGCACCACTCGATCTCTGCCTCAAATGTGGGGACAGCCGCCCCCGGCTGTCCAGTCGAGCGAAGCTCGCGCATTTGTTGTAGCGCGGGCACCCCCGCCCGCGTGCCCGCAGAACCGGTGAAACTTCCTCGCAGAACCGTCCCACTAGCCTCCATCCGCAACAACGCCTTCTCAATATCCGAAGAAGCCAGTCCCAACTCCGCCCCAAGCTGCGACGCCGTCACCGGCCCGATATGCGACATCCATCCGGTAACCAGCGTGAGCAAAGCGTCATCGCGAGAAATCTGCGCACTCTCGACATCCGCCAGAGCCTGCCGGAATTCAGCCCCCGGAAACAACAACGCGAAACTCCGCGCCCGCTCCGCCGCCACCCAGTACAGCCGCCCCTCAAACGAAGTAATCCCCGCCCGCCCCTCGCTCAGCAACCGTTCGAAGAGTCCACTCCATCCGGCTGTACCAATGTGGGGACGGCCGCCCTCGGCCGTCCAGTTCAGCGAAGCTGAACGCTCCTGTCTGACGGCTGACGGCTGATGGCTGACGGCTGATTCCGGCAGCGCCACCAACGTATGCAACACATCATGCAACTCATCCGAATCCCGCACATCCGGCCAGGCCTCATCCCGCACTTGCGCGATGGCCCCCGGCTCCAGCCCTCCCACTTCCTCCAAAACCGACTCCGGCAACACCCGCCGCATCTCCACCGCACGTGCCCGCCGCTCCTCCAGCGGAGCGTCATCAAGATACGCATACGGATTCGCATTCAGAATCTCGTGTGAGAACTGCGACGGCACCGGAGTGTCCACCGCCAGCACGCGAATCTCGCCCGAGGCCATTCCACGAAGCAGCGCCTTCAATCCCTCGAGGTCCATCGCCTCGGTGAGTACGTCCTTCATGACTTCGCCCACCAGCGGATGATCCGGAATCTGCCGCTCTCCTTCGATGTTCTCAAAGCAAGCAGCCGCGTCTGGAAACACCGACGCCAGCAGATCGTCCGACCGCATGCGCTGAATCTGTGGCGGCACCTTCTTGCCATTCTGAAAACGCAGCAGCGCCAGCGCCCGGTTCGCATCCCACCGCCAGCGTGTGCCAAAAATTGGAGAATCAAGCGCCGCCTGCTCCAGAATCGGCTGCACAGTCTCGGCCTGCAGAAAATGAAACACATCGCCCAGCGGAAAGCTGTGCTGCTCGGCAAGTGCAATGTTCAGTCCGTTATCGGTAGCCGCCGCCTGCAACTCAAAATTGAACCCGCGGCAAAACCGCTTCCGCAGCGACAATCCCCAAGCCTTATTGATCCGCCCGCCAAACGGCGCGTGGATCACCAACTGCATTCCTCCGCCCTCATCGAAGAAGCGCTCGGCAATGACAGTAGTCTGAGTCGGCACCGCTCCCAGCACAGCACGACCCTGCAGAACGTATTCAATCGCCTGCTCCGCGCCGGAATCGTCCAGCCCGCATTCCTCCTTCAACCAACTCACCGCCTCAGCCACTTCTGGCTGAGTCGCAGAGAATCCAACCGGAGAAGTGCGGAGCAGCATCTCGCTGATTTTTTCCCGCAGTTCTCCCACATGCGCCGACAGTTCCTGAGTCCGCGACGGAGCTTCCCCCCTCCAGAACGGAATCCCCGGCGGCGCTCCATGCGCGTCTTCCACCAGCATCCGTCCGGCCTTGGTTTCAATGCGTCGAATGCGCCACGAACTGTTGCCCAGCAACATGACCTCGCCCGCCATACTCTCCACGGCGAAGTCTTCGTCCACAGTGCCCACGGCAATGCCCTCGGGCTCGGCGACCACCGTATAGAGCGAGTTATCCGGGATCGCCCCTCCGCTCGTAATCGCCGCCAATCGCGCCCCGCGCCGCGCCCGTAACTTCCCATTCACGCGATCGCGGTGGACGTAAGCTCCATACCGCCCGCGCTTCGCCGCGATTCCTTCCGACAGCATTTCCAGAATCGCGTCAAACGTCTCGCGTTTCAGTCCGCGATACGGATACGCCCGCCGCACCAGCGCAAACATCTCCTCCTCATCCCATCCGCCCGCTCCCGAATCCGTAGCGCCGGCGCCTGTCCTGAGCGAAGTCGAAGGATCCTCGCCAGCTGTCGCGAGGCCATCCTGGCCTCGCAGTCGTTGCCGAGATGCCGCTGGCCCTTCCGCCGCACAAGCCGCCACAATCTGCTGCGACAGCACATCCAGCGGAGACTCCGGAATCATGAGCCGGTCCAGATCCCCATGCTTGATGGCCCGCACGAGAGCGGCGACCTCCATCAGGTCGTCGCGCGTCGTAACAAAGAATCGTCCCTTTGGCACCGCACCACGCCAGTGCCCCGACCGCCCCACGCGCTGCAAAGCAACCGCTATCGCCCGAGGAGAATTGATCTGTACCGCGAGATCGACCGTGCCCACATCAATTCCCAGTTCGAGCGAGGCAGTCGCTACCAGCACTCGCACCTGTCCTTCTTTCAGCTTCTTTTCCGCTGCCAGCCGCAGCTTGCGCGACAAGCTGCCGTGATGCGCCGCAACATTCTCCTCGCCCATGCGCTCACCCAACTCATGGCACAGGCGCTCCGCCATCCGCCGTGTGTTCACAAACACCAGCGTCGATCGGTGCTGCTCCACCAGCGTCACCAGCCGGTCGTAAATCGCATCCCACAGCTCATTCGACGCCACCGGCCCCAGCGGCATCGGGGGAACCTCGATCGCAAGATCGAGCGTCCGCTTGTGCCCTATGTTGACGATGACCGGATCCGCTCGCCCGCTCCCCGTCAGGAAATGTGCTACGTCCTCAATCGGCTTCTGCGTAGCTGACAGCCCAATGCGCACGGGAGCCCGATGGCACAGAACCTCCAGCCGTTCCAGCGACAGCGCCAGATGCGCTCCCCGCTTGTCGTCCGCCACCGCGTGAATTTCGTCGACAATCACGGTCTCAACGTCACGCAGAATCGCCCGGCTCTTGTCGGAAGTAAGAAGTATGTAGAGCGACTCCGGTGTCGTCACCAGAATGTGCGGAGGCCGCTTCAGCATCGCCCGCCGCTCGGGCTGCAGTGTGTCGCCGGTGCGCACAGCAGTCCGAATCTCCGGCATCATCAGCCCGCGCTCGCCCGCCAGCGCGAGAATCTCTCCCAGCGGCCCTTCAAGATTTTTCTGGATGTCGTTGCCCAGCGCTTTCAGCGGAGAAACGTAGAGTACTTCCGTCCGGTCGACAAGATCGCCCGCCAGCGCCTTGCGCACCAGCCGGTCAATACAAGCGAGAAATGCAGAGAGGGTTTTGCCGGACCCGGTAGGCGCCGAGATCAGGGTAGTCCGCCCCGCCAGAATGTGCGGCCACCCCTGCTCCTGCGGCTCTGTAGGCGTGCCAAACTTCGAAACAAACCACTCTGCCACAAGAGGGTGAGCCCAGGCTAGCGAGGCAGGAAGGGACTGCATCCGGGTATTCTAGTCCGAAATTCCATTTTCGTAAAATGTTCGCCTACGGGCGAAACCGGGGCCGTTATGAAGACGCCCCAACCGGAACCCCCTCTCGACTGTGCCCCCTCCATCCGAAAGCATCGATATGCACACCAGAAGCGGTGATAGAATTCTCGGTCCCTACCCCGTCCCAGGAGAATCTTTTGACCGCTCTTCGTTCTTTGACCTGCTACTTCCTCCTTCTTAGTTTCACCCAGTTCGCCGTCTCCCAGACCCCCACAGACAAGACTGCGGCCCCGTCCCGTCTCCTGGGCTACACCGCCGACTCCTCCGCCAGCGAGCGCGATCTGGAAAAGAAATTTCAAGACGGCATCCTCGCCCCCAACATCCGCGAAAACATGCGCCGCCTCAGTGCCCGCCCCCACCACGTCGGTTCGCCCTACGACAAGGACAACGCCGAGTGGATGCTCGCGCGCTTCAAAGAATGGGGCTTCGATGCCCACATTGAGACCTTCGACGTTCTGTTCCCCACGCCAAAGGAGCGCATGGTAGAACTGCTCTCGCCCAAGCAGTTCCGTGCAAAACTTCAGGAGCCCGCGCTCGCCATCGATCCCACGTCGAACCAAACCTCAGAACAACTCCCCACCTATAATGCCTATTCCTCCGATGGCGACGTCACGGCCCCGCTTGTCTATGTGAACTACGGCAATCGTGAAGACTACGAAGAACTCGACCGCATGGGAGTGTCGGTCAAAGGCGCCATCGTGATCTCTCGCTATGGCTCGGGCTGGCGTGGCATCAAGCCCAAAGTCGCGGCGGAACACGGAGCCATCGGCTGCATCATCTACACTGACCCCAAAGGCGACGGCTTTTTCTACGGCGAAGACTATCCGACCGGCGGCTGGCGGCCCCGCGATGGCGTCCAGCGTGGCAGCGTCATGGATACCGACTATCCCGGCGATCCGCTCACTCCGGAAATCGGAGCAGTCCCCGGCGCCAAACGCCTCGCCATCAAAGACGCCAAGACCATTACCAAGATTCCGGTGCTGCCGATTTCCTACGCCGACGCGCAGCCGCTGCTCTCCGCGCTGCACGGTGAAATCGCGCCAGAAAGTTGGCGCGGCGGATTGCCCATCACCTACCACATCGGTCCCGGTCCTGCGCGCGTTCACTTGAAAGTCGCCTCCGACTGGGCGACTAAGCCCGTCTACGATGTGATTGCGACTCTCAAAGGCTCCGCGCCGGACCAATGGGTCATTCGCGGAAACCATCACGACGCCTGGGTGAACGGCGCGGACGATCCCCTCTCCGGCATGGCGCCTGAACTGGAAGAAGCCCGCATGCTGGGCGAACTGCACAAGCAGGGCTGGACTCCCAAGCGCACCATCATCTATTGCGCGTGGGACGGCGAGGAACCCGGTCTGCTGGGCTCCGTCGAATGGGTAGAAACTCACGCGGACGAACTGAAAAAGCACGCCGTCACCTACATCAACTCCGACGGCAACGAGCGCGGATTTCTATTCGTAGGCGGAACCCAGGACTTGCAGGCCGTGATGAGCGCCGTCGCGCACGACGTGAAAGATCCCGAGAAGAATATCTCTGTCTACGAGCGGGCCCACCTTCACGGCATCATGCGCGCCAAAGATGCCGAAGAGCGCGGCCGTGCCCGCAAACGCAGCGACCTCCCCCTCTCCGCTCTGGGCGATGGGTCGGATTTCACTGCCTTCCAGGATTTCGTCGGAATTCCTTCCATCGATCTCGGCTTCGGCGGCGAGGACGAAGGCGACCAGTACCACTCCATCTACGATGATTTTTACTGGTACACCCACTTCGCCGACACGGAGTTTGTCTACGGACGCGCCCTCGCGCAAACTGCGGGCAGCACCGTTCTCCGCATTGCCGATGCTGACTTGCTGCCCTTCGACTATGCCCCGCAATCGGAAACCATCACTAAATACGAAACCGATCTGGAGAAGCTGCTGAAAGACAAGCAGGACGAAATCACCGAGCGCAATCTGGAGTTGCAGGAGGGCGCATTCACTGCCACTGCCGACCCGCACAAAACCTTTGTGCCTCCTCCGGTCGAAACCGTTCCGCCCTTCATGAATTTCGCCCCCATGAAGAACTCTCTCGAGTCGCTGAAGAAGAGCGCCGAGCACTATTCCAAAGCGCTCGCCAAGTTTCAGGCAGCCGGCGCTAGCGAAATATCACCGTCTTCGTTAGACACGATCAATACCGAACTGCTGAATATCTCGCGTCTCTTTCTGAACGACAAAGGCTTGCCCGAACGCCCCTGGTTCAAGAATCAGATCTACGCCCCGGGCGCCTACACCGGATACGGCGCAAAGCCCGTCGCCGCTGTCCGCGAATATATGGACCAGAAAAAGTGGAAGGAAGCCGACGCGCAAATCCCCATGGTCGCGCAGATCATCGAGAACATCTCCGCCGGCATCGCAAAGGCCGCTGACGGTCTGGATGCCGCGGTCGCAGTCAAGCCAGAGAGCAACACGAAATAGAATACCCCGTCCTTCTCGCGTTATCTGCCGAGAGGGCGGGGCTTTTGACTTGAACTAAAGACTGCGCTCAACCACGACCTGCGACCAGAATGCTAAAATCCCGCCAATGCCCAAACTCTCCGCCCAGGCCCGCGCGCGCAAAATCAAGCTTCTCCTCTTCGATGTCGACGGCGTCCTTACCGACGGCAAGCTCTTCATCTTCCCTGCGCCCCAGGGAACGCAGCAGAGCATCCTCGAGCAATCCGCGAAACACGGCGGTCAGGGCGGATTCGGCTTCAACAGCCAGTCCCTGATTGAGGCCAAGGGCTTCCACGCCCACGACGGCACTTCCATCTCCCTCGCCCGCCTGGCGGGTATCAAGACTGGGCTCATCACGAAGCGAATCTCCGAAACCGTAGCCCTCCGCGCGCGCGACCTGAAACTCGAATACGTCCGCCAGGGAATTCAGGACAAGCGCACCTGCTTCGAAGAAGTCGTGAAAGAAGCAGGCCTAAAGCTGGACGAGGCTGCCTTCGTCGGCGACGATGTTATCGACCTCCCCGCCATGCGCGCCGGAGGTCTGGCTATCGCGGTCAAGAATGCCCGCGCCGAGGTAAAGAAAGAGTCCCACTACATCACCCCCCATGCGGGAGGCGACGGCGCGCTCCGCGACGCCGTGGAGTTCATCCTGAAGGCCCAAGGTAAGTGGAAGAAGATCGTGGAAGCCTACATAGGCGAGCGCAGCCCAACCGTCCAATGATCCGGCAAGGAATCCAAGGCCCATCGGCGTAACTCCATATCCCTTGTGGTGATGGGTTTGGTAGAAGCTAGTAGCTAGAAGCTAGCAGCTAAAAAAACCCACCGGATGCTTGCTTGGGGCGTGCTCGGGTCAGCATCCGATGGGCTACCGTTTCTCCTTACTCACCCTGTTGTTTTCAGGAGTATGTAAATGGATTAAACCCCAGAACTCGGAGAAGTTCCGTCTAATTTTGTAAATCTTTGTAAAATCTGGACACACCCAAACCTCACATCAGCGCCTACAAATTTCCGTCCGCACTGCCCACATAGACCATTTTCCCGGACACTACCGGCGAAGAAATAATCGCCCCCATACTCATCACCCGGTTAACTCCGCTGACCATATCATCATAGAAATCAGAGCGATAGATCGCTACCTCATCCGCAGTTCCGTCCGCCTTTGTGTAAGTAGGTCCGTTCTTTTTCATACCCTCGGTCTCAAAGGTCCACAGGGGTTTAAGCCCTCCGAGGTCCACCGCCACCAGTTTTCCCTGGGTGGACCCGATATACAGCATGTTGCCCACAACGGCTGGCGACGAATACAGATACCAATGATTGAATTCCGTCTTCTGTTTCACCTCGCCCGACTTAGCGTCTGCCGCAACTAACAGGCTCGTGTCCGATGTCGGGAAATAAACTCTGCCGTCTTTCACCGCAGGCGATCCCACCACCCATGATCCATTGCCCGAAAATGCCCACTTCTTCTCGCCCGTGCCGGCATCGAGTGCATACAGGTGCGAATCACGGCATCCGAAATACACCATGCCGTCCACCACCGCCGCCGATGACTGAATTCCAACCTGGTTGTGGATATCCGGATCTTCCCCTGTCTTGAACCGCCGCTTTTCCTTTCCCGTGGCCGCATCGAGCGCGTAGAAATAGCTGTCCCAACTTCCAATAAATAACGTGCCATCCGCAATCGCCGGAGACGCATGCACCACATCCCCGGTCTTGAACTTCCAGTTCAACGCACCTGTCGCGGCATTGAGCGAATAAATATTGCCGTCGCCACTGCCGACGTAGACCGCGCCATTCCACACAACCGGCGATGAAAGGTAGCAATCAAACGGATCGGGCATGGTTTCCACAATAGGCTGCACTCCATGCAAGTGCTTTCCGGCAAATCGCTTTTCTCCCTCGGTCTTGAATTTCCATTTCAAACCCCCGCTCGCCGCATCGACCGCATAAAAATTCCCATCATAAGCTCCGAAGTAGACGATCCCGCCCGACACCGCTGGCGTAGAGGAAACCCTGCTCTTCGCATCAAATTTCCATTTCTGAGTTCCCGACTCGGAGTCTACCGCATACAGATTTCCGTCGCGGCTTCCAATGTAGATCGCTCCATTCGCCAAGCTGGGCGAACCGATCAACAACATCCCTCCGGTATGAAATTTCCACTTAACCTTGTTGAATGCCCTCACTCCATCCGCTTCATAAACGCCAGTATGCCCCGGGTTTCCCCGGAACATCGGAGCATCTTGGCTGAACATATCTCGGCTGAACAGTGGCAGGCAGCAAAACAAGAAAAGGCCAGAGAGCAGGGGCTTGATTCGCATTCAATTGTGTCCTCACCCGCTCAGACGACAATTGGCGAGTTAGGTGAGGGTGTTACAGCGACAAAAGACACCTCGGCGGAAGTAACGCAGAGTTATCTCCCTGATCCTGATCGCGAAGAACAGAGAACTATCTAATTCAAGAGGGTAGGCGTTTTCGCCGCCACGAGTTCGGTAAAGCGCTTGTCTTTTCGCAAGTCGGCGAACTCTGTGTCTTTAAATACGTTTTTGAAATCCTTGTAGCCCTCTTCCATTGCTTTCTTCAGATATTCCAGCGAGCGATCCGAGAATCCCATCTTCGCGTAGAGTTTCGCGACTGTGTAGTCATAGTGCGCACGATCATCCGGACTTGGCAGCTGCGCCTGAACGCCGCCGCGCGAGGTCCGCTCGAACACATCCGGATCGAGTTCCATCGCGTGCTGGTAAGCCACCACAGCCGGCTCGAATTCCTTCTTGGCGAACAACGCCGCGCCCAGGTTGTTGAAAAACGACGCCGACGAATTGTCCACTGCAATGGCCTTGCGATACTGCTTGATCGCCGGACCAAACCGCTTCTCTTCGTATAGCACCACGCCCAGGTTGTTGTACGCGTCCGCGAACTTGTGGTCGGCCTTGATCGATTGATCAAACGACCTCTTCGCCTCGCGATAGCGCTGCATCATCAACTCGGTGATCCCCACCTTGTTCAGCAGGCGCGCGGAGTTCGGCTCCTTGAGCATCGCCGCGTGATAGTAGTCGAGCGCATCGAGATAGAGTTTCACCGTGCGCAGCTGATCCGCCCGCGCCTCCAGATCGATCTCCGTCGCGTCCGGCGCCGGAGGGTCAATCGTCCGCAGCAGCGGCGGCTTGATCTGAACCTGTTCTGAGTGGGAAACCTGCGCCGGCCCTAGGGTCGAGTAGGCAAGAACGAATGTGGCGAGAAGCGAAACCGGAACCAGCGAAATTCTCGGGCAGGACGACATGAGCCACCCCCAAGCACTTTCAGCAGGCTATTTTGGCACAATTTTGACCGACCGGCGAAGATTTCGTACGGCAAAAACCTAAAGCCGGACGCCCCGAAGTCGGACGCCCACGTCAATGCGGTGGGGCCGTCTGCCCGCTGTCTACAGGCTTAGACACCGGAGCCGCTGTTTTGTCATCCTTAAAAACGCCCGCAATCTTGCCGAAGAACCCCTTCTTTTTCTTAGGGTCCTGGGGATTATTCGGATCCTGCCCATTCGCCGCCTGGTTCGGGTCTGCCAGCTGCGGTTTCGGCCCTCCGCCCAGAATTCGGGAGAACAGTCCTTTGATCCCCCCCTGGTCATCGCAGGTCTCATGAGGCTCGGTTCCGGCCACGAAGGCGGAAGTGTAATCATCCGGACAGTTTGGCGTAGCCAGCCGGTTCGATGCCTTATCGAGCTCCACATCCACGACTCCGGTCGGCTGCGAAAACTCATGCATGTCGGCATACTGCGGCAGAGTAGCGGCCTTCTTCATAAACTCCGCCCAAATGGGCGCGGCCGTCATGGCGCCGCTCAGGCGCAAATCGCTGTAGTCGTCGTACCCCACCCACACAATGCAAAGCAGGTTCGACGTGTATCCCGCAAACCACCCGTCGTGCGAGCTGCCCGTCTTCCCTGCCGCCGGAGGCGTGAATCCTCGCAGCCGCACCGCCGTATATCCCAACCCGTTGTTGATCACGCCTTCCATCATGTTGGTCATGACGTAGGCGATCCGCGGATCTAGCACCTGCCGCTGATCCGTGCTGTAATTCGCGATCACGTCGCCCTTGGTGTTCCGCACAGAACGCAGCAGGATCGGCGACAGCCGCACCCCGTTGTTTGCGAACGTCGTATACGCCCCCGCCATGTCCACGGGAGATGCATCGTACGATCCCAAAGCCATCGCCGGAGTGGCCTTCACCGACACAATGCCCGCTGTCCGTGCCAGGTCCGCCACCTTGTCGTAGCCCACCTGCTCCGCCACCTTCACCGTGGCGTTATTCAGCGACATCGCCAGCGCGTACCGCAGCGTCACATCGCCGTGGTACTCCTCTTTATAGTTGCGCGGCTCGTAGATCTGGTCCCCGTAGGCAAAGCTCGAAGGCGCATCCGCCACCGTTGACGCCGGAGTGATCACCGTCTGCGACCCATCCAGCGCCGTATTCATCGCCGCCGCATAAACGAACGGCTTGAAAATCGATCCCGTCGGACGCTTTGCCACCGCATGATTCAGCTGGCTGAATCCGTAATCGCGTCCGCCCACCAACGCCAGCACCGCTCCCGTGTGCGGATCGAGCGCAACCATCGCCACCTGCGCTTGCGGACCCGTCTCCACCTTCGTCTCGAACTTTTTGCCGACCTTCACCTTCTTGGTCCGCATCTTTTTGACTTGCTCATCCACCAGCTTGATGCCCGTCTCCACCGCTTGCGCCGCCGCTTTCTGCAGATCCGGATCGAGCGTGGTGTAGATGCGATACGACTGGTCGTTCAACTCGCTTTCATTGAACTTGCTGATCAGCGAATCCCGCACCATGTCCACAAAATACGGAGCGTCGCTCGCCTCGACGTTCGGCGGGGCCAGTTTCAGCGGCGTAGCCTTCGCCTTGTCGGCCTGTTCACGCGTAATCGCGTGCGTCTCCACCATCGATTCCAGCACAAGATTCCGGCGCTCCAGGGCCCGCTCCGGATGGCGGTACGGCGATAAGTAACTCGGCCGTTGAATCAATCCCGCTAGCAGCGCCGCCTCGGGCAGCGTGATGTCCTTCAGATCCTTGTTGAAGTAGGCTTTCGACGCCTCGGCGAACCCGCTGATCGCAAACGATCCTCGCTGCCCCAGGTCCACCCAGTTCGCATAGAACTCGAAAATCTGCTGCTTCGTGAACTTCTGCTCCAATTCTTCGGCAATCAGCATCTCGGTCACTTTGCGCTTGATCGTCTTCTCTGGAGTCAGAAAGAAACCGCGAGCCAATTGCTGCGTAAGTGTCGATCCGCCTTGCTGCCGCCTTTGATGAACCACATCGCCGAACACCGCTTCCACCGTGCGGACAAAATTGACCCCGCTGTGCTCGAAGAATCGCCGGTCCTCGATCGCCAGCACCGCCTGCAACATCATCGGAGGAATGTCGTTGTACTTCACCAGTTCGCGCTTCGACCGCTGCTCCGCGTCGAACAGCGCCGTCACCAGTTGCGGCTCCAGTTCATACGCCGAAAGCTCGTTCCCCCGGCTCGTGATGCGATCCACCTGCCCGTCCTGAATGCTGATGTGGGCAGCCTCGGGACTGTGGTACGACTCCGTCCCCGGCGTGATCTCAATCCCATCGTTCAACATCCGGAAACTGCCCAGCGTGGACTTGCCGTCGTTCTCCGAGTATCCCGCCCGCCGCAGTTCCGTCGCGATCTCTTTCGCCTCGATCTTCTCGCCGGTGCGCAGCGTCCGCGGCAGCGCGTAGATCTTCGCCGAATTGGAGAATACCGGCGTGCGGAACCGCCGCTCGATAATCCGGTCGTACTTAATGTAGAAGTAGGAAAACAGAATGGTGAACGACACCGCCAGAATCAGAAACGCCGCCAGCGCAGCCCGCAGCACCGGATCGCGGGGCATCGCGTGGAATCCCTTGCTAGCCGGCTCCCCGTTTCCCTTCGGTATCTTGATCTTGATAGTCACAGTTTAGGATTTCTGACGATCTCAACCTGCCCATGTGGGGACAGCCGCTTCACCTGTCCGGCCGAGCGCAGCCCAGCGGCCAAAGTGGCTCCCCGCTCACCAATCCAACTCTCTACTCTTTACTCTTTCTCCTACCCACTCAGACGTGAGAACGCCCAAAAAGGTTTGTACCGCTTAATTCTCCCTAGCCTGGCGCTGGACAAACGCTTGCACGACCCCTCGGCGCAGACTCAGTGGGAGTCTTTATTGTACCCCTCACCCCACAAACAAAAAGAGACCCGCAGTACATGCGGGTCTCTAAGCCGTCAACAACCGAACCAAATAGACCGGAGAGGCGCCAACGCGACTTAGTCGGTAACTGCAAACGGGAAGTTGGGCGACGCCGTAAGCGGCGCCACGTTGACCAACGCCCCCGTGCTCGGATTCGCCGCCAGCACGTTGATCGTCGTGCCCAGGATGATCTGGTCGATGCAGAACATGACCGTCCCCGTCTGGTCAAACCGGCATCCTTCTGCGGTCGGAACCCCGCTGAATGTGCCGAACGATGCCAGATTTCCCGTCCCGGAATTTAAGAAAAATCCCTCGATGGGCCCATCTGTTGCCGTCACGACGTTCGCTTCCATGGCATAGAGAAAATTGCCGTTGGGCGAAATCACAAAATCAAACGGCGCCCCTCCGGTTGCCGTGAGAAATGGCGATCCCGTCACCGCTGTCGGCACTCCCGTCGCAGGGTTGATGGAAAACACGTACAGGTGCGGATCCGTCGCGTTGACAGTTTGATCCTGCGGTATCGACCCTCCCACTAGCAGTTCTGCCGTCGGGCTGGCGTGCAGCTGTACCACCCCAATCATGAACGGGCTTCCTGTGATCTTCGTTAGAGCTCCCGTAGTCTGGTTGATGGTAAAGCCTGCCACACCCGCCGACGGAAGGAGTTGGCCCGCATACAGAAACGCGCCGCTCGCATCCACCGTCAGGCTGTCCGCCGCGATCGATAGCCCCGCCGTGAATGGAGACCCAGTCGTCAGCGTCAATGCGCCCGTCGAAGAGTTAATGGTGTAAGCCCAAATGTTCGGGCCGCTTTCGCTGCCCACGAACAGAAAACGTCCCAGGGGATCGGTCGCCACAGCGTCCGCGGTTACCGTAGCAGACCCCGGCACCGTATATGGACTGCCCGGAACCGCGCTCAGCGCTCCGGTTGTCCGGTCGATGCTGAATCCAACGACCGTTGCATCTCCCATTGGAATGTAGAGAAATTTCTTGTTCACAATCAGCATGTCGTCGGCCACGTTCGAGGCCAGCGTCGGCCCCGTGTAGCCAGTCAGAGTGCCGACGGAACCGGAGCTCGTTACTCCGCCCGCTCCCACGGTCGTGTTGCCGTAATAAACCAGGGCGATCGCGCTGCCCGGATCAATCGTTCCACCGCCGCCCCCACCGCCGCCTCCTCCACCACCGCCGCCGCCTCCTCCACCGCCGATCCCGGGAGGTCCAGGAGTACAACTCGAATTGCCGAACGTCACTCGGCATCCATACGAACCGCTGCAGCTGGCAAGAAACATCATCGCCAGCAGCAACAGCAGGCTTACCAATATTCGATACAGAGTCCTCATGTACTGCCTCCACCTGGAGCTTCCCCGAAATTGCGGACGAAATGCTTGCGAGCGTCAGGAGATGATCGTGATTTCGATGGTTCCGGGATCCTCGCCGCATCTGCACAACAAGAAGAAGCAGCAAGGAGTGAAAAAACTCTCACCTGGTCGCGATACTAGAGCGGAAGGTAACGTGATGGCAACGTTACGAATGTCATTGTCCTCCGCGAAGGTAAGCAAAGCCAGCGCAGAATTGCCTCGCAGGTCGAAGAGGGATGCGCCCCGGAGGGAGCCCTGAGGATAGCCCGCCGTTTCCACCGGCGGGGGAAAGCACCACTACAACGAATTCCGTCCCGGAAGGACAGCTGAAATGAAACCTACGCACTCGACGCGACACACCAAAACCCCGCGCCACGAACTCTCACGCCACCTCCAAAACTTATTATGCGCGACCCCCAAACGATGAAGTAACCTCTTCAGCTCATCGAAAACAATTCACTACACCGAGGTAACTTTGCACTACTTTTTTCTCGAACACAAAATAAGTCGCATTTCTAACCATGCATTTCACCCAATATCCATGCGCCTCCGCGCGCCATCACGAAAACGAACGGATCGTCGCATCGCCCTCAACAATTTCACGCATCGCACTCGCGTGTGACCATCGGACGTGAACATTCGTTTGCATAGTAACCACACATTTCCCTTGCTTGCAAAATTAGGAACTGACAACATGCGAATTGAAATCTCGCGGAGGATTTTTTCCAGTGAATCGCAAACCACTTCTCGCCACATTTCTCGTCGCTCTCGCGTTCCTGTCCACCAGTTGCGGTACCGGTGACAAACTTGCTTCCATCTCCATCACCGCCAACGGCGCCAGCGGCGGTGTCATTAACCTCGCTGGCCTCGGGGCAACCCTCCAACTGCACGTGAATGGCAACTACACCAGTGGCAAGATCATCGACGAAACCAATTGGGCCACTTACACCGTAACTCCGGAAGGCATCGACAACAATACGACAAACGCTCTGCAGCCTCCGCCGCTGACCCTCACCCTCAACCCTACCGGCATGGTCACCTCCGTACAGCCTGCAGTCTGCACCTGGGTCAGTTCGACCGGAGACCCGAAGAACCCGGGCTGGGCATACGATGGGGACTACAAGATCGTAGCGACCTTCAGGGGCCTGCAATCGAATCCAATTTTCATCCCTGTTGCTTCCGCGGCTAGCGCCCAAACCGGCATGCAGGGACAATGCGGCCCGACTTCGTAGTCGGATAAAAATCCCGGACCGCACCAGCATTTCGCGTTCGGCAACTCACAGCTCTCGCTCGAAAAAGTGCAGCCCCCTCCGCGGGCTGCACTTTACTTTTACTTGCCTCCGCCCACGCACTGCCAAATCCTGATCCCTTGAGCGATGCCACATCCGCGCCTTTCCATGCGATCCGAAGAGTCTTGCGCTAGAAGCTAGGAGCTAGAAGCTAGGAGCTAGAAGCTAGAAGGTATCGCTCACAAGAGATCGGACTATAATCGCTCGCCATGAACCCGCCGAAATCACTACTCGTCGCCCTGAGAAGATCCCTCATCGCGGTTCTTGTCATGACTTCTCTGTTCTTGTTCACCCGGTACTTCGTCTATGGGCAAGACAAGTCTGCCTTCCCCGACGGATATGACGCGGTACAAGCCGCGCCCGATAGTCATAAGGTGATCTTCGAAAACGAGTTGGTCCGCGTGCTCCAGGTGACGGTGCCGCCGCCGGGCAAGACTATCCCCATGCACCACCACCGCTGGCCAAGCTTTTTCTTGGATTGGGATAAGGGCGGCGGAACGCCGCATATTCGCTATCATCGGGCCGATGGCACCGTTCGAGACGTGCCGGCCCATGAGGAACCCCTACATGCTGGCGTTTGGAGCGTAGGCTGGATGAAGCCCGAGCCCATGCACGCCATCGAGGTGGTGTCGAAGCCCGCGACCGCAGTCGATCGACCCGAAGACCCGCCCGGCCTTCGCATCGAAATCAAATGCCATCCCTAGGTCGCAGAAACGTGAAATGACGAATGAGCGAAGAGTTTTGAGCTAGTAGCTAGGAACTAGCATTAGAAGCTGCTAGAAACCCTTGTTCCCGCTCGAAGGATTGAAATGTAAGGTGAGGTTGTACCCGGGAAGGTTCACGGGAACAGTGTAATCAACCGCAACATACACGGCCGGCGCTCCCGGCGTTCCGATGCGCTGCACTTTAACCTGTTCCGGCGCCAGCGTGATCTCATGATCCAGCGCCTTCTTGATCACGGCGTCGATCAGATCCTGATCCGTCTGATGCGGGTTCGCCCCGCCAACCATGGCAATTTGCCGTAAATCGTCCGTAAACGAATAATTCGCCATCTCTACCGGGGCGATCTGAAACCCGCAGTAGATCAGCGCGATGACGGCGAGAAACCCGACGATAGCTTTTGCTGTTCCCATATCCCGAAACCGAGACCCACAATCTGGCTCCGCCTCGGGATTAAAAACTGCTTATCCCGTCTTGCGGAGCACTCCCTGAAAATATTCCACTACCGCCGAAATCGTAACATCGCGTACTTCACGAGTCGAACGTAAAACGACCTCCACAGTACCTTCGGTAACCTTCTTCCCGACGGTGATTCTAAATGGGATACCCACCAAATCCGCATCCTTGAACTTAACCCCAGGCCGTTCATCGCGATCGTCGAGCACAACATCGAACCCCGCCGTCTCCAGCCGCTTCGCAATGTCCTCCGACGCCGCTTTCACCGCCTCATCCTTCACGTTGACCGGCGCAACCACCACATCAAACGGCGCAATCGCCGGAGGCAGCCAGAACCCGTTCTCATCGTTCCCCTGCTCCACGGCCGCCGTCAGAATGCGCTCGATCCCAATCCCGTAGCACCCCATGATCGGCATAACTTCCTTGCCGTTCTTATCCAGAACCCGCGCACCCATGGACTCCGAATACCGGTAGCCCAGCTTGAAGATGTGCCCAATCTCCACCGCCGTATCGATCCGCAGAGCCTTCCCGCAATTTGGACAACCCTCGCCCGCCGTCACCGCCCGCAAATCCGCATAAGCCGTAGGGTGAAAGTCCTTTCCCGGTGTCAGATTCTTCAGGTGATAGTCCTCTTTGTTCGCGCCCCCAATCAGATTCGTGCGTCCTTCGAGCGCCTCGTCAACCAGCAGCAGCGGAAGCCCCGCATCTTTCTTTTTGTCGCGAGCCCATTCAATCCCGATCGGCCCCAAATAACCGGCGGGAGATTTGAACAAAGCTTTGATCTCCGCCTCATCCATCGGACGCGTCGCCACGCCCACCGCCCCGTTGAACTTGGCCTCGTTCAGTTGATGGTCCCCGCGCATCAGCACCACAATGCCACGCAACTTCGTCTTGCCCGAAGCGTCCTTCTCCTCGCCCACGTAAGCCAAAGTCTTGATCTTGTTCTTCGGCGACACTCCGAGAAATTTCGCTACATCCTCAATCGTCTTCTGCCCGGGAGTGTGCACCTCGAGCGGCTTCCCATCACCCTCGCCCGCCAGATCCGCAACAGCCTCGAGCTTCGACGCAGCCTTCTCCATGTTCGCCGCGTAGTTACATCCATCGCAGCTCACAATCTGATCTTCTCCCGCCGGAGTCCGCACCATGAACTCGTGCGACTCCTTCCCGCCCATGGCTCCCGAATCGGCCTCGACCACCATGTACTTCAACCCGCAGCGATCAAAAATCCGGCAGTAAGCCTCGTAGTGCTTCTTGTAAGACGCGTCGAGCCCGGCCGCGTCAATATCGAATGAATAAGAATCCTTCATCATGAACTGCCGCACCCGCAGCAGCCCAGACCTCGGCCGCGGCTCGTCTCTAAACTTCGGCGTAATCTGATACCAGATCTGCGGCAACTGCTTGTAGCTGCGCAGATCTTTCAACGCAATCGAAGTCATGACCTCTTCTTCCGTCATGCCCAGGCACATCTCCGTGCCCTTGCGGTCCTTGAGCCGGAACAGGTTTTCGCCCATCAGCGCGTACCGCCCGCTGGCCTCCCAAAGCTCCCGCGGATGCAGCGCCGGCAAATAAAATTCCTGCCCGATCCGGTCCATCTCCTCGCGCACAATCCGCACGATCTTGTTGAAGGACCGGTTCCCGAGGAAGAGATAAGAATAAATTCCTGCCGAAAGCTGCCGGATATACCCCGCCCGCACCAGAAATTTATGCGAAGCCACCTCAGCGTCCGCCGGCGCCGCGCGCAATGTAGGAATAAACAGCTCTGACCATCGATGCATAGTGTGAGTCCTGGAAGAAAAGAGAATCCTAGATTGTAAATGATTCCCCACTTAGAACCCGAGTCAGACGAGCTGTCGGCACACGAATGTTTCCCTTCGTGCACCTTCGTGCCCTTTGTGGTTTCCGCTTTTTGCTGCCGCTACTTCCAGCAACGCGAGTCGAGAAATGCCAGCCTTGCGGCAGTCGCATGGAAGACACAATTGCTTTGACACAGGCGCACAGGTAATATTCCCCGGACACCGGCTAACATCATGGATTTCCAAGCCCTCGTTTTTCTGCTCGTCACCATCTTTGTCAGTATGTTCATCACATTCATTGTAGTCAGCAGGATGGAGGCTAAGAAACGAACTCAAGCAATGCAGGCCGCCGCCCATGCGATCGGCTTCGACTTCCCCGGTGATCTTTGGAACAGGCAGCCGGACGCGCAGCGCCTGGGCACTGCGCTACTCGATTTGGGAACGAGACGCCGGTTCAAAAATCTCATGGTCGGCAAGACTGCTGGCTTCGGCACCAATCTCTTCGACTACTCCTACACAATCAGCGCCGGGGAAGAATCCAGCACTCACACCCAGACCGTAGTTGCCTTTTCTCAAGAACTCTGGCCCCCCAGTTCGAAATGCGGCCCGAAGGCATATTCGGTAGAGTTGGCAACGCTTTCGTTCGCAACGATATCGACTTCGACTCTCACCCGCAATTCTCCCGACGCTACTTCCTGCGTGGGCCCGATGAAACCGGCATACGAAAGTTGTTTTCGCCGGCATTGCTCACCTTCTTGGAACAACTTCCCGCTGACGAAAAATGGCGTATCGAAGGACGCACCACGACCCTGATCCTCTATCGCATTAACGTGATTATGGAAGCGGAAGAGGAAGAGCTCCGTTCGTTCCTGGACAGAACTTCTTCCATCGCGAGCGAATTCTTCAAATCTCCACAAGGTCTGAGCAAACCTGTGCGGTGATGTGTGTGCTCCCAATGATCATTCCAACGGATCACCATGCACCGATTGCCTCCCTACCCCAGGAAACGCCGCGCCGAAAGAAATGAACAAACATCCCTAGAAAATTCTAATCACACAAGGCCATCAGGTTGCCTCAGGAAGCACCCTGGGCGCTAGAAACGTCAACATCCGCGCCCGGCGGAGCAATCGTGAAACAAAACATCTTTTTTCCTGCTTTGGTACTGACTCTCTTCGTCCTTGTAATTGGCGCAACACGCAGCAACGGCCAGCAGGCCGCGCTTTCTTCTTCGGTCGCGACCAATGAGAGTCTTCCGAACGCGCCCTCGACAACGCAGGTGACGCCCTGCAAAGAGAACAACGGCCAGCCCTGCCCAGAGTGGGTGCACAAGTTGATAGGGCAGTACCCTCCGTTGCCTGAATCGACTATGACGTATGCGACACGCGACCCCGCAACCGTGCACTTCTGGACGTACCGAGGCTTGCAAGATCCGCCGCTGCGAAACAATAAGGAAGTCTTCCGCTCGAAGATATTCCTCGCGACTCACGTCGGCGGAGCCATCGCCATGATCGTGGCCTGCCGCACAAAAAACTCCAAGGAAGACTGGGGATCCGAAGCGCGCGCAGTGCCTGCGAGGTTCGGCATGGACTACCTGCAATTCCGTTTTGTCGGCGGCCCGAGTGCTGTAGCGCCCGCCATCTACGAGATGATCCACTACAGCCGGGCAAGTACGCGCTGACTCTGGGTTGAGCCAACATCAGCGACGCAAACGATCAGACCAGGCCGGGTAACCCCACCGGTGCGGCCTGCCCAGTGTGGCTATGCCGCCAACTGCTTCAATATCTCTTTCCCCAGCTTCTGCGCTTCGCCGAAAAACTTCTGATACTCCAGGAACAGCCGGTTCAACTCCAGCGCCCTATCGGCCGACGGCTGCTTGCGCAGAATCATGTCCCGCACGTGCACAGGGTTAGGGAGAGTCGCGTCCTCAGTCAATTCTTCCAGCGCAGTATTCGGATCGTAGTGATACATGCACGTATTGTAGCGCCGCCGTCCCGGCGGCTGTCGGGAGGGCGTCCTCGCCCTCCCCGCCCGCTTCACCGACTTGCCTGCTCATCCCCGATACCGCGCCAGCAGCAATGTCTGGTCATCGCTCTGCGGACCGAACTCTGTAGCGACGGCTCGCAGACGACGAAATAGCTCCTCCAGAGGCAAGTCAACATGCGCCACAAAGCTCTTCTTCAGAGGCTCCAGCCCGAGTTCATTTCCCCGCCCATCAAACACTTCAGTCAAGCCGTCCGTCAGAATCAGCAGCACATCGCCCGCCTCGCACTGAATCTCCGCCTCGGAGAATTCCTGTTGCGCCATGATCCCCAGCGGCGGATCCAGCGCAGCCAGTTCGCTTACCGTCCCCGTTGCCTTGTGATAGTGCAGCAGCGGAGGATGTCCCGCAGAGGCAAACAAGAGTCTCCCTCGATCCCCGCTCTGCACAATGCCCACCGTCACAAACATGTTGCCCATCTTCAACGGAAACAGCGTCCGATGCACCTGGCTCAACATCCGCGCCACAGAGTTGCCTTCCGCTATCTGCGCGCGCAACGCCGTCTTGAACATCGCCATCAACACACCGGATTGCACCCCGTGACCTGAGACGTCAGCCACGTATCCGACCCAGCCGCCAGGCCGTTCGACAACGTCCACCAGATCGCCGCCGACCTCTCCGCTGGGCACGGACGCTCCGAAGATCTCAAAGCCGGCAAGCGTCTCCGAGCGCTCCGGAACCAGCGAGCGATGGATCTCCGACGCCAACACCATCTCGGTGTGCACCCGGAAGTAGCGCTGCCCCTCGAACTTGAAAAAGTTAATCTGAAGGCTGTAGGCCGCAATGATCCCGATCATCGCGGCTCCCGCCAGAAGAGTGAGTTGCCGCTGCAGAGCCTCCGGTTGGCCCATGAGGCTCGCTCCGGCGTGTGCAGTTTTTGTCAACGGCCACACGACTAGGAATTGCACGGCAGCAAGCAACGGCATGTATTTGAACCGCCGTGCCATTGCCAGGCCTGCATAGCCCACAGCGAAGCCTCCAGACAAGCAGGCGCTCAGCGCAATCTTTCCGCCCGAAACGCGATCGGTGTGCATCTGCAGTGACATGAGTCCCACCGAGGCAAATAGGCAGAACACTGCGGCCAACACTAGTACGCGCGAGCGCCCGCGAATCGCTGTCCAGAATGTCAGGTCCGCGATACTTTCCCGGTGATCGCGATTCTTGGCGATGGCTTCCTCTGCATTGCCGGCGCCGGCAGCCGGGCCAGCTCCGTCCGGCTCACACCATTTCTGTCCCCCACAGATCGTGCAGGTGCACAATCCCTTCCAGCTTCCCGCCGGCATCCACCACCATCAGGGATGTAATCTTCTTCTCTTCCATCACCGCCAAAGCCGTCGCCGCAAACTCGCCGGCAGAAATCGTCTTCGGATCCCGAGTCATCGCTTCGCCCGCCGTCAAATCCATCACATCTTTCCCACGCTTCTCCAGCAACCGCCGCAAGTCCCCATCACTGACGATCCCAACCAGCCTCTCGCCCTCGACCACGGCCGTCACTCCCAATTTCTTCCGGGACATTTCATAAATCACATCCAGCATCTTCGTCGCAGGAGCCACGCGCGGCAGCGCCTCCCCCGTATGCATTAACGATTCCACCCGAGCCAACCGCTTCCCCAGCTTCCCGCCCGGATGCAGATTCGCAAAATCCTCTTCCTTGAACCCCCGCTTCTCACTCAAAGTAACCGCCAGCGCATCGCCCAAAGCCAGCATAGTAGTAGTCGAAGCGGTAGGCGCGAGCCCGAGAGAGCAAGCCTCCTCAGCAATCGAACAATCCAAAGCCACCTCCGCCGCAGCCGCCAAAGTAGAAATCTGTGTGGCAGCAGCCTGTGTGGAGCGGGCACTCTTGCCCGCTGCCTTTGACTTTGATTTCACAGCATTCGCGGGCAAGAGTGCCCGCGCCACACGACCTTCACAAATCTCATCTCCCGTCATAGCAATCAAAGGCACCCGCAATCTCTTGATGGTCGCCAGCAACTGCAGAATCTCCACCGTCTCCCCGCTAGCCGAAAGCGCCAGCACCACATCCCCGCGCACCACCATCCCCAGATCGCCATGCATCGCATCCACCGGATGCAAATACAGCGCCGGGGTCCCGGTCGAACTCAACGTTGCCGCAATCTTCCGAGCAATCAGCCCGCTCTTCCCCATGCCGGTCACCACCACGCGCCCCGCACAGGAAAACATCAGATCCACCGCCCGCTGAAATGCGAAAGCCATGGGCCCGCCAATGCGGTCCGCCAGCGCCCGCAAAGCTTCCGCCTCAATACGCACCACGTTCTCGCCTGTATGTTTCATGGAATGAAAGTGAAGAAACAGGATGTTAGCATGCAACGTGGAAGAGCGGTCCTTTAGGACCGCGGAAGCGGCGCCCTGCATAGGGCTTCAGCCCCTGGTCCTTCGCTTCGTAAATCGAACTGCATCCCGGCTCAGAAGTGATCCTCTCCCACTTGCGGCCTTCCTCCCAGCGCCCCCAACCCCCGCGCCTGGATTAGCCGATCCCAAGGCCCCGCCTGCCAGTTGTCGCGCGTCTTCTCCGCATGCTTCCAGGCCGGGAGCGTCAGCATCAAATTCTGTGCCGTCGAATGCACGTAAGGCTCGTACATCGATCGCAGCTTCACCAACTTATCCCGCCCGTAGTCATCGCCGCGCAACTTCAATCCAGCTGCCGCAAGCGCAGCCTTCAAAGCTTCGTATTCCGAAGCCGGAAGCCGGTCGCCGGAAGCCGGATCATACTTCGCATTCACCACCTGCGCCAGATCCACCGCCGCGTGCCTCGCCATCGCAAACGTCAGCTTCGCCTGCCCCGGATGCACTCCCTCGATCCCGGTAAGCACCAGCGAAGTCACATCCAGCATGGTTGTCAGCGCGCCCACCCACGACTGATTACTATGCTGCGACCGAAAAAACGTCAGCACCGGATACGAAATCTGGCTCTCCAGCAATTCCGCCGCCCACCTCTCCCACTCGCGCAACACTTCATCGAGCACAGTCTGATCCACTCCCGGCTCTTCCGACCTCCCGGCCAGCCGCACCAGCAACTCAATCGCCGACGGCGGCGACCCCGCCCGCGCATCCAGCATCGAAATCTGAATCTCGCGCCGGGAAAACGACGAATACACTACCGGGATATACCCGATCACAACGCCCAGAAAAGCGAACCCCATCCCCGCTTCGATCACCGACAGCAACCGCGCCGGGCCCGAAGTCGGCACAATGTCGCCGTACCCCAGCGTGAAAAAAGTCTCCCCGCTGTGATACAGAATCTTCCCGAAGTTGAGACGTTCCCCGTTGAGCTGCTCGTGTCCCCCAATGCCGTGCTGGATCAGAGCGAATCCGAAAATCAGTCCCGCCGCCCAGAAACCCAGCAGCAGAATCAGCGACAGCGGCCCGAAGTACCCCAGAAAATTCTGCTGCCGCGAAGCCTTCTTGATGTGGCCAGCGATCCTGCGCCACGGAATCCACGTCCGCCGGTAGAAATACGCCGTCAGCTTGAAATTCCGCAGAACCCGCCGCGGCAGCACCACCGTCTCAAACGCATCCAGCAACACCACCCAAATAATGATGGCCCCAAAAATCGCCGCCAGAATGTTGCTGTGAGAGTTCATAGAAATCGGACCTCAGGCGTCAGCCGCCAGACCTCAGGCTTCTGATGTCGCAAGGCGCAATGTAGATGCGGTGGGAAGACTATCAGATTCGGCTTCCGCCTCTCGGCTTTCGGCTTCCGAAATGCAGTTCTCGGAACAGGGGGGGCCCATTTCTAGCGTCCTGTACGAGAAGTGGGGACTTTTACCGGTAGTCGCTGAGATGGCCGTTCCGGAAGCCCGAAGCCGAACGCCGAAAGCCCCCTACTGCGGCTTAGTCGGCGCTGCCTGCGCAGGCGGAGTCTGCTGCGCCGCGGAGGGCTTCGCGGGCGCAGGAGTTATTGCTCCCGGAGTCACCGGTTTCGCGACTGCCGGTTTCTTCTTCACCGCCGGCTTCTTCGGAGGCTCGTTATCATCCACCACAATCTTCTTCGGAGGCTCCACCGGCGTCGCCTGCGCCGTCTTCAACGCGGTCCGCAACCGCACGATCTCGGCTTCCTTGCCCGACGACAACGTTTCGATCCGTTCCGCTAATTGTTTCCGCGTGCCCTCAAACGTGCTCAAATCATTCGACAGCGACTGCAGATCGTCCTTCGACCCGAACGCCCCGACCCCTTCGACCACGCTCCCCAGCACGTCATATAGCGCATCCAGGTTCCGATAAAGTTTGAACGTCGACGGCACATCCTCCGGTGCCGCCCGCAATTGTGTAAGGATCTCGGGCAACGCCCCCTGCAAGTTGCGCTGGATCGAATCCACATTCGACAGCGCCTGCTTCTTCGTGGCGTTGTCCGTCTTCCAGCGCTCGATACGCAGCTTCACCAGATCGGCCTGCGTGCTCTTCGACGTTTCCTCTAACTGCCCCAGCAATCCATTCAACTGCGTCACCGACGCGTACGAAACCGGTTCCCCGCCTTGACCCGAACCACCCACAGGCCCGCCCTGCACCGATGGCCCTCCCTGCGCCGAGGGACCGCCCTGCGCCGAATACTGCGGCTTCACCGGAGCAGCGGCCGGAGCGACCGATTGGCCCATCGTGACGGTCGTGCACAGTAAGGAAGCAAGGCCCAGCAAAAGCGTGAGGAGGAAGGTACGTTTCATTTTTTGGGGCGGTGGCGTTCGCGAAAACAGGATACTACAAGCGCACCCCACCTGTGGATCAGGTCAATCCCGCAAGTCCTTTCCCACCGGAGCCGAATAGCTTTTCCTTCGTGCTCCTTCGTGTCCTTTGTGGTTGTCGTCTTTTCTAACCCTCGCAAGAAATCGATCCCCGAAGAGCCCCTGCGATTCGACTCTCCACCCTATCCCGGACGATAATTAGGAGAACCTATGTCCCTGAAGCATCACCTGACCGTCGCCCTTCTACTGCTGCTGGCTCTTCCCGCGCACCCCCAGGACCTGGCCCGCCGCCTCATCCTTAAAGACGGCTCCTATCAGCTCGTCACAAAGTACGAAGTCAAAGGAGACCGCGTCCGCTACATGAGCGCCGAGCGCGACGAGTGGGAGGAAATGCCCTCGTCCCTCATCGACTGGCCCGCCACCGAGAAATTTGAGAAAGACCGCGCCGCTGGAGCATCCGTCCCCGAAGCCGCCCAACTCGACAAGGAACTCGAACACGAGCGCGAACTCGAGGAAGCTCAACTGCCGCAGGTCGCCCCCGGACTCCGTCTACCCATGGATTCCGGCGTGTTCCTTTTCGATAGCTTCCAGGGCGAGCCCCAAATCGACGAGATTCAGCAAACCGCCGGAGACGTCAACCGCAACACCAAAGCCAACATCCTCCGTGGCGCCATCAATCCCATTGCCAGTGCCAAGCAAACCATCGAACTCGACGGCGCCCACGCCCCGGTGCAATCGCACGTCACCGTACCTTCGCTATACGTCAATGTCGATCCCGCTCCCGACCATCCCGACCGTACCGATCAACCCGCCGCACCCAGAGATTCCGCCCACACCACGCAGGAACCTCAGCAACCGCAACAACCCCAGCAAGCGATCGTTCCCTTCGACCGCTTCCGCATCGTCCGCGCCGATGTCAAAGGCGGCAAGCGTGTCCTCGGCGAAGTGAAGCGCGCCGTCACCGGCAAAGTCAGCCAAGATCAGCACCTCGCCAAGACCACCATCACCCGCGTAGCAGGAGGCTGGTTCAAAGTAACTCCCACCGAACCTCTCGCACCCGGAGAATATGCCCTCGTGGAAATGATGCCCAAAGAAGGCATGAACCTCTACGTGTGGGACTTCGGCGTAAATCCCAAAGCCCCCCAAAACGCCAATCCTTGGAAGCCCGAAGTAAAAGGAGAAGTGAAAGGCGAAGTAAAAGGCGCAACCCCGACCGCTCCAGCCAAAAGAGATCAGTAAGGAGAAAAGGAGAAAGGGATAAAAGGAAGAAAATCGGTCAAGAGGAAAACCCAGCCCTGAATTTGAAACGTGAAACCGTGAAACTCTGAAACTTTGAAACTTGCTTATTTCAACACTCCCCGCTGAGCAATCCCAATATTATCCCGCGTAGAGTTCTTCACCAGATACATCATTCCATCCGCCTGCCGGATCACATCATGCGCCGTGCGCGCATCATGCGGAAAAGTCGCCAGCCCCAACGATGCCCGCACATTCAGATTCAATCCTTCTTCCCGACAGAAACAACTCGCACGCAGTCCGTCGAGTAAGCGCTTGGCCACAACCAGGGCCTGATCTTTTCCCGTCTGCGGAAGCAGCACAACAAATTCATCGCCGCCATACCGAAACGCAAAATCAATCAACCGCAGCTGCGCCTTGATCAAGTACCCAATCTCCGCCAGCAGTTTGCTTCCAATCAAATGCCCATGCGTATCGTTCACCGACTTGAAATGATCCAGGTCGATAAACAGAATGCTGAACTCGTATCCGAAGCGCGACGACCGGTATACCTCGGTCTCCAGCGTCTTATAAAGATGTCGCGCGTTGTACAGTCCCGTGCAGTCGTCGGTGATCGTCAGTTCCTGAATCTTTTCGACCCAGCGCGCGTTCTCAATGGCAATCGCAGCGTAGTCGCACAACGATTGCAGGAAGAACAACTCCGTCTCGGTGAACCGCGACATATCGACGTTCACCAACTGGATCACGCCCAGCACCCGCAGCTTCGACCGCAGCGGCACGCAGATCACCGACCGCGTCTCCCACTTCGTCGTTTCATCCACGCGGCTGGCAAACATCGGGTCCGCGCTCACATCCGGCACCACGCGCGCCTCGCCGTTTTTCGCCACCCATCCCGCGATTCCCTCTCCCACCTTCAACCGGACATTCTTCAGCACTTCCGCCTTGTCACCGACCGCGATCGCAAAGTAAAGTTCCTCGCGCGCTTCGTCCACCATCAGCAGCGACCACGTATCCGGACGGAAGTACTCCGCCATTTTGTCCATGATGGTTTGCAGAATGGAGTCGAGGTCCAGGGACGACGTGAGGGCCTTCGCCACGTCGTGAAAGATCGTCAGCTCTTGGCTGTGACGCGTCAATTGAGTACCGGCCTCAGGCATGCAGAAATACCGTTGTTCCTCGCTAGACGGGTGGTGGTTGAAAAATTATATTCGTCACTTTCGTGCACGGGCAATGACCGTTGGTAACCAGTATCCCTAAAGCCAATGCCATCAATCAATTCCCAATCCTTTGTGGCGCAGGCAAAGTTCGTGTGGGGGAACCCCCGCCCGCGGCTCTTAACTTTGCTTTCGATTTCTCGAGCGCCCAGCCTTTTTGTCGATCCCTCCTCCACCTCCAACAACCCCGCCAATCTTTCCCCGACGACTTCCATCTTGGCGTAATCTAAAAAGAATGAGGAACCGCACGAGATGACTCACACCCCACGCAAAACTCTTCTCCTGATTTCCTTTGCACTCGCCATCTCTTCAATATCCGTTTCCCAGACCGCCACCACCGACTCCAAAACCATCCCCGTGCTCGACGGCGATGCCGGCCCCTGCTCCGCCGACTTCACCATCACCGACGCTTCCGGCGCTCCGGTCTACGCCGCCAAAATCAAAGTCCACATCGCCTACCGGTTCGGCGGATTTCACAAGCTGGACCTTGAGGTCTCCACCAACGCCGACGGCAAAGCCCGCGTCACCGGGCTTCCCGATCGCGTCAAGCGCGATGGCCTCACCTTTAACGCCTCCGAAGGCGACCGTACCGGCGAAGCCTTCGACGATCCCGGCAAGACCTGCCAGGCGCAGTTCACCATCGCACTCAAGAAAGCCGATCAGAAAAAATCTCAGTAGCTCTTTGTTTCCCTGCAACGTTCTGCAATTTGACAACACTACTGGTTAGGTCCAAAATCTTGCCCAACGTTATGCGCCGCCCTTTGCCGTGGTGCCCCCCTGTACTTGCTTCTTAGGCAACATCTTTTGGATTTCTAAGAAACCATCTGATTAGGAGAACAGTGTTATGAAACACGCCTTCTGGTTCTGCCTCGCCGTGGGGCTCTGCCTTTCCTCCAGCGTGGCTCAACAGTCGCCCGCAACATCGGCCTCAGCGGCCTCCAACGCGACCGTTCCCACTCTCGTCAATTTCTCCGGCACTCTCACCGACGCAAGCGGCAAACCTCTCACCGGCGTTGTCGGCGTCACCTTCTCCTTATATAAGGATGACCAAATCTCGTCGCCGCTCTGGATCGAGACGCAGAACGTTCAACCGGATCGCCTCGGACGTTATACCGTCGCTCTCGGTTCCACCCGCGGCACCGGCTTGCCCGCCGACATCTTCGTCGCCGGCGAAGCGCGCTGGCTTGGCGTCCAACCGCACGGACAGAAAGAACTCCCCCGCATCATGCTGTTGAGCGTCCCCTACGCACTGAAAGCCGGTGATGCTCAAACCATCGGCGGACTTCCTCCTTCGGCCTTCGTGCTGGCCGCGCCCTCCGCCGCGCCGTCGAGCAACAGTGGCACCTCGCCCACCGCTCCCCCGCCGCCGGCCACAATTACCGGTTCAGGCACGGCTGGGTTCCTGCCTGACTTCACCGGCGCAGCCACAATCGGAAACTCTGCGATATTCCAGTCTGGATCGTCGCCCACCGCCAAGATCGGCATCAATACCACCACGCCCACCGCCACACTCGACGTCACAGGCGGAGCCGTCGTCCGCGGATTCTTTACTCTGCCCGCCACCGGCGTCGCGACCGCAACTACCGGGAAATTTTCTCAACCCCTCGACTTCGTCGCCTCGGCATTCAGCAGTTCCTCGAGCAGCGCCGTAGCACAAACCTTTCAGTGGAAGGCTGAACCCGCCAATAACAACACCTCTACACCCTCTGCCACGCTCCATCTCCTCTACGGATCTGGCACTGCGGCTCCCGCGGAAACCGGCCTGCGCATCGGTCCCAAAGGCATCCTCGGCTTCGCTCCCGGACAGACCTTCCCCGGCACCATTGATGGAATCACCACCGCCGCGGGCAGTGGATTGAAAGGGGGCGGCACCAGCAGCACGTTGACTCTCGGCCTCATTACCACCTGCTCCAGCGGCCAGGTGCTCAAGTGGAATGGCACCGCTTGGGTCTGCTCTAGCTCTGGTGCGGGTACGATCACCGGTGTCCTCGCCGGTATCGGCCTGACCGGCGGAGGAACCGCCGGCACCGTTACGCTCAACGTGGATGCGACCAAGGTTCCCCTGCTCGCCGCAGCCAACACTTTCACCAACAACCAAGCCATCCATGGCACCGGCAGCGGATTCTCTCTCCTGGTTTCTCCTCCCGACGCCGCCGCCAACTCAGGCTTGGCTGGTTCGAATGCCCTTGAAGCCGCCGGTTCCTCCGCCGACCCGAACGGGTTGAAAGCTGGAGGAGTTGGTATCACCGCATTTGGCGGAACTGGCGGCACACTCAACGTCAGCGGCAATGGCGGCAACGCCATCAACGCCTTCGGGGGATCAGCCGGCAACGGTAACGGAGGAGTTGGCGTTCAAGCGGGCGGAGGCTTCGGAACAGGCGGCGGCGTCAGCACCGGAGCCGGCGGCCCCGGCGTCCTCGCCCAGGGCGGCGATTCCGACCTCTTCTCGGGCGGCGATGGCGTCAATGCCACCGGTGGCGCAGGCGGCCAGGGCAACAATTTCGCATCTACCTCCGGCAACGGTGTGGTTGGCACCGGCGGCGCCGGCGGATTTCAGGAAGCCGATGGTGACGGCGGCTTCTTCACTGGCGGCACTGCCGGTGGCTTCGGCGGCTTCGGCATCGAAGTCTTTGCCGGCAGCGACCTCGCCGCCTTCTTCAGCGGCGATGTCACCGTGACCGGGGCAATCTCCGCGGGCACCAAGGACTTCAAGATCGATCACCCGCTCGATCCTGCTAATAAGTATCTCTATCACGCCTCCGTCGAGTCTTCGGAAATGATGAACGTATACAGCGGCAACGTCACCACCGACGCTCAGGGCGACGCTGAAGTTCGGCTCCCCAATTGGTTCGAGGCCGTCAACACCGATTTCCGCTATCAACTCACCGTGCTTGGACAGTTCGCTCAAGCCATCGTCAGCCGGCGGGTTTCCAACAACCAATTCGCCATCAAAACCGACAAGCCGAATGTCGACGTTTCCTGGCAAATTACCGGAATCCGCCAGGATGCATTCGCCAAGGCGCATCCGCTCGTCGTCGAAGAACAGAAGAATGCCCGCGAGCGTGGCTTCTATCTCCATCCGGAACTCTATGGAGCGCCCGAGGAAAAGGCAGTCGCATGGAGTCATCATCCTGAAGCCATGCGCCGCGCCAAAGCCACGCAACGGAGGAAGGCCGCCCCCACGCTGAGACGAACGCCACACATCCCCGCATCGAATCCAACCGTGGCTGCCGCAGCGAAGTAGTTTTGCAAATGTAGGGGCGGACGCCCTCGTCCGCCCCTTTAATGCCGCCCCGTCACCCCATCCCGCGATTCGAATTGACGATTCGAATTGACAGTCAAACCGCCGCAATTCCTCTCACTCGCCCCGTGTTCCCCGAGCCGCGCCCCGCTCCCCGCACGTTACCCCGTCGTTGGACTCTTGGCTGTGGCGCGCCCATCCCGCTTGTCCTATCATGAACCCATCGTTGTGCAAGTGAAGTTGTCTGAGCGTGGTCATGCGGGCGAAGCCACTTCGCCCCACCGGGTCCAGCAAGTGGGCGAGTTCGGAGACAAATTTCGCAAACTGCGCGAGAAGAAGAACATCTCGCTCGATGACGTTTCCCACGTCACCAAGATCAGCACGCGCATGCTCCAGGCCATCGAGCAGGAGCACTTCGACCAGCTCCCCGGCGGCGTCTTCAACAAAGGATTCATCCGCACTTACGCCAAGCATCTCGGCATGAACGACGAAGAGGCCGTCAACGGATACCTAGCTTGCATGCGCCAGGCCCAGCTCGAGGCCCATCAGGCCTGGGAACCCGCCCGCCCCGCCGAAACCCGCGCCCCTGAAAAGCGCTCCCGCAACACTTCCGGAAAATCGTCAACGCAAACGAAATCACAATCAAAAACACAAACCCAGCCGCCCAAAAAAACGCAATCGCCCGCGGACGTCGAAGAACTTCCCGACCTCCAACTCCCTCGAGCCGAACACGTCCGCCCTCCAGCCCATAAGTATCTCGACGAACCAGACAACGGAATCCCCTGGAGACTAGTCGCCGTAGCCGCCCTGGTCCTGGTCCTATCAATCATTCTCTGGATGCGCCACTCCCGCAGCACCCGCGCCGCCTCCTCACCAACCAGGCTCGCATCAGTCGCTCAATCCGGACCCACCGCAACTCCACTCTCTGCGAATCCAACATCCTCCATCGCGAATGCAACCCAGTCGCACCCACCCACTCCGAACGGGCAGTCCCCCAACACGCTTCATCCCGCCACAACAAAGCCAACGACGAACGCTGCACCAAAGAACGCACCTACCTCATCCCAGCAGTCCACCAATCCTCCGCAGTCCGCGAATCCTTCGCAGTCCACCAATCCCGCGCAATCCACCGCTCCACCACCGTCAAAACCAGCTGCATCTCTGGCGCTGATCATTCGCGCTTCAGAAAATTCCTGGATCTCCGTCGCCGCCGACGGAGAACCCGTCAGCGAAGAAACCCTGATCGCCCCCGCGCACACCTTAGTCCGCGCCACTCGCAGCATCACCGTAAAGGTAGGCAACGCCGCCGGAGTAAGCTTCCTCTGGAACGGCCAGGAAATTTCCCCCCAAGGCGCCGAAGCCGAAGTAAAAACCTACACCTTCGACGCCCAAGGCCTCCGCCTATCCTCCCCACCCCAAGCCCAAGATCAGAACCGCTAATCCAGATATCGGACGAACCCAAGCTTTTGATCTAGCTGACATCACCAAGAAGACGCGTGGACCCGTGCCCAAATACTTTTGATCTGTGCTGACACCAGAAAGAAAATGGTCGGAGAAGTGAAAAGCCCCACTCCTCTCGCGATAGAACGCGAGAAGGGTGGGGCTCTTGATTTTGAACTAATTGATGGTGAATGTAGCGCTCGATGTTCCGCCCGCCGGAAGCGGGTTGGTTACAACTACGTTCGCCGGGCCTGCTGTAAGAATATCGCTTCCGGGAACGTAGACGACGAGTTGCGTGGCGCTTCGATAGTCGACGGTCAGTTGGCGACCATTAAAAGTGACGGCTGAAGAGGGAACGAAACCCGTGCCTTGAATGGTTATCGGGAAATTTCCTGTTCCGTGGGTGGCTGAGCTGGGCGTGAGTGAAGTCACCTTCGGGACCGGGTTGTGGCCAACACCGGAAGCCAGCAGCATGGCCGGACTCTGAACCAATATCACCTGAGGAACATTACCGTTGCAACAGTTGGGCTGCACTGTGAAAGCCAGTCCGTTGCCGCCCCAGCGGAGGTACGTGGAAGAGACGCTGCCGTTAATCTGCGAAAGATTCGCTACCGCTATCGGAGTAAACTGCGACAGATTGTAGCTGGTGATTCCGAGTGTGTTGTTGGAGAACGGCGTTACGCCGGCCGCGAAAACTCGGTTGATGGGTGCGACAGGCACGATCTGAACAGGAGCACAGCAACTGTTTGTGGAGAGGTCGAACGAGCCTACGAGCGTCTCACTGCTCGGGTCGAAGACTTGGCCCTGGTTACTGTAGATCAATCCCGCCTCGTAGCGGATGTCCGAGCCCTGAAGCAGGCCTTGCCATGTCTTTCCCAGCTTCCCTCCCGTGGCAGTGACGTTGACTTCACCCAGCGTGCTGTTGACATACCCAAACAGTGTCGTGGAGTTGGCGAAGGCAATGGAGCTGAAATTAAAGCTCGTTACCTTATCCGCGAGGAGCTGGGTGTCGTGAAAAAACTCGACCGGTCCCTGACCGCTGCCGCAGCAATTGTTGTTGCTGGGGATGACGGCAACCGTGTGGGAGTCTGCCGGAGAAACGGCCAGTGCAGCGGCCGTCAGCACCGAGTTGCTTGTGTCGAGGCTGACAGTAGTGTCAGGACTGAAACTGGGAAGGATGAAGCGCCGAACCGAACCCGTTCCGTTTAGACCGACATAAAGATAATTCCCATCGGCCGATAGAGCCAGCTTGGTCGGTTCGCTTCCAGCGAAGTGATAAGCACTGACTGCTCCATTGAAGGGATTAATCACAGCGATCGTGTTGCCATGGACACCGTAGCTGCTGGGCAATGATGCATAGATTCGGCGCGCATACGGATCCCAAACAAGATCGTTCGCGGGCAGATCGATTGTGAGCACTTTTGTAGGGTACGTAACGTTGAATGGAAGCGTTTGCGAGACGCCTCCGGGAGACGGGTTGGAAACTGACAACTGAACGATGTTGGCTTTTGCGAGTTGGGAAGCAGTGGGCTGTGCCTGAATCTGGTTCGAGTTGATGTAGGTCGTCGGCAATGGTTTGCCGTTCCAGAGGACGGTCGCTCCAGTCATGAAATTCTGGCCGTTGATGACGATCGGAGAAGCGGGAGTTCCCGACACCTGGAAAGATGGAGCCAAGAAGTTGAGAGAAGGATCGAGCCCAATGATCTGGAAGCTTGCAGACTGCCCACTTCCACCGCCAGGCGCTGGATTGCTGACAAAAACGTTGTTCGAGCCCTGGTTGACAAGATCTGAGGCTGGCACCTGGACTGTGAGTTGTGAGGCAGTGACGAACGTCGTGGGAAGTGTGGAACCGTTCCATAAAACTACCGACGAGGGCACGAACCCAGTGCCCGTGATCGTCACCTTAGTCCCGGACGAGCCCTGATAGGCCGATGCAGGAGAAAGCGAGGTGATATTCGGGATGGGATTTCCGCCCGTGCCCGTCAACGGCACGCTGATGGGATTCGCAACGCCTGAGACGGCAATCTTTAGGGTGGCAGCCCGGCTTCCCATCGCCGAGGGAGTCAAGACCATGGCCATCTGACAGAATTGGTTGGCCGGAATCGTGCCCACGCAGTTCCCGCCGTAAAAGCCAAAGTCTCCGCTATTGGTTCCGGCGATGGTCATTCCGGTGATCTGCACGGAACTCGAGGTGGTATTGCTGAGGTAAAAAGTCAGCGGATAACCGCTCGAGTTGAGATCCACGATCCCAAAATCGGCGGGATCAGGATAAATGGAAAGGACGCCGCTCTGACCATGCAGAAGACTTAAGTTGGAAAGCAAGCACACGAATACCACCGCGAACAACACCTTTTTGATCATTCTTGGTAACTCCCTGGGACGGACTAGATTCCCCCTCAATAGTCCGGAGGCGCATTCTACCCTCTGGAGGAGTCACTACGAATATATTTTTTTCGTGAATAAACCATGCAGATTCTTGCAGTCGGGCCGCCCAGCCTTTGACTTCGCAGGAACTACCAACACCGTGGGATACTCCGTCCTTGCGTTTCTTTGGGCGGGTGCCCCCTTTTGATTTCGCCGGGCACGATCAGCAAACTGGGTGCCCCTCGATAAGAGCGAAGGCTCTGTCAAGGCATAGTTGTACTGGGCGGTGTGAAAGCACCGGCTTTTTGCCAGAGAGGCTGAGGACCAAGACTCTGGAAATCTCACGCTGAATCACCCTACGGTGGAAGATCGTTCCACCAAACCATCGATTCGGCCTAACCATGACCATGATTCTTCTATGCGAACACCCCGTCTCTACGGGATGCGAGAGCGCCCAATCAGTCCTGCGGTCTAGCTTGCGCCGACCAGGGGCACCCGCGGGCTGCTCTCGAAGCGAACGATCTCTGGATACCCGGTCTGGGTGCGTAGCATCCAGTAGAGTCGCACCGCTAACTTGCGCGCCGCTGCCACTTTCGCCACCCCTTTCGGCTTCTGGTGACAACGATGCAAATACTGTTTCAGCATTCCCTCATCAAAGCGCACCGCAATCTGCGCCGCTTCCACCAGCCGGCCGATCAAGTGCCAGATCAGTCGTGCACTGTGATCTTCGTCGATCAACCGCTCGACATCGATGCTGCCGCAGCACAAACTGTTGTCGATTGATGGAGACCAGTCGCGGGACCGCTGGCAAGCCGTTGTCGCTCACCTCCGCAGTCTACCGATGTAAGCTAATCCCGCAATGCCCTGATTCGGTCAGAAGATAATTTCTTCACAGCTTCCAGACGGGACGTTACACTAGTTTTGCCGCCTCCCCAGTCCATCAATCGCAAGCCCCCAGCCCACCCCTCATTTCCCCCCGTCCACCCCGTCTTTTCCGCCCTTGAACCCACTCTTAACCCGTTAACGCCAAAACCGTTGCGCCCCGCAAGGGGGTCTGGTAGCCTTTTATAGGACTTCCCCTCGATGCGTCGCCCAGTCGCGGCCCCGTGGATTTCCGGTCCCCACAAGTCATAGCGTCCAGACTTTTTCTGCACGAGGTAGTTCGACGAATAGCGTGCAACAAGGAGAAATACAACTTGGCACCAAACCGTTATTTATTCACTTCCGAATCCGTCACCGAAGGCCATCCCGATAAGATCGCCGACCAGATTTCCGACGCTATCCTCGACGCCTGCCTCTCCGAGGACTCCACCAGCCGCGTAGCCTGTGAAACCCTCACCGCCACCGGCCTCGTCGTCATCGCCGGAGAAATCACCACCAAGGCCTACGTCGATTTCCAAACCGTAGTCCGCGGCACCGTCGCCTCCATCGGATACGACAACGCCCTCTACGGCTTCGACGCCAACACCTGCGCCGTAATCTCCAGCATCAACAAGCAGTCCGGCGACATAGCCATGGGCGTAGACACCGGCGGCGCCGGCGACCAGGGAATGATGTTTGGGTATGCGGTTAATGAGAATGAGGAGTTAATGCCTACTCCCATTTCTTTGGCTCACAAGCTGACCTTGCGGCTCTCGCAGGTTCGCAAAAATGGAACACTTCCCTTCCTTCGTCCTGATGGCAAATCCCAAGTTACGGTTGAGTACGACGCTGCGGGGCGCGTGGTGCGCGTGGATGCGGTCGTTATTTCTACGCAGCATTCGGAAACCGTTAGCAACGAAGAGTTGCGCGCGGGGATTCTGAAGCACGTGATTCAGTCGACCATCCCGGCCGACCTGCTCGATGAAGATACGAAGTATCACATCAATCCTACGGGACGGTTTGTGATTGGCGGGCCCATGGGCGATACCGGACTGACCGGACGCAAGATCATCGTCGATACCTACGGCGGCATGGGACGTCACGGCGGCGGGGCATTTTCTGGAAAAGATCCGACGAAGGTAGATCGTTCGGCGGCCTATATGGCGCGGCACATTGCGAAGAACGTCGTCGCCGGCGGACTCGCCGAGCGCTGCGAAGTGCAGTTGGCATACGCCATCGGCGTGGCCGATCCGGTCAGCGTGCTCGTCGAGACGTTCGGAACGGCGAAGGTCGATCCGACGATCATTCCAGATTTGATTCGCGCGCACTTCAAGCTGACGCCGCGCGGCATCATCGAGTCGCTCAACCTGCGCCGGCCGATCTATAAGAAGACCGCCGCGTACGGACACTTTGGACGCAGCGACTCCGACTTCACGTGGGAGGCAACCGACAAAGCGGCCAAACTGGCCAGCGATGCCGGTGTGGGCCGTCCCGTAGCGGCAGCGCGAAAGTAACAAAAACCTTCAACCACAAAGGACACGAAGGACCACTAAGGAAACCCGATTCTCTTTCAAGGATCTCCTTTGTGAAACTTCGTGACCTTCGTGGTTAGGGATTTTCGTCAGGACCAAAAGTGCATGCTCGAAAGGCTCATCCCCGGTGAGCAATTCGGCATCCTGACCGGGCCAATGAGTTCCTGTATTCTGAGGTAACGGATTTCGAAGGCTGATTGAACAAGCAAGATTTGAGTCGAGATTTGGATCACCAAACCCAGGCAATCAAAACTTAATATTTCCGCGCTCTGCGCCGCCATAGGCACGAAATAGAAAAAAGAGGAGAAGCATGTCAACAGCAGCTGTCAATTGCGACATTAAGAACATCGAACTGGCCGACTTGGGAAAGAAGCGCATTGAGTGGGCGAACCAGTCCATGAAGGTGCTGCAGATCATCCGCAAGGAGTTCATCAAGAACCAGCCGTTGAAGGGCATCCGCATCTCGGCCTGCCTGCACGTTACGGCCGAGACGGCGAACCTGGGCATCTGCCTGCGCGATGGCGGAGCCGATGTCGTCCTCTGCGCCTCGAACCCGCTGTCGACGCAAGACGACGTCGCCGCCAGCCTCGTGCGCGACCACAACATTCCCGTCTACGCCATCAAGGGTGAGGACAACGACACCTACTACAACCACATCCTCGCCGCCATCGACCACAAGCCGCACATCACCATGGACGACGGCGCTGACCTGGTGACGATTCTCCACACCAAGCGTACCGACGCGCTGACCGACGTCATAGGCGGAACCGAAGAGACCACGACCGGCGTCATTCGCCTGCGCGCGATGGCCAAGGAAGGCATGTTGAAGTTCCCCGTCGTCGCCGTCAACGACGCCGACACCAAGCATCTTTTCGATAACCGTTACGGCACCGGACAGTCCACCATCGACGGCATCATCCGCGCCACCAATTTCCTGCTCGCCGGTTCGAAGTTCGTGGTCGCCGGCTACGGCTGGTGCGGCCGCGGACTCGCCAGCCGCGCCCGCGGCAACGGCGCTGAAGTCATCATCACCGAAGTCGATCCCACGAAAGCCCTCGAGGCCGTGATGGACGGCTTCCGCGTCATGTCGATGGCCGAAGCAGCCAAGCTCGGCGATGTGTTCTGCACCGTCACCGGCAACAAGAGCGTGCTGACGAAAGAGCACTTCGACCTGATGAAAGACGGCGCGATCATCTCCAACTCGGGGCACTTCAACGTCGAAATCGACATCCCCGCGCTCGAGAAGATGTCGTCCTCGAAGCGCACAACTCGCAACTTCGTCGAAGAGTACTCACTGAAAGACGGACGCAAGATCAACCTGCTCGGCGACGGCCGCCTCATCAACCTGGCCGCGGCGGAAGGGCATCCGGCCTCGGTAATGGATATGAGCTTCGCCGACCAGGCCCTCTCGGTCGACTACATGGTGAAGAACTCGAAGAAGTTGGAAAAGACCGTCTACAAAGTCCCCGACGAACTCGACAAGCGCGTAGCCAAGCTGAAGCTCGAGTCGATGAGCATCAAGATCGACAAGCTAACGCCCGAGCAGGAAGAGTATTTGGCGGGCTGGTCGGAAGGTACGTAAGAACAGTTCTCAGTTCCCAGTTCTCAGTATGAACGGGTGCCCCACGTCTCGTGTTTGAGACGTGGGGTTTTTCGTTCGAAGAGAAAGAAGGAGCGGCTTGCACCTTTGTGCAAATGGCGGAAGGGAGCGGGGGCCTTTATGGATTTAGGATCATCTCGAATGATGGGGACCGCATCCAGCTTGGCATTCGAGCCCTCGCAAACCTTTCCGCACGCGGCCGCAGTGTCACGAGCGACGAGGTCAAAGGCTTGCCGGAGACCTCGTACTTGTTTCAGCCCGGAAAGTCATTGCAAATTAATGTCCCAGGCTCCGGAGTCATGGTGATTACCGGAGAGTTGCTGGATCACCTGCCATCTGTGGCCCTCACCGATGATGAACCCCTGCATCCCAAAGCCGGAGTGCTACGAGCGCTTTCGCCGATCCTGCTGCGGGGCAAAGAGGTGGCGGTTGATTTTGACGGACTCAGTGCATCCAGTAGCAACAAAGACTCGGGCGTCTGGCTTTACGCGCCGGGCGCAGGGCGCTACGTTCTGTCGCTGGCGCCTTTCGAGGGTGCCGTGGAGGGCCGGGCCGATTTGAACCGAGTTTCCTTTGAGATGAATGGCGAGTCCTACGCATTTCTAATGGCTGCCCCTGCCGCGGCGATCGGCGAGCATGTATGGATCCTGCATGATATGAATTTCGCCGGTGGACATGGCAAGGCCTGTGGTGCTGAGAACCTGAACCATCTGCTTGCCAAATCGCCAGCGAACAGTTAGGCGGCCAAACTTCCCGTTCCAGCCGCGCAGCGGGGAAAAAAAGAAGTCCATCCTGCCCGCTTCATCTTCCCTCGCCTGATGACCTAATTCCCCTCAGCTCGTCCAAGGGATAGTTTAGGAAAGGGGGTTACTACATGACTATCTCTATTACGCGCCGAGGTTTTCTGCTGCCGGTTCTGACGCTGACCGTGTGCCTGCTGGCCACACCCCTGTTCGCCGCCATGACAGACGCGGACCGCGAACACCTGCTGGTGCACTTTGAGATGACGACACAAATGCTGGCGGAGCAGGTGCGTGGGTTGTCTCCCGCGCAACTGGAGTACAAGGCCTCGCCGGACCGCTGGAGCATCCGGGAAGTTGTTTCGCATCTGGCCGTGGCCGAGCCAGACTATTGGCGCGGGCTGCAGAAAGCCGTCAAGGCGGCCCCGGATATGAGCGCGAAGAAATCAGCGGCCACCGACGCCGACATTATGTGGTACGGCATCGATCGTGTCGTCCATACCAAAACCGGCGGCGGGCACGAAAAAGTCGACACCTACAAAGACCTCGGCGAGGCGCTGACGAGGTTTCAGGCCCTGCGTGCCACCATGATCGACTACATCAAGACTACCAGCGATGACTTGCGAGCCCACAGCTTTGGAGAATATGGAGAGGTGATCGACAGCTGGCAGTGGATGCTGGAAATCTCCACGCACGCGGAGAGGCACCTCCAGCAGATCCGCGAGATCAAGAACGACCCGAACTTCCCGAAGAAATGAAGTGGGGTTAGGGGTGGTGGGCGGCGCGTTGATAACGCCGCCCACCCTTCGCAGAGAACGCCCCAGCCTCCACGCCTTCTAAGTTTTTCCCAAAAAGAGACGCTCCGGAAAAAATACGAACCGGGAAGGGTACGACTTCCAGTCGTACCGCATTAGGCTAGGGGACGGGCCCGGCTTCAGCTTTGCCTGTGCAATGTCATGCCAATCTCGGTTCCTTCCACAGACTTTTTCCGCACCCTGTACAGTCGCTAAGGGCGAGGCCCTAGACCTCAATCGCGGATGCAAAAAGCCATGAACGATGGAGCAAGCCCCTTCACTTATGAACAAAAGCAGCTACAATGCCGGTCGTATGTCTGATCTGGCCGTCGAGACAATCATTATTGTAGGCGCGGGCTTTTCGCGTCACGCCGGGCTTCCTTTGACTGCCAGTTTACAGAGGCAATGTTGGAAGCCCGAGAATTCGGAGGCGGCCCGAGCCGCATCATGGTCGACTTCTTGACCAAGTTCATTCACAACGCATTCGATCACTCTGCCAAGGCCAGCGCAAAGCGATGGCCGGACTTAGAGGACGTCTTCACGTGTGTCGACCTGCCAGGGACAGTGGACAGCGCAAGGAGTGGCTGTCGGCTGGTTTCGCCGTTAGCATCAAGGCCTTTCCCTGCGTTTGAGCGCGTACTCGGACGATCACAAGGCTCGAGCCGAGCACCGCCACCGCCAACAGTGCAAATGCAAGCCTCGGTATTCTCATAGTCTCCCATCCTTTGAGCCACCAATTTGACTTGATCTTCCGGTCTTTCTCCCAGCGTCGCACTCTTGTATCTTCGAGCGATTCCAGGCTCGCCACGCGACGCAGTTCTGCGCCCATCTCCGCGTATTGCCGCATGCGGGTGCGGCACGGTTCGCACGCACCTATGTGTTCCGCCGCCTCCCGCGAAGTCTTTTCTCCATCGCAGAGTGCGGAGACGAACTTCGCTGCATCGTGGCACTTTATGCGCCCTCCTTTGGGTTCTGCCGATTGCTCTGCCAGATTTCTCGCAACGCTTCGCGCGCGGCAAACAATCTTGATCGCACGGTTCCGATGGGGATCTCAAGAGCTTGCGCAAGCTCCGCGTAGGACTGGCCCTCCACTTCGCGCAACCACAGAAAAGTTCGCTGGTCCGCGGAAGACGCGCGAATGCGTCGGCTACAATCGAAAGCGTTTGGGCTTTGCCGCCGCCCTCATGGTTGTCGCGCGCCGCGTCTCGTGGAGTTTGGTACCGCCACCATTCCGCCGCGCTGTTGCGGCCAATCCCGTAGAGATAACCCCGCAGCGTTCCGCGCTCCGGCTGAAAACCATTGGGATGATTCCATTTCCGCGTGAAGGCTTCTTGCATAAGGTCCTCGGCCACCTGAGGACTGCCGACCAACTGCCGTAGGAACGCGTGCAGGCGAGGAGCGTTCTCGCGGTAGAACCTGTCGAATGCGTCCGCATTTCCCCGGCGAATCTGGGCCCACAGTTCCCGGTCGTCTGCCAATCTGCCTCTCCAACCTGTTATTCGGGTTTGCTGAGGAAAAGGTTCATCCCGGCGAAGGAAAATTACCGTGCAGCGTCCTTCGGTTCCTTGCGAAGAGCGGCGCTTAGCTCTTCGTCAGGTGCGCGGGCGGAAGCTGTTCGGAATGCTTTTCGGCTTGGGCGGCGATCTTGGCTTTGCGGTAGACGCTGACCACGGCGAGCGTCCAGAAGGGGACGAGATCCGCGCCCGGGACTAGCTTGGCGAAAAAGGACGGGAGAAATTCCCAGTGCCATCCCAGCAGGCGAACCATCGCGGCGGCGACGCCAAGATCGAGGAGGTCGTCTGCAGGAGAGAGCGCTCCCTCGACAAATGCAGGGAAGACGAGAAGCTGCAGCGCATCAGCCGCAATGGCAATCACCATCGCGGACATGAATTGCGGGCCGGGAGAGACTGTGATCGGGTCGTCGGGCATGATGTGCTCCTGCTTCTATAGATTCTAGACGAGAGCGCGGGAATTTTCTCACCAGCCGCGCCGTCTGTCTCGCGTTCTGGTGCGAGAGCCTACCCTTGACCTTGTCGAAAGGGGCGGCTGTCCCTACATGGCTAACGCCGGACGCCCGACGCCGAACGCCGGAAGCCTTTCTGCCGGCTTCGACCCGCGGGGTTGCTCTCTCCCATCCCAAAACGGGAATCCCACCCCGTCTCCGCACGTTTTCCGCAAAAATAAATTTCATTTTTGTGATATCTAACCTTTACTGAGAAATCTCACTGAGTACAGTGGAACTATGCTCAACCGTTCCACCAGCGATCTCAGCTCGACCCCAGGCAACTCCAATCAGCCCGCGAGCCAAACCAAACCCACCGCAATTCCCAAAACGCCCCCAGCGCAGTTGCCGCTACAAGCCCCGGACCCAGGACAACTGCTGCAAGGGCTCCCACACCCGCGGCATCCAAAACGACCCGTGTAGGGACGGCCGCCCCCGGCTGTCCCAGCGGCCCAGCCGTACCGGGCCGCAGCCCCGCCACCGCAGCCAAGAGCGGCTCTGGAACCGAAACAATCCAAGCGAAAAAGAAGCCACCGGTAAACGTGAAAACCACCGCAGATCCGAAGGAGCGAAAGAGTGCAGCTCACCGCGCCAGAGGTGCGTGACGAAAGGGTTGAAAGAAATCGCGGCCCGATGCCGGACGCCGGACGCCCGACGCCGACGCCGACGCCGTTCAGATCAAATCATAGGCAGCGGTCGAGGGCGCCCGCTCCACAAACAAGAGTTAGTGGCCGAGGAACTTTTCGATCTTCTCCATGTTCGCTTGCGCCATGTTCAGGTAGCGGCGGGCGCTTTTGGTGTCGTGGTTCTGCAGGGCTTGTTGGGCGCGGTCGAGGTTGGTCTTCATCAGTTCCTGGGCGGAGGCGATGTCGCCACGCAGGTTCAGGCCCTGGCTGGTGAGTTGGTGGCGCATGCTGTCGATGCTGGCGCTGGCAGCGGTGGCGCGGCTGGCGGTCTGGTCGACGTCGGCTTCGACATCTTCGATGGGCTCAGCTTTCGCGGCGTTGACCGAGTAGCCTTCATCGCCGCTGGCTGTCGTGAACTGGTCGGCTGGCAAGGTTCCGGTGGCGTCGGCGCTCGCCGACTTCCCTTTCTTCGCGCTGCTCTTGCTTTTGCTCTTGGAGGGCGCGCCAGTGCTTGCGTTGGCTGCCATGTTGGAGGCAGCGGCGGTGGAGGCATTCGCATCCGCAGACGGCGCGGTGCCCTGCGCAGCCGTTCCTGTCGATGCGTTGTTGGCGGTGGAGTCAGCCGGAGGCTGAGCAGCAGCGTCAGAAGTTGCTGGTTGCGAGGTTGAACTTTGGGCTCCGGCGCTGTTGGCGTCGGTGGATGGCGGGTTGGCGGTCTGGGCGTTGGGAGTTTGCGACGGGGTCTGGGCAGATTGGTCCGTGGCCGCCTTCTGCTCGTTGGCGCGCGTCTTCAACATGCGCGGCAGCGAAATTCCTGCCAGCACCAGAACTACGAGGACGATTACGGCGCCTAGCGCCATGTAGAGTCCGCGTCCCTTGCTGGGTTTGGGAGACATCTGCATCACGCTCGGCGTGGGTTGCGGCATCGCGACTGGAGTGAATCGAGCGGAGGTCGCAGACGGCGCCGGGACCGGGTCGAGGGCGGATGATCCGGTGAGAATCGAAGTGGCCGCGGCGGGCGGAGGAGCGGCAACCGACGCGGCGATTGGCGGCACGATTGGTGTTGGAGTGAGGGCTGCCATTGGCGGAGCCGGGGCGGGCGTCGATGGTTGGACGACAGCTGTCCGGGCTGGTGCGGCCAGCGCGGGGATGCTCTGAATCAGAGCGTCGATGGCAGTGCGGAATTCGTCGGCGGACTGGAAGCGCTCGGCGGGTTCTTTCGCCATGGAGTGCAGGATGATGCCGTTCATCTGCCCGGGAAGTTCGGGGCGCAGTTCGCTCGGTGGCTTGGGGCGCTCCAGGAGCTGAGCGGTCATGAGGGAATAGTCGCTGTCGGCTTTGAACGGGCGCACACCTGTGACCATCTCGTAGATCGAAACGCCGAGGGAGTAGAGATCGGAACGGGCGTCGACCCCGGCGCCTTTCACTTGCTCGGGCGACATGTAGAAGAGCGAGCCGACCGTGGTGCCGGTGACGGTCATGCTGGCGTCGCCACTGGCGCGGGCGATGCCGAAGTCCATGAGCTTCACGGTGCCGTTGGGAGTGAGCATCATGTTTGCGGGCTTGATGTCGCGATGGATTACGTTGCGGCTGTGAGCGTAGGAGAGCGCGTTCAGAACCTGCGTGACGTAGCCGAGAGCTTCGGCGGCGGGGATGGGGCCTTGCTCCAGACGCTCGGCCAGCGTAGTGCCTTCGACGTACTCCATCACCATGACGAGGCGATTGGAGAGCGTGAGGGCGGTACGCAACTGCGCGATGTTGGGATGATCGAGGCTCGCGAGGAGTTTGATTTCGCGGAGAAAGCGGTCGGCGAGTTCCTGGCGGCCGGCGAGATCGGGCAGGAGAACTTTCATGGCTTCGACGCGGTCCGAGATTACGTTGCGGACCTTGAATACTTTGCCCATGCCGCCACTGCCAAGAACACCAAGGACTTCATAGTCGCCAATGCGTCTGCTGGGATCGTCGGTCATTGCGAGGCTCCAATCGTGCGGCTTCAGGACCTTTGAGGGAAGTAGGTGTGGCTTGGGTCCGAACCGAGGTTCAGTGCGCCGTCCGCGGCCTTGGGCTTGGCAGGGGCGACGACGCCGACGATTCTACCTCAGTCGGAGCGCAAGGAAACAGAGCTGAAGATGAAATATCGTTTAGGCCTGATTTTGGGGGAGTTTGAGGGGCGGTACATAGCCGCCCCTTCGTTATTAGTGCGTGGGGGTGGAACAAACTTTGCGAGAGAAGGGGGGCCGACTGAAGTTGAGCCCTTCCCTTGGACTGGAGCCTTTCTGCTCTCGTGGCCCTTTCGGGGGGTGCTGCGACCTTAGTATCGCTCCTCAGTATCGTTCTTCGGCTACCCAGCGGAGGACCTGATCCTCGACAGAAAACCGCTCGGGCGAGGGGCGCAGGAACCGGGATGCGAGGGAAAAAGCGTGCACCTCAAGAGGCACCGTGAAGTGGGCTCTGGTCTTGATGAAACTGTGTACCCAGAGTTCGGCGTAACGCTCGAGACCGAGGGCCTGAATCTGGACGGTGTGCACCAGGGCGTGGAAAAGGGATCGCTCGTTGAGTTGCTCGTTGAATGCTATGACGTCGAGAAAAGTCACAGAGTCCATGTGGCTTACTTCGGGCGGATCGAAACCAAGAGCGCGGGCCTGCGCGTAAAAGTCGGGGAGAGCGACACGCTCGCCCTGGAGTTGAACGATGCGGACTTGTTCGAGGAGGGCGGAGGAAAAATAAGGCCACATGAAGGCCTTGTACTGTTTGTCGAGCGGTTCGGCCGAAGGGAGATAGTGTTCGCGCTGCGCCCGAAGGTAGGAGGAGAGCCACCCGACAGCCTGCGCAATCTGCTCGCTGGTAGGCTGCTTGGCGCGTGTGGGATTGGGTCCTTCCGGGGTAAGCTTCTTTTCGATCGCCGCGTAAAATTCGCTCAAGGCGCTGGCAGCTTCGGCGGACTTGCGAAGAACGTCGCGGCGGCCGAAGCGGGCGAGATCATCGGTGGAAAAGTGGAGACGAAGTTGATGGGTGGCGCAGTGCGCGCTCAACAATTCAAGGTGAGCGTGCTGCAGTTCTGAATTCATTTGTAAAATGGACACCCGTTCATCGGGGTTCTCGTACGAATACATCTGAAAACACTCCTGAATAAGCTGGAAAACCGCAGGGAGGGGCCCGAATACTTATTATTTATACAGTGTTACATTCACAATGTCAACGTAATAAATAATCCTGAAAAAGATTCCGTGGGGCGTTTGGCCCGGGGAACGTCCGGCGGCGGTGAAAACCGAAGCGGCCGCCCAAGGTTATGGCCCATGGCGGCCGCTTTTCCCGACATCATCTGCCTGACGTCAATCCTGACATCGTCTTTCCTGACGACGCCTTATCTGACGATGTTGGTCTTGCATGACGGCAAGGACCTGGGTAGTTAGGGGGGAGGACTTGTATAAATAGGTATAACAGTGTTATGTCTACGATGTCAACAGAATAGTGGGGGTGGTATCGACCGCCCGGAGGAAAAGATAGATGCCGCGGCACCCGGATCCCGATCTAGAAGAGCGCGTCCTGAGCGCTGCTGATGTGCTGTGGAAGAGGGGTGGCGAGAAGTCACTCACGATGCGGGCCGTGGCGAAGGCGGCGGGCACGAACACGCCGGCGGTCTACCGGCGATTCAAAGACCGGCAAGCCCTGGTGCGGGCGCTGTTGCGGCGCACGGTGGCCCGAATCCGAGAGATCTTCGAGAAGGGCGAGACCATCGAGGACATGGCCGAGGCGTATGTGGAATTTGCGCTGCGGCTGCCGCACGAGTACGAATTGTTCTACTCGCATGTGCGCGAGCTTTCGCCGCGCAAAGGACCGGGACGACCGCGGCCCATCCGGGAATCGAGACCGAATTTCGCGTTCCTGGAACAACTGCTGGCACGGCGGTTTGGCGGCTCACCGGAGGACCATACGCAGTTAGGGCTTGCAATCTGGTCGACCCTGCATGGGACCACCATGCTGCTGCTGACGAAAGCAATTCCAGAGGGGCATGAGGAAGAATTGCGAGCGGCTTGCCGTGCGGCGGTGAAGGTGCTGCTGCGTGGGGCGGGGAGCTTTGCGGAACGGAAGTGATCAGGGTGCGGCACCTTAGGGATTTCTTTCGACCCAGCTTTTCATCTTTACGGCGTGGGCTGCATTCTTCCGCCACTTCGAGGCTGCATCGCTTCTCAAGAATTGAGCCACACCGTGGCGCGGCGCCGGCGATGGATCGCTCCGTTTGACATCCTTCGCTATTCCACGCAGAATTCCCTTCCATCTCTTCTATACTCTTCCATCTCAAAGGAGACGAAATCCATGCGGCGATTTTTGTCGTGCTTGCTGATCATTCTCGGAAGTTTGGCGGTTGCGCAAGATCGAACGAATGCGCGATCGATGGTGATGTCTCCTTACGGGATTGTGGCCACGAGCCAGGTGCAGGCGTCGCAAGCGGGAGCGGAAATTCTGTCGCATGGCGGGTCGGCTGTGGATGCGGCGATCGCCGCCAACGCAGTGCTGGGCGTGATGGAGCCCGACATGAATGGCATGGGCGGAGATCTGTTCGCGATCTACTGGGACGCCAAGACGGGAAAGCTCTACGGGCTGAACGCCAGCGGGTGGGCGCCGAAGGCATTGACGATCGAACACCTGAAGGCGAGGGACGTCACGCAAATGCCGGCCAGCGGGATTGATACGGTGACGGTTCCAGGAGCGGTGGAGGGATGGAACAAGCTGCACGAGCGCTTCGGACGCATGGCATGGAAGGACCTGTTCACGCCGGCGATTTTTTACGCGGAAAACGGATTTGTGGTGCCGGAGTTGATTGCTTCGGATTGGGCGGGCGCGGGAGAGAAGCTGAAGAAAGATTCGGAGAGTCGGCGCGTGTTTCTGGTTCACGATGAAGCGCCGCGGATGGGTGAGGTCTTCAAGAATCCGGATGTGGGGAAGACGCTGCGAGCGCTGGCGGAGGGAGGTCCGCGGGCTTATTACACGGGAGAGATTGCGAAAGGGATTCTGGCGGCCTCGCGCCAGCTTGGCGGCACGATGACGGCGGAAGATCTGGCGGATTTCTCGGCGGAGTGGGTGGAGCCGATCTCCGTTACGTATCGCGGATGGAAAGTGTATGAATTGCCGCCGAACGGACAAGGCATGGCGGCGCTGGAAATGCTGAACATCCTGGAGCAGTTCACGCCGGCGAAGGCGGGGCCGCTGAGCATGGAGGAGATCCACAAGAGAGTTGAGGCGATGAAGCTGGCGTATGCGGATCTGGCGCGGTACAACGCGGATCCGCGGTTCGCGAAGGTGCCGGTGGCTGGATTGCTCTCGAAGGAATATGCGAAGGAGCGGGCCGCGCTGATCAATCCGGCGAAGGCTGACTGTGATGCGGGCGCGGGGAAACCTCCAGGGAGCGACACGACTTATCTGACAGCGGTGGATCGCGAGGGAAATATTGTGTCGCTGATCCAGAGCAACTACTCAAGTTTTGGATCGGGGATCACGGTGCGGGGGATGGGATTCGCGCTGCAGAATCGCGGAGCGCTGTTCATGCTGGACGCGAGCAAGCCGGACGCGCTCGCCGGGCACAAGCGGCCGTTCCACACGATTATTCCGGCGTTCATGGAGCGAGGGGACGACCACATTGGATTTGGAATTATGGGCGGGGCGAACCAGCCGTTGGCGCACGCGCAATTCGTGTCGAACGTGGTGGATTACGGGATGAACCTGCAGGCGGCGATGGAAACGGCGCGATTCACGGTGCGGGGCAACTTTGATATCGGGTGCAAAATTCTGATTGAGGATCGCGTGCCTGCGGACGTGCGCCAGCAACTGACGGGCATGGGGCATCAACTGGACGTGCGCGGGGATTTCTCGATGTTCATGGGGCGCGGACAGGCGATCGATCACAATACGAAGACCGGGCTGAATTCGGCGGCGTCGGACGCGCGGACGGATGGGTCGGCGGAGCCGGAGTTGCCGCCGGGGATGGGGTTGGGGAAGTAGGTTCGGCTTTCGGCTCTCGGCTCTCGGCTTTTGGCTCTCGGCTTTCGGCGTCAGGCGTCGGGCTTCCAGCTTTCGGCTTTCGGCTTTCGGAGCGGCGCGGCGGTCGGGAACGTTAGAGGGATTTCATGCGGGGCAATCCTGCTGGGTGGTCCGTTTTGCAATTTTGCCGATAGGAAACTTGAAGGCTGGGAATCGAGGCAGTGGACGAGATTCCCGGGGCAAGGGTGTGTATGGGGCGGGTGACGAAAGTATTGCTGGTCGACGATAGCAAGTTTCTGCGGCTGGCGACGGAGCGGGCGCTGGCCCGGGCGGGATATGACGTGAGTTCGGCAACCGATGGCGAAAGCGCGCTGGTGCTGGCGCGGGAAAAGAGGCCGGATATCATCCTGCTGGATATGTTGCTTCCGAAGATGCCGGGGCCGGATGTGCTGAGGGCGTTCAAGAAGGATCCGGCGACGGGGGGGCTTGCGGTGGTGGTGTTCACCGGGCTGTCGCAGAAGAACGCGGAGCGCTTGCGGCGGGATGGAGCTTGCACGTTCCTGGACAAGGCGGAACTCGGACTCGACAAGGGGTGCGAGGCCATGCTGGCGGCGGTGGCGGAGATTGCACGGAAGCTGAATCTGGAAGTGCCGGCTGGGGCTGGCGCAAACGAAGTCAGAGCTCATTCGTGAGGGCAGTCTTCCGTTTAAACCGTCGCCTGCGGATCATCGAGAACTTATCCCACTGAGTGCCCTTTCGATCGTCCGCACAGCTCGGTCGCTGCCAGCCATGGCTTCGCAAGGTTCATCGATGAAGAGGCTTCGGCCGGAAAACAGCAGGAGGCGTTGACCGGGGATGAGCAGGTCGAACGCGCTGTTGTGTGCGTACAGTTCTCCCATGGAAACGTCACGAGTCACGCCGATGTTATCCAGCGGGCGTCCGGGCTTGCCCTTGAGGACACGCAGCAAACGGAAGTTGGCGGACCTGTACTCAGAACCACCGTCGAAATGAGCGGCTGCCGGGCTGGCGTTCTTAACCTCCACTAGCAATATGTCTTCCACGTCACGCGCCCTGCCAGGAAGGATTCGATCTGGACATTGATCGGGGCTCTTCAGGCGGTCGATTGCGGCCCGTTCAATCGCTAGGCGATCCTGTTCTGGCCCAGGTAGGAGTTGATTCGCCGTCTCGCATCCTGCCAAAGACCACAGGCAGCCGAGGTGAAGATCAAACGCGTGCTTAACCACGTCCGGCAGAGCATCCCGCGTGAAATACACTTTCGTGTTCAGGTCAGGCCACTTGAAGTAGTGATACACCGAGTAGTTGGGACTCTCGTCAGTGTCCCAACTAAGTTCGGGGCGACCGTAAAGCAGGTTTTCTCTTGAAGAAGCTCCAATCATCACAGCGCCGGGACTGCCCGGCCGAGGTGTCGACAACATGAGCCTGTAGCCGACGTCCGACACTTTGCCAGAGTTGAAACCGACATCCGCAGTGAGGCCCCAATACCGAATACCCCAGCAACTCAAGACTGAAAAGAGAGTCTCGTGGCCCGCTTGGCCGGTCGGAAGCAGCACCCACTCGGAGAGGCGTGAGTTTGGGATTGCGACGGAAAACCATTCATCGCCAGCGCCGCCAGAACCCCTATTGGCGTCTTTGACAACTCTGAGACCTGGAATGCGCGACAGAGCCTCCGACTTCGACGTCTCGCCGATTCGCAGGCTTGAAAGGCCGGACATAATCCTGTTGACCCGCAACGTGAAGAATGCGGCTTCGATGCGCAGGGCGATCGCGGGAACGAGCACGATCGCGAGAACCCAGAAGTAGGTGCGGCAGGCTAGACGCGAACTGAGGTGCCGCCAGAGCCAGGTTGTAACCGCGAACAGGTTGCGGAAGGTCATTGCTCGGAGGGTCATCACGAGCATTGACCCCACAACAAGTCTAGAGGTTTCAGGGATCGCGAAGGCTTGCAAGTCATTGCTGCAAAGACTCTCCGGTAACGTAGGCTCTAACACCTTATGGGGCTTGACTTTCGGCGGTTAGAACGGTTTCTTCTTCCCCGTTCGACAGTTCCCTGTTGATCCGGCTGAAAATAAATCACTTACAGGTGGGAACTCTGCACAGGGTTGCGGAGTCTATGGTGAGTGAAAGTCTCGGCTCCGCTGGCGGTTGGCCGGGCTTGGCCAGGGGTAGTAATTTTCAGGGCGCGGTTGGGTGGAAAATCCTATAATCAGGGGACGCCATTATGGCGGGAGCAACCACCTTGGGTGATCTGGCAAGTGCCATCGGAGCACGGTCGCAGGAAGAGGCGGCGATCGTCGCGGAGTTGAAGGCCGGTTCGGAAGCGGCCTATGCCTGGCTGATTGGTGAGTTTCAGCAGCCGGTATATGGACTGGTGTACCGGATCGTGAACGATCCGGCGGACGCGGCCGATACGACGCAGGACGTCTTCCTGAAAGTGTTTCGCGGGATGAAGCATTTTCACGGCGGGTCGAGTTTGAAGACGTGGATTTACCGCATCGCGCTGCACGAAGCAGCGAACCGGCGGCGGTGGTGGTTCCGGCACAAGGCTCGCGAGACTTCGATTGAGCCGGTGGTGTCGGAGGGATCGACGATTGGGGAAGGCGCGATGCAGGTGGCGCTGACCGATCATGCGGATTCTCCGTTCGACAACGTAGCGCACCACGAAGTGCAGGCGCGGGTGGAAGAAGAGTTAAGGAAGCTTCCGGAGCCGTATCGCACGACGCTGATTTTGCGCGATCTGGAAGATATGTCGTACGAAGAGATTGCCGAGGTGCTGGAGATTTCGCTGGGAACGGTGAAATCGCGGCTGACGCGCGGCAGAGACGCACTGCGGCAAAAGTTGACGCCGTATGTGCGTGAGGTTGGAAATGAACTGGGGTTGACCGCTCCAACGTCAGACAGTAACGGACGGACTTTGCGGTCACAGGTTTCTGGAGGGGGTAGAAGGGCTGAGGTGATTTCATGATGGGCACAAAAAAAATCATGGGACTGCAGTGCCCCCGGGCGAAGCGGCTGTTCTCGCCTTATCTCGATGGAGCGGTGACGGGCACGGAGATGCTCGCGCTGCAAGACCACTTGTCGGAATGCGCGGCTTGCAACGAAGAGTATCAAGCGCTGCGGCGGACGCAGCAGTTGCTGGTGAGCGTAGGGCGTCCGAAAGCTCCGGCGGATCTGGGGCTGAGGTTACGGCTGGCGATCTCGCGGGAAGCGGCGCAGGCGAAGCGGCCTCCGTTCCAGGGATTGCAGGTGCGACTGGAGAACGCGTTGCAAGCGTTCATGGTTCCGGCCACGGCGGGCTTTCTGAGCGCGCTGCTGATTTTTGGAATTGCGATGGCGTACTTTGTGGCGCCGTCGGCGCTGCAGGCCAATAACGATGTGCCGCTGGTGATGGTCAACACTGCGCCGCAACTGCAACCGAGCGCGTTTGGCATGACGCTGGATACGATCAATGCGGACTCTCTGGTGATCGAGGCCTACGTTGACGCCAATGGGCGCGTGCAGGATTACGAGATTCTTTCGGACACCGACCAGTCGAAGGAAGTGTTGCCGCAAGTGAAGCGGATGCTGATTTTCACGACGTTCCGTCCGGCGCTGACCATGGGACGACCGACGGCTAGCCGGGCGGTGTTGTCTTTTTCTAAGATCAGCGTTAAAGGGTAGGGGCTTTCGGCTTTCGGCTTTCGGCTTTCGGCTTTCGGCTTTCGGCTTTCAGCTTTCAGCTTTCGGCTTTCAGCTTTCAGCTCTCAGCTTCCGTTCCGGCTTTTGGGCTGAGAATTTCTCTTCTCGCTCTGGCTTCCTTAGCAAACACAAAGCCCCACTTCTCGCAAGGGACGCGAGAAATGGGGCACCCAGTTTCGAATCACCCACTACTTTTACTTTTGACAGGAATCGCCGATCATGCGGACGTCGGTGACCTCGAGGTGTCCGTGTTCGGTGTCGGTCTTCTTCATGCCACTGTCTTTGGCGGCTTCTTTAGCGTCTTCCTTCATGTTGTGCATTTTGGTGTGCGAGACTACGCCCTTGGCTGCAATGGTGTGGCCGACGTGACTCGACAGATCGACGGAGTTGTTGCTGTGCACTTCCCACGTGCTGCCGTCCTCGCCGGTCAGCAGGTATTCGTTGGCGCCGTCGGCCTTGCTCAGGCATCCGGTGATGCTTCTAACCTGGCCCTTGGACTTGGTGCCTGTGTCCGCGTCTTGCGCGACCGCCCACGCCGTAGTCAAACCGGCCAAAACTACAAACATCAGCAAACGGTTTATCTTGTTCGTCATTTTCAATTGCTCCTTTATGCGCCCCATGAATTCATGAAGGGGCAATGCGAGACATATGTTCGGCAGATAAGTTGCGGTTTCGCGCAACAGAGTTGCCGTTAGTCTCGCGCAGGAGCGAACGGACGGCGTGAACCCAAATTTCTCAGGCAGGTGACAGCCATTCCGCCAGGCCGGATTTCGGGAGAGGAGTCTCCGTTTCCCGCGAAAGCAGCATGACCCTCCGGGGGAAAGTTGAGCTGATTACGTCGAAAGTCTTCACGTAAGGAGCGCCATCGAGGAGACGTCCAAGAAGCTTCAAGACTTCGGGATAGCCGGTCGAGTTGTAGGCGCTGGCGCTTCCTTCGTGATCCCAAAAGCTGATGGTAGCGACTTCACTGCCGTCAGGCGCGGCCAAAACGATTAGGTCCAGGAAACCTTCCTGCTTGCGCAGCCAGGGAAGGATTCCGCACTCCATGAGACCTGCAAATTCCTTGAGAGAGTTGGGTTTCAGGCGCACCGCAACTTTGCGAGCAAACATTTCAACCTCCACCGGGCAGGCTGGCTCCGCTTGCGAGGGAAGCCACCTGCGCGACACTTCTGTTTGGATAGTGCACACATGAAGACGAACGTTACATCGAGGCGAGACTTTTCCTGGCAAATTTAGACGGGCTGGCGCCCTCACTGCCGGTGGACTTCGTGCTCAACTGGGAACATCTGGTGCGTTAGAGAAATCCCGCACCGAAACTCTGGAACATCACTTTAGCGAACTGAGCCCCGGCTGCAGCCACGAGAAGAGGAAGCCGGACCATTCGGGGAAGATTTGCGTGATGAGGCCGAGGAGCGGCGCCGCACCCAGGCCGATGACTTTGAACCAGAATTCCGAACCTAGTTCCCCCGGTTTGGTGTTGGTAAGGTGACTTAGCGTGGCGTCGCGATGCATATCGGCGTAGGCGAAGACCACCACGCCGCCGAAGGCGAAGAACAAGAAGAGCAGAGCTCCACTGAGCAAGGGGCGAGGATCGAAGGGGTAGCTGGAGACGGCGATGGTCACGCCAAGGAACAGATAGACGCCGCCAAGCACGATGGTGCGGATCCGGCCAAGCAGATTTTGCGCATACCCTAAATAAGTGAGGCAGACGAGTTCTTCAGCGTTGCGGATCAGTTCATTCGCCGACGGCGCGGGGCCTGTCCTGCGATCGTCGGCGCGCTTGTCGGTAGGATCGACCTGGATGAGCGAATGCTTTTCCAAGCGCGATGCGGGAAGGAGAAGTTCTGTCAGCACAACGCCCGTGGTTTTGGCGATCTGCTTCTGACAGTTCCTGAAAGCCTGCAAGCCGGTTGCATTGGGATTGTGGTAGTTCTCGGAGTACCACTTTGAGAATTTCATAGCTTCAAGACGACTGGCAGTAACGGACCTGACGCAGTCGTTGGCACCGGCAAATCTGTTGAGGTTTCCACCGGAGTTGAGGGAATTGTGCAGGTGAGTCAGACATTCGAGCTGTCGGGAGAGCAGCTTGTAGCGCACGTCGAGGACGTTGCCGCTCATCTTCCAGACACTGCCCCAGGAGAATCCGTGAAGAGATCCTAAGGTGCGACGCAGCGCAAGGCGGTCGAGAAAGACGAGAAGCTGGCGAACGCTGCTCCAGGTGCGCCAAATCTGACAAGCCTCAGCGAGGATCAGGCTGAAATAGAAGTCGAGGGAGAAGCAGAAAATTCTGGCGTAACGATTCACGCTGCCGAGACTGCGGACAGGCACATCCCGCACAAGGCAGGCCACCACCACGGCGAACAGACCAAAGAGGACAAGCATCAGTTTCAGGTTGCCCCACGCCAACGGAGCGGCGATGAGTTCGGCTGGGTCGGCAGCTCTTTCCTGACTGAACATGGAGAGCTTCAGTTCCTCGTCACGGGGTCCGACGCGGACTTTGACTGCAAGGTTCTCTTCCGGCGGAAGACATGGGCGATCAGGGCCGAACAAAGCCAGCCCGTGCAGGGCGTACCAAAACCAGAGATAGAGTCCGACGATCAGAGACAGGAATGGAACAATTGGAGATGCGCCGCTGGTGAGATTCATGGAGCGGAAGTAAGAGAAGGCGCGACTCGCGAGTAACAATCCCCCTTCGATGGGCTGGACCCAAATGCGGAAGAACGCCGCGACGAGAATGGTGAAAAGCAACAGGGAGAAGATCAGGCGCCAAACCGAGCTCGCGGCCAGTCTTTTCTCAGACCCGTTTAACCGTTTGGTAACAACGACATTCGCGACTATTGAGAGGGCAGCGACGACGCATACTAAGAGAACCACCGTCAGAATCGATAAGGTATTGGTCGGTGGATCTAAGGTTGGCGTGGCGGAGAATATTCCGCAGCCCCATCCGGTGAGCAACGCCATCAGGGCGATGAGGTAGCTGCCTATCAGTACCAGTCCGGTGTGTCGACGGCCGGCGGAGGCAAAATGCGCGCGGAATGCGGGTTTGGCGGTAAAAGACGCAAAGCCGCAGCAAAGAGAATGAAACAACGCGAGCGCGCACAATCCGATCAGCAAGATCCGTATGCTGCGAGAAGGTGGATGCCATCTGGAAGGCTGGGAGGGATTCGGAGGCTGCTGGTGGAACGCGGCGGATGGCCGGAATGGCGGTTCAGCGGAACGCGGTTGAAGGGTACGGTCGTTGAGTGCGGCCAGTGGCCATGTGCCATTTCTTGTGATCACCGAAAGCCATGTCGCTGGTCTGCAACTGGTACCGGAGGAGCTTGCATCGCAAGCGTTGGAGTCTGTCCAAAAAGGCGGAGCGTAGTCGGGCAGGGGCACGTAGCCGGCCTGCTCTTTTGGTTGACACCGCAGAGGCGGGACGAAGACGTCGGCGTTGCTGGGCTCGCAGCTTAGAGCGGGCGCGCGGTGGTCCGCTCGTGCCAGCGACTGCAACAAAAGACGGGAAGCAATGTAGGTTCCTTCGGAAGAATTCTCCGGAAACACCCGATGGGAATGCGAGTTGTCCGTTGACAGCGCGGTCCAGTCCCGCGCCCACGAGAACAGGGGGTAGGTCGACAGGGTCATAACCCCGCTCAGGGCCATGGCGTCCTGTCCTCTTTGAAAAAGGAGATCAGAGGAGAGGATGGCCACGCGCGCCTCGGGAAAGTCGCGACGTAGAAAGTTCGCCAGGAAGAGTGGATCCAAGGTATTGCTGCTGCGGACGACGACGTAGTGCGCTCGATGGGCCCGGAGTGCTTCGACGATGCCGAGTAGCTGCGCTTCCTGGGAAAGAGGTGTTTGATTGCCGGCATAGGTACGCACGGTATCGTGCTGCTGTCCGGAAGGATCTGCTAAGTCGGTGGGGAGGCTCTTGCGCTGAGAACTGTCCGAGTTCTGTTGAGCAGATCCGGAAAACATGGACTGGGTTTGGTAGGCAGCCCGAAGAGTGGAGATGTCGCGTGGATAGTAAATCCAGGTGGCGTCCTTGCATATTGGCGTCGCCCTCTCCTTGCCGTACGCGGTTTCGTCCTCGGAGAGAATTGCCAGATTCGGAGTCTGCTGAACGTAACGGCAGAAGCGATTCAGAACCATGTCGTCGTCCTGAAGAAAACTGCGAAAATCAACGCCATTGATTTTCGCGAATTCCGTGCCAGAGGAAGCGCTCGACGCGCTGCCGGAGTAGACGGCAAGGGCCATCTGTCCTTTTATCTTGCTGACTAGATCGTCCGCAGAAAGCAACTGCCGTAGCGAAGGAAATGAACCCGAGAAGGTGGGTCCGAGGAGGGCTACGGACGAAGGCTTGGCGCCGTTTTTGTGCAGAGCGTTCATCCAGGCGACCGCGTTCCTGAACTGAGGGCGGTGGATGCCGCGGGTCGGCTCCTCGCCGACGATGAAGATGATCAACGCCTTTTTGTAGGCAGCATCTTTGGTGTTGGTATTGCGGAAGAGCAAAATGCCCGGTTGATCCTCACGCTTGGACTTACGCTCCTCGGCTTCGTCCTGGTCGGGAAGGAGGGCATAACTTGATTCTTCGGTATCCCAAGGCAACCAGGAGGAATCGTAATCGTAGCCTTCGTCCTGCGCCGCCTGTTGGACGGCTTCTACGAGTCGATCGAAGAGGAGCGAGAAGTGGGTGTGTAGCGGGTCGGGAAGAGTGGCGATGATAAAGCTGGGCTGAAAATCGGGGTCGGGCGTCGCGGTGCTGGCTGCCGTTCCTTGGTCTGCGGGTGCGTAGCATACGTTTGGGGCGGTGATGTCGTGCAGGAAGAAGTGTTCGAGCAGCGAAATGGAGTCGATGCACTGCGGTTGAGCTGTTTTCTTATGAGCTTTAGATTGAAGGGCGCTGATCCCGACCGGACGCGCTGCAGACGCGGTTGCGGGAGGCTTGCTGCCGGACTGGGTAGAGATTCCAATGGCAGCGACAATGGCCACCGCAGCCGCGGCTCCCCACGTCAGTTGCTGTTTCATTTGGTGGTCTCGATCCTGGGGGGAAGGAGATGAGAGCTAATCCGCGATGGACGACAGAAATCGGCGCAGGTGCATCACGGATGCACGGTGTGGAAGAGTTAACATGCCTCGGCGGCCGGGACGGGCGAAAATGGAATCTTGTTCGGAATTCGTAACAAACTGACGCTGCTATTTCGGTACGTCGGATGACTGTTTTGCTACCACCGGACTGCCAGATGTAGCAGGTGTCAGTCCCACCCCCAAGGTGCTAGCGTCAAGGGGCTTCGAAGGTCGTGATGTGCGCTCCAAGGGCGTCGATAAGCTCCGCTCTGTGTGATTCCCAGTCGATGCAAGCCTTCATGATTGAGTTCGGGGAAAATCACCGTTATTGGAGAGTACAGTGCGAGCCAAAGCGAAGAAGGTTGCCCGGCTGTTCGTGGGCTGGGGATTCATTCTTCTCGGCATGGTGGGTTTGTTTGTCCCTTTCTTGCAGGGAGTGCTCTTTCTGATTGTGGGGCTGCTCATACTTTCTTCGGAATACGTGTGGGCCAACCGTTTGCTTCAAAAGATTCGAACCCGTTTCCCAGGCTTGTCGGCACGGTTCGAGGAGGCAGCGGCCAACGGACAGAAATGGATGAGCAGACGGTTCCATCACACACAGCGAGACGTGTCTGGCGAAACAACCGAGACATTGCCATAGCGAGGAGCGACATTCAGTTGTAGTTGCAGCCGACGAGTTGTGTTGGACGCGAGGACGCGCGAAATGTTCGGCGTCCCGCGCATAGCCGAAGTCACTGCGCTTCGTCCGGGACCGGAGTCCAAGATTTGTCGGGGTTGAAGCGTTCCATCTTCGTGAACTCGTCGAGAGTCTTGGCGCCGAAATCTTTTTCGTAAACCACTCCATCCTGGCTGACGATGAACGTCTTGACACCTGTAACGGCATACTCAGCAGGAGACGCTACCAGCGCAAAGCCTCCGATCATTACGTCTTTCACGACGAAGTCCATCTCTCCGAGCGGCGCGTCCGGGCCTTGTCCCTTAAGAACCTTGAAGAAATAACCGTGATAGGGCTCGGATTGGAGGCTGTAGCCCTGCGCGATCGCCTGGGCAATCTTCTCGCCGATGGGACCTCCCCAGGTGCCATCGGCGTTTTGCCAAGCCAAGCCGTCCTGCTTGCCGGGGCTGCTGATGATCTGCTGTGCGTACTGGTTTACGTCGAAGCCTTCCCGTGGTTGCATGGCGTACTCGTACTGCGCCTCCACGTAACCGTGGCAGATCTGAATGGCGTCGAGTTCATTGGCTCCAATGCGACGGTAGAGGAGCTCCTGAATACCAGCTTTGCCGTCAAAGGACCATTTGGTTCCACTCTTGACGATCGGCACAGGAAATGGCCAATCCTCGTTCCCCACCAGCAGGAACGCACGGTTCCCGGTTTTCGAATCGACGGAGACGCTTTTCTTCTCGCGGGCCTCTGCTGCGAAATCGGCAGCATGTTTCCGGTCCTGAGCGAATTCGCCACTGAAGACCACGCCTTCGCCGCCGGGTCCAAACATGTGGCTGAGTGAGGCCACATCGAACTTGTCGGCCGCCTCGACCAGAGCATCGGCAGCCTGTTGCGGGGTATCAAAGGTTGTGGCGCTCGCAGACGGCGCAACTGTTGCCGCCGCAGCTGTTTTCGCCGACTGCTCCGCAGCCGGTAAAACGGATATGCACAGAAGAACTCCCAGCAAGGTGCCGAGAACCGGGAGAACTCTGGAAAGATTCAGATTGGCAGATGTCGATGTCATGTTCGCGCTCCTATGAAGTCGGCCGTGTTCCGTCATTTACCTTCGCCGTCCGCCCCCGCCGCCTCGGCTACCGCCGCCATGGCTGCCGCCTCCGCCACCTCGAGATCCCATACTCGATGAGCCGCGGCTGCTGCTGCCGCGAGCGCTCGATCCGCTATATCCCCGGGAACCGCCGCCGAAGGCATCGCGGTTGCCGCCGCCGCTGCGCGATAGGTCACGGCTTCCAATACGGTCAGCTCCCCCTCCGCCAGCCCGATTGCCCGCACCGGCTCCGCCCCGATTGCCTAGACTGCTTCCCCCAGCCCGATTGCCGGCACCGGCTCCGCCCCGGGCGCTGCCCAGATTGCCCCCTTGGCGACCGACCTGTTGCCGGGCGCTGGCCTGTCGTTTGGAGAGAGAATCACCACGCGTCGTTCCGCCAAAGCGGTCTGCGGTTGCCCGGTCTTTGTAAGGAGCCCCGCCGCGATGCTCGGGATTGTGTTGCCAATTGTTGCCGCCCCCACTCGGCAAAGTGGACACGCGATTTCCGCCGCCCACCCCACCAACACCGCCGACACCACCAACCCCTCCCGCACCACCGATACCGCCAGCACCACCAACCCCGCCAACGCCACCGGCACCACCAACTCCACCGACGCCGCCAGGACGACCAGCACCCCCGACGCCGCCAACTCCACCAACTCCGCCAGCGCCGCCGACTCCGCCAACCCCACCAAGGTTGCCGCGCCCCCCGCCCGCTATCGGGTTTGTGGGCCGGTTGCCGCGATTGATGTTCGAGTTGCGATTGAAATTATTGTTGTTGTTGATGTTGACGGTGTTACCTCCCCACCCGCAGCCCCATCCCCAGCCGCCGCCCCAGAACGCGCCCATCATCACGCCGATGCCGAAGGAAATCGCCATTCCGGTGGCGTAGTAGCCCCATCCCGGATAGTAGAGAGGGTAATAAGGGTAGACGGGGGGACCATACACCACCACGGGATTGTAGGAAGGCACATACACGACTTGCGGATTTGCCTGCTCAATCACGATCACGCTCTTGCTCTCGACGACTTTGGTCTCGACTTTCTGCTGTTCGGTCGTCTTCAGGTTTCCCTTGTCCTGAGCTTTCTTGCGCATGCGCTGCACGGCGTCCATCACATCGCTTTGCTGCGCGAGGAAGGCATTTCCGAGATCCGTGGTCCACTTAATATCGTTGGCCAGTCGCTCGACAACATCAGGCAAAGCGGCCATCGCCTGGATGCTGGGGTCCCACGACTCCTTGGCGACCGCATCGGCGAGGGCTTTATCCTTGAGATCCTTGTGACTTGCCAGCCACTGTTGCAGCTGGATGATTTCGAGCGGGTAGGTTGACGCCGCCATGATTTGCGCCAGCAAAGGGTCCGGATAAAGGGCGATAGGCGCGACGAGAGAATCCATCTGGTCAGGCGGAATTTTGGCAGACTGGGTCTGGGCACTCGATGTCGGCGCGGCCGCTTGTTGCGGGGCCGACATGTATGCCAACGTGTCTCCGGGCAGAATGACGACGATGCAGATAATCGCCAACAGAGACTGGAAGGCCGTACCCTGTCGTTTCGGATCCATGGGCACTTCTCCTCTTCTTGCTTTTCTCATTAGGGCTGTATCAGTTCTTAAAGTAGCTCTTTTTGCATTAGCGTCTGCTGGCAGAAGATACAGATGGACGCGAGGGCCGCATGACTTGAATATGACGGCATGGACGCATTCTTCACTTCATCCGGCCTGCTCGCGCTCATCACGCTGACGATCCTTGAGATCGTGCTCGGAGTTGACAACGTTATCTTCATTGCGATTCTGTCGAGCAAGCTTCCTTCATCGCAGCAAGGCCGAGCTCGACGGATAGGGCTCCTAGCCGCGATGGGGATGCGCATCCTGCTTTTGCTCTCCATTTTCTGGATTATCAGGCTGACGGCTCCGCTTTTTTACGTCTTGGGACGCCCCATCGCCGGACGCGATCTCATCTTGATGGGCGGAGGCCTGTTCCTGCTCGCGAAGGCGACGATCGAAATTCACGAGCGTTTGGAGGGCGAAGAAGGCCGCAGGTCGGATCGCGTGCGGCCGTCGTTTGCTGCTGTCGTAATTCAGATTGCGCTGCTGGATATTGTCTTTTCGTTGGATTCAGTCATCACCGCCGTCGGCATGGCCGACCAAATCAGCATCATGGTGGCGGCCGTGATTCTGGCCGTAGGCGTGATGATGTTCTCAGCGGGGCCCATCAGCTCTTTCATTAGTCGCCATCCGACGATCAAAGTACTCGCGTTGTCATTCTTACTCCTCATCGGCGTCTCGTTAGTCGGCGAAGCCCTCGGCATGCATATACCGAAAGGCTACATCTACTTTGCCATGGGCTTCTCGGTGTTTGTGGAAATGATCAACCTGCGCGTCCGGAGAGCGACTGTACCTGTTCACCTGCATGAGCCGTACATTGAGCGCTGATTGGTTCACAGTCGAATAGTTGTTCTTTTGGTGTGCGGATCGGAATGCTTCTCGATTTATTCCAGAGAAAACTGCGGCGCACTCCGTCACGGTGGAGCGGGTACAACAGGCTCGGGAAACGTGGTCGGATGAGGCCGCTATTTCGACTTGCGCAATGCAGGCGTGACTGATTGAGCCAGAGGTGCCTTGTCTGCGAAATAGCGTATGGTCACATCGTCTCCGATCTCAACTTGCTTGTTCCAGGGCTGGACAGGCTGCGATGTGCGTCGGGATGTGAAAAGCCGCACGGTGACATCCTCCGCAACGTAGTCGACTTCATTCGGCCCGACCCGTACTCGACGGAACCCAGACAAGGGGCCGTGCGTTGTGGCCGGAGCCTGTGCGTTTATGCCTGCGGTTCCCGCCAAGGGCTTGGGCGGTGCTGGGATGTCCTGCGCGGGGGCATTCGAACTCGATCTCGGACTTGGGGAGGCCGAGAGCTGACTGTACGTCCAACCGGCGATCAGAAGGGCGGTCGTTGTGATCGTGATAGGCACACGCTGCCAAAGATTCGCGAAGAAGGAGTGGTTGGATGACCAGGGCATCGCGTTATGCCTCCGCAGTGCGCGCGATGGCTGGCAGAGTCCCGGCCACCACCGCTGCTCTTAACTTGTAGATATTTGTTAAGCTGAGAGTTCCAGTCAGGCCACTGTCAGAAGTACCGTAGCAGGGAACATTTTCTCGCAAGACCTCGAGCCCACCAAAAAAAAAGGCCGTCCTCAGTGGTCTTCGAACCAAGGACGGCTCCCAGTCGGGGAGAAGAGTGCTCTCTCGTGAGTTGTATAGCAGACTACCTGTCGCTTCCTCCCCACGTCACTGTCAGAAAAAACAGTAGTGAACCGCAAGGGAATCAAACAACCTAATGCGAGAGCGTTCGCTGTCAAATTGCAATGTAGAAGGTCTCTCTGCGTCGAGCTGCCTGCGTCCAGATAAGAGACACATCGCTCAAAGGAGGTGACCAAATGACCCTGCCGAAAAGCATCGAGTTGAAGTGGCACTCAGAGGTAATCGAGCGCTGGTTAAACACACCAGGTATCCCATCCGACGCACGCGAAGGACTCCTTGTTATGCAGAGGGAGGTGAAAGAAGAAATGGAAATGTTAGAACGTCGCTCAATGGCCGTTGCCAGCTCCTGAATCTGTCGTCGAGCAAAACACCGTACAGCCATCGGCTTGCGGATTCGACAAGACTGGACGGATGGCGATGCTCCAGGGACTGAGCATTCGCTTTTAAGGTCAGGGGGGAGAGATGTCCTGCCGATCGTGCCGATCAGAGAATGAGCGCAACCTCAACGGAGAAGTCGCCATTCATTTTCCTGGGTTAGAGGGTCTAAATAAACCCATCGTGTGGGTCTTTCCTCAGCTTCTGGTCTGCTTGGATTGTGGCTTCTCGGAGTTTTCAATCCGAAAGACCGAATTGGCGCAGCTTGCGAAAAGCGATTCCGATGCGGCTTAGGTTGAAACGCAGGCTTGAGGAATTTGTTGCGATCCACAGTGTCGTTAAAGTCGTCCTTTTATCCCGCTACTGACAAACCTCTCTCCGCGAAGAACGGCCTTGATAGCGGGCAAGAGCTCATTTCTAACTTTTAGCTTGAAGACAAATCCTTGCGCTCCCGTGCCCGAAGCTGCCTCCAGTGCTTCGGCATCGTGAGACAAGAAAAGTAGGTGGCGTCGGAACGGGCTCCCACGCGAGCCGCCGAAGTTAGTCCCGTTCAACCGTCGTCATCACACCGGCAAAGCAGATGCGTTGCAACTACGTACCTGCGCATCGGAGCATCCGGCCTACGTAATCTTAGTAAAACAAGGCCTTAGCTCGATGAAGTTGTTGCCGTCAAGGCGAAACAGTGCTATACAAGCTTGCTTGTGGGACACACATCGGAAGCCCTGACGCCCGACACCAAGCTTTTTCGTGATGTTTTCAACGCGAGTCCCATCGGGCTTGCGGTGGAAACCCTTGAGGGACAACCCGTCTTTGTGAACCCGGCGTTTTGCGCCTTTCTAGGTTTCAGCGAGGAAGAATTGCGCAAGAAACATTGCGTCGATTTTTCTCCTCCTGAAGATGCTGAAAAGGACTGGGCGCTTTTTCAACAGTTGCGAGCCGGTTCGATCGATCACTACCAGCTGGAAAAACGCTATTTCCGCAAGGACGGCTCTTTGGTTTGGGGGCGTCTCAGTCTCTCTTTGTTAACGAGTGATCCTTCACCGCTCGTTATCGCGATGGTGGAGGACATCACTGAAAAGAGGCTGGCGGAAGAAGCGGTCCTCGCCAGCCAGGAACTGCTGAAAATATTCGTCGAGAAAGTACCGGCGGGGGTGGCAATGCTCGACCGCGACATGCGTTATCTACAAGTGAGTGACCGCTGGTGCGCCGACTACTCAATCGACAGTTCGCAGGTACTGGGGCATTTGCATTACGACATCTTTCCAGATATGCCTGGACACTGGAAAGAAGTTCACCGCCGGGGTCTTGCAGGAGAAACCTTGCGAGCCGACGAAGAACGTTGGGATCGTAAAGACGGCACTACTGCGTGGGTTCGCTGGGAGATTCGACCATGGAGGACGTCCAACGGGCTTATTGGAGGGATTCTGATCTTCGCCGAGGACATAACCCACCGCAAGCAGATGGAAGAGGCGCTCGCGGGGATGAGCCGAAAACTGATTGAGTCACAGGAGCAAGAACGTGTCCGGATCGGGAGAGAGCTTCACGACGATATCAACCAACGGATTGCAATGTTGGCGGTCGAACTCGAACAACTGCAGAACGATCCGTCCGAGCTTCAGAACCGTCTGCAAGAACTTCGAAAACAGATGGCTGAACTTTCCAACGATGTCCAAGGCTTGTCCCATGAACTGCACTCATCGAAACTGGAGTATCTGGGTGTCGTTTCCGGCATTGGAAGCTGGTGTAAGGAATTTGGCGCGCGGCAGAACATGATGATCGGCTTCAAGAGCGATGTTTCCAGCGTGGTGCCGTTCGACATCGGCATCAGTCTCTTCCGCGTTCTACAGGAAGCCCTGCACAATGCCGCCAAGCACAGCGCTGTGAGACGCATGGAAGTGGAGTTACAGGAAGCGTCCAATGAAATTCACCTCATTGTCGCTGATCTTGGCAAGGGCTTCGATGTCGAAACCGCGATTCGGGGTCAGGGTTTAGGCCTCACGAGCATGCAGGAGCGAGTTCGCTTGTTGAACGGAAGCGTGACCATTCAATCGAAACCGACGGCAGGAACCACGATCCACGTTCGTGTTCCCTTTCAATCGGAACACAGTGATCAGCGTGCGGCAGGGTAAAGCAGAATCCTTGAGGAACTTTCGCGGCCGAGAAGCAGCATAGGGACTTTTGTTCACCAGGTATGTGCAAATGAGTGCGCGGCACAAATGCGGTCAAATACATCTCTGCCTTGTTCAATCTCAAAGCTGCTGAGTGAGTAAGCGCATAGGGTATCCAAGCCATGTCTCATCGATAGCTCATCCCACAGTTGTTCGAGTCTAATCGCCGATTCTGGCTTACCTTGGCTTAGGAGCGTGGGCGCAAGCTCTCCACAGGCAGCGATCCGAGTGTGCGCACCTTCAGTACCGCTGGACACTGTGTCAATCAGGTCGTTTAGCACCCCGAACAAACGGATTGGATCGGGCAGGTCATCCACCATAATTTTCGAAAGGCTGTCCACAGCATCGAGCGCGACATATCTTCGCTGATCAATCGCGGCGGTAGTGTCTACACCGCGTGCCTCTAATCTCGGAAGGAGCGCTTCCCGGTGCGATTCGCTCGCGAAAACAATGACTGCACCCTCAGCTTTTAAGGCAGTCTCAATGAACTGTGTAAGTCCATCCAGCAAGGACTCATCGTTAGGACAGAAATGAGCCTCATGGCGGTGAGCGCTCTCTGACTTCCGAATCGGGATCGGCCTGGACGCGGGAGATTCGTTGTGCGCGGGAGTATCGGTGGTTCGCAAATTCGAAGTTCCGGTGAAGTGATGCCCGGCGAATCTGCTGCCCAGAAACTGCTCGCCCCGGAGCACAGCCGTGACAGCCGCAATCAAATCTCTCCCAGCATCCGCCTTCACCACGTAGCCAGATGCGCCGATGTTTAGGGCTTCTTGCACCATATCGGCAGAGGATTCTTGAGTTACAAAGATTATCTTGGAGGTCGGAGAAAGACTGCGGATTCGGCGAGCCGCTTCAAGTCCGTTCAGGTTTGGAAGTCCGATGTCCAGAAGAATCAGGCCCGGCTGAAGTGCTTGCGCCTCTCGAACGGCTTCCAAGCCGTCAGAGACGGCCCGAATATACTTTTCTTCCCACTTATGCTGTAACGTAGAGAGGACAAACCTCCGAAAGTGTTCGTTGTCTTCTACGACCAGAATTCGAATTGAGGATGTGTCCAAGAATTTTCCGCCTAGTGTCAGATTGCAAAAGTCAAGAAGCAAGTTGCCTACGACCATTAAGGATCACATCTTCGGGAACGGTTGTCGTTGCGCCAAGGCAAGATCGCAACTCCTTTCAAACCGAATCGCGCCCTTAATCTGACAAATTTCGAGAGCGTCGCGAAAGCTCCTGGCTGGGGGTATGGATGGGGTATTGTACGACGGGTATTGGCCCATGAACGGTAAATCTCACTGGCCGCGCCACCCCCGCTCGGCCCGCCCCCCATGCACATCCGCGGGTCACCTCATCCACGATCTCCACATGTTTATCATCTAATCAACAGAAATGTGTCATTTCATGGTCTCTGGGTCTTTTAATCACTGGGCACGCGGAAAAAGCTGGGTTCACCGGCATTACGAAAACTTAAGAACGGACGCTGGGCTGCCAAGAAACACGAAAGGCGGAATTAGCCTCCCAAATCGACGGCGAATCGTGCTGGGGACTCCAGACCGTGAATCGAAGGCGAGTGCCATCGGGCGACCAGGTATGAGGAATGGGGTTGGGGAAAAACAGCCCAATGCCGCTCGTCGGGTCGCACCTTCAGGTCACGGCTTTACCAGGATCTCCAGAATCTGTGGCTTGGAGTCTTGTTGCTGCCGCACCGACGCTAGTGTTCGGCCGGAGATCGGGGTGGTATCGCCATCCTTAGTGACCCAGAAAACATAATCGGCTTCAGGGAGGGGAACGTCGACCGGCGACAGAGCGGAAAAAGTCTGTTCTTGAAGCGGATCATTCTGCAGCGCTGCAGCGACAAAGTGAATTCTCAGCTTCGTGACCGGATTGTGGGTCACCGAGTCATAGGTGTTCACGAGCAAATGAGCCCGGGGAAACCTCAGGAGCGACGGGCCTCGGGTGCCTTCGAATCCTTCCCGCTTGATCCTCAGGTCATTGGCGACTTCACACATGGTCGCTTGGTCCACGGCTGTGACTCGTTGATTTCCGGTGAGGGTCGGTTCAAGGGTTCGAACCACGAGTTGCACGTCACCGCGGAGTTGGGAGAGGGCTTCATGGTTTGTCGGCTGATCCCTGTACTCCAAGACATTCGCGACTTCTTTGAAGTCGTGGGAAATACCAGTAATGCAATCCATGCTCTTCTGACGGACAGTACCGGACTCGAATCTCTCAGGCGGGAGTCTTGAGAAATCAGCCGCGAGATCCAGGATCTTTTCGCGCGCGGCAACCAGGTTTCTGATGATCGAATCGTCGTAGTAAATCTTCAAGACGAAACCGTCCGAGATGGCCTTGGCGGTCTCCTGGGTTGCCAAAACCTGGATGAAGCGAATCTTGTCGCCGGGGCTGAGCACGTCGCCCAGGTCGGGATTCAAAGCAAAGAGCAAACCAACGGCATCAGAATCAAAGTTGATGTGATTGCTCACCAAGAGCTCGCGAATGGACTTGACATCCGCAGGTACGGGGATTGTGGCCATGGTCCACGACGCCTGCGGCATCGCGCGTTCGGCATCATCCACGCGCCGATACAGCGAGACTCGTATGTCGTAGTTGGCCGCGGCGTCCTGCTCACTTGCGGATGCGAGCACAGGCAAGACCGCCACGATCGCGCAGGCGAGCACGAACCCGGGCAGTATTTGTTTTTTGCCTGACTTCATCTCCATCTCCTGCACTACGCGAAACCAGCGTAGCACGTTGTTCATTGACTGCCGGTTTCGTATAAGACAAAAACCGCCCAGTAGTAAGGATCCGGGTAACGATCCCTCATCTTTGCTCTGCTTAAACGCAGCGCCTCAATTTCACTGTGTCCCTGTTTGAGGGAGCCGTAGAAGTTTTGCATAAAGAAAACACTCGCATCCGAGGGGAGCTCCCATAATGAAAGGAGAACCTCGTCGGCACCGGCATACAGGAACGCGCTGGCGAGACTGGCAACGCCGTCACCCTGGAGAATGTCGCCGCCCCCTGTATCGCACGCCGCCAGCACGACAAGCCGTGCCGACAGCTTGAGGTTCCTCACCTCGCTCAATCTCACAATCTGGTCCTCGAAGCGGACGCCCGCCTGTGACCCGCGGCTGCTTTCCGGCAAACCAAGGACCAAGAAAGGCTCATTCACGCGTCCGAGTTCGCCGAGTGCCGCAGCGTGGGTGGCCAGATGGATGAATCGATAACTTCCCAAATCCGTCTTGAGAAACGATGCCTTGTTTGCGAGCCAATCCATCAGCACATCCGGTGGTGCCGGTTTTACTTGCATAATCGAGGCAATCGCGCCGACCTCGTCTCGGGTTGCCGGTAAACGCCGATATCCCTTCCCTCGCACCGAACGGCTGTTGCCTAGAGCAGCTGGCTCTTGCAATTGCCCGGAACTCGATGCGGTACCGGATGAGCTAGATGGTGTTTGCTGGTAGCGCGGATCGCTCGCATCGAAGACCGGATCGGCAATCGCGAACAGAGGCTTGTCGCCGAAGGGCTTACCGGCCAGCCGGGCGAGTGCGAGAGTGGAGACCGAATGCACATACGCGATGGGATACCGTGTACCGAAGAATGTCGTCTCTGCCGCGTCTGCGGAGGATTCCGGAATCAGCGCCTCGAAGGGCAGAAGGCCAAGAAAACCATCCGGAGCGATGAAGACGCTGTCGTCCGGCTTCAAATACTTCTCCGCCTGTCCGAGCAGTTCGTAATAAAGCTTGCGAGCTAGGGCTCTGGGAAACTGTTTGCTCGCCATCTGATTACGCAACGTCTGAACCTCGCTGCTCAAATCCTCAATGGTTGGCTGCAGGGCGAGCATCTCGATCTGGCCCTTACGAACCACAAAGAGAAACACGCTGCGAAGACCAATGGCGTACACCAGGACAACCTCGTGCTCGGTCAGAACAAGGGATTCGATACCCGCAATTCCCGGCCCCAGAGTAAGCGCAGCTTGCGGGGAGGCGTTGCGAACGGCCCGCAAATGTTTGCCCGCGTCGTCTTGCAGCCTCTGGAGGGTAGCGACTTGCTCAGGTCCTGGATGTTCGCCACGTGCGTTGAGCGCTTCCCATTCGCTGCGCAGATGCTCCCGGTCGCGCACAATTCGTGCTTCGTCATCCTGAAGGGCCTTGGGAATGCGCGCGTTGAGCGCTTCGTAGCGGGCGGACAGCATGCTGTCGAACTGACTGCGACCTCGCGCCAGTTCCGCGAAATGGAGGGCCGCGATGGGAAGTTCGACTTTCTCGTCCCCCACGGCGACAATCTTGCCCTTCAGCCCGAAGTGCTCGAACGTTCCAAAAATCTCCATCATTCCGCGGTAGGCGCGAATTCGCCCTCCATACTCCCCGGCATCTAGGTAGCCAAAACTGCGCTGGCCTACCACGTCAAGCCTGGCATATTCAACCGTGGAAATTGCCTCGTTGAAATCGTCCTGAGCATTATCGAAGTGTCCGGCACCGAAATGCGCGAGGCCTCGCTGCGCGTAGAATCGTGATTTCAAATCTGCGCCCGCATGCTCGAGGTTTTCTTTTTTTACCTTCGACAGCTCCTCTAACGCGTCAGCGGAGCGATGAGTTGCCAGATAGACCTCGACCAGCCCTTCATTGAAAACCAGATCCGCTCCGTCAATCTGGTATGCGTTCACAAAATGAGTCTTGGCCGCTTCGAAGTCCCGGCGTGCGAGATATATGCGTCCGAACAAACGTTCGGCCCGTCCTGCATACTCCCGAAAACCGGCCCCAGCACTCCGATCAAGTACCTGGTTCGCTGCGTCCCGGGCTTCCGGGTAACGTTGCAAGTGGAGATAGATGTCCGATACTGCCAGCAGCGAGTTCAAACGGGCCTGCAACATCTCGATTCCCTCGGCAGACGCAAGCAGCCTTTGCATCTCGGCGTAGCGATCGAGCGCGTCGTAGTATCGCCCCAATCCGACATACACAGTGGCCAGCCTCGGCAGGGTTCGCACGATTTCTTTCGTGTCATGCTGCTGCTCGTAAAACTGAAGATTTTCCACGAGTGGCGACTCGGCAGAAGAAAAGTCTCCTTTGTGCCCATAGGCCTCCGCCAAGCCATCCCGCGCCTGGCACAGTTCGGACAAATCGTTCTCAGCCTTGGCCTGTTCCACCGCTTTGAGGAACTTCGGCAAAGCAGCGTCCGCGTCTCCCTTCAGCAACAGGGCAATGGCGGTGCTGCGCAATTCTTGTGCGGTGGCTTTCAGACCACTTTGAGTTCTAGAGATGTCTGCGGCCACATCCAAATCCGCGGCTGCGTTGATTGAGTTGCCCTGCAGGTTGCGGATCATAGCTAAAGCTTGTCTCGCCTCTAGTTTCAGGTCGGCCAGGCCATCCTCACGAGCAATTACAAGTGCCTCATCGACGTAGCGAAGGGCCAAATCCAGTTTCCCCGCTTCACCGTAAAGGCTCGCGGTCCCGGCAAGGACGTGGCCAATCTCTGAGCGCGTCCCTGACGCACGGGCGGCCATCAGGCTGTCTTCTGCCTTACGAATGGCTTGGTCGATTTGGCCCAGATGTTGATAAGCCAAGGCCAAATTGAAGAGATCGATCGATAGTTCATGGTTCTCGTGCTCGGCGCTATCTAGCCTGGCTGCGTCCTCGAGGTATTTGGCTGCCGTCGTATAGTCACGTCTATCGGAAAGGAGGCTGGCGACATGGCTTAGCAGACTGCGCAAACCCGGCGTGTCTTCCTTTTGTCGAAAGCCGTCAAGTGCGCTTTCATAGAGTTTGAGAGCTTCATCGATGTTACCGTTACGCTCTTTGGCTGCTGCCAGTGCCGCGTCAATCATGGCGCTGCCTACGCGATCGTTGGACTCTGCGTAGAGTTTTTGCAATCGTAAGGTAACGTCCATGGGAATTTCTTCGACGGTCAGGTCCATTCCATCGAGAATTCGCGCAAGCGCTGCCGCCTCGTGTTCGGAGTCCCCTTGACTCGTGTAATAAGCGGCGAGCTGGCGCAAATACTTGACGGTCGTCGCGCGAACCTGGTACTTCTCGCCGGCCTTTGCGCCGATCTGAAGCATCATCTCCAGGCGGACATTGTCTGAAGTTGTGTTGAAGTGGGAGATGGCCAGGTCCAGTACCTCTTCTCCGGCTCGCGCATTACCTTTCTCGAACAAGTTCACCGCGACTAGAGAGCAGACCGCAGTGACGGCATCGACATCTATCTTGCGCTTGGCTTGAGCAAATCCCTTGGTGAAGTTATCTAAGGCCTCTGTTACATTGCCGTTTTCAGCCGTATCTCGCGCCGCCAGCATTAGTTGCTTAATGTCAGGAGAGATAGGTTCCTGTTGAAGAGATTCGTCCTGGCTGTTCAGAAGAGGAGAAACGCACTGGACCATGCAGAGGAACAGGCTTGCGAGCGCTATGCGACGCATTGTTTTCTGCCTTCGATCCCCGGCGATTCCTGGAGCACCGTTCGCTTCTGACGAACGATTCACCGCGAAACCGACAAGGTGACTCCGCAGATCACCGCCCGGGGGTCTTTGCGCGGAAGGTCCAGGTAACCATGAAATGAAGCATTGCCTGTTCGTCTTTCGTACAGTCGGGCTCCCCCAAAGGGGTCGCTCGATCCCAACCCTGATACATCAGTGCCCGTGCTTGTTCGTTGGTGACCGAATTTGTGATCCATGAGCGACCGGCGAGGTAAAAATCTTTCTGCGCGCCCGTTGGCAAGACATGGCATTTCAGTTCATAGTCTTTGGCGGTCATCAGGGCCTTGAATTGTGGCCTGGGATCTTCACCCTTGGCATCACGAAACGTCCACAGCATGAGATTGAGAAATTCGCTCCCAGAACAATCATGGGACCGATCCGGTCCGCGCCCATCGAAGGATTTGCGCATTCTAGACCTGGCAGCTTCATCATCGGACAAGGTTCCCATATATTCCAGGGCGGCACGCCGAAATGCGGCGCGCCCGCGACTGTCGAGCACATCGCAGGACTCGTCATGAGTTTTGGCGAGCGACAGCAGTGTCAGGTTGGCTACAGGATCTTCTTCCGCTCTCTGTGCCGCTGCGGAGCTCACGAGCACTAAAAGCGCAACCGCGTAATACGCGATTCGCGCGCCGATATGGAGATTTCGTTGATTCGCTCTCATGTTGCGCCTTGCTTTGCTTTATCACCAGAAGTGGCGGTTGCTTGAGCCAGACAAAAGACAGCTCCTGCGATGCTTAGCACGCAGAACAGATAGTTTGTGATAAGCGTTATTGTGGCGCCCTGGATGGAGGCGTCACTCCAGACGAGATGCCGGTTGGGCAATCCGCCGAAGTCGGCAACAACTTGGCCCTTGCTTCTTTTCCGCTGGTCGGCCCATGCTTTCGCGGCCGGCTCATAGTGCGTCCCGGCGATGTACTCAGCTTGCGGATCTTCGGGAGGATATGCAAAGGTCAGCCGTTCGCGGTTATGCCAATAGGTGAGCATCATGGCTGCGGAGATAACCGCAAGGACTCCGCCGATGACAACGAGGAATTTGCGTTCCTTGGTCCTAGCTCCCTTTTTTGCAGCAGCTGAAAGAAAGAGCACGATACACAAGGCAAGAAAGGAGGCGCCGCCCACCGAGACCATTGCGGTCGGACCCTCCGGTGGAGCAATTCCTTTCAGGAACCCGCTGAACGCGGCGAATAACACCGCCACCGTACCGATCGCTCCAGTGATGGCTTTCTTCATCAGCTTGCCTGCTTGCTGGCTATCGAGAGCCGTGGGTTGGAGACCATAAGTTTAGCGCAGAAGTTCAAAGCCCCAGCAAATATTAGGACAAATGCTGGTACCCGTAGGACAACCCACTCTCCCTTTTCCAGGAGCTTGAGGACGGGTTGTTCAGAATTGAGCTGCGGCATGCCATCTCAATCCTTTCGGATGAATGCTACTTTTCGCCCTCGCTAGTAGATGGTGATAGCAATGCGGACAGCGTTTCAGGGTCTCACCCGCGCGCTGCAAGCCGCACTGCGGCGCGGAAACACTTATTCGGACCACAGGCCGAAGAAAACGAACATCTTCGGCGTCCGCGTGACGTGGACATCTTTCACGCCTTTTTTCTTTTGATTTGTGAGATAGATTTCGCGTCCCACGCAAGCACGATCTGCGGTTGGCGCTTTTGACGTTCTTCTGAGGGGGCAGTGCCGCAAGTTCGGAGAGCACATCTTCAGCCGGCGACAGTTATTTTCGCACCGCCCATCACTCTGCAAGAGCTCGCTCTGGAATATTCGGAACGACTAACCGCTAACTTTTCTGACAGCTCGACAGCGGTCATCATTTACCGCTGCCTCGGATTCTCAGGGAAACCGCCGTCCACCGCACCTTCACTTGCTGGATAAAGAGTGCAGACAATCCCTGATACCATTCGCCGCGTGTTCATCGTCACATCTTCGCTCAGTCGTCGGCGGGTCGAAGAGCGATTCGTCGCCATTCGAGGCGGTGAAGCGCCGAGGCCTCATTTCGTACAGCTTTACTGGCTGCGCATGTCGTTTTTCTCGGCGTGCGCTGAGGTAGGCGCATTTCCCTATGTGGTGTGTCAGGAGTGAGTCGGATCGTGTGAAAACAAGAGGTCGTTTTTGTGTCGGACTGAAACCCCGTAAAACGCCTCCCGTCGTCTTTTGTGGACTCACGTTGCCTTAGGTGGCTACCTGTGCACCTGCAAGTCATTCAGTTTACGTTTTCAGGCGGGTTCGAATCCCCACTCTTGTGCCCAAGCCATTTGTTTTTGCCTCACCTCATAGGGGTACGGAGTGATCTGAGCCGGCTGACTCACTGTCGGTCAGTTGCGACATGAGCCCGAATCGACCCTTCCTGACTGTCTGCGTGCGGCTTATGTGCCTCGCAAGGTGAAGCGCCACGCAGCGCGATCCTCTCTCTGGGCTGTTGTAGAAAGAAGGCCCAGCAGCGTTCCTGCCATCTAGGCCAGCAATTCGGCTCCATTTTCTCAGTGACTTACAAATGGCGGGTCAGAGAACTTGGGTCCGATTGGGGTTAACGCGTTGTCATTCCGTTCATCGATACCGCCGCGTTTATCGGTACTCATCTCAAGTCTCAAAACGAACGCTCGCCGAGGTTAACCTCCCAGAACCCGACTCCTGGCCCGCGTGCCCGGAACCAAGCCGACTCAAAGCCCGCTTTTCCTAATCGGATTACTTCCGGATAGCCCAACAGACGAAGGCGCTGGCGCCGCTAACACTGCCGCCTAGGTAGTGCCGAGGTTCTTGGACTCTATCCTCAGATAGGTTGTCGGCCACAAGTACGTCCCTGTGACTCACCCACGCAGAACTATGCTGGAAGAACTCTAGCGACGTAATTACCCGGAGGCTACCAACAACACTACGTCCGCTTCGTCGAAAGATTCGCGCACAAACTTCCACCGCTCTCCCGATCGCCAGGGTTGAGCTGCGTATTCGCGGATGTGCCGCGGGTCGCGACGTGATGCTGAGCCCGTCCCGCTCGAAGAACTCCGTGCGTACTGGCGGCGGTTGCGCAGGAGATCTAGTGTCGGGCTGTTTCCCGGGAATCGCTGGCACAGCGATCAGCCCATGGATAGCAAAACCCGCGGGAACGCGGAGTTAAGAGAATTCATCCGCCCGCGGCGATCGCCGAGCCTCTTGCAGCGCGATGTCTTTCAGCTACTTATGCCACCGTCACCCGCTGCATGAGTTCTGGCTAGGAGCGCCGCCACAAGGCTGCATGCTGCGGCGAAGGACAACCACATCCCCGGGACCGCCCGGTTTCCTGTGTTGTGAATCAGGTACGTGCAGACGGCGGGGGTGAAACCTCCGAAGATGGCGGTGGCGAGGCTGTAGGCGAGGGCAAAACCTGAGGTCCGCACACTGACAGGCATGATCTCGGTCAGAAAAACCACCATGGCGCCGTTGTAGCTTCCGTAGATAAACGACAGCCAGAGTTCGACCGCGAGGAGTCTCGAGAAAGATGGTTCGCGAACCAGCCACAGCGTCGCCGGATAGGCTGTCACCAACATCAGGGTTGTGCAGGCAAGAAGCAACGGCCGGCGGCCCACCCTGTCGGAAAACGCTCCCATGACAGGGAGCCAGAAGAGATTGGATGCACCGACGCAAAGCGTCACGATCAGGCTGTCAATGCTGGGCATGTGAAGTACCGAGTTACCGAACGTGGGCGTATAAGCCGTGATCATGTAGAAAGACACCGTGGTCATCGTGACCAACATGGTTCCAATGATCACGATCTGCCAGTTGGCGGTGAGCGAGTGCAGAATTTCCCAAATGCTCGGCTTGTGCTTGCGGGCAACGAACTCGTCGGTTTCCTGGAGAGAATGTCTCAGCCGGAAGAGGAATGGAATGATCGCACAACCAAGAAACAGTGGGATACGCCAGCCCCACAGCAACATATGCTGCGGCGGCAGGGTGGAGTTTAGTACGACTCCGAGCAGCGCGGCGAACATTACGGCAACTTGCTGACTCGCCGATTGCCAACTGACGTAGAAGCCCTTGTGCCCTGGGGTGGCGATTTCTGACAAGTAGACCGAGACGCCGCCCAATTCCATACCAGCGGAAAAGCCTTGAAGCAAGCGGCCAGTTAGTACCAACAGAGGAGCGACCAGGCCTATGGTCGCGTATCCCGGCGTGCATGCGATGGTGATGATGCCGACCGACATAAGGCTCAACGTCAAAATGAGGCCGGCACGGCGTCCGTGGAGATCGGTGTACGCCCCGAGCACGATGGCACCCAGAGGCCGCATGAGGAAGCCCGCCCCAAAGGTCATGAGAGACAGCATCAAAGATACGAATGGGTTTCCGCTGGGGAAGAACGTACCACCAATCGCGGCGGCGTAGTAACCAAAGACCATGAAGTCGTACATCTCCAGAAAATTGCCACTGGAGACGCGTACTACAGACCATATCTTTGATTTCCGATCCTTCGGAGTGCTAACCGGTAAGGGTTCGGTTGAGGAGGCAAGGTCGGTCGCAAGTGGCAGTTCGCCCATAGATTTCGCTTGAGACGCTCGTTCGCGATTGCGCTCATCGCGCCAACTCAGAGTTGACGAAGCGCAGGAGCGGCACCATCATTCACCGGAAGCATCGCCAGCGGAAGTTCAACACGAAAGCAGCTACCGCGGCCTTCCTGGCTGGAGACTTTGATTTCAGCGTTGTGTGCGGTGCATATTGCTTTGACGATAGAGAGGCCCAATCCGGCGCCGCCGTTGGCGCGTGAGCGAGCTTTGTCGGCGCGGTAAAAGCGCTCGAAGACGTGAGGCAGAGCATACGCTGGAATGCCGGGACCGTTGTCGACGACTTCGAGGACTGCGGCTCTCCCGTCGCTACTGACTCCGACTTCGATCGTGCCGCCTTGTTGCGTGTATTTGATGGCGTTGTCGATGAGGTTGACAATGACCTGCTGAAGGCGGGGCCGATCTCCTTCTACCTGAACGTTGACTGTGTGACTACGCAGCGGGATCGACTTTTCTTCCGCCAGTAGCCTCATTTCGTCTACCGTTGATGCCGCCAGTTCTCCCAAGTCGAGGCGCGTTTTGTCCATCTTCACTTCCCCTGCGTCAAGGCGCGAGATGGCGAGCAGGCTTTCGACGATTCGCGACATCCGATGTGTTTCCTCGAGGGCGCTTCCAATCTGATCTCCAAGCGAGGAATCCCGGCCACGTTCTTGCGCGATACCTTCCAACTCCAACTGCAGAATCGTCAAAGGCGTCCGCAACTCGTGGGAAGCATCGGCGGAGAACCGATTAATGTGCTGGAAGGCCTCGTCCAGTCTCTCGATCATGCGATTCAGCGACATCGACAGCCGTTCCAATTCGTCTCCGGTCCGGATCACTGGCAAGCGCTCACTCAAGTTCGTGGAGGTGATTCCTTCGGCCCTCTTTGTGATCTCGTCCACCGGTGCAAGAGAGCGCCGCATCAGCCAGTAGCCGCCTGCCACGGCCAACGAGACAACGAAGGGCATATAGATCGCGAACGTTAGCAAAAGCCCATGCAAGACCACTTCGACTTGAACGTAAGGAGCGCCACTCTCCACCAGGAAACGGTGCCCATCATCGGTTGTAAGGGTCATCGAATCAATGAGCAGGCGGTTCCCGGCCTCGAAGCGGATCTTTCGAGCACCATCCTTTTCGTTATCGCTCGGAACAGGAATTCGCAAGGGGTCGAATGTCCCGTCTTTGGGTGCCCCCGAAATGTAAACGACGCCCACGCCCTCGCGGACGACGCGAATGAAGCGGCCATTCACTTCAGGCGCGTAGGCCTCGTTGATCTCCGTGGCCAGCCACGAGTTGTCTTTGATCTGCATTTGGGTAAGGAGTTCCGTCCCGATGGTGCGGCACTCATCAGCCAAGGTTCTTTGAAGCGTCCAATCGAGATATCGCTCGAGCCCGAGATAAACGGAGACGCCAAAAATGGTCAGCGCGCCGGCCAGCAATCCGGCATACCAGGCGGTGATGCGAAAACGGAGAGATCGAGTATTCATGTCTGCGCTCCGTGGCCGATGGTATAGCCTACGCCGCGCACTGTGCGAATCAACTTCTGCTCAAAGGCATCGTCCACCTTGTTCCGGAGATGTCGAACGTACACGTCCACGATGTTGGTGACGCCGTCGAAACTCTGGTCCCATACGTGTTCGATGATCATGGTTCGAGAGAGAACCCGCCCGGCGTTCGACATTAGGTATTCCAGTAGTGAATACTCTTTTGCAGTCAAGTCGATTCGTTTCCCCGCTCGCTTGATCTGTTGCGAAAGGCGATCAAGTTCGAGATCGCCCACTCGCACCACGCTGCTGCGGGTCACGGGCCCGCGCCGGAGGAGTGCCTTGACGCGGACCAGCAGTTCGGCGAAGGCGAATGGCTTGGTCAGGTAGTCGTCAGCCCCGGCCTCAAAATTCCCAACTTTGTCTGCGACCGCATCGCGAGCGGTCAGAATCAGGACCGGGACCTCCACGTTTTCTTTACGAATACGGCGCAAAACCTGACTGCCGTCCAACGCCGGGAGCATAAGATCGAGTATCACGAGATCGTAGTGGTAGGTTGTGGCCAGATCGAGTCCCGACTTGCCGTCTGCGGCAACGTCGACCGCGAATCTCTCCTCGGATAATCCACGCGCCACGAACGTGGATACTTTCGCCTCGTCTTCGACCAGCAGAATGCGCATTCGGTCTCCGGCCGTTAAGTATATTGCGGCTCGCCTTAAAGCGTTAGCGAAGTCTGATGAAATCTTGTTCAGAAAGAACTTTGATACCCGCGGCCTGAGCCCCTTGGTCGTCCACGATCCTGAATAACGTTTCATCAGGCCTTCATGGGGTGTTAATGTGTACCCGCCACGATTGATGTCCCGCGATGCCGAAGAAACGGAGTGCCGGTTTTCTGCTACTGGTCTGCACGTTCGCTCATGCCCAATCGACGCCACCTGCGAATCGCTGGATGGCCGGCCGGGCTTGTCGCCTGTTTGAAGGAACTGAGAAACTCGTTGTCAATCGGGTGATCTTGGTCAACGGAGACCGCATCGTCAAGGTGGGCCCGGCGGAGAAAGTACAAGCGCCTGCAGATGCTGAAGTATTCAATCTGGGTCACGCCACAGCCCTTCCTGGTCTGAGCGATGCCCACACTCATGTTTTCGGCAAGGGCCCCTGACTTTGACAACCAGATCCTGCGGGATTCCTAAGAAAAGGCGACGAGGTATTCAAGAACGAATTGAAATGAGCGGTGACATCCAATGTCCACTGATGTGAGAAGGCGTGATTTCTTAAGAAACGCAGCCGGGGCATGGGCAGCATTGGGGTCTCTATCGACTTCAGTGCCGGCGCTTGCCAACGCGGCGTCGACGCCGCAGACGTGCGCGGAGACGAGCTTTCCCCAAGTGCAGAAGCTGACCGCGCATGTATCCGAGTTTGTGGTCAACCTGAAGTTGACGGATATCCCGTCGCAATCGCTGGAACTTGGCAAGAAGTCAATCCTGGACGGGCTGGGCTTGGCCCTGAGTGGTTCCAAAGCCGAGACCTGGGGCCTGATCCAGGAATACCTGAAACCGTTCGGTTTTCCCCCAAGCAAAGGCGCGGCGGTGCTGGGGTGCGCAGTGCACCTTCCCGCCCGCTTCGCCGCCTTTGCCAACGGAGTTGCGATACACGTCGACGACTTCGACGACACACAACTGGCGGTGGCCAAAGACCGGGTCTATGGGTTGCTCGTGCATCCGACAGTCTGTGTGCTCCCGGCTGCTCTGGCGACAGCCGAGATCGGAGGAAGGAGCGGAGCCGATTTGCTGGTCGCGTACGAGGCGGGAGTGGAAGTGGAGTGCAAGATCGCCGAGGCAATCTCACCGCGCCACTATGAAGACGGATTTCATTCCACCGGAACTTGCGGAGTTTTCGGAGGGACCGCAGCTTGCGCCAAACTCCAACGGCTGGACGTGGTGCACACGTCGCGCGCTTTCGGGGTCGCCGCCAGTCAAGCGGCCGGTCTGCGTGAAAACTTCGGGACGATGATGAAGCCATTTCAGGCGGGGCACGCCACCGAATCGGGGGTGGTCGCGGCAGATTTCGCTGCGATTGACTGGTCTGCAGCGGAACAGATTCTGGAAGCCCCGCGCGGTTTCTTCCATGCCTACGGCGGCACCTACGATCCGAGAGTAATTATGGATCGACTGGGCAATCCCTGGACGTTCGAGAATCCGGGAATCTCTATCAAGCCGTTTCCGTCTGGGTCCCTAACCCACCCCGGGATGACCGAACTCACGCGGCTGATTCAGGCTAATTCGATTCGAGCCTCCGATGTTGAGCGAGTTGAGGTGGGTGCGAATCGGAATATGGAGAGTACCCTCCTGCATCACCGCCCAAAGACGGGCTTGCAGGCGAAGTTCAGCATGGAGTTTTGCATGGCGATCCTGCTGCTGGACGGAAAAGCGGATCAGACGAAATACACCGACGCTGTGGTGAACCGCGATGACGTACAGAGGATGATCGAGCGAGTCAAGTTCTATGTCGATCCTGAGGCGGAGAAGGTGGGATACGATAAGATGACGACCATTCTCAAGATCACTTTGAAAGGTGGACGGACGATCTCAGGACGCGCGGATTTTGGCAAGGGCAGTCCAGCCAACCCCATGAGCTACGACGAGGTTGCAGAAAAATTCCGCGGCTGTGCTGCGTTTGCGGACTGGTCGAGCACGAAGGCGAGCCAAGTCATTGAGATGGTGAGCAAGCTCGAAGATGTATCGGACGTGCGCACGCTGACGGCGCTCTTGAGCAAATAGTTGTTATCGCGGCTCACAAACACATGTGTCACAAAGGGGAAATTTGAAGAGTTATCGCATAGCGGTAATCGAAGGAGATGGTATCGGGCGCGAAGTCGTGCCCGAAGGCATTCGGGTGCTTGAGGCAGCAGCACGGCGGTTTGATCTGTCGTTCTCGTGGCAGCACTTCGATTGGAGTTGCCAGACGTATCTCGACACTGGCCGCATGATGCCAGTCGATGGTCTCGAGCAGTTGCGGCCGTTTGATGGTATCTACCTGGGAGCGGTGGGTTATCCCGGAGTGCCGGACCACATCTCGCTGTGGGGCCTGCTAATCCCCATTCGCCGCGGGTTCAAACAATATGTGAACCGCCGCCCGGCGCGCTTGCTGGAGGGAATCACGAGTCCTCTTACTGGCCGCAAGGCCGGAGACATCGACTTCATCATCGTCCGCGAAAATAGTGAAGGCGAATATTCGGAGGTCGGAGGGCGGCTCAACCGCGATACAGAGTTCGATATGGCGATGCAGGAGACCATCTTCACCCGCCGCGCCTGCGATCGCATCATTACTTACGCTTTCGAACTGGCTCGCACGCGAAAGAAGCACGTAACCTCGGCCACAAAGTCCAACGGCATCGTATATGCAATGCCTTTCTGGGATGAGCGCTTCGCCGCGATTTCAAAGAAGTATCCCGACGTCAAAGCGGATCAGTACCATATCGACATTCTGACCGCGCATTTTGTTGCTCACCCCGACTGGTTCGATGTTGTTGTCGGATCGAATCTTTTCGGCGACATTCTTTCCGATCTCGGGGCAGCGGTCGTGGGATCGATGGGGCTTGCACCGTCTGCCAACCTAAACCCTGAACGCGAGTATCCCTCGCTTTTTGAGCCGGTCCATGGCTCTGCTCCGGACATTGCCGGGAAAGGAATCGCGAATCCAGTGGCGCAGATCTGGTCAGGAGCGATGATGCTGGAACAACTGGGGGAAAAAGAAGCCGCCGACGCCGTCGAACGGGCTATCTTCAAAGTACTGGCCCATTCCGATGTTCGCACCCGCGACATCGGCGGCCAAGCCAGCACACGGGACATGGGGCAAGTTATCGCTGCCGAGGTTTCCGCTGTCGCAGCGGTGCGCTGACTACTTGCCCCTTGTTGCCGCGGGATCAGGCGAGGTTTTTAGTTACGGCAACACTTCGTACACCCGCAATTCCGCGACTTGCTTTTCGTGATGCGGGACGGCTAGGTAGAAGCGCTTCAAGTCAGGGACGAGAACTCCGGTCTTTGCGCGGAACGATGTTGGAATATGACCGACGCGGTCATAGTGATCCGCATCCTGCTGATGGAACACATCGAGGAATTCTGTCCCCGCAAAGTAGATGCGCTTGCTACCACTGTCGTAGGTCATGTCATCCACCATTGCCGCGGCAGGGTAACCAGCTACGGCCTTGCCCGAATCAGAGTCCAGAACCACCAGTTTGCCCGGAACACGCGTCCCCAGGAACAGGCGATGCGCATTCTCGTCAAAGGCCATCGAGGTAGGATTTTTTCCCTCCTGTGCGATCGACCAAGTAGACATTAATGCGCGGGTATTCCGGTCAAAGACTTCCACCGCATTTTTCCCACGGACGTTAACGAACATCCGAGGCCCGGATTTCTCGAAGGCCACGCCCTCGACGTCATCAGAGTCGATCTTGATATCGCCTTCGGTTTTGCCGATGGTTACGTCGATCACGCTGATGTAAGCGTTGGGCAGCTTGGCGTCCTTGCCCCCATTCACGACATAGAAAAGTTTCGACAAAGGATCGTAACCGCTCGCGTCGGCGCCTTCGCGGACCTTGATACTTCCTGCGGGCTTGTAGGAATCGGTTTCGTAGATCTTGACCTCGCCCAGGTCGCTATCGACAACGAACAGCTTCTTCAAGTCGGCACGATATAGCAACGAGTGTGGCGCTTTGACGTCGTCAATCGTGTGGATCAGTTTATCTGTCTTGAGATCGAAGATGAGGACTTTCGAGTTCTCCTCGGCGGTGACGAAGAGACGGTTGCCTTCCACGTCCGGAGTGAGGTGGTCGAAATCTCCGTCGTGCAACTGGGGCAACGGCGTTGAATGCAATAGCTTTAGGGGGGCTTTTTCCTGCGCTGACAGGCCCATTACGAATGCAAGAATTGCCGCCGACACAATTGTCGTTTTAAAGGGCTTCAAGTGTTCCTCCAGTATTTATGATTGCAAACGAGTCTGAAACCGGCATTAAGAGTAGATTAAATCCCGTTCAGCGGACTTGGGCCGTCTTCATGGGCGGCCCCAAAGCCAGCCGCTTAGGAACCTTTCCGACCTTAACCCGTGTGACCTCACGGCGAGTTTTCGCGTCGATGATGGACACATCGTCCGTCTCCGCATTGCTGATGCAGGCATACTTTCCGTCGGGCGTAAAAACAATCCAGTTTGGACTTTCGCCTGTGTTGACGCGTCCAATGATCTTCTTCGTCTTGACGTCGTAAATGTACATGGCGTCGTCTTTCAGGCTCGAGACCCACAACTCGTTTCCATCGGGAGTGAGCGCCAGACCGTGAGTAAGGGTGTCGGGTGTCTCGTATAGTAGTTTTTTCAGGGTCGCGTGCTCGGCAGGGATTTCAACTCTTTCCATCACTTTCTGCCCGGGAATATCCACGATGACAAATCCGTGCAGATCGGCCACCGCCACGTACATGGTCTTTCCATCGGTGGAGACGGTGTAAGGCCGCGGACGTCCGCCAACGGGGATGTGGGCGGTGAACTCCATCTTTTGCAGATCGATCAGATCGATCTCGTGCGAACCCATCGAACTCACGTAGATGTAGCGATTGCTCCCGGCATTCAGGGCGTTGTGCGGTTCCTTGATCGGCAACCTCTTCACAATCTTCTGCTGTGCGACATCGACCACGTCCACGCTGTCGCCGTCGCGAATCGGAACCGCTACGTATTTCCCGTCGGGCGTCGCGGCACACTGGTTGGGGCGCCCTGACACTTTGACCGTCCCGATGATTTGCTGGGTCGCGGTGTCGATGATCCTCAGTGTCTGGTCGGTCTCGACAGTAACGAATAGACGCTTCCCATCGGCCTGCAAACACACGCCGTGCACCTGCTCTCCGGCCTTGATGTCCCCAGTCACCTTCAATGAGGCTATATCGATGATACTGATGTCATCGCCGCGGCTGTTCCCCACGTAGAGTGTGAAGTCCTGGGCCTTGGGACTTTCCGCGAAACACACTAAGACGCAACTGAGAAACATCCCCACCAATAAGTGAAATCCGGACCGGTTCATAACTTCTCTCCTGATTCCCTTAACTTGAGCTCACGTGGCTTACAGGAGCTTGTCTCCCCACCGCGAGCATCAACGAGCCAGACACAACCAGACTCCCCACCAGGTACAGCAAGCCGGGGGAAAAAGAATGCGTCCGGTTCACCAGATAACCGACCATCATAGGCCCGACAAAGCCACCGAGATTTCCCACTGCATTGATCAGTCCGATGGACGCAGCCGCAGCGGAGTCGCTCAGAAACAGTGTGGGGACCGCCCAGAATACGGGCTGAAAACCATAAAACGCACCGCCGGCAACTACAAAAAATCCCACGGACATGGCCGGATTCGAGCGATATATCACCGCGAATGCAAGGGCCAGCCCACATATGAATACAGGAATCGCTGCGTGCCAACGACGCTCCCCCGTTCGGTCGGAGTGCCAGCCATTCACTTGCTGCGTGAAAAAAGCAGCAACGTATGGAAGAGCTGCCAGCAGCGTGACTTTTAGGTCACTCTTGCCCGAGAGGCGTTTCAGAATGGTTGGCAGCCAGAACGCAATGCCATAACTTCCGGTCATAGCGCAGAAATAACACACCGTCAGGAGGATCACGTCCCGGTGGCGTAGCGCCGCCCACAGGCCGAAGGACCGTCGCCGGTTCTTGGCTTCCTTTTCCCGCAGCAGTTCAGTGGTGATCCACGACTTCTCGTCGATAGGAAGCCACTTGGCTTGATGCGGCCAATCGGTGAGGTACCAGATCGTGACGACGCCAAACACGACTGCCGGGATTCCTTCGATGACGAACAGCCAGCGCCAGCCCTTCATTCCGAGCCACGAGAGTCCCAATAACAGGCCGGCTATTGGCGAGCCGATTACATACGACAGAGGATTCGCCGCGTAGAAAAATGCCACCGCCTTTGCGCGGTCCTGATAACGAAACCAATGCGTAAGGTAGACGATGACACCAGGCAAGAATCCGGCCTCCGCAGCTCCCACCAGAAAGCGTACGAGATAGAATTGCCGGGATGTGTGGATGAACGCCATCAATACTGTGACCAGCCCCCAGGAAATCATGATGCGCGCGATCCAGCGTCGGGCACTCCACCGCTCCGCTATCAGCGCTCCGGGAATTTCCAGCAGCACATAGCCAAGAAAGAAAACTCCTGCTCCCATGCCAATCACGCCCTCGCTGAAACCGAGGTCGTGTGGCATTTGCAGCGCTGCCGCACCAACGTTCATGCGATCAAGAAAAGCGATCACGTAGAGCAGGAACAGGAAAGGCAGGAGCCGCCGAGCGATGCGATGCCGAGCGCGCTGGGCCACGTCCGGCTCGGGGTCGGAAGTCGCGACGGTCTTGGAGATAGTTTCGTCTGTGATCGTAGTCATGGCAACGACGGAAAACCTTCTAAGTGCAACCGCTGAGAGATTCAACTTTCGCCGGCAAGCGGATACTCCGCCGAAAACAATAAAACCAAACACGTCCGCAAAGAACCTCGGCCTCTTTCTGATAACTAGAAGATCACTTTCAGGGCAAACTGAATCTCCCGCGCTGTCGTTGTCGTATTGGTGATTAAGCCTGCTACTCCGGTGGAAGAACCCGTCCCATCGAAAATGTCCACATTGTCAGGAGTAACCGGCGGAGCGAAGTTCGGGTGATTCAGAATGTTGAAGATCTCCGCTCGAAACTGAATGTTGAATGTCTCGGAAATCCGCTTGATGTAATTGTTCTTGTAGAGGGAGAAGTCCAGGGAGGTGACGCCGGGACCAGTCAAGACATTGCGACCGGAGTTGCCGCGGAGGTTGAAGCAACTCAAATCTCCGGGAGCAAGCGGCCCTCCTAAGCTGGGCGGCGCCGGATCGCAGTTTGCGTTCCAGAAGGTGAGGTCTGGCGCTGTCGGGACCTGAAAGCACTCTGTCTTGATGTAATTGTTGGGATTACCTGGATGCGTAAGCGTCTTACAGCCTGATCCACCCAGCCGGTTCGGGAAGGCCCAGTCGTCACTGCTGAGGGTTCCTTGTGGATCGGCACCCGTACCCCAGGTCGCGGTAAAGGGCACACCATCGCTGGCGGTGAAGATCAAACCGAGCTCCCACCCACCTAGAATCGATAGCGCCGGACCAGTCAGCTTCGTCGGAGTTGGAACGTTCCAGGTACCGTTCACGACCAGAGTGCGACCTACGTTAAAGTCCGAGGGGCCCCTGCTAAGTCTCATGTCAAACCAGTGCAAACTGGAAATTGAGTTTCCAAAGGTATCACCGGCAACGGACGCGGAACTCGTGTCGATACTCTTGCTCCAAGTGAAAGTTCCCTGCACTTGAAATCCGTGGCTCATACGCTTGGCCAATTGCGCTTGCAGTGCGTCGTATTGAGAATGTCCCTCGTAGAACAAACCGCGGATGGAGCCGAAGTTCGAATTGATCGGAATGGGAGGGGCGCAGGAGGGATCGGAGTCGGAAGGTGAACTAGGATCTGTGCGATTGCATACTGACGTGAATATGTTTCCGTCCAGATCTACCTTGGGCCAGAGGTATCCGGCGGGCGTCTTGGTGGGAATCACCAGATTAGCTTCATCCACCTTGAAGGGTTGATGAACGCCTCGCGAACCCACGTAAGCAATCATAGCCGCCAATCGAGGCGCCAACTGCTGCTGGATATTGAGATTCCACTGCAGGACGTAATTCCGCTTTGTGTGTTGAACGTAAGTGGAGCGAAGAGTATTTGCGGGAAAGTCCGTCAGCCCTGAGAAGAATGTACCGTCTCCGGGATTATTCACTGCCGTGTAGGAGAAGAATGGAGCAGACTGTGTCGTCATAAGCACGAACTGATACGGCATTGGCTGCACATCGAACATACCAAAACCGCCTCGAAGAGCGGTCTTTCCATTGCGAAACGGATCCCAGGCAAACCCCACGCGCGGTTCAAAATTTCTCAGAGTCGGATTGTTGAAGAACGGATTACCAAGGTGCGGATCGGCATCCGGCAGATTGATCAGGTTGGCCAATTTGCCAGCCGTCTCGCGAATTACGGTTGACATCTCATAACGCAACCCGAGATTCAACGTCAGATTCGGCTTCCAGCGCCAATCGTCCTGCAGATACGCACCAAAGAGAGTCTGGCGAAGATTGCGCGGCGAGAGCGTGCTGGCAATTCCACCCTGGAATTTATTGGGACTGTTGGTCAGAAACGAGGCCAAGTCTCCGAAGCGCCAGATTCCATTGGGATCAGTTTCAGCGATCACGTTGAGCATCATTTTCTCGCCTGCAACTCCAAAGCGGATGGAATGCGTGCCCGCCGTATAGAACGCGTCGTCGTACGCTTGGACTGAGTTCCAATGATAGTAGTAGGTAGGGCTCCCCCCGATTCCACCGGTGAACGCCGTGGTGCCGCCATCAATAAATACTTGAGCCGCTGTTCTTCCCGCAAAGGCAGTGCCCCCGACGCCCAGATCGGTCCTCGCTGCATCGGGATTAATAGCTTTCAGGCTCTGGTTGTTGTTGACGGTTTCGTGGTTCCCGCCGATGCGTACTGAATTCGCAAAACGATTCGTGAAGAGGTGGGTTTCCTCGATCGCTACGAACTGCCTGGCAGTCAGGGTCGTGAACCCGACGTTGTTCAATCCGTCCGGAGACGAATAGGGCGTCTTGTCATACATGTAAGTGCCGAACAGACTGTCATTATCGGAAAACTTGTGGTCGCCACGCGCGGTGAGAAAATTCTCGTTGACGATCTGTTGACCCGCAAAGGTGTATTGCCCGAGGTCCCCATTTGCCAGGACAGGGCTATTCGCGTCGGGCACGTGCCAGAACGTAAAGTATGCAGCCGCATTCGGATCCACGGTGACGTTTCCAGATGAAAGGATGCCCGACCGCGCATTCAGCGATGGCACGGTTGCAACGGTGGTAATGCCCTTCGATTGCCGTATGCCTTCATAGTCTACAAAGAAAAAAGTATGGTCCTTTACGATCGGACCACCAATGGTTCCGCCAAACTGGTTGCGCTTAAAGGGGGGGATGGTGCCCACATCGAAGTAGTTTTTCGCGTCGAGTTTACTGTTGCGGAGAAACTCATAGGCGCTGCCGTGAATCTGATTTGTCCCGGAACGCGTGGTCGCGTTGACCACGCCGCCTGACGTCTTGCCATAGTCCGCCTCGTAGTTGCTGGTCAAGACGGAGAATTCCTCGATCGCATCAACCCCCAGGTTGCCTCCAAGCACGCTTCCCGGCGCGCCATTGGCATAGTCATTGAGGCTGACGCCGTCCAAGCGATAGTTGTTCTGTTGCGGCCGTGCCCCGGAAATGGTGAGCTGTTGCCCAAAGCCGCGATTTCCTCGATCGGTGCCTGCCGAAAAATCGGGCTGAGTGTGGATCGCATTTACTCCGGGCTGCAGTTGCGCGAGATCGGTCCAGCTGCGCCCGTTGAGGGGGAGTTCACGGACGGTGGTCGCGTTCACGACAGCACTGATGTCGGAGGTGGAGAGCTGTACAGCCGGGAGCTCGCTCTGCACCACGACTGTCTCGAAGTTCGAACCCACGCGCAATACCTGATCAAGACCGAGCGAAGCTCCGACTGTTAGTTCGATGCCACCATGCGCCTCGGCTTTAAATCCGGTTGCCACAAACTTTACTTCATATGTTCCCGGCAGAAGGTTGGGAGCAGAATAAAAACCTTCGTCGTTCGTGATGACTTCCCGAGTCACACCAGTGGCGATGTTGGTAATCGTAATCTTGACGTCGTTGATCACTCGGCCAGTGCCGTCCGTAACGGTTCCTGAGATTGTTCCACCTGCCACTTGAGCGTGAATATTTGCTGGGACGCCGCAGATCAACATCAAAACCAAGACACCTACACAGATCGTTCTTCGACTCGAAGGCCACATCATGGGGGCTCCCTTCTGTGCGCAGAGAGCTTAACTCAGGAGCAAGAAATCAAAACACATTAATTTCCATTCATCTGAAATGAACAGTCGCTCATGTGATACTGCCATAGCAATATTTCCATAACCTCGTGCGTGCTCTGATCGTTCAGAGTACGGTCGCGACTGTAATCATGACTTTCTTCGTCCTGGATAATCGTTCCACCG
>DASRRV010000028.1:0-6968 GCA_035695545.1 Candidatus Sulfotelmatobacter sp. | reverse complement strand
CGGTTGACAAATCTCATGAGGTTGAATGTCGACCTCAGTTGGTACACACGGTACCGCAGCTCCAAGAATCCAGACTTCGGAGTGAACTTTAAAGGCCCATTCACGATCGACAACGAACCGGCAGTACCACTCAATGACACCGACACGCCGCCGGATCAAGCACAACCAGTCCCCCCAGCCACCCCCCAAGAGGCTCGCATGCAGGCCATTGCAAACACGGCAGGGTTCCACTTTGCATTCATCGAGCAAGGTGGTGCGAGCCTCTATCCTACGCTGGCTTTCAAGGCGACAGATCCCGAGGTGTTGCGAATTCTCGTCAGCATCGGCGGAGTAGAAATCGATCACTTCGGACTGTGGCACGACAAGGCAGGCAACGCCGTTGCCCAGCCTCTGGCTGGAGTGACCGATCCGGTAACTGGCCAGACATTCCCCGATCTGAATGCTCTCAACTCAGAACTGGATCAGACGAACCTGATCTTGCCAGAACCCTGCACCTTCATCAGCAAGAACCTGCCCGAGTGCTCGGTGATCAGGCCGACCTCAACCGAACAGGGAGGCGCGGTCGCAACCATCAAGGCGTTTACTGACGACTTGCTTTTCCTCGGGCAGTCGACGGCATTCTTCAACCTAGTGAACCAGCTAGCCGTAGAAGCTGATTCGGTCCGAGGAGGATTCTGATCAGTGAGCCGTTGGTTGGCGCCGGGGCTGCGCAGGCACGGTTGCCGCGCAGCCCTGCGTTCAACGCAGAGCACTTTTTCGTGCAAGCACAAAGGAGCTTATATGTTCGAAGGTTTGTTTCAACCGATGCATTTGCTGGTCATTTTTGGCCTTGCCTTGCTTGTGTTTGGGCCGAAGAAGCTCCCGGAATTGGGCAAAGGACTGGGAGAGAGCATTCGTGGTTTTAAGTCAGCCATGAAGGCAGACGAAGAAAAGCCAACCCCTATCGCGGCGAGTTCTGCCGCCGATAGTGCCTCGAAGGAGTAAACGTGGGTTTTGGGACAGAGATCTTCTTCTTTATGGCGCTCGGAGTTATTGTTCTTGGTCCAAAACGATTGCAGGCACTGATCGGGCATGTGGCGCGGGCAAAAGCTCGATTCGAAGAAACTACCAAAGCTCTCAAGTCCCAACTTGCCGAAGAAGTTGACGGCAAGCATTCAGAGAGACCGAAATCCTCTCCTGAATTGAGTGAAGACGATTGAACCATCCACGCATTATCGGAATCGGAACGGCGAACCCGCCCCTCAGGCTGACGCAAGAGCAGAGCTTTTGTGTTACGGGTTATCAAGGCAAGCGCATCCGGAACATTTTTCTGAACAGCGAAATCGACTGCCGCCATTTCTATTTCGAAGGGAGCCTGAATCGGAACGAAAGCTCCGACCAACTCAATCAACGCTACCTGCGTGGTGCAATGCATACCGGCTGTCGAGCGATTCTGGATTGTTTGAAGGCCACCAACTCATCGGCTCAAGCCGTAGATTTCCTTGCTGTTTGTACGTGCACCGGCTACGTCTGCCCGGACGTGGGTAGTCGTCTTGTCGCACACATGGGTTTCAACAGCAACGTTCAGAGAGCTTTCCTCGTCGGACACGGGTGCGCTGGTGCGCTGCCCACACTTCAACGTGTCACTGATTTCGTTCGCGCTAACCCAGACCGAAAAGCACTGATGCTCGCCGTCGAAATCTGCTCCGCCTGTTACTACGTCGACCGAAGTCTCGAAACCGTGATCGGTAATGCAATCTGTGCCCACGGGGCTGCTGCCTTTCTCCTATCCGGAGCGTCAGAGTCGAACAGTGCCTATCCCAGGATCATTGACTTCGAGACCTTTATCGATTCGGAGCGAATTGACGAGGTCGGCCTTCAACACAAGGATGGAAAGCCGCGAATTGTCCTTGGCGAGGCGATCCAACACCTAGCAGGCCCAATGATTGAGAAAGCGCTTCAACCCTTGCTTCAGCGACATGGTCTTTCCCGATCGCAGATTCGCTTCTGGGTTGTCCATCCGGGTGGAGGCAAAGTAATCGATCGCGTGCAGAAACATTTCGGAATGACCGATGCTCAACTGCGCTTTTCTCGAGCCGTGCTGAGGAACTACGGGAACATGTCTTCGCCTACCGTAATGTTCGTTCTAGACGAAATCGTGCGGAGCGGAGAACACCGGCCGGGTGATTGGGGGGAGTGATGATCGCACTCGGTCCGGGAATGGCTGCAGAGGTCGCGTTGCTGAGGTGGTAGGCGTGATTTTACAGGTCAGCAAGTTCGGATTTTGTAATGCGAATGCTTAATAAAGGAGCATGAAATGGCAGTGAAGTTGGTTGTGATGTATCCACGCCCACAAGACATCGACGCGTTCGAGTATGTCTATAAGAACGAACATGTCCCGATGGCAGTCGAAAACCTAAGCGGGAAGACGAAAATTGTCGCCACAAAGGTTCTGAGTTTTCCTTTCGGCCCCCCTACCTTTCATCGCGTGGCTGAAGTCTATTTTCCATCTCTGGAAGCTCTGGAGGAGTGTGCGGCGTCCGAGGGCGGGAAGCTGACAATTGCCCACGCACTTTCCATCTCGTCGGGAGGCACGCCAACTATTTTCGTCGCCGAGGAGGAAACGTTCGTGTTTGAGAAAACCCAGGATAGTGCAGCTCGATCGGCCGTACGCTGAAGAACGGGAATAATCGGGACAGGCGAACGTTTCATACTTTAGAGGACTTTGACATGATGTCGCTCGCGTTAACGCGCCCAAACCCTTTTGATATCAAAACCGCCATATTTGCCAAACACGCGCAGCACGTGGTTCTGATTCATTTTCCCATCGCCCTGTTCATTACGGCAGTGGCCTTCGATCTCATTGCGTACTGGACCAAGCGCCGCAGCTTCGCGGATGCGGCGTACTACAACCTGCTCGTCGCCGCGCTGGCAACGATTCCGGTCATTGCTAGCGGAATCATGGCTTGGCAGTTGCAGCTCGAAGGTCAGAAGCTCAAAGGGAACTTGCTCCTGCACTTGGTCCTGGGCAGTCTGTCCGGCGCGTTAATCTGCTTGGTTTGGTGGTTGCACTTCCGCCCACGAAGAAGCAAGGGTGAACCGCCGGTTTACCGCTTTTTGATCGAAGCTGTCGCATTGCTTGTGGTGATGGCGACCGCTCATTTGGGAGGCTTTCTGAGTGGCGTTAACGTTCCCAGCTAAACGCACGGGAGAGAGTCCGACAGCTCTCCTTTCATGTGTTTTCTTCCTTCCCCTCGCACTTGCTTTCGTGTCGCGAAAGCCGGCAGTTCGTTTCCGTAGATGCGACGCTCCTCGAGTACGTCTCGCGTCAAGAGCACTTTCAATTCTCCTGGAGTTGTTTCATCTCGGCAACGGATTGCTTTGTGCTGCCCAGGTCCCTTCCGACAGACACTAAGCGGAGCAATCTGAAAGTACGGCTGTGAGGGCTGCATATGAGGCATATCTGGCGGCATGGAAAGACAAGGATTATGCCGCTCTCAACCGACTGCTCAGTATTGGCTATCAAGCGGTCAATTTTCAAGGCATCGTCGGTACCAAGGCAAACGAAATCGCTGCCGCTAAGGAAGATCGCACGTATGACAGCTTGAGCGGAGATGTTATGTCAGTGGCGGTGTTTGGCAATAGTGCGGTTGCCTCTGGTCTCATAGAAGCCAACTGGAAGGACTATCAGGGGAGCACGCAGAAGCTAACTTTTCGCTTTCTGGCCATGCTTCAAAGGCAGAACGGTGACTGGAAGCTTGTGGCCACGCAGTCGACACAATTCAATAGGCCTGCCGAGGCGGAGAAGAAGTGAAGACGAGGACGACAAAGGAATCCACCGTAAGCGATCGGAGAAGCACTTTGCCGTTGATGTCACGTATCCGCGCTGTGTCACGTTCGTTGTTTACGCTGGGCATGTTGGTTGGTTTAACGGGAGCAGTCCTCGGACAGTCGACCGAGTACGCGATTACACACATTACTCTGATTAACCCAGGAAGTGACAAGTCAGAACCAGATCAAACCATAGTCATCTCTGGGGACACAATCAAAGGTGTAGTATCGTCGACCCGCTTCACCCCTTCTTCTTCCATACGCTTGATCGACGGCCGTGGCAAGTTTGTGATTCCCGGGCTGTGGGATATGCACGTTCATTTTCGCGATCCGAGACGTGACTTGGAAATGGACATCGCCAACGGCGTGCTTGGGATTCGCGATATGGGTGACGTCGCCCAAGACAGGTTTTCATTGCGCAATGCAATGGCGCAGGGCCAACAAGCCGGGCCAAAGATTGTCGCGTGCGGACCAATGAAGCTAAGAAACTTTGGATCCCCGTCGTTGCCCAGCGCGATCAGCGTCCACGAAGCTTCGAACGCCGGACAACGGTCCTTGGAACACGGTATCGCCCTTGCTGGCGGATCAACCGTCGAAGCGGCCTACATTGAGCGGCGCCTGGATCAATCTGCTTTTCAGGAAGCCATGCGCACCAAGAATTTCAGTCTGATTCCTGCGAAGATCGCCCATGACGAAACCTTGATGCTCGATCATTTTATCCAGCCACTGGTAGATAAAACCTACTCCCTGCTTGCTACAAATGGCACTTTCATCACGCCAACCCTTGTGACGCAACGCGCGCTCACCTTCGTGGACGATCTCAATAAGGAAAACGACCCGCGCATGCAGTACGTTTCTGCGGAAGAACTGAACTGGTGGAAACCCGAAAACGGGATGTTGACGAAGTATCGGACGCGGGAATACATTGCCATGCGAAAACGCGAGTACGACTTACTCCTGAAGGAAGTTCATCGAGCCCAGACGATGGGCGTTCGCCTTCTTGCTGGAACAGACATAACGATTCCTTTTACCTATCCAGGTTTCAGCCTCCACGACGAACTGGCTTTGTTCGTGAAGGCCGGCCTGACGCCGTCACAGGCGTTGGAAACCGCCGCCACGAATCCCGCCTTGCTTTTGGGTTTATCAACAAAATGGGGCCGTGTTTCGTCGGGGTATGTCGCGAATTTCGTATTACTAAATGCAGACCCTCTGCTGGACATAGGCAATACCAAGAAGATCCACGGTGTCGTGCGCAACGGCGAATTTCTCGATCGTACCCGGCTCGACCAGATGCTCCACGACGCTCAGGTAACAGGCCAATCCAGAACCTCAACTTCTCGCTGACTTCTTGCCGCTCTCCGATGATAACTAGAATTCCTCTTAGACCGCTTTTCCGTGTTATCTCCCGTACAAGGAGCACGCAGTCCTGGACGGAGCTAAAACTGCTGCTCAGAAGTCGGCTGTTCCCTACCCGTAAGGCTAGAAATACCGCCCAGGGCCAATTCCCCCCGATCCTGTTTCAAATGGCAAGTGCCTACTGGATCTCTCAAGCGATCTACGTCGCCGCCAAACTTGGAATTGCCGACATCTTAAAGGACGGCCCCCGGGCATGTAGTGAGGTCGCAGTGCTGGTGGAAGCTGACGCTCGCTCGCTTTTCCGTTTGATGCGCGCACTTTCGAGCTTGGGCGTCTTTACTCAGACCGACGGAGATTGCTTCGCAATGTCACCTCTCGGCGAAAGCCTTCGAGCGGACATTCCAGGATCCTTGAAGGCAATCATCATCACCCTCGGCGAGATTCATTACCAAGCGTGCGGAGCTCTTTTGCACGGTGTTCAAAGAGGTTCGCCGTCCTTCGACAAGGTATTCGCTACAAGCTTGTTCAAGTATCTGCAGCAGAGTGATGCTGCTGCGAATTCCTTCGATGAAGGTATGGCTAGCCTGGCTGGGATGCTGGCCTACGCCATTGTCCTTGCCTATGACTTCAGCGGTGTGTCTTCGATTGTGGATATCGGGGGGGCAACGGCAGATTCCTAGAAAAGATTCTTGAGATCTACCCGGAAATCCAAGGTACGGTTTTCGACTGCGCCACGACGATCGAGCGAACGGTGAGAGGCGACGGATCGCCGCTGCGCCGATGCTCATAACTTGCGGGCGACTTCTTCATTTCCGTTCCCGACGGTGCGGATTTGTACTGTCTCTGTTGAGTGGTGCATGACTGGGACGATGAACGCGCTGCAACAATCCTGAGAAATTGTCGTCAGGCTATGCCTGGCACAGGACGGCTGTTATTGCTGGAAACCGTGGTACCGGAAAATGACTTAAAGCACTTCGGCAAGATTCTGGACCTGAATATGTTGGCCATGAGTTCCGGACGAGAGCGCACGCAATCAGAGTTCAGCATGCTGCTCACGGGCGCGGGCTTCCGGTTGTCGAGGATCATCGCAACAATGGCCCCCCAGAGCCTGATCGAAGCGATCCCACAGTAAACTAGATCGAGATGTTGTAAATCAAGGATCGAAAACTGCCGCGCCTAAGACTCTACTTCCTGCGAGCTTTGTTTTCAATTTTGGTGCTTTCGGTTCCTGGCCTCAACGGGCCGGCGCGCCAAAGAGCGCGCCGGCTCGCATAGCAATTAGATCTCGATTCAGGAGTAAATTGTCTTGGTTTTACTCTGCACGTAGCGTAGTCTCCACGATCGATCTCGACACCTCCCGGCCGAGGCGCAGGCCAGCTAAGTGATCAAAGCGGAAGTGCTGTCCGGCATAGATTCGGCTCAAACCTGCTTCCCGCTTGGCTGCAGAGAAGCTGGTAAAGTGGCGCGTGACACCCGGCAGGACCTCGGATGTTACATCGAAAGTGAACCTGTCTCCGAAATAAAAGTTCAGGACGGTTGCGGCGGCGCTGCTGGTGGCGCTGTGAGCGCCTGGATATGAAGGGTCCGGTGCGGTTTTGGTCGACAATGGCAGCCAATCGGAGTCGGCGAGCTCCGCCGGAGTCACCGGTCGCCAGAAGTGGTAGATGTACTTCGCTTCGAAGAAGGAGATCGTGGCATCAGCCATGCCAAAATTGACTAGGGCGAAAAGGCGTGCACTCTGTTCAAGGTTCAGATTGTGCGCGATCGCCGCAGTCTGGGTGATCTCGTTCCAGTAATTTTGG
>DASRRV010000027.1:0-3831 GCA_035695545.1 Candidatus Sulfotelmatobacter sp. | reverse complement strand
CCCGGCGCGTACGTGAAACGGTTTGCATCGGCCCCACATTTGCCAGAGGCAGGCAAACATGGGTCACTTGCCTGGTCTTAGCTCAACAGTTCAGCGATCGTCTTAACAGTGGTCCTGGGTTTCATGCTGCCCGAATAGACTGTTGCAGTCACTTCTTGCCTTAATGCCTCTGGGTTTTCGTGCCTCACATTTCGGCTGATTGCGTAGTGGAACGCGATAAACCTCAGCAGGGTAGATCTCCATGGGGCTGGACTTCGCGGGACAAACCTCTACCACGTGAATCTTAGAGAAGCGAAGCTCCGCAGGGCGGACCTCATGTCAGCAGACCTACGCGGCGCAGACCTACGCGGCGCAAACCTCAACAGGGCAGACCTGGTCGACGCGGACCTCCGCCGGACAAGCTTAATGAGCGCCAATCTTCAAGGGGCGAATCTTTACCTAGCTGACCTATACGGGGCAAATCTCCGATCGGCGGATTTACGCAGCGCCAATCTCACCGGCGCTAAGGCGGGAGGGACAAATTTCGCCGATCTTGACCTAAGCGCTGCGGTTGCGCTCGCCACCATAGAACACTCGAGCCCTTCCACAGTGGGCATCGACACGATCTACAAGTGGCGGGGCAAGATTCCCGAGGTTTTCCTGCGTGGGTGTGGCGTGCCGGAGGAGTTTATTGCCTACATCGAGTCGATGGTGGGGCGGCCGATTGAGTATTACTCGTGCTTCATCAGCTACTCAACCAAGGACCAGGCGTTTGCGGACCGGCTCTATGCCGACCTGCAGGCTAAGGGCGGGAGATTCATGAGCAGATTGATGAAGCCATCCGGGTGCATGACAAGCTACTGCTCATTCTTTCGGAGCACAGCGTGGCGAGCGATTGGGTGGGGGACGGAGATTGCCAACGCGCGCGAGCGGGAGGCGCGAGAGAAAAAACAGATGCTGTTCCCAATCACGATCGCTCCGTTTGAGGAAGTGAAGAAGTGGAAGAAGTTTGACGCGGACAGAGGAACGGATTCGGGCGGGAGATTCGGGAGCATTACATTCCAGACTTCAGCGGGTGGGAGTGCGACCATGCCCGGTATCAACGGGAGTTTGAGAAGCTGGTCCGCGCGCTGAAGGCGGGCAGCAACCCGTAGCAGCCCGTGGCAGAAGTGATTTCCTGACTGTGTAACAAGAGCGGCACAGTTAGATCGGCACCCGGTGCGTCTAAACACATTGGCGGAGTTCGCGACGCGTTTCGAGGCTGTAGCGCAGCAAGAGTGCGATCCAGAGCCGCAAAAAGACCAAAAGCTGGTCCACAGAGCTGCCCTGCAGGCCCCGAGGAGTGCCTTTGCCCAGCAACTCGCGCATGACCAGCGACAGATTAAACCCGCCGAGATGAATCAGTATCCGCTTGAGAATATTTTCTCGTCCCCTCAGGTGCAGACGCCGCATCCCTCCGGTCTCGTAGGCGTGCGCAAAACTACGTTCCAGTAACTCGCCGCGTTGTCGCAGTAATTCTTTGCCACGCTCCCCACCAATTCGCCGCCGGTTCCCATACACCGCTTCCTTCGCTTCCGGTTTGCCTTCCCAGCAACGTCGTCCCCGCTGGGGTTCTGAAATATAAGTTCGTACTTCCGCTTCCGCCAATGCTTCCAGAGTGTCGTTGCTGTGGTATCCCTTGTCTGCCACTACTTCTTGCGGACCATCCACTGGAACGCCGTCACCGGCTTGTTGGGGATTGGTCACACAACTTACTGCGGTAATCTGTTCGCCCGCCAGCGGCAAGGTCTCCAGAATCGTCTCCGTGTCCCCGGCCGCGCCGCTGGCCAGGTTCACGGCTACCACCGCTCCCGTCTGCAGATCCACCGCATGCTCGGCCTTGTAGGCCAGGTGCGTGCTCCCATCTTTCATCTTGGTGATCTCGGCCTCGGGATCGTGCGGATTCACCCACTCCTCGTTCGACCCTTTCTTCGCACGCTTGCGGTCCAGCTTCGCCAACTGCTCTCGCGTCGGCGTGCTAATCCCCGATTCCTGCGCCAGCTGCTTCAGAAACTCCTCATAGCTTTCCCCGGAATCACGCCGCACGATCGAACGCATGGCCGCGTTCGCCTCCAGCGTCGTGCCATCAATGCCCACCGTCTTGCCTTTCAGCAGCCCTTTCTCCGCCAACAATTCCAGCACCCAACTAAACACCGCCTGATGAGTTTCCAGGTCGATCAACCGCCGTGTACGCGAAATCGTGGAATGATCGGGCGGCATCTCATCCCACCCCACTCCCAGAAAACTCCGCACCCCCAGCGAATCTGCCGCCCGCCACGCGATACCCCGCTCACTATCAATCCCCTCAAAATATCCGATCATTAACATGCGGAAATAGCGTCCCGGCGCCAGCGACGGTCGTCCCATCCGTTCCGCATAAAAAGTCGCACAGCGTCCTTCCACAAACTCATCGAACCCGCGCTCCTCCAGCACCTGGTTCAATCTTGTGTAAAACGGATGGGCCACTGTCTGCGGTAACTCCGCCTGCGGAATCCAGATGGGCTCTTGTCGTTCCTGATTGGCTCTTCGTCCCATTGCCATACGCCGAGTGTACGAACTTAGGCTGTGAATCCTGCCACCTAATTTCTCCTCAGGAACCAAGACTTTCACCACGGGCTGCTAGTCTCCTGTCCCAGAAATAAGTGAACTAAATGAGGTCGGGTTGCATCTAAGATCTAGGAGGCTTAGATGCGAACCGGGCGACCCAAACAGCCGTTGAGTTTGACCAAAGAAGAGCACAATCGGCTTCAATCCCTGGCCCATCGGGCGCGCAGCCAGCCGCTACTGGCTCGGCGTGCGCGCGTGGTGCTGGCATGCGCCGAGGGACTCGACAACAAAACCGTGGCGCGAAAAGTACGTGTTTCGCTGGGCATGGTCGGCAAGTGACGCTCCCGATTTCTGCAAGCTCGCCTGGAAGGACTGTATGACGAGCCGCGACCCGGGGCGCCCCGCACGGTAAGCGATGCCCAGGTCGAGCAGGTGATCATTCAGACCTTGGAAAGCACGCCTCGCGGAGAGACGCATTGGAGCACGCGCGGCTTGGCCAAAGCCACCGGGCTCAGCCGGATGACCATCAGCCGCATTTGGCACGCCTTCGGCTTGCAACCTCATCGTACTGACACTTTCAAACTGTCGCCCGACCCCTTGCTCATCGAGAAAGTGCGCGACATTGTGGGCCTATATATGAACCCGCCCGATCACGCCCTGGTATTGTGCGTGGACGAGAAGAGCCAGATTCAGGCGCTCGACCGCACTCAACCCCTGCTGCCTTTACGACCGGGGCAAGCGGAGCGCCGCACCCACGACTACAAACGCCATGGAACGACTTCGCTGTTTGCTGCGCTGGACTTGAAGACCAGCCAGGTGATCGGCCAACTGCACCGCCGTCATCGCTCCTTGGAATTCCGCCAGTTCCTGGATGTGATCGAGGCACAAGTGCCTGCCGGACTGGAGGTGCATTTCATCATGGACAACTACGGCACCCACAAAACCCCCATCATCCGCAAATGGTTCGCGAAACGCCCACGCTTTCATGTCCACTTCACCCCCACCTACGGTTCCTGGATCAATCTGGTGGAACGATGGTTCGCCGAACTTACCAACAAGCGAATTCGACGTGGCGTGTTCCGCAGCGTAAAAGACTTGGAAGCTGCTATCCGCGAGTACATCGAGGTGCACAACGAAGATCCCAAGCCCTTCGTTTGGACCAAAACCGCGGATCAAATCTTGGCCAGCATCGCTCGTTACGCGCAGCGCACGACCGCCGCGCAAGCCTCTTAACTTACGACACGAATCACTGGGACGGGAGACTAG
>DASRRV010000026.1:0-2079 GCA_035695545.1 Candidatus Sulfotelmatobacter sp. | reverse complement strand
CCTCCGATTGCGTCGTCTCGCTGGCGGTAAACGCCAAGGGAATCGGTCTCAGCTTCTACCATGGGGCGACCATTCCTGATACCCGCCGGATATTGCAAGGCAGTGGGAAACAGAACCGATTTGTGAGGCTCGATAGCGTGGCCACGCTACGGAGGCCGGAGGTTGAGGAATTGCTTGATGCCGCCGAGGCGCAGGCCGAACCGCCTTTCGTCAAATCAGGTGGAGGCAAGTTGATCATTCGTTCGATCTCCGAAAAGCAGCGGCCCCGAAAGTAACAGCGTTGCATCCGGACGGCTGGCGAAACCAGGCATTACACTCAAGCGCCCAGCGCAAGGCCATAATGAGGGTAGTCGCGATTTCATCGCCAACAAAGAAGGTTGCCTAGCAGCCCGGGGTGTAAGTCCGGATGCGTAAGCAAAAGAGTTTGAAGGATCCACAGGTAGGATTCGTAGAATGCGCGTATGGCGATAGGGACGCGTAAGCGACGGGAAAAGCAAGAAGACATTTGGATTGCTCATACGGAGCTGCCTTCGGCGCCAGGACATCCGTTCTATCAGCGGCTCAATGAACTGCTGGAGACGGAGAAGTTCGATGAGTTTGTGGAGAAGCGGTGCGCGAAGTTCTATGCGGCTAAGTATGGCCGGCCGTCGCTAACCCCGGGGATCTACTTCCGGTCGCTGCTACTGGGCTACTTTGAGGGCATTGACAGTGAGCGCGGGATTGCCTGGCAATTGGCGGATTCTCTGGGGTTGCGGCGCTTTGTGGGGATTGGGTTGGATGAGGGCACGCCGGATCACACGACGATTTCGCGCACCCGCCGTTTGATCGACGTGGAAACGCATGGCGAAGTGTTCGGCTGGGTACTGGGGGTGCTGGCTGATCGTGGGTTGGTGAAGGGGAAGCGGATCGCGATCGATGCAACGACGTTGGAGGCGAACGCGGCGATGCGCTCGATTGTGCGCCGCGACACGGGGGAAAGCTATGAGGAGTTTCTGCGTGGTCTGGCGAAGGCTTCGGGGATAGAGACGCCGAGCCGGGAAGACTTGGCACGGTTGGACCGCAAGCGGAAGAAGCGGATGTCGAATAAGGAGTGGGAGAGCCCGGCAGATGGGGATGCACGGATTGCGAAGATGAAGGACGGGCGCACGCACTTGGCTCACAAAGCCGAGCACGCGGTCGATCTAGATACGGGTGCAGTGGTGGCGGTGACGCTGCATGAAGCCGACCTGGGCGACACCGTGACGCTGGACGCGACGCTGAGCGAGGCGGGGATGGCGGTGGCGGAGTTAGTGAAACGCGAAGCAGAGGAGCAGCGACCCGAGGATACGCCCAAGGTCAACGTCGAGGGAATCGAAGAGGTGGTAGCGGACAAGGGTTACCACAGCGGCGCGGTCTTGGAGCGGGTGAAGAGTTACGAAGTGCGGACCTACATTCCGGAAAAGAAACAAGCGGGGCAGCGCCACTGGGAGGGCAAAACCGAAGAGCAACAGGCGGTGTACCAGAATCGACGGCGCGTGCGCGGCGGCTACGGCAAGAGTTTACTGCGGCGGCGCGGCGAACTCGTGGAACGTAGCTTTGCGCACTGCTACGAGACGGGCGGCATGAGGCGCACGCATCTACGCGGACACGAGAATATTCTGAAGCGGCAACTGGTCCATGTGGGGGCGTTCAACTTGAGCCTGATCCTGCGGCAAGTGCTGGGTGCGGGTACGCCGCGGCAGTGGAAAGACCTCGGGGAGACCTCTTTTTTGCCGTTTATTTACTACTTATTCGTCAGGAAAATCGAAATCGGCCTTCAGGACGCCGAATCTCAATATCTTGCACGAAATCGGTCACAGAATCACGATGCTCGACTCGCAGCTCGGCCCGGCTGGTCGTGCCGAAAATTAGTTACTTACACCCCGGGCTGCTAGACCTACATCAAGTCCAAGTCCCGCTCCAGCGAGCCGCGACTCACTCTCGAGCAGAGCATATAGATAATTCAGAATTGCATTTGGCGGATTTGCTGCCAGTCGGGGCGACCCACTCAATGGTGATACACGAGCGTTGAAGGATAGCCAATGCTGCGGCGTCCGCTTT
>DASRRV010000025.1:0-10347 GCA_035695545.1 Candidatus Sulfotelmatobacter sp. | reverse complement strand
ACATGCTCAGAAGCGAGGCTTGGGCAAAAATATCGGTGCCGCCTAATGACGCTGGATGCTGATCGTTGCCCTCGATCTTCGTGGGCCGGCCAAGATGGCTTTCGACCAGCAGCGGTTGCGCATAGCCGCCGAGCGTCATCGCAGTCGCGTAATACTGTGGGCGTCCGGGGATGACGTTCTCGGGCTGACGAACGTACGGGACGATCGGCTCGAGCGGGAGCTTCACGCATCCGGTCATGCCGGCGAGGCCGAGCGATGCGCCCATCACCTTGAGGAATCCGCGCCGCGAGGCTTTGTCGAGCCATTCAGAAGCGCCTTTGGGAAATTCGCGGTGCAGCGCCTCCTGGAATTCGGGGCTGCCGGCCAGCTCTTCGAGCGAGCGCCAGTATTGTGGGCCGGTTTTCTCGGCTGCGTCGTGCGCCGTGGCCGCGTCGATTTTCTCGCGGACGGCAGCGAGGGTCAGCTTCTTGCTGGGGCAAACGTCTTCACGGGTCTTGATCTGAATCAGGCCGCCGTTATGTTTTTCTTCGTTCGTCATGCGATACGAAATTAGTTTCTTTCGCCCCTTACGGGGCTTGTTTTCACTCTTTGGCTATCCCACGGCTTGCGCCGTGGGCCGCATTCTTTCGCCGCTTCGCGGCTGAAATACCGTCGGTTCTTTGATCGATTCGGTCTCATCCAGGCTTCTAGTCGGTCTCGTTCCGGACTCGTATTCGGTCTTAATTCGGTTCTATTCCGTTCTTGGACTCTATTCCCGTCTTGCTTTCGGACTTCGTTCGATCTAGTTCCGGACTTCGTTTCTGCCGGCGTACTCGAAGGAGTTCATCATGGTTTCTTCGAGTCTCACCCTTTCAAGATGCGCCTTTGGGAAGCCACGCTGCAATATTTCGAAGATCTCGACGCAGAGATTTTCCGTGGTGGGCACGGTTTGAGCAAATTCTTGCAGCGTATTCAAATTCTCCAGGTTATAGCGGGAGAGAACTTCCCCTTCGACAAGGCCGTCCAGGTCGACCAGATTGCAGACCATTCCCGTGCTTGGGTCTACCTGGCCGCTGACCGTCACTTCCAAAGTGTAGTTGTGACCGTGTCCGTGGGGGTTGTTGCACTTGCCATACGTGGCGCGGTTTTCGTCAGGGGACATATCTGCGCTGTGCAGACGGTGGGAAGCCGAGAACAGGTAACGACGAGAGAGATGGGCTTTCATAGAGTCAGCTTCTAGCTCTTAGCTTCTAGCTTACCTCCTAAGGTTCTCCGTAGAAATCTACGAACAGGTCTGGGGTTTCGTAGACACGGACGCGATGGAGTTGGGCTTTTTGTAATTTTGTTTCGAGGCGCTGCCAGACGGCTATGGCCAGATTTTCGGTGGTCGGAATTTGAGTGAAGAATTCCGGGACTTCTTTGTTGAGGAAGCGGTGGTCCATGGCGTCGAGAACTTCGCGGTGCATGACTTCTTTGAGTTGCTTGAGATCGACGACGAAGCCGGAGCGGGGATCGACTTCTCCCTTCACGGTGACTTCGAGCGTGTAGTTGTGACCGTGGCCATTGGGGTTGTTGCACTTGCCGAAAACGCGGCGATTCTCTTCCGGCGTGAAGTCGGGATTGTGGTAATAATGCGAAGCGGAAAATTCGGCTTTACGGGTTAGATAGACCATTCCTGAATTCCTGTCTCAGTTCCCTGCGGGCTCCGGGCTCAGGGCAATCGGAGGTTCGAGCGAATACGGAGAAATCGGCTGCCACTTGGGAGAACCGGGAGCTTCCTGTTCGGGACAAAAGTTTTTATTGGGGGCGAAGACGATGATCTTGTTGAGATAGCGCTTGTGCTGCGCGGGATAGTAGGCGAAGGCGAAGGCAATCCCTTTTTTCTTGTCGACCCAAAAGACGAGAGGACGAGAACCGAAAGCTTCGGTTGGGGGCGTCAACAGAGTGAAGGCGCGCATGTCTTTGTAAAACTGCTCAACCTTGTCGGGAGCATCGAGAGCGGTGATGCCTTCGGCGGTTTGGAAACGAGTGGTGGCCGACTCGATCTGAAATACCTTGCCCTTTTTGTTGACGCGGATGGCGAGAGTGCCTCCGCGAATTTTGTTTTCCGTGTCGGCCCAGGTGTAGGTGGTGCCGCAGGCGTCGTCCCACTGCTGGTCTTCGTATTTCTTAGGGAAGAGTTCGAGGGCGCGCTCCTGGGAATCTCCGAGCTTGAGGGGGCCCACGGTGGAACCGGGCTCGATTGTGGTTTGGCCGAGTGCTGAGGCTAGAAAAAGTATGGGGAGAATCAGGAGGGCTGACAGTTTCATGAGAGTCGTCCTGCGGTCGTGGGAGTGGCTGGAGCAATGTTCGTCTTGGAGCGGTCTTCGGGTGAGCCGTTGTAGGTCCGGCCCTTCCAGGAGACGTTGTGGGTTGCGTAGGCTCGTTTCGAGCGGAGGAGCAAGTAGGCGAACATGGGCATGCCGAAAAGTGACGCGAGAAGAGTCATGTCTGTTGTGAAGTTGGCTCGCCGGAGCCGCATGGTCAGATAAAGAAAGGCGGCGACGAAAATCAAATTCCACCACCACGGCTTCACTATGCCGTCTAGGAAGAGAGCCAAGACAGTCCACGGGAGTGCCCAAAGGGTCAGCGATCTTATGGCTAGCCAACCGGGGTTGGGAAAGAGGAGGACCAGGTTCTTGGTCCAGCCTTCGCGGAGTTGTTGGAAGTTGCGGTACATGCGGGTACGTACACGATCGGCGGCGTAGCGGAAGCGAATCTTGCGTCCTGAGTTTTTTACGGCGGTGGCGAGGGCTACGTCTTCGACGATCTGGCCGGCGACTGCGGCGTGGCCGCCCACCGCTTCGTAAGTGACGCGGCGAATCAGGATGAATTGTCCGTTGGCGGCAGCGATGGGCGAGTTGGGATCACTTACTTTCGCGGGAGGATATTGGCGCGCCAGTTCAGAGAAAACTACGGGAAGCGTGGCCATCTCCCAGAAGCTGGCGGCGATTTGCTCCGGAGAATAGGAGAGCAGCTCCGCGCCGTTCTGCAGGGCTTCGGCGACGGCATTGGCCAGCGAGCCGGGGAGGTGGATGGTGTCGGCGTCTGAGAAGAGAAGCCACTCGCCTTGGGCCTGGCGGGCTCCCGTAGAGACGGCGTTGTTCTTGCCGGTCCAGCCAGGGGGGAGCGGGCCGGCTTCGATTACGCGAACTTTGGGAAACGAAGCGGCGATCTCGCGGGTGCGGTCGGTGGAGTGGTCGTCGACGACGATAATCTCAAAAGTCACGCCAGTCTGCGCGGAGAGCGACTCGATACAGGTTCCGAGGCACGCTTCTTCGTTGCGTGCGGGGACAATGATCGATATTTGCGGGTGACCCGTGGCTGTTTCGGTCGCAGTCATCAGTCGAACTGAAGATCTATCATCGAGTGGTTTGGTGGAGCTAGCAAGCGGACCTCGACGGCTGGAAGCCATTCTTAGGTCCTTTTCCTAATCCCCACATTTCCCAAATCCCGTGGTTCCCACGTTTCTTCGCAATCTCCATCTGGGATGCAGAATCTATTATTATAGCTGCGTGCGACGACTCTCCTATCCGGCATTGGTTCTTTCCGGCTTCCTTTTGCTTGTCCTATCGGGCTGCTATAGCGGGTCGCGGCCGCCGCGGATCGGGAAAAATGCTCCGGAGTTCACGGTGCAGGATTCTGACCGGACGGTGGCGCTGAACCAATTCCGCGGCCAGGTGGTGGTATTGAATTTCTGGGCGACCTGGTGCCCGCCCTGCGTCGAGGAAATGCCATCCTTGGTGGAGATGCAACACCGTATGAAGGGCAAGGGTGTGACCGTGCTGGCCGTGAGCATTGACGTGGATGAGAATGCCTACCGGTCGTTTCTGAAGCAGCACGGCGTGGACCTGTTGACGGTGCGCGACCCCGGACAAAAGGTGCCGGTCCTCTATGGAACACAGATGTGGCCGGAGACCTACATCATCGACCGCAACGGCGTGATGCGTCGGAAGTTCATTGGGGCGGTGGACTGGACGGATCCGGAGATCACGGGCTTCCTCGGCAAGCTGTAACTTGCAGCTGGCGCGCAAACGTTTCTGATCGTTTCTACTCGTTGAAACTCAAGTGGGGTCCGCGATGCAAATCCTGACATCCAGCACTGCGTCTGTTTACGCGACGATTCTCATTTTGTGTAGCGGCGCCTGTACTGCGCAGTCCGCGGAGACACGAGCCAAAATCGGACGCATCGAGGCTACGACCGTAGAGTTGCCAAGCGAGGCTGGAGGAGCATCGCAGCGGTTGAGCCTGGCGGAGTTGATGGCGGCATACAACGTTCCGGGACTCAGCATCGCCGTCATCGACAACTATCAAGTCGAGTGGGCGAAGGGGTATGGAGTCATTGAGCCGAGCTCGAAGACACCCGTGACTCCAGAGACTCTTTTTCAAGCAGGCTCGATCAGCAAGCCGGTGGCGGCGACGAGTGCGCTTTACTTGGTTGAGCAGGGCAAGCTCTCGCTCGATGAGGATGTGAACAAGAAGCTGACATCGTGGAAGGTGCCAGAGAATGAGTTCACGAAGGCCGAAAAAGTAACTTTGAAACGCCTGATGTCGCACACGGCAGGGCTAACGGTGCATGGATTTCCTGGGTACGACGTGGATGAGCCTCGGCCAACCCTAGCGCAGATTTTCAACGGTGAGAAACCAGCGAATACGGCAGCGATTCGGGTGGACACGGTGCCGGGAACGAAGTGGCGTTACTCGGGTGGCGGCGTAACGATCGCGCAGCAGCTCATGATCGATGTGACCGGGAAGGCGTTTCCGGCGCTGATGCGGGAGACGGTGCTGGACAAGGTTGGAATGAGCAGCAGCAGTTATGAGCAGCCGTTGCCCGCGGAGCGCGCGAAATTGACTGCGGGTGGTACCTACTCGGATGGGAAGGCGGTGCACGGGAGATGGCACATTTATCCGGAGATGGCGGCGGCCGGACTATGGACGACTCCGACGGACCTGGCGCGCTTTGCCATTGAGATTGCACTTTCGAAGCAGGGCAAATCGAACCGCATCTTGTCGCAGGGTATGACACGGGAAATGCTGACTCCGGTGATGGAGCAGGTGGGGCTGGGCTTCTTTCTGGAGAAGGATAACCCGGGCCAATTCGGCCACAACGGAGCGGACGAAGGATTTCAGGCGCTGCTTTCGATGAATGCGGATACGGGTAAGGGCGTCGCGATCATGGCGAATTCGGACAATGGCATCGCGGTGGCGAACGTGCTGCTGCGCCGGGTGGCGAAGGAGGATGCGTGGAATTACAAATTGCCGCAGGAGGAAAGCTGGGAAGGCTTATTCCTGATCGCAAAACTGAAAGGAACGCCGACGGCGTTGCGGCGCTACGACGAGTTCAAGAAAATGGAGCATTCGGAGCCCAAGGTTGACGAGAGAACGCTGAACACTCTGGGTTACATGTTGCTGTATTCCGGGAAAGAAGCGGACGCGGTGCAAGTGTTTCAGAAGAACGCGCAAGAGTATCCGCAGTCGGCAAACGTGTACGACAGCCTGGGCGAAGCGTACATGAAGGTAGGCGAGAAGGATCTGGCGATTAAGAATTATGAGAAGACCCTGCAGATGAAAGCGGACAACCCGAATGCAGTAGAGCAGTTGAAGAAACTGAGGGGAGAAGACGCGATGAGCCCGAAGGTGGTGAACGAGTCTTCTTTTACCGTGATCGGGATTGCGGCGCGCACCAGCAATGCGCGCGAAATGACCGCGGAGGGCGTGATCGGCAAGCAGTGGGGACGGTTCATGCAGGAAGGATTGCTGGCGAAAATTCCGCATAAGGCGGACTCATCGGTGGTGGCCGTGTATACCGACTATGCCAGCGATCACGACGGGGAATATACGTTCGTCCTGGGAGCGCGCGTCACCTCGGACACCGAAGTGCCGGCGGGAATGGTGGCGAAGAGTATTCCTGCGGGCAAGTACGCCGTGTTTACGTCGGAGAAGGGTCCGGCACCGAAGGTAGTGCCGGGACTCTGGATGCGAATCAATTCCCTGCCTAAGCCGGCGGTGGGCGGGGACCGCGCGTATCGCGGAGATTTTGAGATCTATGACGAGCGGGCCGCGGATCCCCAAAGTTTGCAGATGGACGCATATGTGGGGATCAAATGAGCGTCACTGCAACAAGACAAGTCGTCTTAACAGCTGATTCACCTGCATGGCTCACGAAAACCGGTTGGTTGGCAGTTGGTGAGCAAGAAGCTTCTCGGGCGGGGAACAAGAGCAGAGTCAAAAGCGGCGGGCGAGGGCGCCCCGCCCACACAAGCAACATCCAACAATCAAAACCCAGCAACATACTTGCCTAGAGCTTTACTCTTCGGAGGCGGAGGGCATTGGCTATTACCGAGACGGAGCTGAAGCTCATGGCGGCGGCGGCGAAGATCGGGCTTAGCAGCCAGCCAAAGACGGGATACAGGATTCCTGCAGCGATCGGGACACCAATGGCGTTGTAGATGAAGGCAAAGAAAAGATTCTCGCGGATGTTGCGCATGGTGGCCTGGCTTAGCTTGCGGGCGCGGAGGATTCCGGTCAGGTCGCCTTTCACTAGCGTAACGCCGCCGCTTTCCATGGCTACGTCTGTGCCAGTGCCCATGGCGATGCCTACGTCGGCTTGAGCGAGGGCGGGGGCATCGTTGATGCCGTCGCCGGCCATGGCTACGATTTTTCCCTGCTGCTGCAATTTGCGGATGACTTCCAGCTTTCTTTCGGGCAGGACTTCAGCTTCGAAGGCGGTGATGCCGAGAGTGCTGGCGATCCGTAAGCTCACGATCCGGTTGTCGCCGGTAAGCATGACCACCCGGACGCCGCGTTTCTTGAGCTCCCGTACGGTATCGGCCGCTCCGGCTTTCAGTTGGTCAGCAATCGAGAATGTGCCGACATACTCGCCATCGACGGCAAGACAGAGAATCGTGTCGCCGGGGTAAGCTCCTGAAATGACTTCCGGCTTTTGCAGGATGCCGAGGTCCGCCATCATTCGCACACTTCCGATGGCGACCTTATGGCCATCGACAGCGCCCGTGATTCCCTTCCCCGTGATGGACTGAAATTCCTGCGGAGGAGAAAGTTTGAGGCTCTTCTCGGCGGCGGCCTCGACGATCGCGTTGGCCAACGGGTGTTCACTGGCAGACTCGAGGCTGGCGGCAAGGCGCAGCAGGCCGGGATCGTGGGCCAATCGATCCGACATACTGGTGACGCGCGGTTTGCCTTCGGTCAGCGTTCCAGTTTTGTCCACAACCAGGGTGTCGACTTTTTCGAGAGTCTCGAGGACTTCGGCATTCTTGATGAGTACACCTGCGTGGGCGCCACGGCCGGTACCGACCATGATGGCCATGGGCGTAGCGAGGCCGAGGGCGCAAGGGCAGGCGATGATCAGGACGGCAACTGCGTTCACCAGTGCATGCGCAAGGTGCGGCTGGGGACCGAGCAACAACCACGCGCCGAAGGTCACAGCGGCTGTTCCTACTACTGCAGGAACGAACCAGGCGGAAACGCGATCGGCAAGTTGCTGGATGGGAGCGCGGCTGCGTTGCGCCTGACCGACCATCTGGACAATTCGCGCCAGCAGAGTTTCTGATCCGACGCGCTCGGCTTGCATGATGAAGGAGCCCGTGCCGTTAATCGTCGCGCCGATTACTTTGCTGTTGGCGGACTTCTCGACGGGAATCGATTCGCCGGTGATCATCGATTCGTTGATGGAGCTGCGGCCGTCGAGGACCATGCCATCGACGGGAACTCTTTCTCCGGGACGGACCCGCAGACGGTCGCCGGGCTTGACCTGTTCGAGGGGGATGTCCTTCTCTGAGCCATCTGCGTTGAGCAGACGCGCGGTCTTGGGGCTGAGATCCAGCAAAGCGCGGAGGGCGGCGCTGGTGCGCGAGCGGGCGCGTAGTTCCATGACCTGGCCGAGCAGGACTAGCGTGGTGATCGCGGCGGCCGCTTCGAAATAGACATCGGGATATCCGCCCATGGGACGCAACTCGGCAGGAAACATTTGCGGAGCAACGGTGGCCGCCACGCTGTACAGGTAGGCGACGCCCGTCCCCATGCCGATCAAAGTGAACATATTCGGGCTGCGATTGACGAGCGACGTCCAGAAGCGCTGGAAAAACGGGAGGCCGCACCAGAGGACTACGGGCGTGGCGAGAAGGAATTCAATGCGCGGAAGATTGATCAAAGCGCCATTGAAATTAAGGTCGAACATGACTTTCATGTTTTGCCAGATCATGCCGCCCATCGCGATGGCCAGCAGAGGGGCCGACAGGACGAGACTCACCCAGAAGCGGCGCGTCATGTCACGCAGTTCGGGATTCTCTTCCGCGTGCGCTCTCACCGTGCGCGGTTCGAGAGCCATGCCGCAGATGGGGCACGAGCCTGGCTCGGAGCGCACGATCTGAGGATGCATTGGGCAGGTGTACTCGGTGCACGTGGAGGCGACGGGAACGTCGGGCTCCAGGGCCATGCCGCACGAGGGGCAAGCACCGGGCTTGGTCTCGCGAACCTCGGGACACATAGGGCAGACGTAGGAAGGCTGGCGTCCGGCCTCGGGTTTCGGGCTTTCGGCTCTCGAGACTGGTGCAGATTTCTCCGCGGTGGGCATGCCGAGAGTTACTAACCCCGCGGAGGGCTTGTTCAAGTACGTCGTGGGGTCGGCACGGAATTTTTCGAGGCAACTGGCCGCGCAGAAATAGTATTTCTTTCCGGCGTACTCGTAGGTGAATTTGGTAGTGGCAGGATTTACATTCATGCCGCAGACAGGATCGCGTTCCAGCGTCACATCTGTGGCGGTGGGATCGTGGTTTGTGGTCCCGTCTAGCAAGACTAGTCCTGACGATCGAGCAGAGGGCTTATTTGGATTACGGTTATCCAGATATCCCTGAGGATTTGCTTTGAATCTCTCTGCACAACTGCCACAGCAGAAGTGGTAGTTCGTGCCGGCGTATTCGTGCACGTGCTTTGCCGTAGTGGCATTCACATACATCCCGCAAACGGGATCGCGTTCTGAAGCGGTGGGTGGTGGGGTCATTCGATATGGAGTGCTGCGCCAGTATCTGCGACGGCCAGTGCAGTTTTGATTGTAGATGCTCTATATTGGATTCATCCGGCAGTCAGGCCGGCGACTTCAAATCCATCATACCGAAGGGTTTCGATCTATGACGTACCTGGAAGTGGTATTCAACTGCGGGGCGCTGCCTGGCGAGAATGAATTGCGTGCGATCGACAGCATGCGCGAGGTGTACGGGATCCGGCGCGTGGTGTTTAACGGGAAAGAACGCACGGTGCGGGTGGAGTTCGACGCTTCGCGGATGAAGCAGGATGCGGTGGCGCGTCTGTTGCGGCAGGCTGGAATCGACGTGCGGGAGCCTGTTGTGTTGGCGTGAGCGGAGCTCGTTCGAAGGGAAAGTCCTAAAAAAAAAGCCGGAGAAGCGAGAGTTGGGGGAGGGCCTGCTCCGGCAAGACAGAAGGAAAAGCAAGGGGTGCTCACAGAAAACCTCTGGCCGAAGTTATTCTCTGAAGCACCCCGTTGCGCGCCACTTCGTCTGCCCTTTCCTAGAGCATGTGGTATGCCGTTCCGCAAACTATTCAAAATACAAGCGGAGGAGTTTTGCTGGTCTGTAGGAATTGCGCAGCGCTGGAAAGTTTTACTTCGGGGCGGAGGACGGCCATTTTGGCCTGTGTTTCTGTGCAGAGTTGAGATGAGACATTAAGGAATTGGCGTTGGATGGTTCAGAGGAAAGCTCTTAGCCACGAAGGATGAAGAGAAAAGTCGCCGAGGACGCTAAGAAAATCGGCGAACGACCATAATGTGGAAATATTCGGATCGGTTGCGGATTTGGACCACGGAGAACTGCGGTTTTCAGTCAAGGAATCTTCCGCTATAATCGGTCAGAGTTTTTCCTGCCAAGCAGATCTGCGCCCTTAGCTCAGCTGGATAGAGCGTCTGGCTACGAACCAGAAGGTCGGGAGTTCGAATCTCTCAGGGCGCACCATCTTTTCAATCAATAAACATGCGGGTTTAATAGAGGTTCTGCGGCATCCACTCTCGGGTGCTATTTAGGGGCTGTGCTACTGCCGTGCTACCAGAGGGGTTCCGCCTGCTCTGAGATTGGGCGCGGCCTAGCGGGCACCATGAAGCATATAATTCGCGCCACTATGGGAAATTGGCGCAGCGTAACTCTGGCCTTCAGCGAGTGCCGTCCCGGTGGAAAAGGGAAAGCCTTAGAGATTGGCTTTGAGAATCTGTATAGGGATAACGGGTCCCCCGAGAAGGCTGGTCTATGGTCGAAGAGGGACAAGCAAAAGGAACTCGACCCAGGCTTCGTCATCTACTACTTC
>DASRRV010000024.1:0-4483 GCA_035695545.1 Candidatus Sulfotelmatobacter sp. | reverse complement strand
ACCGGAAGCGCGCCAGTGGATTCTCGAGAAAACTTGCAGCGATCGAAATTATGGCGCGCGGCCGCTCCGGCGCGCGTTGCAGAAATACGTCGAAGACCCACTGTCGGAAGCTCTCATTCAGGGCGGACTGCAGCGGCCGGCAACGCTTGAGATTTATCTCTCAAGCGACGGCTTGTTGTTCCGACCTGTCGTGGAAGCAACCCCGGTGGCCCACTAGGAATCCTACACGCGCAAGCTGGACGGAGCGGTCCGGCGGGGGAGCCAAATATCTTGGGCGGGGAAGTGCGGCCTTGACCAGAACCATGGCCGCAGGCAGGAAAATTTTTCTGCGCCGATTCCAATTTCTCGTCGTTGTGTATCTCCTCTGGCTTTCGATCGTGCATCCCGTTTGGGCTCAGCGTTTGCAGTCGTCCCCCGGCCCGCAATACACGATTGAACGGATTGAATTCGTCGGGAATCGCCGCATTCAACGCGATACTCTTCTTGCTCGTATTTTTTCTCGTCCAGGCGATCCTTACAGCGAAGAAGGCGTTCATCGCGATTTTCAGGCGCTGTGGAACACGCAATTTTTCGAGGACATTCGCCTTGAAGTCGAAGATAGCCCCAGCAATCCCAACGCGAAAATTCTCGTCTATTACGTGACAGAACGCCCCATCATCCGTCGTATCGAATACAAAGGAAACAAATCCATCACTGAGTCGGACATCCTCGACCGCTTCAAAGACCGTAAGGTCGGCCTCTCCGTGGAAAGTCAATTCGATCCCACAAAGATCAAACGCGCCGAGGTAGTCCTGAAGGAGCTGCTTGCCGAGCACGGCCGCCAATTTGCGACGGTGAAGCCGACCTACGAGAGAATTGCGGCGACGAACGCCGTGAAGCTTGTATTCAATATTGATGAAGGTCCGAAAGTAAAAGTAGGAGAGATTAAGTTCGACGGCAACAAGGCGTTTTCCGACCGAAAACTGGTCCGCGCAATGAGGCACGATCGCCCGTACGCGATTCCTTTGGGCTTCACCGAGATTCCGGTCCTCAGCAAGACGTACGACCGGCAGAAGCTTGATGAGGATCTCGAAATCGGAGTACGCGGGCTTTACCAAAACAACGGTTACTTCAAAGTGCTGGTAAAGGATCCAGTTCTAAAAATCGTCGACGAGGATCGCAACGGAATACCTGGACCATGGCCTCTAGTAGGTTCGAAACACGGGAAATCGACCAACATCACGATCCCCATCGAAGAAGGTGAGCAGTATCGGATGGGGGTAGTTAAGTTCAAGAGCAGTGATCCCGAACAGGGTCTGGTATTCAAGACCGATGCCCTCGCGAGAGCCTTCCCGCTCAAGGAAGGAGATATCTTTGCGACTGATAAGGTTCGCAAGGCCATTGATGATTACAAGAAGCTCTACGGAGGATACGGCTACATCAACTTCGTAGCGACGCCAAACACCGAAGTGAACGACGCGAAGAAGTTGGTCAATATCACAATGGAATTCGATCAAGGCAAGCCATTTTATGTCCGCCGAATCGAATTCTCGGGAAACACAACAACGCGCGACAAAGTGATTCGCCGGCAGCTTCTGATCGACGAGGGCCAGGTATTTAACAACCGCTACTGGGAATTGAGCCTGTTGCGTTTGAACCAGCTGAATTACTTCGATCCGATCAAGCCGGAAAACGCTGAGCTCAAGAAAAATGAAAAAGCCGGCACCGTCGACATCAAGCTCAAGGTAAAAGAGAAAGGAAAACAATCAATCAGCTTTTCGGGTGGCGTCAGCGGAATTGCCGGCACGTTCGTCAGCCTGTCGTATCAGACGAACAATTTTCTCGGGCTCGGCGAGACGCTTACGATTTCAGGACAACTCGGCAATTTGCAGCAAGGCGCTACTTTCGGTTTCACCGAGCCGTACTTGTTTGACAGGCCGATCTCCACCGGCTTCACAGTCTTCTATAGCAAGTTCAACTACAACCAGGCGAAACAGGAAGGCTTGCTGCTCGGGCAACAGGTTGCGATTGATCCTGCGCTTCAGCAAAACTATACGACCGACTCGCACGGCTTCACGATTTTCGCCAGCTACCCTCTGCGGAAGTATCAGTTCACGCGGATCGGCGTCACCTACGGTTTCTCCACCACCAACATCACCGCCTTCAGCCAATCCGCACAATTGCTGTTCGAGTTTACTCAGTTTCGCAGCCTGGCGGGGCCTTCAGCTCTAAACGGAATTCAGTCGAGCAAGATCACGCCCACCATCTCCTACAACACCGTTGATAATCCGCAGAACCCGACGCACGGGAAGAGCTTTTATTACGGAGTTGGCTGGGAGGGCGGACCCTTAGGCGGCAATACCAACACGTTTACGAATACGTTCACCATGACGTATTTTCATCCTCACCACCATAGGCGCAACGTGATCGGCGTCCGCGTTTTGACCAGCATGATTACCGGATACAACGGCACCGACGTCCCGCCCTACAGCCGCTTTTACCTGGGTGGAGAAAACGACGTTCGCGGATTCGATTTCTATACGATTTCTCCATTCGTAGTGATTCCCAGCTCATCGACCACAACGGTGACCTATTTCGATCCTACGCGGCTTGGCCCCGGAGGCAATCCCATCCAGGTGGCCCTCAATGTCCCCATCGTCACTTTTCTGCCCACGCGACCCGGGGGCGACTTCCAAGGCGTTGGAAATTTTGAGTACCGGATTCCAATCGCGGGACCTGTGAGTATGAGCCTGTTCAACGACATCGGTTTCGACGGGATCATTCGTAAATCGCAGTTGGCTTTAAATCCTGGAGCGCTCAGCACCCTCCAGCAGCAATATCCAAATGCAGATTTTCCGAACCTGACGATTCCTAAAAGTCTCGAGGTGCTTCCCGGAACGAACTTCAAGCCGCATACTTCTGCCGGCATCGAATTCGTCATTCAGTTGCCCATTGTCAATGCGCCTTTCCGATTCTATTACGCGTATAACTATCTGCGCCTGAATCAAACGCTTTCCGGACCGCGAGGAGGATTTTTCCTGTCAGATGCCCAGAAATCCGCGCTGCCTCCCGGAGTATTTGAAACTCAAATCGCACCGCAGCTGGACACGATTCTGGATAGTCAGGTCCAGCGCATCCCCGCCGGCCTGATCGAACCGAAGCAGACTTTCCGGTTCACGATCAGCCGGACATTCTAAATTGACGCCGATCGAGGAAAGCTTGTGATGCGAATGATTCTGGAAATCGAAATTTCAATCAGCGACAGACGCTCGGAGGAAGGGCAATGAGATTGGGAAGACTGGGCGTCGCAGTTTTATTCGCTGCGGGTGTGGCGGGGTGCGGGAGCAACGCCGCCAAGGTAGGGGTCACGATATCGCCGACGACGGCAACAGTGGTCGAGCGCGGAACGCAGCAATTCAGCGCGGTTGGATCTGGCTCAACCACCACCACCGTGAACTGGCAGATTTGCCTTCCTCCGGCGACCGCTGGAAACCAGCCCACCAACTGCACTCCTTTGCCTGGCCAAACAGGAACCGGCCCCACCGGCGTGGGGACGATCACGCAGGCGACGTCCACTCTAGCCGGAGGGCTTTACACAGCGCCCTCGGCTGTGCCGTCTACGAATCCAATCCTGGTTGTAGCAACCAGCACCGTCGATACCACCGCCTTTGCAACGGCCACGGTCACAATCACATCAGGAATCACAGTGCAGATAACACCTACGACGGCGACGATCGCGCTACAGGATAGATTCACGTTCACCGCCGCCGTCAGTGGTCCGACCAACGATCACGGCGTTACGTGGTCGGTGAACAGCGTCGCTGGTGGCGATTCGGTTCATGGTTTTATCTGTCCGAATCCTTTGGTTCCCACTCCCCCTGCATGCCCAGCGGGCACCTACGTAGCTCCGGCGCAGTCGCCGGGCGCAATCACCGTCACCGCCACTTCCTCAGCTGATCCAACGCGATCAGCTTCCGCTAGTGTCAGTGTTGGGGCAGCCTCTCCAAGCCCCACGATTTCCAGCATTGATCCCACTATGGCAGCCCAGGGTTCCGTTCAACAGGACGTCTACATCAATGGTAGCGCCGCGAGCGGCACGGATTTCTTTTCCACCTCCGTGGTGCTTGTCGACGGGGTTCCCATTGTTCCGACATTTATCGACTCCACTCTGCTACGTGTGACGATTCCGTCAGTGCTGCTCCAACAGGCAAAGGCGGTAAACATTGTGGTTCGCAGAAGTAATGGGGATGCGTCGCCGCCCGCGACCTTGACAGTCGCTCCAGTGCGCCCAGCCGTAATCTCCTCTACTCCTGCTAGCGTGTCGTCGATGGCTTCAAGCGCGAACATAACCCTCTCAGGTGGTTTTTTCTTCCCGCAAACTTCTTCAGCGGGCACGACGGCCACATTCAACGGTGCAAGCGTAGCGCCCACGGTGATCAATAGCCGCCAGCTGATGGTCCCCACTCCGGTAAATGGTGCAACAACACCCGGCCTCTACCCCATC
>DASRRV010000023.1:0-10251 GCA_035695545.1 Candidatus Sulfotelmatobacter sp. | reverse complement strand
CTGGACGCTGCAGCAGTTTCGGGAGGTCACGATGGGGGAACAGTCCCATTGCTTTGTCATCCACGACCGGGACAGCATCTACTCGCCGCAACTCGATTCAGCACTGAAGGCAATGGGCCTGAGGGTATTGAAGACGCCTTTTCAGGCTCCTCAGGCGAACGCTTTTTGTGAGCGAGTGATCGGTACAATTCGCCGCGAATGCCTGGACTTCTTGATCCCGGTGAATGAAAGGCACCTGCGGGGTCTTCTCAAAGAGTGGGTCGCGCATTATAACCGGGGCCGACCACATTCCAGCCTCGGACCTGGCATTCCTGATCCGGGGTCCTGCTACGAGCAAGTCAAACCCTGCGGACACGACATTCCGATCGATCATCATGTGGTGTCCAAGGCGATTCTGGGCGGACTCCATCACGAATACAGTCTGGAAAGGGCTGCAGCTTGATCCCAAGGAGTAGTACCGTTGAGAAAATTCCGTGGCAGGGTGTGTTGATTTCGGTGCAACCGCGGATTCGATTGAGCCGCTCGTTCGATGAGCGCAGCCACACCTACCTAGGCTACGCGCTCAGGGTGCACGGCAGTATCGGAGGCGAGGCCCGAGAATTTCTCGTCGGCGTGGGTGAAGGGGCTCACGCCAAACATCGTTTTCGGGTGGGCGACACCGTATCCGGAGTTGCACTGCCAGTTGCTGATCCACGTCTGGAGACCGTTGAGTTTTATGAGGTGAGCGATCTGAGAGTCAGTCTACGTAGATGGAGGAAGAAACCCAGCCACCTCCGTGGTGCGGTATTCCACCGCCTCTTTCGATCTATCGCGAGCGTGGTCATCGGCGGCTGGCGGCGCAAACATACGAAGGAAAATGCACGAGCTGCATGTGGGGCTGCCTCATGGCAGTCGAGATGATCATTGATCAATGGAATCCGGAGCGGCGTCGCTACCGAACCGAGACATTCTGCTATGGCCCTCTTTCTTGCCCTCTCTACAAGTCCGGGCCGCCTCGCAAGGTTCCTGGCCGTCGCGGCATGAGTTACACCGAAGAGAACTGGATTGACGATGAGGCGACTTCACACCGCGACCCGGACGAGTAAAGTAGCAACAGCACGAGGAACTCCGGCGATATCCGGACCCAGACCTGGCGAAGTTGGCTCTTCAAAATGGTCGATTCTATGCCTCGATTGAATTTTTGCGGAGGACAGGTTTACATCACCGCTACATCCGAGTAGCTGCCTAATCTTCTGCTCTACCAAACGACCAGAAAAAAGTGAAGACTGATCGGGACCACCACTGGAACCAACAGTAAGAGCGTCTGCGTTCAGTCTTGGTCCTGCTACCACACTTATCGACCGCCCAAAATCAGCCTCCGCTAAGGTTTTTCGGGTGGACACGGCTCACCTACTAAGCTACGCGGGCTTACGCGCAGTCTTGGTCAGAATCAGTCTTCCCTGAAGTTTTTCCGTTTCTCGTGTGGGTCCGATCCATTTCCGGTCGAGCCGATGGATCGGCATATTCTAATGGTTTCTAGAGACTCGTTCGCCGCAGTGTAGCAATTTGCATTGCTGACCTAGCTCCCGGCATTGGCGGATGAATTCGTCCGGTGAGGCCGTGTTGAATTCAAACATATCGAAGTGACATGGGATAACCAACTTCGCCTCAATGTCCTTTGCCAACTGAGCTGCTTCGTGTCCGAACAAGTTACCCGGAGCACGTCGCTCTGGCGTTCGTCCATTGATGGGAAGTAGCGCAATGTCTATTTTGAAAGGGCGCAGTTTCTCTGACATCCCTTCGTAACGGACCGTGTCGCCGCTGTGATAAATCGTCCAGCCGCCGAATTGGAGAACATACCCCAAGAATTTTGCGCGGCCGTGCTCATCGCGCTCCAGTGCCTCGTGCGCCGATGCAATGCCGGAGAATCTGATACCCGAGATTTCGGCGGAAGTCCCATCATCAAGCCCAACCGGTGCATCGCCATCAATTTTCAGGCGATCCGCGACAAAGGCTCGATTCGCTTCCGCGATCACAAGCTTTACAAGTGGGTTCGCTGCAAGAATCGGACAGAGAGTTTCCGCGTCGAGATGATCGGTATGGTTATGGGTGGAGGTGACTATCTCGGCGAACGAGAGTCTGGCAGGATCGATAGCCAATTCCGTCATGCGCACGTGTGGCTTGTCCGTCTGGCTGTACTTTTTGGTCAGGGAGTCCGAGAGATAAGGATCGAGCAGTACGTGGATTCCTTCCCATTGCAGGAGGAAGCCGCTTTGTCCCAGCCACCACAAACGAAATCCACCGTCGCGGCGGTCAGAGGCATGAATGTCCGCCAGAAGCGTCTCATGAGACTGGACGGACCGAATCACGCGAGTCCGAGTTCTCTTCGCACAATGGCCACACCACTCACCATATTGGCCAACTTCTGCTTTGCCGCCCAGCGGGCCGTCTGGCTGAGTCCGCAGTCAGGGGCAAAAGAGAGCTTTTCCGCCGGAGCGTATTTGAGGCAGAGGCGCACGCGTTCGGCGATGTCGTTGGGAGACTCGATGTAATAGCTCTTTACGTCGATAACCCCAACGGCTACACCAATGCCTCGGTCTGCAATTTCGTGAATCCTTTCGATTTCCGAGAACTCGCGGCTGGCCATCTCCAGGTGCATTTCATCTACAGGCAGGTCGAAAAATGCGGGAAAAAGCGGCGCGTACTGGCGTGGGCCGACCGCGCGGCCTTTATAATTGCCAAAGCAAAGATGAGTGGAAAGGAGGCAGCGCCCGAGGATCGGTTTGACGGTGTCGGCAAAAATCTTGACGAAGCGGCGCGGATTTTCGCGATGAGCGTAACAACTCATCGAGGGCTCATCCAGAGTGATCTCATGGCAGCCACATTCGACAAGCTGTACGAGTTCCTCTCGCACAATTGGAATCAAGGCCTCGGCCACATCCCAGCGATCCTCGTAGATGCCGCCGGGATTAATTCGGCCGCTTAGCGTGTAGGGGCCTGGCACGCTGGCTTTCAAAACCGGCCCGTTGGCCGCAACCTTCCGCAGAAGTTTGAATTCCGCCACTGCCCCGAGTCCGTGTTGGGACCGGAGCCGGCCGGTAACTTCATACTTTCCTCGCTGATCGTGGGCGGGGGGACCGAACTTGCGAGTGGATACAGCCCTTCCATTAATGCCCTCCAGCCGGCCGTAGAAGGAGAGATTGAAGTCATAGCGAGTTTGCTCGCCATCCGTAATGACGTCTAATCCTGTTTCGAGCTGATCGTGAACTGCGGCGATCACTGCGTCCGTGCGAAGTTCTTCGATGTCAGCCTCGCCGAATTGGTCCAGGTGTGCCGATGCGAACTCCAGCCATCCCGGCAAGGGATAGCTTCCAATAACCGTAGTTCGCAATGGGCGATGTTGTTTTTGATAGCTGAGCATCGCATCCGACTTCTTTGCAGTTGCCAGCGTTCTTTTCCTGTCTCTCATTCGCTCACCGTCCAGCCGCCGTCCACGGTGACAACTTGGCCGGTCATTGGGCTCGAATCTCTGCGCAGGAGGAAGCAAGCCGTCTTGGCCACGTCCTCGGCGCCCAGAAAACCCTTGGTCAGTGGCTGTTTGTGGGTCATATATTCGGCGATGCGCGGATCCGCTTGCGCCCGGACACTCATCGGAGTGCGCACCAATCCGGGAGCAATGACATTGATACGAATGCCGGCGTTAGCGTAATAGGCTGCTGCCGATCTGGTCATCGCCTCGATGGCCCCTTTACTGGCTGCGTAGCCAACGGTTGAGAAATAGTCACGTTGCGGGCTCTGCGCCAACACGCTGCCACAATTGAGAATGACGCCGGCTTGTGCCTCTCTTGTCCAGATCCCAAGGATCTCGCGGCACATCAGAAATGTGCCCTTCGCATGCACGTCCATGACGAGGTCCCAAGCCGCGGGCTTGCATTCGTGAAGCGGGCCGTCCCCGGCAGCGCGCGCGCTGATGCCGGCAACATTAAAGAGGGCATCAATCCTCCCGAATTGTCCCAAACATGCAGTAACGGCATTCCGCACGGCAACTTCATCACGAACATCTGCGGTAGCGAAACTTGCCTCATTAAGAGTTGCCGCAAGGGCTTTGCATTCGGCTGTATCGATGCCAACAACAAACACGGGATTTTCGGTCCCCCACAAACGGGCCGTGGCGGCCGCGATCCCTGACGATCCGGTAACTAAGAGGACTTCCTTCACTTGTCCTATTCAAATAGGTGTTTGAGACTCTGCCGGTATACCTCGTAAAAAGCGTCCAGTTGCTCGACAGCACTCGTGTTGCCAAGGAACTGATGGCTGGGCAAAATGACGGGTTTCATGCCCTTTGCCAGCAGCGCTTCGGCAACCCCGCAGCGGATCATGTTGATGATCATCGCACCCGTGATAGTCGATACTGGGCCGGTCTTCCAGTCCAGGCCGTCCAACTGGAGAACGCAATCCCCTGGCGGGCAAAGATTATCGATCACGAGGTCGGCGCAGTCCACCAGCTTCTTTCCCGAGGAGTGCACCGCTTTGGCTTCTTCCGAATGGGCCTTGGAAACGATGGCGATTACCGGCAGTCCGCGCGATCGAGCTCCCGTCGCCATTTCGACGACAACAGGCCGAATTCCGCTTGTGGAAATAATGATGAAGGCGTCCTGCGGGCCAAAATGGAAGCTCTTCAGAATGTGCTCTGCATAGCCCTCGTAATTTTCAAGATAAAGCGAGGAGCGCAAGCCATTCGCCCCGATAATCGCCGCATGGTTTGAAAGCGCCGTCTCCACCAGGGCGACAAAACCCGGAAAACATCCTTGGCGAGGTGTCATTTCCTCGCACATCATCCTCGAATGGCCGTTGCCGAAAAGAAAGACAAGGCCTCCCCGGGCAATGCGTTCCGCACAAAGTGCGGCCGCTTTTTGTATTACGTCTGATTGTGTTTCTCTTAGTTCGTTCAGCAAGTTCATGGCTTGGTCAAAAAAAGCCAGGCCGGCTTGCCGGCCGCCAGTTTTGTTAAGAGAAGGATCAATCACAGATGGTTTTCTGCTCCTTCGGCGCGAGAAGCGGAAGCGCGAAGAGGATCGGCTTACCCGCGCGGACTGTCTTTAGCCATGGTTAGATTCCCCTGTAGAGTTGCACAAAGCGAGTATAATGCACAAACGATTGTGAACGACAAATTCACCAGTGCTGGTGCAGTTGAACCTATAGCGATTGGCGTTGACATTGGGGGAACCGGCATCAAAGCCGCCATTGTAAACATCCGAGGAGAGCTGCTCGAAAGTATCCACGGGACCTCGCCACGCACGGATTCCGCCGTGCGTGATTTCGTTCATTCGCTGGTCGGACGCGCCAAGGCTCCCGTTCGGGGAATTGGCGTGGGCTGCAAAGGGATCATCGACTCTGCGTCCACCTGCGTCAAGAGTTCCCCCGGCGATCTATGTTTTCTGGAAGGGCGACTCCTGAGTGAGGTGATCGACGCCGGGGATCTGCCGGTCTGCGCCGAAAATGACGCACGCGTTGCGCTGATTGGCGAAGTGCTTTGGGGCGCAGCCCGTGGACGGCGAAATGTGGTGATGCTGACGCTCGGCACCGGTGTCGGTGGAGCGGTTTTGGTTAATGGCGTAATTCTCCAAGGGGCCCACGGTGCCGCCGGGCACTTAGGTCACACGACGATAGATCCGCGGGGTGGGCTGTGCATCTGTGGCAACTACGGTTGTCTGGAGACGTACTTTTCATCGCGCGCCATCGAGTCTGACTACTGGGCTCACATCCACCGGGCAGCGCCGACGAAATTGTCGATCAGTCACACAGGGGAAGTGCCAAATCCTGAGGCGATCTTCCGGGCTGCTGCTGAGGGAGATGAATGCGCCCGTTATGTTGTGGATCGCGCGCTTGAGTATCTGGGATCCGCCTTGGTGAGCTTTCTGCATACCTTCGATCCGGAGATCTTCATCCTCGGGGGCAACATCGTGGCTGCTGGGCCGCACCTCATCGCTCCCATTCAGGAACAGATCTCCCGCCGGACAAAGATTCTGCTCGGGAGAGAAATCCCGATTGTATTCCAGAAAATTATCGGATACGGCGGCGTGGCGGGAGCTGCTGGCCTGGTCTTTCTCAAACAGAATTTATTGGCAATTTGAAGCGCAGTGTGGCGTGACCACATCACCAAATGAATTCGAACCCAAAGACGGGGTTACAGGAAGGCTCTGCTCACTTCGTTTACCTGCCAGCCATGATAGCCGCCATCGGTGGCTTGCTGTTTGGTTTTGACACGGCAGTGATTAATGGCGCCATCGTCTTCATTAAGAAGCAGTTTGCATTGAGCGATTCGCAAACTGAAATTGCCGCCAGTAGTCTTCTTCTGGGATGTGTCGTAGGAGCCAGTGTAGCTGCCTTCACCAGCGATCGCTTTGGAAGAAAGCGAGTGTTGCTGGGTGCTGCGGCTTTATTCACTTTGTCTTCGATCGGCGCGGCCTTGCCTCGGGATGTGGTTCAATTTTCCGTGGCTCGCCTTCTCGGCGGAGTTGCAATCGGTATCGCATCAACATTATCGCCGCTGTACATTGGCGAAATCTCACCCGCACGAAAACGCGGACTGCTCGTTTCTTTGAATCAACTGGCGATCGTGACTGGAATTTTGCTGTCCTACAGTGTGAACTACCTGCTCACGGGGGCTGGGCCATCGAACTGGAGGTGGATGTTCGCCACTGCTGCCCTGCCATCGATTGCTTTCCTTTCCACACTGCTTTTCATTCCGGAGAGTCCGCGATGGCTGGTGCAGAAGGGACGAAACCAAGAAGCGGAACAACTTATGGCACAGATGGTAGGTTCGCGAGCAGCCTCGCAAGAGATTGAGGCCATCCGTGCCGCGATTTCGGAAGAGAGCGGAGAGTTGCTGGATCCTACATTCCGAAAAGCGCTGATTGTGGCCATCCTGATCGCACTCTTCAGCCAGTTCACCGGAATCAATACCATTATCTATTATGGTTCGATTGTTTTTCTGGAACATGTCCCACACCAAACCGCCAGCACGGCCCTGTGGGCAAATGTCATTATAGGAGCGATCAATTTTGCCGCGACCATTGTGGGAATGCTGCTCATTGATCGTTCCGGACGAAAGCCACTGTTGATGGCTGCTTTCGGTGGGATGGCGCTGTCCCTCGTTGCTGTCTCGACGACTATTCATTTTCAAGCCGCGGGTATCATCGTTCTGATCTTTGTGCTCACGTACGTCGCGTGTTTCGCGGTCGGTGTAGGCACTGGCACGTGGGTGCTGATGGCAGAAATCTGTCCGACGAGAGTGAGAGGGCGGGCAATGTCGGTCGCCACGGTCTTCCTGTGGTGCGGAACGCTGTCAGTTACCCTGACGTTTCTTTCGCTCGTGGGACTATTCACCGCTCCGGGAGTTTTTCTCCTCTACGCCGTAGTTTCGGTCGCTGCATTTCTCTTTGTCTGGCGCGGCGTTCCAGAGACCAAGGGCAGGACCCTGGAGGAAATCGAAAAGTTCTGGTTGAGCAAAAGTGCTGGCCATGCGGAGCAGCTTTGAACTTTGTTACGTCAGTGACTACCAAGTTCGTATTTGAGCGGGAGTCATGAAGCGCAGGTCATCCAACTACGACAAGTTTCCCTCCACTCGAGTCCCAGTTGGCCGGGAGTCAGTCTGGCAAGGATGGCGAGAGATCATCGCTCGGATTGGTGCCGAGATCTCACGGGGCGCCAGGAAATTGTCCGTTGAAACTTATCCGGGTGTGTTCGAGAATGAAGTGCTCGAGGCCTTCGTCGAGACTTTGCATCCCGCCCACATATTCCGCACCAACGATTGCTGGAAGACTCCGGCAGAAATCGATGCGATAGTCGGCGGCGACTTAGGCGATGATCCGGTGTTTGGGCGCATGAGCCAGCTCACCATCGAGGATTTCGCAGACTCTCAACGAACTGCGCGTCTTCGAGATGCCTGGAAATCGGCAGAAGGCGTAACGCTGACACTTGGAACGGGAACCGAACTCGTGGCTCCCGAACCCGATGTACTGATTCTGGCGGATCTCGCGCGTTGGGAGATCCAGCGGCGCCAGCGCGCCAACCAGATCGGAAACTTCCCTGCCGGAGACATCCGTGAGTCCCCTGCGGCGAAATACAAGCGAGCTTTCTTTGTTGACTGGCGCGTAGCGGATCGGATCAAGCGTGACCTTCTGAAGCGGATTGACTATCTGCTGGACACGCACGATTTAACGACACCCAAGATGACGAGCGGGCAAGCTTTTCGCACAGGCCTGCAATGCATGTTAAACCGGCCTTTTCGTGTGGTTCCGTTTTTCGATCCAGGTCCTTGGGGCGGACAGTGGATGCGCGAAGTGTGTGACTTGCCCGACGGCCCCCCGAACTACGCATGGTGCTTCGATTGTGTTCCGGAAGAAAACAGCGTTCTTCTGAATATCGCTGGTGTCAATATCGAAATCCCGGCGATGGATTTGGTACTTCAGCATTCACGTGAACTGCTCGGCGATGCCGTGCATGCCAGGTTCGGCACTGAGTTTCCAATTCGCTTCGATTTCCTCGACACCATGCAAGGTGGCAATCTGTCGCTGCAGGTACACCCTCTCAATCAGTACATCATTGACAATTTTGGAATGGCCTACACGCAAGACGAAAGTTATTACTTGCTCGATGCGGCGCCGGACGCATGCGTGTACCTTGGACTGAAGACGGGGATCGACCGGGAGGCTATGATCGAAGATCTGCATCACGCACAACAGGGTGGCGCACCATTTCAGGCATTAAACTACGTAAATAGGTGGCCGGCTCGCAAACATGACCACTTCCTCATCCCAGCCGGTACCATCCATTGTTCCGGAGCGAACAGCATGGTTTTGGAAATCAGCGCGACACCGTACATCTTTACCTTCAAGTTGTGGGATTGGGGACGACCGGGACTGGATGGCCGCCCGCGCCCGATTCACCTGGAACGCGGCGCCGCCAACATTCAATGGGATCGGGATACGGAATGGGTACGGAAGAATCTGTTGAATCGCATCGAGAAGATAGGCGAAGGCAGGGGTTGGAGGGAAGAACGAACCGGATTGCACGAATTGGAATTCATCGAGACCAGAAGGCACTGGTTTAACTCTGTTGTAGAACACGACGCGTCCGCGGGCGTGCACGTTCTGAACCTCGTCGAAGGAGAAGAGGCGATCGTCGAAAGCCCTTGCTCAGGTTTCGAGCCGTTTCACATTCACTATGCCGAGACATTTATTGTGCCGGCGCAGGCAGGAGGATACAGCATGAGGCCGGCCGATGAGCGCAGTGAATGCGCAACCATTCGGGCAGCCGTGAGGACGGAAACATGACATTCGATCCCGGCATCGGTGTGGTTCCTGTCCGCGAACCTTTGGGATTTCGCTATGAATCAGGCACGTTTGGCCCGCAACCCGAAACACGTTCGCTCGACGCGATTCGGCAAAGTCTACGCAACCCGGCCTGCACAGGCCCTGATCCTGTCTATGCCATCGTGATGGACATCGGTCGTGAAGAGGTTCACGCCGAACTCAAACGACGAATGCTGCTTTTCGGGGCAGTGATCTATGCCTCGGGAACACTGGGGCAAGAAACGGTACGCAGCCAGGGGCATGTGCACCACGTCTCCTTGCACAGCGGATGGTCGCCGCCGGAAGTCTATGAAATTTGGGAAGGAGCAGCCTACATTTTTATGCAGGAGTATGCGGTTGACGATCCGGGGCGGTGTTACGCGATTTTGGCGAAGCCAGGCGACATGGTCGTGGTACCCCCCAAGTGGGCCCACGCAGCCATGAGCGCGGACCCTTCGTCTTTTATGGCTCTGGGCGCTCTCTGCGATCGCGAATACAGTTTCGACTATGATGCGATCCGGAAACGCCAAGGCTTGGCTTGGTATCCCATTGTTACGCCAAACGGCGTGGTCGAATGGGCGGCCAATCCCAACTATCAAAGAACCCGGCTTGACGTGCGGCGCGCCAGGAATTATGCCGAACTCGGCTTCGTGCAGGGAGTTTCCCTCTACGACCAGGCGGTTCGGGATCTCGATCGATTTGCATGGGTCTCGAAGCCAGCACTTTGCGAAGAAGTCTGGAAGCACTTTGAGCCGTGAGACTCATAACCTGTCCAAACCGAAAACTCCGTCCAATCTGAAAACGCAGAGTTTACGACCATTCGTGAGACCATAGTCATCCCCATGAACAACTCTCTTTTCGTCGCACTTTTGGCTCTGATCGCCTCTAACTTTCGAACCCGCGCCGCCCTGCAGGC
>DASRRV010000022.1:0-5196 GCA_035695545.1 Candidatus Sulfotelmatobacter sp. | reverse complement strand
GCGTTCCCTCGCAAATCGGAAGAGGCGACACAAGTGGCAGCAGAGCGAGGCGCACGCGTCTCTATCGTGCGACTTCCTCCATCTGTGCACGGCGAAGGCGATCACGGCTTCGTTCCCGCTCTCATCAAGGTTGCAAGTGAGAAAGGCGTTTCGGCATATATCGGTGATGGGCTTAACCGATGGCCCGCCGTGCACCGGCTCGATGCTGCCCATCTTTACCGGCTTGTGCTTGAAAAGGGTACCGATGGAGCCACCTATCACGGCGTTGCCGACGAGGGAATACCGGTTCGAGACATCGCAGAGAAAATCGGGCAGCACCTGAACCTGCCAGTCATCTCTAAATCCAGAGATGAGGCAGCCAGCCATTTTGGTTGGATCGGCCACTTTTTTGCGATTGATGGTCCCGCTTCCAGCGCACAAACTCGTCAGCAGCTGGGATGGCGTCCGATTCGGCCTGGGCTAGTCTCCGATCTCGATACGGAGCACTACTTCGCGATTGAACGGGCGGCGTAGACAAGAAACGGCGAGGCCCGAGGCGTTTTCTGGAACGTCTAAAACGGCGCGTAGAGCGAATCGGAGGCAAGAAATGCCCCTACCTGTCGCGTGAATGAGTCGTGCCATTGGAACAGCGATCCGTGGCCTGAGTCAGGGTAGGTTAGTAGAACAGCATTGGGCAGGTTCTCGCTCAACCAGTAGGAGTTTGAGACAGGGATCATCTCGTCATGGATTCCATTAACGACGAGCGTTGGCTGCTGAATCCGCTTCAAGTCAGCAAATCGACTTCCTGAGTATTTCTCCCATTCGCGAAATGCGGCTATCTGCGCTTGGGCAACCTCGGGGCCTGAGATCGGGTCGCGATCTTGCTGACGCTGCATGAGGCGTCCGATGAATTCCTTGCCCGCTGCCTGGCTGGTCTCCGTCGGTGCAAAGAAAATTTTCTGCAGTACCTCGTAGCCTTTGAGAGTCGTATCGCTAAGGGGCTTCGCGAGGCTCGGCTTGTCGAGGTGCATGATATCTTCACCGCCGCGTGGGGCCGTGCCGATGAGAATCATCTTTCGAAACACTTTGGAATTATCCAGCACCATCTGCTGAGAGATGACCCCACCGAGCGAGAATCCCAGAACATCACATGTCGCGATCCCGAGCGTATTGAGAAACGCGGCGACATGTTCCGCCATCGCCGCCATTGTCGCAGGCACTTTGCCTGTAGAGCCGCCCACGCCGGCATTATCGAAGAGAATGATGTCATGGTCTGCGGCTAGCGGGTCGGTCACAGCTGGATCCCAGTTGTCGAGAGTCCCCGTGAAATGTTGCAAGCAGAGCAATGGGTATTTGGACTTTTTACCAAAACGCCGATAGGCATATTTCTCCTTTTGTGTCTGGAGAAATTGTGTGGACGCTGTAATGGCGCTGTTCGACATTTAGACGTTTCCTTTCTTAGTTGCACGAACGCATGCGCGCCAATCTATGCCTTAACTGCACGAGCCGAACTCCACAGCGCCCAGCCGGGATTGACTCGATTCGGATAGAGTTCCAGCATCTTGTCGTAAAGCTCTTGAGCAGTTTTTGTCTTTTCCACTAACCGGTCGAAATCGCGGATGTACTGCCGCGTCTCTTCGACGATCCTGGGACTGTCGTCGTTCTCGGGTCGTTTATGAGAAGCGACAACCGCGCGTGGTTTAAGCGACTCAATCTTGTCGAGTGCGGCAATCCACTCCTGGCGCTTCTGTGCATTCGACTCGGCAAGATAAAGGTGAACGTCGTTGTAGGCGGCGTCGCCGGCAACCACGAGCGCGATCGAAGGAACATGCAGACAGGTCGTGTGATCCGTGTCGGTATGACCCAGTTCCACCGCGACCAATTCGTGTCCTTCGAGATCGACTACATTTCCTTTGAGTTCTTCGGCGATCACCAGTTTGTCTGGAATCTGGCCCGGAAATCCTGGTTTCCAGGCTCCATCGAGCGCCTCATTGGAAGCGTTCTGTCGCATGACCTTAACTGTATTGGGCGTCGCCACTACTCTGGCGCTCGGAAATCGCTCGAGAAGTGTGCCAACTCCAAACCAATGGTCTCCGTGGCCATGAGTGATATAGATGGTTGTCAGATTCTTGCCTTTAGAACCGACCCAATCTGCTAAAGCATTGGCCTGCTTAATTGTCATATAGGCGTCGACGAGGACAGCGTCCTTGTCCCCGTAGATGAGGGTTGACGCCATCGCTTGAAAATACGCCTCCTTGATGCCCGGCGGCAGATCGCGAGTAACGATGGGTATGCCTGGTGTCACGAAAACTTCCCACTTAAGATCTGCGGCCGCGGTCGTTGTCATAGATTTGCTCTCAGCGTGTGTACGATACATCTCACTCAGATTTTGTGAACATGGCGTTACCACTGGCTGTGTTGGCGGCTGAGATTTCTTCCTGCAGCACGTCCCAGTGCTCCACAACTTTGCCGTCTTTGAGGCGGAAAATGTCTACCGCGATCACTGGCTTCGGTCCCCAGCCGGTATATCGACCGTGAACCATTACAAGGTCGCCATCCGCGACGGCCATGCCGGGTTCATAGGTGAGGGCGGTAAGGGTCGGGATCATCTTGGCAATTGCTGACGGGCCGTCTGCGATCACCGGGTTGTGTTGCTTGTAGTTCACTGCGAAATATTGGTCTACGACCGTCGGATCTCGATCGATAAAGGCCCTTTTGAGTACTTCGAGCGCGATTTCTTTGTTGGATTTGCTCATGTGATCTCCGATTTAATGGCCTTGTTGCTCAAGCCGTGTAGGGGTCCCGTTGCGGCGACGATCGTTCCTATCAAGCAACTCCGCTTATTTCGGAAAACTTGTCCCGAACATCGGCGCTTTACTCTTGGACTGTTCCTCCGTGGCCTCGTCCTGAAGCACATCCCAGTGTTCAGCCAAGAGCCCGTTTTCGATCCGTACGATATCGGCAGCAATCCAATTCACGGGCGAACCGCGACCACTAAATCGCCCGTGAGAAATTACATAATCCCCTTCAGCCACGATCAGATCGTGCTCGTACTTCAATGTTGGAGGAAGGCTGCGTACCAGATTGAACAAGCCGTCCCGGCCTGGCTCGATATGAGCACTGTGCTGGACGTAGTTGGGAGACCAGCAGCGCTTGGCCGCTTCGTAGTCCCGTTTGTTGAACAACGTCTCGAAGGACTCCAAGACGAGTTTTTTGTTCTGTTCAGGTGTCGTCTTCATGAGAGTTCTCGCCGGTGCACACTTCCTAACAGGTCCTTAGATCACGCGCTTTTCTGTTGACTTTGATTACCTAGCTTCCTCTGTACCGGCAGCGACGATGGATGCTCTTGTGTTTGCGTGGCTATGTCCTTACGATCGTGCCCAATACCTCGGGCCACCGGTTCTCGAAGTCGACGTCCCGTTGCAGTCCGCGATCAAGCAAAGTTTGTATTCGCTGCTGCGCTTCAGGCCAGGTCAGCGCGGTCTCAAAAGAAGTGATAGCGTCGAGGAGCCGGTCGGCGGACGGCAACGAAACTGGTTGACGAGGCCCTTCGCCGCCGCGATTGCCCTCCGGTCGAAGGAGGCGATCCGGCGCGCGAGAGCGTCCACAAAGCCGTCTAGTTCCAAGTCCGGAAGCGACCGGTTGACGTATCCGTATCGCTCCGCGGTATCGCCGTCGAAGTCTTTCGCGCCGAGAACGATTTCCAGCGCGCGCCCGCGGCCAACGAAATGTGGAAGGCGTTCCGCACCTCCGCCGCCGGGATGCAAACCAACCCCGACTTCGGGTTGGCCTAGTCGTGTTTTCTCGCGTGAGGCGAAACGCATGTCGCATGCGAGGACAAACTCGCTGCTCACGCCCCGGACACACCCTCGGATCTTCGCGATACTGACCACCGGGGACTTGGTGAGACGCACGAACGTATCCATCAAGATCGGAAGGCCGGAAGATCCGACAGCAGTCATGATGTCCCCTATCTTGCCGGTCAAATCAAAGTGGGCAAGGTAAAACTCGAGGTTCGCGCTCTCGAATACGACGACCCGCAGGCTCGGGCTAGCGTCCATTCGCGTGAGCAGATCCTGTAGGGCTTCGAATATGCGGGCGTCTACGATGTTGAAAGGCGGGTAATCGAATACAACCCTCCAGTACGCAGGCGTTTCCTCGATTACCCGCGCGTGCCCTCCTGCTTCACTCATAACTCACACTCCGTGCCTCGACTGCGGACAGCTAGGCTGTCGCTTCGCGTAAAAGAGTTTCCACTTTATTGTCCAGATCCTTCGCAACCTGAAGGGCATCACGGTTTCCGTACGCAGCCAGAAAACTCGCCATCCTGTCATAAGACAAATGCACGCCATCGGCGCGGTCGTCCACCAGGACTGTAATCGGCGCGTAAGAGCCTGCATCCGGCACATGCTTGGCCATCTCTTTCATGATGAGTGGGTTGCCGATAAGCAAACGGATGATTCGAGGTGTGTCTTGACCTGTTTCTTTCTGCACAACTGCGCCTTGATCAAGTTGCATAAACAGCATCAATCCAGTTTTGCTCAAGCCTTGCTCGACGGCGCTTTTCAGCTCGGCAAAAGAGCGGGCCGCCTGAGTTGACCTCCCGAATTCAGCCATGTCCGGGTGACCGATAGCCGCGTTAAGAACCGCCACAACCTGATCGAACGGTTTAGAGGAGGCAAGGCTAAATCGCTCAATCTCGATTTTTCTTATCATCGCGAAATTTCCTTCCTGGCCTACCGCAATGGAGCAAGAAAGCATGGCTTCGATCCTGTAACCGTTCAGCCGGACTCGATGTCCTCAAGTGACACCAATTCAGCCCAACCTAACTGAACGGTTACCGGGAATTGCTGCGGGCATATTCGATGCCCGAGATTTCTTAGGCTGCTGCCGTCGCTTCTTGAACGGCTTTTGCTGCGGTACGGATTACGTCGAGGACCCGTTCCGGTTGGGAGAGCATCGGCACATGGCTGCTATCGAGCTCGTAGACGGTGGCGCCCATGCGCTTGGCCATAGCGCGCTCTAGATCGGGATGAACCGTGTGGTCCTTTGTACCGACAATGTACCAACTGGGCTTAGATTTCCAGGCGGTGCCCCCGGCTTTTGCCTCGAACAGGTCAGGTTTCGGAACACCCTGCGTCGCCCAAACGAGTTGCTGCTCCTGCTCCGAAAGGTCTCCGCAGAAAAACCTTGTGCCCTCCCGACGCAGCCAGATAC
>DASRRV010000021.1:0-4171 GCA_035695545.1 Candidatus Sulfotelmatobacter sp. | reverse complement strand
TGTGCGCAATCCATATACCTTCTTGCTTCTCTCGTTGCTTGCGCGTCCCCATCGCCATGGGTGCATACTACAAACAATGCTTGTGGATACGTCAGAACTTTCTGGGATCATGCATCAAGACTTGCACCACGGGCTGCTAGGCTTGCTCTTCTTCTTGGGAGCAGCACTGCCAGCAGCGGCCCACGTCACCCAACACTGCACCGTCGGGTTCTACAAGAATCATCCCCAGTTCCTAAACAGCGGTACGTGTACTAACTTTGTGTTCAATCAAAGCACTCTGGTAAGTGCATTGTTTCCAGACGTAGACCCTTGCGTGGGAGCGCTAACGCTCCTGCAACTGCTGCAAGGCCCCACAACGGTCTGCGGAACGGGCGACACGATCCCCGGCGCCGAAATCATTCTTCTTCGCCAAGCGATCTCGCGGCTCGGCAATGCTGCGAACTCCAGCCCTCCATCGTGCGACGCGCTCTTTGGGACAATTCACAAGGTAAACGCCACGATTGATGAAGCCATTTCCATCGACAATCGTGACGAGTTGATCGTCCTTTCCCGGGTGTACGACTCACTCAACCAGGGCGTTTGCACTCTTCACTAGGCAGCGAGAGCTGCGGTAGCAGAGGAAAGGTTGCTACCGCAGTTCTCTCTTGAGTGCGATCGCCACAAGCTATGCGCCATCAGTTCGCCTTTTTCGAGGTAGTTCGATGGCGAGCGCAAGCTGGTGGAAGAGTTGCGCATGCATCTGGCGTGGCATTGGTTCACGGGGCTGGGAGTCCATAGCGGCCGATGCCACGCATGGCAACGGTGAGTTTCTGCACTGGTTACTGGAGCGCGGCATCACGCCCCATATGCGCACGTGAGACAGCGCTTTGCGAAAAGAACAATCCCGGCTATGGCCCGAGCGATTTACCTATCTGTTAGAGAGCAACAGCTACCGTTGTCCTGCGGAAGAGCAGTTGCACCACGCCGGCCTGAACCTGCGCAATCGTGCCCATGCCTTTGCGGCTACCTTCTCGGCTCATACCGCATGGCCACTGCCCCCGAGGCGAACTCCAGCCGGCTCACGAGCTTCAAGTCGATGTGCTTGGATAGCCCCGCAAACAACGTGGGACCATGGCCCGCGAGCCTGGGCTGCACCATGAACTCGTACTCATCGATCAATCCCAAGTCGGCCAACGCCAGCGGGAGCTTCACGCCTCCTACGAGCAGTCCCTTACCCGGCTCGCGCTTGAGCTGCTGAACGGCCTGCCCCAGATCGCCGCGCAGGAGCTCCGCGTTCCAATCGACCCGGTCGGCAGTAAGGGTGCTCGACACGACGTACTTCTTGGCCGCGTCGATCGTGCGGGCGAAGGGTTCCATCCAATCTGGCCTCGCTCCTGGCGGCGCCCCGGTAGGAGGCGACGACCGCCACGCGGACTCCATCATTTCGTAAGTCACCCGACCAAAGAGGAGGGCATCGGCCCGGTTGAGGATCTCGGCCGTGTGACGATGCAAACTTTCGTCCGCGAACATTGCGCGATGATCGCAGCATCCGTCCAATGTGACGTTGATGTAATAGCGAAGGGGTCGCATAACGTAAGCAGGAAAAATCGTTTTGACCATTCCATCGCCGCCAATATACACCCGTTCGCGGTCGGGTTGGGGAAACCGGCGATCGAGTGGAGTTATTGGCGGGGTCGGGCACCGCTCGCGTGTGTCGCGTAAGGCAATGTTGGCCTTATTCCGAGCGCATGCGAGATTCATTCACTCGAATGATCCCGACAACACGAGTCGGAATGGAAAACCTGTACGAAAATACGTCGTTTGTTAAGTGCGTCTCAACGGAGCATAATGCATGGCGTCCTTACCTGCATGCACCATGTTGGGGATGAGGGGGCGATGGTGCAGAAGTCCACGGCGGCTAATTTACATCGTTCATCGGCAGGGCTTCGTGTCCTTTTAGCCGATGACTATGCCCCTTGGCGTTCAAAAGTCCGATCCTTCCTGCAACGCAAAACAGAATGGAAAATTGTTTTTGAAGCGTGTGACGGACTCGAAGCTGTTCAGATGGCTGTTAAACTGCAGCCAGACGTTGCTCTCCTGGATGTCACGATGCCCGGTCTGAACGGAATCGAGGCGGCGAGAAGGATTTGCCAGCTTTCGCCGAACTCTAAAATTATTATGCTGACCCTGAACAGAGATGAAGACTTGAAGGCTGCTGCGTTGGAGGCTGGCGCTCTCGCCTATGTGCTGAAAATAGAAATGACGACCGTTCTTATCCATGCAGTCGAGGCGGCACTGCGGACACACAACTCTTTGATTTCGTGATGTTGTAGTCGCCCACTTCAACATTGACCACCGCTCTGCCCAACAGTAACATTTCGAACTCAGTGCCGCAGTCACGACTTACGCTCAACGAAATCCTGAATCGCCTGGAAAAGTTCTATGGCGCTCAGGAGCCCTCGTTTCCTGTAGAGCCGTATGAATTTCTCGTCTGGTGGTATTGCGGTTATCCCGCCAGCGACGCGGCTTGTACCAAGGGCTGGAATTCTCTGACTCGCGAAGTGGGAATGGATCCCGGCAAATTGCTAAAGGCAAATCCCGACAAACTCGCCGCGGCGATCAAGCCGGGAGGCATGCTTCCTGAGCTACGCGCAGAACACCTGCAGGAACTGGCCTTTCGCGTGGAGAATGAGTGCGGAGGTGATCTGCGTGTTGCGCTGGTCGGGCCCGCCGCAAAGGCGCGCAAGTTGCTCAAGAGTTTTCATGGGATTGCGGACCCTGGCGCCGACCGCATTCTCTTGTTCGCAGGAATCTCACCGATTGCCGCTGTGCCTTCCAATTGCGTGGGAGTACTGCTCCGCATTCTCAAAAAGCACGCAGGCGACAACTACCCCGCGATGTACCGCGAGGAGCAAAGGATCATCGCCAGCGAATTGCCGCAAACGTTCGATGGCCGCGCCCGTGCCTACTTGCTGCTGAAGCGTCATGGGCAGCAGCTCTGCAAGCGTACGAATCCAAAATGCGAAGAGTGCCCTCTCCGGCCGCACTGTGCTTACGCTGCACTAAATTCTGGGACCTGAGCTCCGAAATCGTCGCGCTCGGGTGTGCACGTTTTTCGCTCGTACAATCTCTGCAGACGCGTTCCGGCTTTCTAGTCCGCTACGCCGAAGAACAGTGCCGCGATGACGATCGTATCGGCGCAACCGTGGGCCACAATCGACACCCATAAATTCCGGCCCGAGAGCAGATAAGCGGCGCCGAGGATCAGTCCCGAAACGGTCGACTGCAGAATCCCGGGCGGACCCTTGAAGTAGTGCCCATAGCCGAACAGCACACTGGACGCGAGCAATGCCACAAGGTAGGCCAGCTTCGACCGCTTTCCAACGTCGGCGGCCCGCGTCATCAGGTAGCCCCGATAACCCATCTCCTCGCCAAAGGCGGCAAACGTCCAGACCACGGCTAATCCAAAGAGAGCACCTTTCCAACTCTCCTTTGCCTGTTTGAGCACCGCCGGTCCTTTCGCAACCTTGTGCCATATGGTTGCTCCCGCGAAAGCGGCGAGCTGCCCGGCAATGACAATCAGTACTCCGGCCAGTAGGCCCCACAAGATTGTCTTGCGCCAGGAGTCGGGTTTGCGCAGGCCCACCATTTTCCACCCGCCGTCCCTCAGCCGGATGGAAATCCATCCAAGCACGAAAAGGATGGGCACCTCGTTGGGGAGGCGGTGATAGACATTGTGCGCAATGACGATGGCGCCTCCGACCAAGAACTCGGAGAGAGAAATCCAACGTTGGCAGGCGTTCAGACTTTCCGGTTGACCTGGCGCGGCGATCATACGAGTCGAATTTTGGATTCTAGCCCCTTCCCGTGCCAGAAATATAGCGGCGTTTGGCTAACGGTTGGAAAAATCCCATCTCTAACAATGTCGGCAGTGTCAAGCGCGTTTTAGAGCACACTTCTGTCTGCACTCGAACAAGAGCGCCATTTCGCTCTGGTAGATGGTTTGTGCGTTTCCAACCTGGGCTCGCTTTGAAGCGTTTCAGGTCGGAAGCTCGGTCCGACCCAGCCATCTCTTCGATCACGCACTGCGATCAAGATTCCTTTTTTTCGAACTCCCTCACCAACAGGGAGCGGGATGCCCAATCATTACATCGCTGATTTACTGCACACCATGGGGATTTCCGGGCTCTCC
>DASRRV010000020.1:0-53321 GCA_035695545.1 Candidatus Sulfotelmatobacter sp. | reverse complement strand
GGAGAGCCCGGAAATCCCCATGGTGTGCAGTAAATCAGCGATGTAATGATTGGGCATCCCGCTCCCTGTTGGTGAGGGAGTTCGAAAAAAAGGAATCTTGATCGCAGTGCGTGATCGAAGAGATGGCTGGGTCGGACCGAGTTTCCGACCTGAAACGCTTCAAAGCGAGCCCAGGTTGGAAACGCACAAACCATCTACCAGAGCGAAATGGCGCTCTTGTTCGAGTGCAGACAGAAGTGTGCTCTAAAACGTGCTTGACACTGCCGACATTGTTAGAGATGGTGATTTTGCAAACAGTTATACGACTCGAACGGCTCAACTGACACCCGCACATGGTGTTAGCCTTCCTTCTTGAAAAAGGAGGCTCACAATGGCAGAGAACAAGACTAAGGCAACGACTTCGAGCGTTGGCGCATACATCGACGCCCTGACCGATCCGACGCGACGCTCCGACGCGAAGGTGCTGACTAAACTTATGCAGCGGGCTTCCGGTGAGAAGCCGACGATGTGGGGGCCGTCCATTATTGGCTTCGGCAGCTATCACTACAAATATGACAGCGGACGTGAAGGGTACATGCCGCTGATTGGCTTTTCACCGCGCAAGGCCGCCAACGTTCTGTACAGCATGCTCTGTTCTAGTGACGTGGAAGTCCTGTTGACCAAACTGGGAAAGCACACGACCGGAAAGGGGTGCCTCTACATCAAGAAGGTCGCGGATGTAGATATAACCGTCCTTGAGACGCTAATCAGGAGCGCGATCGCCCACAGTCGGGCTCGCAACTTGAAGGCGACAAAGCCGCTGTGAGGGCAATGCCTGAGATACATTCATTGACTTCGGGGTCGATGAGTGCGATGGGAACTTTGCGACACTTAGCACTTGTCTCGCGTCGGGGCAGTCTGCTACTGCGCAGGATCGTTTATCTTGACGAGCAGCCTGCCGAGGGCCAGACCGCCTGCAAGAAGGAAGTGTGTTATGCAAGGAAACGTGTTGGTTCGGTACGGATGGAAAACAGCGCTTGCTGCATCAGTACTCTGTGCCGGGGCGATTGTTGCGTCGGCACAGACTTTTACCACATTGGCCACCTTCACTCAGGCAGATGGTTCGGGGGTGGAGGCCCCACTCGTCGAGGGCCTCGACGGCAACTTCTACGGGACTGCTACGGGGGGAGGGCCAACGGACAATGGAACTTTCTTCCGACTCACCCCCCAGGGCGTATTGACCCCGCTGCATAGCTTTTGCGTCGGGAGCAACTGCACTGACGGCACATGGCCTCAAGGGCCCTTAGTTGAAGGTGCTTACGGGAGTTTTTACGGAACAGCTACCCGAGGCGGACCCTTCAGCGGCGGGACAATCTTTCGAATCACGGCAGACGGCGCGCTCACGACCCTCTACAGCTTCCCTTGCGCGCTATTCTACTGCGACCCCTATGACGCTACCGGGCTGATCCGAGGCACCAATGGGAACTTCTACGGAATGACACAGCTTGGCGGTGCTAACGGTTACGGCATGGTATTCCAGACCACCCCGGCAGGAAAAGAGACGACTCTTTACAACTTTTGCTCCCAAACGAGTTGCGCCGACGGCCAAGAGCCCCTTGGATCTCTGGTCCAAGGGGCGGATGGATACCTTTATGGGACAACCGGGCTCGGTGGTACCAAGAGCGACGGTACATTCTTCAAGATCACGGCTGGCGGCAAGCTGACCACGCTTTACAATTTTTGCTCGTTGGCAAACTGCGCTGACGGTAGGTTGCCCCTTGGCGCACCCGTCCTGGGTCCTGATGGAAACTTCTATGGAGTGACTTACTATGGGGGGGGACTCTTCGGCCCCGGCACGATCTACAAGATTACTCCTGGTGGGATCCTGACAAACCTCTACACCTTTTGCGCACTATCGAACTGCGGAGACGGGAGAGGGCCTAATACAAGATTGGTTTTGGCTACTGGCGGAAACTTCTACGGCACAACGGAGGCAGGGGGAGCTCACTCAGGATGCGGCACAATATTTCGGGTCACTCCGCTGGGTAAGCTAACGACGCTTCACACATTTCCCTGTTACTCTGAGCCCGAGCCACCTGGGTGGCTGATCCAAGGCACCGATGGCGATTTCTACGGCACAATCTCAGGGAGCGGGACCGGCGGCTATTACGGTGCGGTCTTCCGTCTCAGCGAGGGTCTGAAACCGTTTGTGAAGACCGTGTATACCTCCGGCAGGGTGGGATCCAAGGTGCAAATTGTGGGCAGGGATCTCAGATGGGCAACTGCGGTTCGCTTTAACGGCATGCCGGCGAAGTTCAAGATCCTCACGCGCTACGAAATCACGACTGCAGTTCCGATAGGCGCGACCACAGGTACAGTAACCTTAACGACCCCCAGGGGCAAGCTTGCCAGCAACATTGCCTTTACCGTCTTGCCCTGAACGGTGCAACCAACGGCCTGCACCGCTGCTCGTCACCGCGTCGTCATCTGAAGGCAACGCCTTGCCGGCAGCCCGTTCGAATGGCCAGCCAGTTGCCCATTCAACACGCAGAAATTCGCAACTTGTCGAAAACAGACGTGGCTGTTGAAAAAAGTAGCCCAGCAGAAAATACTTTTTTCAACAGCCACGGGATCCTTCACTAGTTGTCTGGATAGCCGACCCACTTTCCGTCTTTGCAACCGATGCTGAGCAACTGAGAAAGTCGGATGTCTTCAACGGTGGGATAGCGAGGTTCGGAATGGTCGCAATGAACCTCCGGATAAAAGACGTCGTTGACGGCGTAACGATTGCCGTCCTGGATTACGAAGACCACCACTTCCCACGTCCAATCGTACTCAGGACCCCGAGGTCGCGAATATTTGCGGAACTCATCCCACTCCTTGAGCTTCACGTGCACTTCGTATGAACCATGTTTCTGCCTTACGGTACGGAGTAACACCAAACCAGGATGGGTTCGCTTGCTCGTTGCCGCCGGAGAAAAGACCAGTCTCCATCCAAGCAAATGGAGGTTTCAGGTCGGGGTTGGGGTACTGCCGGAAGCAGTCCTTTTCGCCCTCACTCGCCACCCCCATCCTCTCAATCAGGTCTTGACTGAGCGACCGCCGGATTGCCTCAAGCTCTCTTCTCTGCGGCAGTCTAAGAGGCTTTCGGAACACTATCTGTTTGTACAGTTTCATGACCACAGCTTCCGCTTCTCGCTCGCTGCTCTTGGGGCGTGTGCTGCGAAAGACATTTTCCGACGGTGAAGAATGCAAGGACTGCGGAAGCAATCAGCAGAGCAGGTCTCATATGCGTGCGGTGAACCGAATTCTGCTCCGGTTGATTGGCGAAACCCGGGCTTAGCGCTCATTGACCTTGACGGGGCGAGGATCCGCCGCCGACGAAGTGGACTACTTCCAGCCGGTCGCCTTCATGGAGCTGTGTCTCGGGCCAGCTACTCCGCGGCACGATGTCGTGGTTCAGTTCCACGGCGACGCGATCGGCCTTCATGCCCAGGATCTCCACCAGAGCTGCCAAAGTGAGCCCCGTGGGTGAGTCGAAGGATCTTTCTTCTCCGTTGATGTGGATCTTCAGCATGATTCAGAGCAAAAGCTTTTAATCGCAAAGGACGCTAAGAAAAGCTGGAAAGACAGAGCACTTCTTTGGAGTTTGCAATCGGGGTTCAAATTGCCAAACTACCCGATTACACAATTACCAAATTGCCCTACTCCGCTTTGCGCAACACGAATTTGCGCGTCGCCGTGCGGCCTCCGTAGTTGGCTTGGACCAGCAAAGACGCGTCAGGCAGGGCTGCTTCCTCGATTTCGATCTTGACTTCGGCGGCGCCGCTAGAGTCCGCGACTGCCTGCGTGTAAAAAGGAACGGCGTCGGGCCGGGCAAAGCGGAACGTCAGGCGCGCTCCAGATGCTGCGGCGCCGCCGTCGGTGACACGCAACTGCATAGTCAGATTGCGATCGGAGTGAACCGACTCGTGATTCAGCCAATGAACGTCCAGTTCCTTGACCGCGGCCAGATCGGGCTCGGGCCGGTCCAGAACATTGTCCAGCTTTCCTTCGCGGATGGCGTCGAGCACCAGACGGTGCTGCTCGCGCAGCTGTTGTTCCTTTTGCGTGTCTCCGTATTGCGCCTCGCCGGCCTTGGCGGCGTAGGAGGTCGCCCTCTTGCCGATGCAGCGCCCGCGCACAAAAATCTGGGTTTGCAGGAGACGTTCGCTTTCGCGAGCCTCGCTCTGCACATGGTAGATGGTGTCGCCGTGCTTGACGTCGGTATTGAAGCCAAAAATCATAGGAATTTTGTAATTTCGTAATTTAGAAATTTGGTAATTTGGCCGGCATAGCTCTCTTCGACGGCCCAAGTTTTTGTTTACAAAATTACCCAATTACACAATTACAAAATAATCCTTTCCATTTTCGTAAAATGACCGCGACCAGCTTGACACTGTTGAGTGTAAGCCCATAATCTAGAACGTTTAAGCAACACTTGGCGCGAATTATATATACCCCGTCCTATGCCCGACAATTACTTCGCTCAATACCTCCCGTTTTTGATCCATATTCTTATGGCTGGCGGGATTGCGACTGCAATTGTCCTGCTCTCCTGGCTGATTGGGGTGCGGAAACCCACCCGCGCCAAGATGTCCCCCTACGAATGCGGCATGACCCCGATAGGCGACTCCCGGGAGCGCTTCTCGGTGAAGTTCTACCTGGTCGCCATGCTGTTCATTCTGTTCGATGTAGAGGCGGTTTTCATCTATCCGTGGGCGATCGTTTTGCGCGATTTGAAGCGCTTTGGCCTGTGGGAGATGCTGGTGTACATCGGAATTTTCCTCGTCGGCTTCTTCTATGTGTGGAAGAAGGGCGTTCTGGACTGGGGTGAGACCGCTACCGGACGGGGGAAAGTGTAATGCCGTTGACCCCGGCCATCACCGATCTTGAACAATTGAAAGACCATCCTTCGGTGGCACGCCTGCTCGCCTGGAATGCCGAGGCCGTGCAAGGCGTGAAGTTTGACCGCGACGAGATGACAATTTATGTGGATCGGGCCCTGATCCGCGAGGCCTGTGTCGCGCTGAAGGATGATCCCGCCTGCCCCTTCAATTTCCTTTCTGACGTTACCTGCGTGGACTGGTACCCGGCCGAACCCAGGTTTGAGGTCGTGTATCACCTGCTGTCGATTCCGAATAAGGAGCGCGTTCGCCTGAAGGTTCGGCTGAACAGCGCCAGTCCGGCGGTCGAGTCGCTGACTTCGGTGTGGCCAGGGGCGAATTACTTCGAGCGCGAAGTCTTCGATCTGTTCGGCATTCGTTTTACGGGGCATCCTTATTTACGGCGCATTTTGATGCCAGAGGATTGGGAAGGCCATCCGCTGCGCAAGGATTATCCGGTGGAGGGCTATCGCTAGTGGCGCACTTGACGCCCACTCCCGTGCTGGAACCCGGCCAGGATCGAACCATGATCCTGAACATGGGCCCGCAACATCCGTCGACCCACGGCGTGTTGCGCGTGCTGCTCGAGATTGACGGCGAGACGGTCGTGCGATTGATGCCGGACATTGGTTTCCTGCACACCGGAATTGAAAAGACGTGCGAGGCCAAGTTTTACCAGCAAGTCGTGCCGCTTACGGACCGCATCGACTATCTGTGCCCCATGACCAACAACCTCTGCTACGTGCTGGCCGTGGAGAAATTGCTGGGGCTGGAGATTCCTCCAAAAGCGCAGTGGCTGCGGGTTCTGCTGAATGAGTTAACCAGGATTAACTCGCATTTGGTGTGGCTGGGCACGCACGCCATGGACATTGGCGCGCTGACGGTCTTCTTATATTGCTTCCGCGAGCGCGAAGAAGTGCTGCGCATGTTCGAGATGGTCAGCGGGCAGCGCATGATGACTTCGTACTTCCGCGTGGGCGGAGTAGCGCTGGAACCGCCGCTGGGATTCTTCGACCGCGTGCGAGATTTTGCCGGATATTTCCCGGAGAGGATTGACCAGTACGAGAATTTGCTCACTGGAAATCCCATTTGGATGATGCGTACCAAGGGCGTGGCCGTGATGTCGGCGGAGGATGCGATTGCGCTGGGCGCGACTGGACCGACGCTGCGGGGCAGTGGCGTTGACATCGATCTGCGGCGCGATATGCCGTATTCGAGCTACGAGAAATTCCAATTCAAGGTGCCAGTTTCGCAGGAAGGCGACGTCTTTGCGCGTTACATGTGCCGCGTGCAGGAACTGCGCGAATCGACCAACATTGTGAGACAGGCGCTCGATGGAATGCCGGAAGGAGCGATCAAGGCTGACGCTCCCGGAGTGGTGCTGCCTGACCGCGAGAAGATGAAGACGCAGATGGAATCGCTCATCTACCACTTCAAGATCATCACCGAAGGCTTTGCGGTGCCGGCTGGCGAGGTTTATCAGGCGGTGGAATCTCCGCGCGGAGAGATGGGCTACTACATCGTGAGTGACGGGACAGCCAAGCCTTATCGGGTGCACATGCGGTCGGCTTGCTTTGCGAATCTGCAGACGCTGCCGAAGATGTGCGAGGGACGGTTGCTGGCGGACGTGGTGGCCGCCATTGGGTCGATCGATATCGTGCTGGGGGAAATTGACCGGTAGGAATTTGTAATTTGGTAATCGGGTAATTTCGTAATTGAAATCAATATCGCAAGTAGATTTTCAATTACCAAATTACCCGATTACAAAATTACAAAATGAAATTTTCTGACGAATTCGAATCGCGATTTGCGGAGATGGTTCCTCACTACCCGACAAAGAGGTCGGCGCTCGTGCCGACGTTGCTGTACGCGCAGGACGAGGTCGGATATCTGTCAGATGAAGTCATCGCGGAAATCGCGGGACGGCTCGATCTGACTGAACTCGAAGTGCGCAATGTGATCAGCTACTACTCGATGCTGACCACCAAGCCGCGCGGCAAGTTCAATGTCCAGGTGTGTACGAATATCAGTTGCATGGTGCGAGGGGGCGAAGAAATCCTGCACAGCTGTGCGAAAAAACTAGGCGTTGGGCATAAACAGACCACGCCTGACGGACTGTTTACGCTGGAGGAAGTGGAGTGCATTGGGGCGTGCAGTTGGGCTCCAGCGGCACAAGTGAACTACGATTTTCACGAGAATCTGACGCCCGAAAAGATGCACGCGATTCTGGACCAGTACAAGACGAAGGGTACGCAGTAAAGTTGATTTGGTAATTGTGTAATCGGGTAATTTGGCAATTGAAAACCAACCCGCACGGAGTTTGGGATTGCGGTCTTAAATTACAAAATTACTCAATTACAAAATTTACAAAATGGCTGACTTGGTTTCTCATCCCGACGAGGTAAAGGTTGTCTCCCGGCGCTTTGGCCAGGGTGCGGCCCATATCGAGCGCTATCTCGAACTGGACGGCTACAAGGCCGTGCAGAAGGCGCTGGCCATGGAACCGGACGCCATTATTAATGAGGTGAAGAATTCCGGCCTCCGGGGGCGTGGCGGCGCGGGATTCTCTACCGGGATGAAGTGGTCGTTCGTGCCGAAGCAGTCAGCCAAGCCCAAGTATGTGTTATGCAACGGCGATGAGAGCGAGCCCGGCACTTGCAAAGATCGCCTGATCTTCGAACACGATCCGCATTCGGTGATCGAGGGCGTCATGATCGGCGCGTTGGCCGTGGGCGCGAAGAGCGGCTACATCTATATTCGCGGCGAGTACCGGTATCTCTCGATCATCATGCAGAAAGCGATCCGCGACGCGTACGCCAAGGGTTTCATTGGCAAGAACATTTTCGGCAGCGGTAAGGATCTCGATATTTACTGGCATGGCGGCGCGGGCGCTTATGAAGTTGGTGAAGAGTCGGCGCTGATGGAGTCGCTCGAAGGCAAGCGCGGAATTCCGCGCATTCGACCTCCGTTCCCGGCTGTGGTTGGGCTGTGGGGTGGGCCGACGGTCATTAATAATGCGGAGACGCTGGCCAATGTGCCCCACATTATTCTGGGCGGCGCGGACTGGTACGCGAAGTTGGGCACGCCGAAAAATGGTGGCACGCGCCTGTTCTGCCTGAGCGGAAACATCGCCAAGCCGGGCGTGTACGAACTGCCGATGGGCTACAACCTGAAGAAAATGTTGTATGAAGTCGGCGGAGGCATCCCGAACGAGCGCAGATTGAAGGGCGTGGTGCCGGGAGGGTCGTCTTGCCCGGTGTTGACTGCGGATGAAATCGATGTGGCCATGGATTTCGATTCGGTCGCAAAAGCTGGATCGATGCTGGGTTCAGGCGGCGTGGTCGTGATCGACGATCAGCAGTGCATTGTGAAATTCGCCTTGCGAACGATGAAGTTTTATCAGCATGAGAGCTGCGGATGGTGCATCCCTTGCCGCGAGGGGACGGACTGGCTGAAGAAGACTTTAATCCGCTTTCACAACGGCGGCGGCATGAAGAAAGACATCGACAACATGCAGTACTTGGCAGAGAACATGTTGGGACGAACTTTTTGCCCGCTGGGCGATGCGGCGGCGATGCCGACGATTGGGTTTGTGAAGAAGTTCCGCAAAGAGTTTGAGGACCACTTGGACGGCAAGCCTTGCCCGTATGAAAAGGTGGGAGCGGCTGACGAAGTCCCAGTGTTTGCGCACTAGTTAGAGTTGAGTCATTGGGTGATTGAGCGATTGAAAGTCTCGCGCCTCGAGATCTTTCAATCTCTCAATGGCAAGATCGCACGATCGCTAAATTTTCATGGCTGACGTAAATCTCACAGTTGACGGCAAGAAGGTCACGGCCCCCGCGGGCACGCTTCTTATTGAGGCGTGCAAGAGCGTTGGCATCGAGGTGCCGTCTTTTTGCTATTACCCCAACCTCTCTCTCCAGGGCGCTTGCCGCATGTGCCTGGTGAAAGTGGAGAAAATGCCCAAGCTGCAGACCGCGTGCACGACTGTGGTCGGCGAGGGCATGGTCGTCACCACCGAGAGCGACGAGATCAAACAGGCACGCAAGTCAATGCTGGAATTGCTGCTCGGGAACCATCCGCTGGATTGCCCGGTGTGCGATGCCGGCGGCGAGTGCGAACTGCAGGATATGACATTCTCCTACGGGGCGGCGGAATCCAAATTCATGGAGGCGAAGAACCATAAGGAGGAGCAGCAGTGGTCTCCGGTGGTGTTCTTCGACCGGCCGCGCTGCATCCTTTGTTACCGCTGCGTGCGGGTTTGCGGCGAGGGCATGGACGTGTGGGCTCTCGGCGTGCAGAACCGCGGCGTGAGTTCGATCATCGCTCCGAATAAAGAAGATCATCTGGAGTGCGAAGAGTGCGGCATGTGCATCGACATTTGTCCTGTTGGTGCCCTCACGTCCGGCGCGTATCGCTACAAGACTCGCCCGTGGGAAATGAAGCACGTCGGGACCGTCTGCACCCATTGCGGCGACGGTTGCAAGACGACTTTGGGCGTGCGGCGGTCGGATACTGGTATGGAGATCGTCCGCGGGGATAACCGCGACAAGAGCGGAACTAACGGGGACTTCCTCTGCATCAAGGGACGGTATGCTTTCGACTTCGCCAATCACGAAGAGCGGCTAACACAGCCGCTGATTCGCAAGAGTGGAAAGTTGACGCCCGCGACCTGGGAAGAGGCATTTGAGCTGGTTGGGAAGAAGTTCGCTGAGGTTCGCGATAAGGATGGCGGGGCGGCGATTGGCGTCGTGGGCTCGACGCGCACAACCAACGAAGAAGCCTATTTGCTCTCGAAATTTGCCCGCGTGGTTTTGAAGACGAATAACGTCGATCATCACCGCACGGCGGACTTCCCGGCCCTGGCGGCGGCGCTTCGCGGCAAGCCTGATGCGACCGCTAACATGGCCGACGTCTACACGGCTCCGGCGATTCTGCTGATTGGGAACGATCCGACGGAGCAACATCCATTGTTGGCTTGGCAGATTCGCAACAACGTACGTTTGCACCGGGCCAAGCTCTACGTGGTGAACTCGGCGCCGATCAAACTGCAGCGTCAGGCTGTGAGTTTCACGCAGATCCCCGCGGGAGCGGCCGGCGAGGTCGCTGCGTTTCTGGCGGGCGACGACGCTTGCGCTGACGCACTCGCCGGTTCGTCGGCGAACAGGGACGCGTGGACCGCTCTGCGCGAAAAGCTGCGGGGCGAACAGAATCTCGTCATCGTTTTCGGTTCTGAAATTCGCGGGAGCGATATTTCGAGCCTGGTGACGTTTGGATCCAGCATTGCTGGCGCGAAGTTCATCTGCCTGGCCGATTATGCGAACTCTCGGGGCGCGGCGGACATGGGTTTGTATCCTGACCTGCTGCCTGGTTATCACCCCACCGCCGGTAGCGGCGAAATTCATCAAGAATGGACTATCCCGGCGACTGTAGGACTCGATCTGCCCGGCATGGTGGAAGCTGGCAAGAGCGCCAAGCTGAAAGCACTGTACGTGGTCGGATCGAATCCGGTCGGCCGGATGCAGATTGACCCCTTCGCGTTCTCGAAGGGTTTCGTCGTGGTGCAGGATATGTTCCTGACCGAGACCGCGGTCATGGCCGATGTAGTGCTGCCTGCAGCCAACGCGTACGAAAAATCCGGCACGATGACCAACACCTGCGGCGATGTGCAACTGGTGAAGAAGGCTGGCGAAATTTCCGGCACGAAGAGCGATTTCGAAATGATCGTCCGGATCGCCGACGCTATGGGCTTCGATGTCCGCAAACTGGTTCCGTTCGGCGGAGGCACGAGGGCCGACATGGGGCAATCCCGAGGGGCGCAGTCGGGCGAGGCTGACCGCCACGCTGTCTGGCTTGAGATGCAAGGCTTGGAACCGAAGTTGAGCCCGCTGGATCCGATGGCCATCCTCGACGAAATTCAGCGGTTGGTTCCAGGGTACGACGTCTCCCGCATGAATCTTCTGGCGGGCAATAGCGAGCATACCTCGCTCACGAAGAGCGGCCCGGGAGCGGCGCACAAGGCGGAATCGATTTCCCCGGCGAACGACGGCCTCTTTACTTCGGGCACGCTGGGACACTACTCGCGCACTTTGAAGTCGGTGATGGAGAGTCATGAAGTGAAGCCGGCTGAGGTGGCAGCGGATTAGGATCGATGGATTTCGAGTGCGACGACACAGAGATCAAAAGCTTTTAACCGCGAAGGACGCAGAGAAAAGCCGCAAAGGACGCTAAGAAAATCGGTAAGGACTGAGAATTCTGAACAAATTAGAAACTTGCAAAGTTGCAGCTAGAGAGTTTTGGGTTTCCAGGTAAGAGAGGACGCAAGGCGTTGCCAATTTGGATTTATATTCTGGCGTCGGTGATCAAGTCCGCGGTGGTTCTCGTGGTGCTGCTCACCGCGGTGGCGTACACCGTGTGGCTTGAGCGCAAGGTTGTGGGCCACATGCAGAATCGCTGGGGACCCACGCGGGTCGGGCCGTTTGGCTTGCTGCAGCCCGCGGCCGACGGTATCAAATTTCTGTTCAAAGAAGATCTGACTCCGCCGCACGTGTACAAGCCGCTCTACATAGCGGCTCCGCTGATTGCGGTCATCTTTGCGTTGACTTCGATCTCGGTGATCCCATTCGGCAACACGCTGCAGTTGTTCGGTTACAGCTTCCCGCTTCAGGTCACCGATGTGAACACGGGGCTGCTGCTGATTCTCGGGATAACGTCGATCGGCGTGTACGGCGTGGCGCTGGCGGGATGGTCGTCGAACAACAAGTATTCCCTGCTGGGCGGACTCCGCGCCAGTGCACAGATGGTGAGCTACGAGATCTCCCTCGGCCTTTCTCTGGTCGGCGTGCTGATCATGGCGGGCAGTTTCAGCCTGCGCGATATCGTCGTGTCGCAGCAAGGGCATTTCTGGGGATTTATTCCGCGCTGGAATATTTTTCACGGACAGTTTATCGGCTTCTTCTGCTATCTGATGGCGGCCTATGCGGAGACGAACCGCATTCCATTCGACTTGCCGGAAGCTGAAACAGAACTCGTCGCCGGATACCACACCGAGTACAGCGCGATGAAGTTTGCCATGTTCTTCATGGCGGAATACGCAAACATGATCACCGTCGCCTGCCTGGCCACGCTTTTGTTTTTCGGCGGATGGAACGGGCCTCTGTTCGGACCTCCGATTCTGCAGACGGTGTTGCCGGTGTTTTGGTTCGCGGCCAAGATTTTCGGGTTTCTCTTTTTGTATATCTGGGTGCGCGGCACGTTGCCGCGCTTCCGTTACGACCAACTGATGGCATTTGGCTGGAAGTTCCTGCTGCCGCTGTCGCTGATGAACCTGATCGCGACGGCGATTGCCGTGGCGTGGTAGGTAAAGAAGTTCTCAGTTCTCGGTTCTCAGTTCTCAGTTGGAGCGTAGGTACCACTGAGATTCCGCTCGGGCAGCGGATTTTTGGCTGAGAACTGAGAACTGGGAACTGAGAACTGATTCATGAGCGTTCATCTGATCTTGTTTTTGGCCTTCGGGGCTGTTTGCGTGGCGGGGGCGATCAACCTGCTGGCGCAGACTCATCCTATAAACAGCGCGCTTTCGTTGATTGCGGTGATGGCCGCGCTGGCGGGCGAATACTTACTTCTGGGAGCGGAATTCGTCGCAGCCGTGCAGGTGATTGTCTATGCAGGCGCCATCATGGTGCTGTTCGTCTTCACCATCATGTTGCTCAACGCCGGAGTGGAAGAGCGCACCACGGGCAGTCGGGTCGCCGTGTTGTTCGGCATTCCTGGAATGTTGCTGGGAAGCATCCTCGTGGCGTGGGTTGTTCTGCGCCACTCAGGTACCGAGGCCGTCGCCGCTGGCGCTCTGCCCGGCTCCCCTAAAACGATTGGGCCGTTGCTTTTTCACGAATTTCTCCTGCCCTTCGAAATCACTTCAATTTTGATTCTGATCGCCATCATGGGCGCGGTGGTGCTGGCCAGTAAACCTCCGTCCGCACCGGCAAGGAAGGTGGACTAATGGTTCCCTTGTCGTATTACCTGGTGCTCAGCGGATTCCTGTTTGCCTGCGGCGTTGCCGGATTCCTGATCAAGCGCAACATCATCACGATTTTCATGTCGATTGAGTTGATGCTCAACGGGGTGAATCTTTCGTTCGTCGCCTTCGCAGCGCACTGGCACGCTGTCGGGGGAGAACTAGCGGGGCTTGTCCCGCTGAGCGGACAAGTCTTCGTCTTCTTTGTCATGGTCGTGGCTGCCGCGGAAGCTGCAGTGGGACTCGCGATCATCATCGCCGTCTACCGCACGCGCGAGACTCTGAACGTGGATCAGGTAAACCTGCTCAAGCTATGACGTCATCTCTCAATCTCTGGCTGATCCCGGTTCTGCCCCTGGCGGGCGCGGCGATCAATGGATTCCTCGGGAAGAAATCGTCGCGGACAGCGGTGAGCGCGATCGCGCTGGTGTTTTCCGGAGCGGCGTTCGCGGCGGCCCTGTCGGCTGCCTTTCGCCTTGCGTCCGTCGATCTTCCCTATGAGGAATACGTGGCTCACTGGATCCGCTCGGGGTCATTGGTTGCGGACTTTGCTCTGTACCTCGATCAACTTTCGCTGGTCATGATCCTCGTCGTCACCGGAGTCGGATTCCTGATTCACATCTACTCCGTCGGCTACATCTGGGACGACCCGAGCTACTACCGATTCTTCACCTACCTGAACCTGTTCATGTTCTTCATGCTGACGTTGGTGCTGGCCAACAACTATCTGATGATGTTCATCGGATGGGAGGGCGTTGGACTGGCATCGTATCTACTGATCGGGTTTTGGTTTACTAAGGATTCCGCGGCCTCCGCTGGCAAGAAAGCCTTCATCGTTAACCGAATTGGGGACTTCGGATTCCTCATTGGCATTTTCCTCATCATCCAGCACTTTGGGTCTCTGAACTTCACTCAAGTATTTGCGAAGGTTCAACCGTATGCCCCGGAAACAGGCGGTGCCGGATTTCTGACTGCGATCGGGATTCTGCTGATGGTAGGCGCTTGCGGCAAATCGGCGCAGATTCCGCTGTATGTGTGGCTTCCGGACGCCATGGAAGGTCCGACGCCGGTTTCCGCGCTCATCCATGCGGCGACCATGGTGACAGCGGGCGTCTACATGGTCTCGCGGTCGCATGTGATTTTCGAGCGCGCGCCGCAGGCTTTGATGGTCGTGGCGATCATAGGCACCCTTACAGCGTTGTTCGCGGCAACCATCGGCATCACGCAAACCGATATTAAGAAGGTGCTGGCATACTCCACCGTGTCGCAGCTTGGGTACATGTTCATGGCTTGCGGAGTGGGAGCGTTCTCCGCTGGGATCTTCCACCTGATGACGCACGCGTTCTTCAAGGGGCTGCTCTTCCTGGGCGCGGGGTCGGTAATTCACGCGGTAGGGGGCGAGCAGGACATGCGCAAGATGGGCGGGCTGCGCTCCTACATCCCGTGGACGTTCCTCACCATGGGCATTGCCACGCTGGCGATTGCTGGAATCCCACCACTGGCAGGCTTCTGGAGCAAGGACGAGATTCTGTGGAAGGCCTATCAGTCGAACTGGGTGTTCTGGTTGATCGGCGTCATCACTGCCTTCATCACGTCGTTCTACATGTTCAGGCTGCTGTTGATGACATTTTTCGGTGACTATCACGAGGCCAAAGTCGACGCGCACGGACACGGCACGCACGTTCACGGTCACGATGACCACGGCCACGGCGAACCGCACGAAAGCCCGATAGTGATGCTTGTTCCCTTGATGATTCTGGCTCTGCTCTCTGTCGTCGGAGGCTTGGTGGGAATCGGCAACCGATTCGAGCATTTTCTCGCGCCTGTGTTCGGCTCCACTGAAGTGTCAGAAGCCGCTGGCGAAGCGGCAAGCCACGGCGCTGAATACCTGCTGATGGGCATTTCCGTTTTCGTCGCTCTCTTCGGCGCATGGCTGGCTTATCTGTTCTATGTGAGCAAGCCGTATCTCCCGCAGAAGATTGCCGATGGCCTGAACGGCTTCTACACAGCCGTGCTGAACAAGTACTATGTCGACGAACTGTACGCGAAGCTGTTCGTCAAGCCGCTGATTGATGGTTCCACCGCGATTCTCTGGCAGGGCGTCGACCGCAAAGTCATCGACGACACAGTGAACAACGCTGCGGACGGTGCTCGCCAAGTGTCCGACGAAGTTCGCCACATGCAATCCGGCAACTTGCGCTCGTATGCCGGCTGGATTGCTGCCGGTTCCGCTGTTGTGATTGCCTACATGATCTGGTTGGGGGTGGGGCAATGAACGTCGATCACCTCAGCCCCTACATCCTGAGCCTGGTGACCTTTACGCCATTGGCCGGAGCACTGCTGCTCATGTTGCTGCCGCGCCGCGATCGCGACATTCGTATTTTTTCGCTGGTCATTTCCCTGCTGACATTCGTTCTCTCACTGCACCTGCCGGTCTACTTCCATCGAACTCAGGCAGGGTTTCAATACGAAGTCAACAAGCAGTGGATCTCGAGCCCGAGCATCTACTACCACATGGGGATGGACGGCATCTCGCTGTGGCTGGTGGTGCTGACCACGTTCCTCACGCCGCTATGTGTGCTCATCTCGTGGAAGTCGGTGCACGACCGGGTGAAGGAATTTTTCATCCTTCTGCTGATTCTCGAGACCGCGCTGATCGGCGTATTCACATCGCTCGATCTCTTCCTGTTCTATTTCTTCTGGGAAGCCACGCTGATACCGATGGCCTTGCTGATCGGAGTCTTCGGGCACGAGCGCAAGGTTTACGCCGCGGTCAAGTTCTTCATGTATACGATGATCGCGTCGGTGTTTATGCTGGCGGCGATCCTGTGGCTCTACGCGCACACGGGGAGCTTCGACTTCGTCACGATTCGAGATCAGATCGCGCGTGGGGCAGTGCCGAGTTTCCCTGCTGCCGCGCAGTGGCTCTTCCTTGGCTTCTTCCTGGCGTTCGCGGTGAAAGTTCCGCTGTTCCCCTTCCATACGTGGTTACCCGACGCGCACGTCGAGGCTCCCACCGCCGGATCCGTTCTGCTGGCAGGCGTTCTGCTGAAGATGGGCACCTACGGCATGCTGCGCTTTAACCTCGGACTGTTCCCCGAGCAAGCGCGCCGCAACGCCCCGTGGATCATGATCCTGGCGCTGATCGGAATCATTTACGGCGCGCTGGTGGCCATGGTGCAGCCCAACATGAAGAAGCTGATCGCGTATTCCTCGGTCAGCCATCTGGGATTCGTGGTGCTCGGCATCTTCAGCTTCACCCAGGCAGGATTGAACGGGGCGATGTTCGTCATGCTGGCGCACGGAATCTCCACCGGCGGACTCTTCATGCTGGCGGGAATTCTGCATGAGCGACGGCACACCTACGAGATATCGGAGTTCGGGGGCCTCGCCACTCCCATGCCGACTTACGCTGCGTCGTATCTGGTGATTGTGCTTGCTTCGGTCGGCTTGCCGCTGATGAATGGATTTATCGGCGAGTTCCTGGTGCTCACCGGGGCGTTTCAGGCGAAGGCCATATACGGGATCCTGGCGGCAACGGGCGTGATCTGGAGCGCGGGCTATCTTTTGTGGATGTATCAGAGGGTGTTCTACGGCAAGGTCACGCATCCGATCAACAATTCCATGCGCGACATGATCGGCTTTGAGAAGGCGGCGGTATGGCCCTGCGCGGTGGCGGCGCTGGTCATGGGCGTCGCGCCTATTTTGTGGCTGGGAGCGATTGATCCGGCGACTCAGGCCGCACTGACTCCGTTCACAGAAGTCGTCAGTAAGGTGGTGGGCCAATGACGCCTTTTCCAGCCACCTCATTACAGGTGATTCCGCAAGGCGTGGACTATGTTCGCATCTTGCCGGAACTTGTCCTGTCTGCCTTCGGCATCGTAGTTATGCTGCTCGATCCGCTGGTCGACGAGGAAAAGAGCCAGAAAACCCTGGGCCTGATCGCGTTTTTCGGCACTCTGGCTGGACTGGCTTCGACCTGGTACATGGAGCAGTCTCCGGGCCTGGCGTTCTCGAATATGGTGAGGGTCGACAGTTTCAGCGTCTTTTTCCATTTCCTGGTCATCGCCATCGCCGCGGTCGTCATTCTGAGTTCGTTTGAGTACATGGCGGTGCAGAAGATTCGTGCCGGGGAATATTACGCGCTGATTCTTTTCGGCGTGGTGGGCATGGCGCTGATGTCGTCCGCGGTCGAGTTGGTATTGATTTTCATCGCGCTCGAAATCTCGTCGATCTCGACTTACATTCTCACGGGATTCCGCCGGGCCGAGGCATCGAGCAGCGAATCGTCGCTCAAGTATTTCCTGCTGGGGTCTTTCGCGACGGCCTTCTTCCTTTATGGCGTAGCGCTCATGTTCGGCGCTACCGGATCGACCAATATTGACATCATCAGCCGGACCCTGCAGTCGGGACCGGTCCAGGTCCTGGTGTATGTGGCGATGGCTCTGATGTTCGTGGGCCTGGGCTTCAAAGTCGCGGCGGCACCCTTTCACATCTGGACGCCGGATGTCTACGAAGGGGCCCCAGCGCCGATCGTCGGCTTCATGTCGACTGCGCCCAAAGCTGCTGCATTCGCGGTCCTGCTGCGGGTGGTATTCGCCATCAACGCGCCCGGGCGCTTCTGGCTCATTTGGGTGGCCGCAGCGCTCTCAATGACGCTCGGCAATGTGGGAGCGCTGGTCCAGACGAATGTGAAGCGATTGCTGGCCTATTCGTCAATCGCGCACGCCGGTTATCTGCTGGTGGCCTTCGCCATGATTACGCCGGACAATTCGGCCACGGGAATCTCCGCCGCCATGTTCTATACCGCAGCCTACGCCGCCATGAACGTAGGCGCGTTCGCCGTAGTGAGCCACTTCGGAAATGCCGGCGAGCGCTACGTGACTCTTGAGGATTACGAGGGCCTTGGCCGCACGTCGCCGCTCCTGGCGGCAACCCTGACCATTTTCCTGCTTTCGCTGATCGGCATCCCGATGACGGGTGGTTTCTTCGCTAAGTTCTACGTTTTCAGCGCCGCAGTGAAGGCAAATCTGATCTGGCTGACGATTATCGGCGTCATCAACAGCGCAATTGGGGCCTACTATTATCTGCGGATCATCGTGATGATGTACATGCGGGAGGCGCGAAAAGAGGTCCCAGTAACGCCCATTCCCTTCGGATTGGGCCTAGCGCTCGCTGTCAGCATCGTGGCAACGCTCTACCTTGGGATGCTGCCGAATCGGGTTCTGCAGCATGCGCAGGACTCCGCGAGGGGGTTGCTGCAGCAGGCCTCAGTTCCGGCCGATGCAGCCCAAACAGAGCCAGCAGCAGGCGCTCCGCGGTAGTCATCTTTTCTGACGGAAAAGCATCCGAATGCGCATTTGACAAGGACGTTGGGGCGCGTGCATCATGGGTAACACAAAGTTCAGTCCTACCCTCTCAAAGGAACTGACAGCCAACCGGAGGAGAGTCAATGTCCACAATGATGCGAAGGCTTTGGTCGGATGATGCGGGGCAAGACATCGCGGAATATGCGGTGATGTTGGCGGTTATTCTGGTTCTGGTTGTGGGGACGGTGCGTTTGATCGGGTCGAATGCTAACAACGCATTCTCCAACGTCGCCAGCTCCCTCCAGTAAAGGAATTCCGGCAGTTCGCAAGCGAGATTGATACTATAAGACGACTTATGACGCGATTTACCTCAGGCACGCGATTTACCGCTTACTGGTTTACACCGGGAGCGGCGGCGGCGCAGCTTGGGGTAAGGATGAACCACTAAAGGCATCCAGACTTAAACCAAGTTCAGCCGCAAGCCGCGATCCAGGGATCGCGGTTTTTGTTTTTTGGGCGAAAACCAAACAAGGAGAACCAGCCGCGATGATCGTCAATATGTCGGAAAAAGCTACGGAGCAGGAAATCAACCACGTGATCGAACGCATCCGCGAAGCCGGATACCAGCCCCACGTCACCCGTGGGACCGAGCGCACCATCGTCGCTGCCGTGGGTAGCGGAAGGCGACACGAGATCGAGGCGCTGCAGGTAGCGCCCGGAGTGGACAACGTGGTGGCCATTGCCCAGCCTTTCAAGCTGGTGAGCCGGCAGGTGAAGCCCGAGCGCTCCACCGTAAACGTCAACGGCGTTGTGATCGGAGGGCCGGAGGTCGTCGTGATTGCCGGTCCCTGCTCGGTCGAGTCTCGAGAGCAATTGATCGACACGGCGCACGCGGTCAAGAGGGCGGGAGCAGCCATGCTACGCGGGGGAGCCTACAAGCCGCGGACGTCCCCGTATGATTTTCAGGGGCTAGGTCTCGAAGCACTCAAGATTCTGCGGGAAGCGCGGGAAGTGACGGGATTGCCGGTGGTAACCGAGGTGATGAGCACGGAAGATATCGACATCATCTGCGAGCATGTGGACATGCTGCAGGTGGGGGCGCGCAACATGCAGAATTTTGCCCTGCTGCGGCGACTGGCTACGGTCAGCAAGCCCATCCTGCTGAAGCGTGGGCCGTCCGCGACGGTCAAGGAGTGGCTGCTGGCCGCCGAATACCTGCTGTCCGGCGGAAACCATCAGGTTGTTCTTTGCGAGCGCGGGATCAAGACGTTTGAAACAGAGATGCGCAACACAATCGACCTGGCGGCGGTCGCCTTGGCTCGTGATCTTTCTCATCTACCGGTGATGGCCGATCCCTCGCACGGCACCGGCAAACAGAGTCTGATTGCGGCCGTTTCCCGCGCTGCGGTGGCGGTGGGAGCTGATGGGCTGATCATTGAAGTACATCCGTGCCCCGAGCGCGCACTTTCTGACGGAGCGCAGTCTCTCGATTTCGCCGGCTTCGGCAAGGTAATGCGGGCGTTGGGGGAACCGTTGCGGCGGACGGCCAGCCTTCCTGTGACGGTGTCGGCAGCGTCGTAATGAGCACAGCGGTTTTCATTTTGAGTCGCAGTGGTCCGGAACTCCTCGCGAGAGCCGGCGCAACAGAGGTTTTGCACCGCCCTGCAGGCGGAGGTTAATGCGGGGCGAGGATGGGCACCTAGCGTTTCGCAGCGCCTGCCGAGGGCTGCTTGACCTGCATGGCGGGATCGCCGAACAGAATGTAGGTTCGCCGCACATCGGTGTCGCTGATGTGCGCCTTCGCCTTGAGGATCGCATCGCCCAGCGTCGTACCCGTTCCACTCAGAGCGGACTGCACAACGAGGGTGTCGAGGTTGGTCTGAGGCGTGGGCTGGTTCAGACCGGAGGACGCCAGCACTGCGACGGCGCCGCCGTTCGGCGCCAGCAACAGGGTCACGCCCAGCGGTTGGGCGTATACGTCCTGGAAGAATCCGTTCAAACAATCCATGATCAGAAAAACTGGAAGCTGCGACGCATTGGTCAGGGAACTCACGGAGTCGGTGTCGAATACGTTGGACCCGGACCACTGCTCTTCCGAACCGTGCCCGAGGTAGTTCACCACAAGCTGGCCCGCGTTGATTCCACTAATGATGTCCGTTCGCGCGGCAGTGGTGCCGACGGACCCCACGAATACGTCTGTCACCTTCATCGTCGAGGGTAACTGTGCCTGGACCGTTTTCGTATCCTGAGTAAAGCTCCCGGTGTCATCTTTGTCGGCCACCATGAGGGCTTGCGAGGTCCAAGTACCATCGGTGAATTTGCCTTCGTAGGCAACGATCTTTGCGATCACCGTGTTGGCCTCATCCAGAGTACTGACCGGCAAGCGGCCCGTAGCGATGGTCGGCACGCCCTTGTTGGTGAAGTCCGAGAACCAATCATCGGAGCCCGTCATCAGGCTGGTGGTGGGCACAATGCAAGTTGGGACCAAGTCGAGGCGTCCGAAACCGAGATAGTTTCTGGGGTCGAGTGACGCTCGTCCGTTCAACAACAGGTACGTTGGCGCCTTCTTCCAGTTGGCGCGCGCCGCCTGCAGGAACTGGCGGATCGCTAATGGACTGCGCTCCCCGAAGTTGAATTCATCGTATAGATCGGTGATGGGCACCACGGTGGAAGACTTGCCTTCCGCTTGGTGCGCGCGCACGAGCGGGGTCAACGCCGACGCCAACGCTTCGGCTGTGACCATGGCGATGTCAGAACCGGGCTGTGCACTGTGCCAGTGGGATGGGTGGTTCGCCTGCAATGCAGCGGCGACGGAAATCCGGTCGTTGGCCACCGCGAGGAAAGTGTGGCGTAATGGCGCGGCTGGGTTCGTAGTGGTCCACGGCACTTGCAACTCGACGTCATACGTGCCGTTGTTCGAGTTGGATCGTGGCGTCAGTTGTACGGGGTGGCCCAGGTCGGTAATGTCCAGAACGACCGGAACGCTCGCAAAACCGCCGACTTTGAGTTCGTCTCCCGCGCGCCCGGTGAACTTGAGTTGATCGGAGTCCGCAACATACAGGTGCGGGTACGTAATTCGGATGGATTGAACCAGACTGGTGTCGTAGTCCCCGTTCTGAGCTGTGAGAGTGACGGTATTGTTGCCGCTCTGGAGCAGGCCCGCAGGAATGGTGGTGCTGAGCGTGCCTTCGTCTTGACCAGTAAACGTGACGTCGCCGATCGCAGCTCCGTTGAGTGTGACTCTGACGTCATGCGGAAATGCCGTGATCACGCCTTGCAACACGACCTCAAGCCGCGCGGGCTGGGTAGAGGCTTGATCGAGGTGGGGCAGGGACATTAACTGATCTACCGGTGCAGGCGAAACCAGCGCACCGAAGAAATTCTGACCGTCTGTGGTTAGTAACGCAGCAAAATAAGTGGTGTGCTGCTTCAGTTCCACAGTTGCGGGATAGCTTGTGGGAGGCTGATTCGATCCGGAGAAACTCGGCCGCAATGGAATTCTGGCACCTCGGGTTTCGCTCACTAGGAGCCAGTAAACACGAGTGCCTGAGAAGACCGTATCGATGGCCGTACCGTAGAAGTTGATTGCGGCTTGCGGGCCAAAGCCGCCGGGACCCAGCGTCGCACCTGTGATCTGGATGGGTTGCTCGTTGGCCTCCGCGAACAAATGCAGCATTGCTGGATCTACGTTCGGATCGAGGCCGGCCTGCACCAGTTCCGGTTGGCCGACGCGATACCAGCCCTCATGCACCGTCAAAATCTTGATTGCTGGATGCGCCGCCAGTTCGAACTGCTTCTGGGTCTGTGTGGCGGTCGGTGCGGGCGTCAGCGGCAGAGATTCGACGGTATGGCTGCCCTGGCTGGCCTCCGATCGAGGTTGAGCTTGATTCAACTGGCTGAGCATCCGAGTCTCCGCTTGAGGAGCATCGGCACCGGGTTGTGCACCCGACTCGACAGAGACTGGCCCGTGCATAGTGCGAATACCGTTGACGTCTATGTCTTCCAGCCAGTACGAAGCACTCGCAAGATTTGCGGCAGTATCTATCCAGGCATAGCTCCTGCCCGAGTGCTTGGGCAACGCGCCACTCATGAGCAGTGCGGAGCCTGCAATCGGCGAGGGATTCATGCGCACCCGGTTGCCGCTCTGTTCGCGGTAAACGTTGAAGCCAAGGTCGTGCGCTTCTCCGCTGGTCTTCCAGGTTAGTACGACGCGGTTGGCACCGTTTGCGTCGGTACCAGAGTGCGCCGAGAAGCCGTGCAGAGTGATTCTCGTCGGGGCCGTGATCGTCTCCGACTGCGTCGAGGAATTATTCGCCAGGTTTGAATCCGTCTGGTCTGCGGTGACCGTAGCCGTGTTTGAGACGATGCCCGGTGTGCCCGGGATCGTCAGGATCGTGATCGTCGCGGTTCCGGCGTTGGCCATGGTTCCTAAAAGACAGGTCACGGTTCCACCCGCTTCCGAGCACGATCCCTGGGTGGTGTTCGAAGAGAGATACATCACCACCGAAGGCAGAGTGTCGGTGACCGTCACATTGGTCGCGGAGGCAGGGCCATTGTTGGTGACGGCCAGCGTGTAGGTGAGCGGAGTTCCTTCCGTTACCGGATTCGGAGCAGCTGTCTTCACGATCGCGACGTCAGCGCTGTTGGCGTTGGCGACGATCACGGTAGCACTGGCACGGTTGGTCGTAAGGCCCGGGACGATGTTGGCTGCATTCGCCTTGTCGGTCTCAGTGATGGTTGTGCCCGAAGGCGTGCCAGCATTCACCTGCAACGTGAACGTGAAGTTCGCTGTCGCGTTGACGGCCAGACTACCGGCGTCTGTACAAGTTATGGTTCCTGTGCCTCCCACGGGTGGAACGGTGCCACACGTCCATCCGGCCGGTGGGGTAATCGCCTGGAAATTCGTGTTCGGGGGCGTGGTTTGGGTGAAGGTCATCCCCGCAGTCGTCGCCGACGGGCCATTATTCGTGACACTCTGGGTGTAGGTGACATTGGTTCCCGCAGCCACTGATGCCGGCGCTCCTGCATTCGTTACGACCAGATCCGCCTGCCCCGCCGTGGCGACCACATCGGCCGCAGTTGCACTATTGTTCCCCGAGTTGGGATCGGTGGTCGCAGAGTTGACGCTCACGGTGTCGTTGATAGCCGTACCCGCGGCGGTACCCGCATTCACATTCACCACGAAAGTAATGGTTGCAGGCGAACCAGGAGCGAGAGAGGGATTCGAGCAGATTAGCGTACCCAGCGTGCACGTCCACCCCGCGGTTCCAGCCAGGGACACGGCCGTCGTGTTGGCGGGCAGCGTCTCGGTCACAGTCGCTGTGGTCGCATTGCTCGGCCCGGCGTTGCTCACGACTTGCGTATAGGTGATGGTCGTATTCGCCAACACCGGCACTGGGTTGGCAGTGTTGGTGATCGAAAGAGCAGCCGAGTCCATTACTCCCACATTTACGGTTGCGCTGTTGTTCGCGTTACTTGGGTCGGCAGTAGTGGAGGAAACGGAATCCGTCTGTGAGATGGTGCTTCCCTGCGCCACGTTGGAATTCGCTTTCACCACCAGGGTGAAATTCGCCGTGGTGTTGGGCGCCATTGTTGTTGTGTCCGTGCAAGTAAGAGTCGCGAAGACGCACGTCCATCCACCCGGACCGGTCAGGGACACAGCCGTCGTATTCGCAGGAAGAGGATCAGTGAATACAGGAGCATTCGCAGTGGCTGGACCGCCATTGGTTACGCTCTGCGTGTAGGTGATGTTGTTTCCTGCGGTCACCGGATTCGGACTGGCGGTGTTCGTCACAATCAGGTCCGATTGTGTCCCCGAGGCCACCGCAATGTTGACCGTTGCGGTGTTGTTCAGCACGTTTGTGTCTCGATTCGCAGCGGCAACTGTTGCCGTGTCGGAAATGATGGTCCCAGCGGTGGCGGTTCCGATCACCTTATATGTCGCAGTAACGGTTCCCGTAGAACCAGGCGGAACACTTGAACTCGTGCAGGCGATCGGCGAGGCGTTAGGACACGTCCACGTCCCGCCACTCGCGTTCACCACGCTTGCGGACACAAAGGTTGTGTTCGCTGGCAGAGCCTCGCTGAATGTTGCCGTGCTGCAATTGCTGGGACCGCTGTTGGTGATGACCTGCGTATATACAATGTTCGCGCCAGCAGTGGCGGGACTGGGGATTCCACTGTTGGTGACCGCCAAATCGCAGACCTGAATGACCGGAGTGTTGACCGTGGTGGAGTTGTTGGCCGCGGTCGGGTCGCTGGTCGTAGCAGAGACCGTAGAAGCCGCGGTGATCGTGCCCGCAGCCACCGAGGGCGCAACGTTGACCACAACCACGATGGCGGCAACCGCTCCCGCGGCCAGGCTAGGATTGGTGCACGTCACCGAGGTCGTCACGGTGCACGTCCATCCGACTGGGGCCGACACGGAAGAGAAAGTCGTGTTCGCGGGGATCGGTTCCGTGAAACTGGCGCCTAAAGCGGCTGCCGGACCGTTGTTCGTAATCGTCTGCGTATAAGTAATATTGTTCCCGGAAAAATCCGTCGCCGGAGTCGCTGCCGACCTCAGAGCAAGGTCTGCTTGAATCGCTGTCGCCACGATGTCAGTGGTCGTTGCGGCGTTGGCGCCGAAGGACTGGTTTGCAGCATTGACCGTTGCGGTATCGCTGATCGTGGTTCCGCTGGCCGTGCCCGCTGTAACTCTGTAGACGACGCTGAAAGTTCCAGTTGCCCCTCCGGCCACGCTCGGATTCGTGCAGGTTGGCGGGAATCCCGCACAGTTCCAGCCCGCAGGTGGCGTGATCGAGACAAACGAAGTATTGGCGGGCGTATTTTCGGTGAAGGTGGCGGTCGTCGCGGCGGACGATCCGGTATTCGTTACCACCTGCGTGTACGTAATAGTGTTGCCTGCCTGCACCGGGTTCGGCGAGGCCACATTCGTCACCGTCAGATCGGGCGCCGTTGTGCCCACTACGGTCGCAACTGTGGCCGTGTTGTTCGCGGAATTCGGATCGAGCGCGGATGAACTTGCGGATACTGCCTCGGTGATAACGGTTCCATTTGTGGTTCCGTTGTTCACTTTCACCACTAGAGTAAAAGTGCCCGCAGTCAATGCCCCCATATTGACATTGGTGCAGACAACATTCCCGGTAGCGCCGGCCCCAGGGCTTATGCAACTCCATCCTGCGGGCGCCGCGAAAGATATCAGCGTGGTATTTGCCGGAATCGTGGCCACGACTGTTGCGTTGTCGGCGGCGCTCGGACCACCATTGGTAACAATTTGCGTGTAAGTGATATTGCTGCCGGCAGCAACCGGATTCGGCGATGCGCTATCAGTCACGCCGAGATCGGCCGCTGACCCCACACTGGCCACATCGGTGGCAGCGTCATTGAGAAAATTGGCCTCGTTGCCGCCGCCGGCCGAGGCCGTGTTGGTCAAAGTTGCCGGCGCCGACTGCGACACGATCGCGCTTAAAGTGACCGACGGATAACTGCTGGTGGCAGCCAGCACATCTGAACGTACGCAACTGACGGTTTGGCCTGAGACGGTGCACGTCCATCCAGTTCCAGTCGCGCTGATCGGAATGATCCCGAAGGGCAGCGTGTCGTTGATGGTAACGACTCCGCTGGTGGAGCCGTAGGGACTGACGTTCGAAACTGGAATCGTGTAGCTGGCCGCCGAACCGCGCGTGAAATTCCCTACGTGACTCTTGCCCAGCGTCATGTCCGGAGTGCACAGCGAGGCAGACTGGATTCCAGTCACTTGGCCGAGCGTGGCCGTCGTTGCACTCATTCCCGTCCCGCCTGGTGTTGATCCATATGCGACCCCGGGGGTCAGGGTTGTGCCATTGCCTCCGCCACTCACGGTGATGCTCGCCGCCGCACCAGAAACGAGGACCACACCGCCAGCACCGCCACCTCCGGGCCCGTGACGATCTGCGAGACTGTAAGGGTCCGTGTCCCAGGCATCACCACCGCGGCCACCGTTCGCTTGTAGGGTCAGCCCGCTCTCGCCGCCGTTGGCGGCTAGCACGATGATGCTGCCACCGGCGCCTCCACCGCCGCCGGCATCGTTGGAGGTTCCATTGTAGGCACTCGCACCGTTCGCAGTCAGAGTCGCCGTTCCAGTCAGACTATTCGCGCGGATAAAAATGATTCCGCCGCCCGCAGCGCCGGCACTCGCCTGATTGTCACCGTCCGAGTTATTCCGCGACCCGGCGCCGCCCCCACCGCCCATGGCAATGCGGTCAATCGTCGCCAGAAATGCTGTGCCGCCAGAACCGCCATCACTCAGGTTCGAATTCCACGAGTCACCACCCGTTCCGCCAGATCCTCCATTGCCGCCGCCACCACCACCCGCATTCTCAGTGTTGCCGCCTGCGTCTCCGTCGGTTCCACCGCCTCCTGCGTTGCCGGGCGCTCCGCGTGCCATGCTGCCGTCTGCCGTACCACTGGGATAGCCAATGGTGGTTGTGGTTTGCAGGAATGTTGCGCCAGACTCCACCCACCTCGGCGTGCCCGCAACGCCTTCGCCCTTGGCGCCATCAATACCAGTCGCTCCCCCCGCGGCACCTGTGTAAGCCGTGGGTGATAGCTGCCGATAGTCAGCGTTGCTCGCGCCAGCAACTCCACCAACCAACTGCATGCCGGCACCACCGCGGAATCCTTGTCCATTCACGGAAACCGCGCCACCACCCAAGTTCAGTTGTCCCGCAATATCCAACGCGACGATTCCGCCAGATGATCCATTCCATGCGGTTGCCGTAATAGCGCCCAATGTGGCGGATGTGTACTGCGGCACCAAGACAACCTGGTACGTGCTGATTCCTTTGGCCGCGGTGGCGGCCGCCGCCGTGTAGCCGAACACCAATCCGCCGCCGGATCCTGCCCCTGTGATCGGTACCGATCCGCCACTGACCGGCCCCGTCGCTGTTACAAATTCGTAGTTGCCGGCGTTATTGATCGTGGTGAATCCGGAGCCCGTGCTTCCGTTTCCGTACACCACAGAATTGCCTGTGTTTATGCTGGCATCCTGCATCTGAATCACCAGCAGCAGGCTTCCGTTTGTGATCGTTCCCGTCCCGTTTGCGGCGCCCACGGGAATCGACGTGGCCGCCTTTGCCACACTCGCCGTTCCCGGGAAATAGGTATTCACCACTCCGTTGAGGGTTACGCCTCCCGTGAGTGTATTCGTGGCGCACACGATGCTCACGACTGGTGCCAACGCTACATATGTGTTGTTTCCGGTGTTGGGATCGGCAGGAGCTGTGCTAGCGATCGTCGCTGAGTTCGGATAAAAGCCGGCAGTTGTCGTCGAGACCACCACCGTCAACGTTGCTGTCGCTCCACTGGCGAAGGGTGTCGGCAAAGTACAGTTGATCGTGGCGGTCAGGGTGCAAGTAGTTCCTGCACTGGGAGTATCAGTTACCAAGGACAATCCAGTGGCTGCAAAAGTATCAGTCAGGGTGACGCCAGTTGCCGGCGAGGGACCGTTATTGGTGACCGTGATGGCATAGGTGGAGTTCTGTCCTAACGGCACCGCACTGACGCTGGTCGTGACGCTGATATCCGCCGTGATCGGATTAATCGAAACCGCGCCCAGCGACCAGTTTGACGTGCCGCTGAAGGTTTCAGAGATTGGCACACTGGGCGCGCCAGTACGGCTACTTCCTAAGCCGCGCACATCTGGCGCTGCCGTATTCCCGCTTCGTGCATTCCACTGGCCACCCTGGGGTCCCGCTGCTGTGACGGTCCGGTTTCCTCCGATGGCCAGCGTGTCGAGGATCATTCCATTGATCACGCTGGGCACATCCAACTGCGAACTGGTGTCCCCGGCACCGTCCGCAGACACAAATGTCCCGAGCGGGACAGTCTGATCTACTCCGGTGAAGGTTGTAACCCCGACGACCGCACCTACAGTTATGCCTGCTCCGGGACCCCTCACTGACACGATCACGTTGAATGGTCCGCCGCTCGCAGGTGCCTGCAGATACCACATCTCGACCCGGCGAGTGTTGCCTGCATCGTTGTGCGTTCCCGAAGGCACTGGCAACAGGGCGGTGCCGTTGTAAGTAACACCGGTCACAGTCGTAGCCGGTGCGCTCGTGATATTGAGGGAGACCCCGACTATCAGCAACCGATTCGCAGCTGCTGTAGTGGTATGAGCTACTGTAATGGTTTGTGTAGCGGCACCTGTGAGATCGGCGTTTCCCGTAGTCGTGGCATCCACCGCCACCTGCCCAGTAGACGGTGCAACCAGTAGCCCTAGCAGGAGGGCAATCAAGCATAGTAGCGAAGTCTGACTGCCTTCGCGGGTTGGGACTGCCGGACGCAGCTGCCAGTTCCCACGCGCCAGATCAAGTAGCTTTTTCAGGACCATTTGTCCACGTGCAGCGGTCCGCAGAGCGCGACCGCAGGGCCCACGGAATTTCGCTCTAAACGCTCCCGATCCCACCCGCACTTCGTTAGCCTCTGCGATACCCATGATCTCTTCCCCGCTGACCGCGGGGTCGTCCTCTTGTCCGCAGTCGCCGCGCGTAATGAAGACATCCTGATGAAAGTCAGTGACCACCAACCGGTGCAGACGAAATCCCAGCTCACCTTTCACCAGGACGATGTCTCCTTTGCGGAGATCGGCCAGCACCGCGGGCTTCACGTGGACGACCTCTCGATCGCGAATCGTCGGAGACATGCTGGCGCCTCGCGCCTGAAAGCGAACGGCATTCCCTTTTCTCAGCAGTTCGCGACTCAGGCCTTCGAACAGCTGAGAATGGGCACGGTCCTCGAGCGCACCATCTCCCTGAGGGCGATCGAAAGAAGAGGAACCTGCTTCCCGAGAATGGTCTACTTGAGAAAACTCAATCACGAAATTCCAGAATCCTCTCCACCGCCGCTTCGTTGGGTTCGAAGGCATAGCGGTAACAAGGAACCGCATCCACCAATTCCTGCAGAAACTGCAGCGCGGAGTCCACATACTCATGCCGATGGAACGGCACAAAACTGCGCGCGAACAATTCCGCGACGGCCTGGCTGGGAGAAAGCGGTGTCAGAACATTCCCATGGCCGTGCTCGAGAATGAAGATCCTGGCCAGAGGAGCACTTGCCGGAGACGCGTACGCCGCCTCACCATGCCACGGAGTGCCGTACATCCTCATGCAGCCTGCGATGTCAGCGACATCTCGCCGAACAATAATGCGGTCGTCACTGAGGACCTCAACAGCCTCTCGCCCAGTCCACAATCGCGTCGTTGTGCTCTTCCCTGCTCCCGAATGTCCGACGAATAGATTCCCTGTCCCATCCGGCCTGACGATGCCACAGCTGTGCAGTTCGATCGCCTTTTCCTGGGTAAGCCGGTGCATGATCAACAACTCATCCAGCGGATACTCCAGGGGGGCCGCCAAGTAGTCGGTACCGGCAAAGCATTCTTCGCTCATTTGAAGGGTTGCCCGCCGGAAACACCGATCGACAAACAACCTCTTGTAGGGTTGCTCTCCAAGAAGAGACGCACTGAAGTCGAACTGAAATTCAGTTCCGTCTTCGTACAAACGCCAGACAGATCCGGAGTCAAAAAGCTGTGGCCCCGAGGGAGAACGGAGCTTCTCCGCCCACTCGACTTGAATATTAATATCGGAGGCCGGAGTCTCGACCCGAAACGGCTCCAAGGAAGGAACTAAAGTAACGTCATCCCAATGCTGACCGGAGACGCCGACCGACACTCCGCCGATCCGGAACTCGCTACGATGTGTAGCGTCCTGTTGTTCGAACGACTCGGAGAAGACCTGTCCAACGCCGCCCCTCATTCTCGTCTGAAGCCTCGACAGCTGAACCGCCTACGACCCGATGCTATTGCAGAACAACACCGTGCAACTACCCCCAACTGAACCCGCAGAACCAGCAATCTTGCAATGACCGAGGACGGCCTCCTCCGGCCGCAAACTAATCGTTACGAGCTTTGGCGGTTCATACTTCTGCTTTTCGATTTCGACTGAGCGCGGCTCGTGATTCATACAGTCTTTACTCCTTGCCTTACGGTCAGTGACCGCAGTTGCCACAAGCGGACATCGCGGTCGCATTGCTGAGAATCGGGAGTAGCTGCTGCGGCCCGACCCAACTCTCCACATCAATTTCCTTGTTCGCAATGCGGCGGGCCGACTCGATCACGGCGTCGCCTTGACGGCCATCCGCACAGAACTCGCAGTCCCCATGAGGAAGGATCTCGGCTCCAACGGCCGCCGCCCGCAAGTGTGCGACGTGACAGAGAAAATCGACCGGACTCTCGCGATCGCCAGTCTCCATTTCTCCATTAGCCGGACACATCCCACAAAGCGATTGAATGCGGCACTGCAGACATTTCGTGACTCGCGTGCGCTTGCGACTGCGTAAGCGCAACAGAGAATCTTCCCAAACGCGCCGAACTCCAACCTGGCGGACGCTAAACGTCTCCTGCTGCGAGATCACACAAATCCCCATTTCACCGTACGCGTTAATGGCAAAGCCACTCATTCCCCCGCCGCAGTGGTACACGGTATCGATTTGCGCCAAGTTCGGCGGGTTCTCGAGGTCATGCTGCGCCAGCCGACGGTACTCGCTCACTCCCTTCGGGGCACTCAAATCCAACGCCACAACTTCTTCCGGGGTAAGCCGGACCGCCAAAGGACTCTGCGAGCAGTCAATGCGGGGATTGACTTGTCCATCCATCTTGAACTCGACACCAAGTTCGTCTTCGGCGAACTGACGCATTGCGACCACTTCATGCTTGTTGATACTGGTCGCCACAGTCTTCAACTTCAGGGGCAGCCCTCTTTCTTTCAGGAGCTTGATCCCGCGCAGGCAGCGGTCATACGAACCCGGAATCGCCGTTAATGCCTCGTACGTCTCCCGCGTGCGCCCATACAGCGTGATCTCGATAGCAAACGGAGGCCACTCCACCAGATAATCTGCGATCTGTTCGTTGATGATCGTGCCGTTGGTGAACAGCGTAATCAGAAAACCCTTTTTCTTCGCGTAGGTATAAATCTCAAGGAAGTCTTTGCGGGCGAAAATCTCGCCACCGGTGTAGAGCAGCCAGAAGCAACCCATCTCGACCAGTTCATCTAGGACGCGGAAATGTTCTTCCCTGCTCAACTCCCGCTGCTTGGCGTGCACATCGCCCATGGGCAGGTTGTTGTAGCAGTGCAGGCACTCCAGCGGACAGCGCCGCGTAACTTCAATCGAAACCTGGAGAGGCACACGCTCGCCTGCCTGGCGCTGGTGTAAGTCCGCGCTGAACGCGCCGTAGCTTAACTGCTCCACTAAGCCTCCATCCTATGCCGAAAGCAGCGGACGCGATTGCACGCGCCCGCTGCTCACAGTCCTTCCCGCCCCACTGGCCCTTCAGCTCCGTAATTCAGTCTGCAGCCATCGCCGCGGGCGTCGGAACCTGGACCAGACCAACCGACTTCATCTCGCTCACAAACGCTGTGACATCGCGCTCGGCCAGCGCCGGCTCCACGTCGTATTCCTGCGCCACAGCCGTGGCCAGTTCCGCCAACGATTTTGGCGACTCCAGCAACTTCCAAATCAGGGACCCCGTGCCGTTGAAGCTGTAGATCGATGCCAGATCTCCCACTTTGGCGCGCACAGGAACGATGAGTGTTTCTCCGGCGACCACGCGCGCGACCACCGACTGCGAGCGAACAAATGTTTCGTCGATCAACAAGGTTGCCAAGGCACATCTCCGTGGTTCCGGATTTCTTAAATACGTCATGCTTCGAAACCCGGGACGCTTTCGTCCCAATCTGAGATTACGGCAAAGCGCCCCCCCTCTAGCAATCGGACTTTAGGGGTAGGTATTGGGTTGGTTATCACCCTCGATGGTTCTCAACTTCCGGCAAAACCATGGGTTACAGCCTTGACTGTGGTCCGCTTTGAGGGCAGAACAGATCTCATACGCAAGTTTTGAAAAGAGCGCACGCCTCGGTTCCGATTTCAACCTTTCCTGTAGACAAACGAAAGAAAACGCTATAAAAAGAAATCCAGCCAAGCGAGCGATCGCCGGCGCCAAAGATTCGCCATAAGCTAACTCCGTGCTCAACGAAGAACGTCGTCGCGCCATCCTCGATCAATTAACTCACCAGGGCCGCGTGTTGGTGACGGAGCTGGCCAGCCAGTTCGAAACCTCGCAGGTTACGATTCGTAAGGATCTCGAAATCCTGCACGCGCACGGACTCGTCCACCGCACGCATGGCGGCGCACTGCCAGCGCGCGAGGGAGCCCTCGAAGATCCAACATTGCGGGAAAAGGAAAAGCTCCACCGGCAGGAGAAGCTACGCATTGCAGAAGGCGCCGCTGAGAAAGTAAAGGAAGGGCAGGTTCTGATTCTCGACTCCGGCACCACCACCACCGCAATCGCTCGGGCGCTGCGCAATTTCAAGAATCTGACGATCATCACCAATGCGGTAAACATAGCCGCGGAACTCGCGGGAACCGCCGTCGAGGTGATCCTCACGGGCGGCACGCTGCGGAAGAACTCCTTTTCGCTGGTCGGCCCCATCGCAGAGGAAACGCTGCGGCGACTCAGCGCAGATCTGTTGTTTCTCGGTGTAGATGGTTTCGACGTGCAGTACGGATTGAGCACCCCCAATTTGCTGGAAGCGAAAGTGAATCGCGTGATGGTCGAAGTAGCCAAGAAAACGGTAGCTGTGTGCGACGCAAGCAAGTTCGGCCGAAGAAGCTTGTCGTTGATCGCACCTCCCTCTGCATTACAGGAAGTAATCACCGACCGTGGTATCCCGAAGTCCGATCTCCGCGTTTTGAAACAGGCCGGCCTTGAGGTAACACTAGTCTGAGTTTGTCCGCGCTCTCACCCGAGAAAGGAACCTGCTAGGCCAACTCTCATGCCCCGTTTTGATGTCACCATCGTTGGCGAATTGAACCTCGACCTCATCTTCTACGGGCTCCCCGAGCAACTTCTGCCTGAGCGCGAATTGCTTGCCGACCACATGATGCTCACGCTTGGCTCGTCCTCGGCCATCGTGGCTCACAACCTGGCGGCGCTCGGCAGTCGCGTCGGCTTCCAGTCACGTATCGGAGACGATCAGTTGGGTCAGATCGCGCTGGAACGCCTGCAGCAGGGTGGAGTTGATGTTTCCCTTGTACGCCGCATTCCCGGCCTAATAACGACGGGGCTCACGGTGATTCTCCACCACGAGGCTGGGCGCAACATCCTCACCTATGCGGGAACGATTGCGGAAACGTCGTGGCAGGATCTCGACCTCGACTACCTGGCCGACTCTCGACACTTTCATTTTTCGTCTTATTACTTGCAGAAGGGGCTGCGTCCCCGGGTATGCGAACTATTCCAGCACTTAAAATCCAAGGGCCTCACGATATCGCTCGACACCAATGATGATCCAGACGACCGGTGGGCAGGCGGACTGCACGAAGTCCTGCGCCAGGTTGATGTTTTCTTGCCCAACGAACGCGAAGCTTGTAAAGCGGCAGGCACCGAAGACTTGGAAGCCGCAGTGGCAAAGCTGTCAGGAATGGTACCGCTGGTCGTGGTGAAGCTTGGGCGCAAAGGAGCCATGGCTCAGCGTGGGAACGAGCGATTTGCCAGTCCGTCCCGAGAGGTATTAGCGGTGGACACCGTGGGTGCGGGCGACAGCTTCGACGCCGGCTTCCTGCATCAGTATGTGCGAGGGGCTGACATACCCGCGTGCTTGGTGAGCGGAAACATGGCCGGAGCTCTCTCCACTACTCGTCCCGGAGGCACAGAAGCATTCCGCGACCCCGCGCATCGCGACAGCTTCTTCAAACTCAAGTCGTAGAGACGTTGCACGACGTCTCTTCTATCCCTACTTCGCACTGACTTCCAGCAGCAAATGTTCATTAAACTCAGTGCTCAGTTTGGGAGCGCTCCCCGCCTCGACCTGTACGGTGCCCAGATCTTTGCCGTCGACATAGTCCAGAACGTGATACGTGCCCGACTTCAAGCCGCGCAACTCAACTTCACCCTTGAATGGAACATCCCCTACTGGCGCGAAAAACGCGTAATACATCTTTCCGTCTTTCTCGATTGCATATGCTTCTGGAACGTCGTACCCGTAAATGTAGAGATCGCGGAACTCACCCTTCGACAGCATCTTCTCGTTGTACAGCCCAATCCATTTTTTCCAGTGCTCTTCCTTCTCGCTGGTCAGGGCCACAGGCTGGAACTTCGGTCCGGGATCGGGCCACACAAATTTCGTTCCCGGCACACCGCCGGTCCCCAGGGTCGAAGCGAAATCATTGCCGTGCTCGCTCCAATTCCCCTTCCCCACCGGCGTCATCGCCGACAACTCGACGTGATCGCCATACACCGCCGATTGCGGGCCGAGTAGCGCTTTGTACATTTTTATGCGCCGCCGCACCTGCACCGCTCCTACCGGATCGGCAGTGACGGCCTGGTCGATAAAAGGTAGCCACGCCAGCGACGGAGGCGTTCCACACGGACACGCCTGCGTCACGCTTTCCGGCTTGATCGCGCGCGTCGTCTGAAAGATTGTCTTGTACACCTCGCCCATCGCGTCGACGGAATCTTGCGGAGACTTGTGGTGATGCGCCGGGTTGTAGCACGCGGGCACGCTGTAGATGTTGTCGAGCTTCGATCCGTCGAATCCCCAGTCGCGAATGAATTTCTCCGTCAGTTGCTTGTAGTAGCTCTGCACCTCCGGCACAGCGGGACAGAGCGTCGCCAAATCGCGCGTAATCCGCGCATGCTTGCCGTTCTTGTCGAGGATGAACCAGTCCGGATGTTCCTTCGCCACCTTCGCCACGATGTATTTGTGCGACTCCCATCTTCCCTGCCCGTCCTCCGCGCCAAGCGGCAGCCACCACAACTGCGCCAGAATGCCCTGCTTGTGAAAGTCATCGACCATTTGCTTAAGCGAATCGCCGGGAAACGTCTCCGCGCGTGGATTCCAGTCGCCGTACGTGTCGAACCAGCGATCATCCAAAGTCGCCCACTTAATACCGAGTTCCTTGAGTTTCGGAACGGTTCCCAACATTTGCGCCGGGGTCACGTTAAACTCATATCCCCAGCCGCACCAACTTACGTTGTAAGCTTCGTTCGAGGGCTTCGGAATCTCCCATCCTTCTTTCTGCAGCACGCTCGACCACATTCGCAGCGGCTCATAGAAGTCTCCGCTATAAACAGCGACAAAACTGCGCGGAGTCGAATAGCTTTCACCCGGCTTGAATGTTGCGTGGACAGGGATGGCAATGCTCGCACTCACTCGCCCGTCCAGTTCCACTTTCACCGGCATCGACAGAGTCCAAGGCAGCGTCTCCACGTGTCCGATAGCTTCTCCGACCGAGGCCGTCCAGAAGGCGACCACCGGTATCCCGCCCCCATAGCCGCCTTTCACCGCCTCGCCCATCACGTTCGGCTGAGAAGAGGTGCGTGTAAGCTTCTGCACATCATCTTTTCCCCAGTCGTAACTTGATCCCTGGAACGACCACATGTCGTACGGATATGGACGCCCTTTCGCATCCTCTTCCTTCGAATTAAATCTATGCTGCTGCATCCACACCTGTTCAATTGGAAGATCGCTAGTCCCGACATTTTTGTACGTCGTGCTGACGAGCGCGATATTAGGAAAGTCGTCATACGCTTCCAACACCAGCATGCGATCGATGGCGACTCCGGCGGGGGCCAGGGGATGTGCAGGAATTTCCACACGTTTCCCGCGACCGAGCTTGCCGATGCTCTCCAGCACCTTTGCCTTTGCAAAATCCGGTACGAAGTCCAGTTCCTTGCCTGCAAGGACGACGGAATCACTGCCGCCACTCGAGCCCTCGCCGGGTTCGTCCAGCGTCAAGCGTTTTCCATCTTTCAGTAAGGTCGCCTGCAAGAATCCGGAAGGAAGAATCTGGAACTCGGCCGCGCTCGTGGTCAACACGATCGGCCCCCCATCGCGCACCTCGACCTTGATGTCGGAAGGTCGCGACGGCGGAGGTTTCGGCGGCGCCTGGGGCTTCGTACAACTCAACATGAGCCACGCGGATGCGGCCAATAAGATTGTGATGATGGAAGAGAACAACTGAGGAAGGCTACCCCTGAACCCGATGCGCTTCATGTTTCCCTCTCACGGACGCAGCTGCATAGCGAAAGAAAACACAATCATTCGTAACTATACAACAGCCGAGGGTTTTCGTGCTTTTCCGTCAGCGAATCTCGGCCAGCGAGTGCTCGAGGGCCCCTCGCTTGGGAGCGGGCATGGCGCCCACTTCACTGGCGACCCAGGCTCCGACCAGGTTCGCTACTTCATTCATCAGAGCCAGCGATGCACCGTGCAGGTACTCATGCACGAGTCCTGCTGTAAATGCATCGCCCGAGCCCACCGTGTCCGCTACGTTCACTCGAAACCCGGGATGCACGCTGGAATCCCCGTCGCGGACCAGCAGACTTCCCTGTCCACCTCGCGTGACGCAAACCAACTTCAGATCGAATGCGTCGATCAAGCGCCGAGCCGACGACACCTCATCTTTATGCTGGAAATTTTCCAGAGCCATGATCTTTGGCAGTTCCTCATGATTGAGCTTGACGATGTCAGCGAGTTTCATCGACTCGGAGAGAATCTCCTGCGAATAGTAGGATTGCCTGAGGTTGACGTCGAAAACCCTTACTGTGGCCGGGGAGGTCGCGCCAAGAAAACGGCGAATCGTGGAGCGGGTCTTCTCGGAGCGCTGCGCCAGCGATCCAAAACAAACGGCATCCGCCTTTTCTGCAAGACGCTGCCAGTCTAGTGTCCACTCCGAGAAATCCCATGCCACAGGCTGCGCGATTTCATAGCGCGCAACACCCTGAACGTCGATGTCTACATTTACGGTGCCTGTCGGATGTTCGCGATCCGTCTGCACGTGATCGATATTGAGACCCAGTTCCTCCATCCGTTGCAGAGCTTCGACACCACGCGAATCCTCACCGACGCGGCTAGCCACGATCCCCTGATCCCCCATGAGCGTGGTGATGTAGGCGAAGTTCGCCGGCGCGCCGCCGAGACACGTTCGCTCTGGAAATAGATCCCAGAGCACTTCGCCCAGTCCCACGACTTTCTTCTTCATCGTTCGAGTCCCGGTGTGTGAGTTCTGGAAGATATTGAACACGGCTCTGACCGGAGTGGGGGGGACAGGACCGTACATCCGTATCAGAAAATCTGGGGGAGCCGTCGGCTCCCCCAGAGTAGTTCGTTGTTTACACAGCAGCTAGAAGGTAACGCGGACGCCGAACTGCAACTGCCGCATCTGGCTGTCGCCCTCGAGGCTGCTGATGATGCCCGCACCGCTGCAGTCAATGCAGGTATTGCTGGGCAAGTTATAGACAGGATGGTTGAACACATTGAAGAACTCCGCCTGGAACTGAGCTTTTACCGACTCAGTGATTGTGAAGTTCTTGAAGATGGACATGTCAGACATGAACTCGCCCGGTCCAGTGAACTGGTTACGACGCACATTGCCGAATTGCGCGATGCCAGGTGCGCCAAACGGGCCGCTCTGCGTAACTAGATTGGGGCAGTCCGGCACTCCAGTATTTGGGTCGCTGTAGGGACTGTCGCACAGCTGTGTCGGTACCGGAGTGAAATAGACCACCTGTCTCGTCTGATTGTTGAACCCTCCCGCGCCCATGTGGAATCCTCCATTCAGGCTGGGACGGCAAGGTCCAGTGTCCCTATCCAGATTGCAGTTGTTATAGCCAGGGGAGAACGGCAAGCCGCTGCCGACAATCATGGTTGCGTTCCACTGCCATCCGCCCAGCAGCAGGTCCGCGCCGCGGCCGATGTTGCCAAGAAAGCGTTTTCCCTTGCCGAAGGGCAGTTCATAGAGCGATGTCAGAATCAAAACGCTGTCTCGCGCGTTGTCTTGGCGTCCCCAGCCCTGTCTGAGATCAGGCTGATAGCTACCATCGTTGTCGTACGTCTTGGCGTAGGTGTAAGACCCAGTCAGCGTCAAGCCGCCGGAAGTGCGCTGGTCTACCTTGATCTGGAGCGCATTGTAATTGTTGTTTCCGTCGTTGCCGGCGTAGCCAAATCCATATCCTGAGCAGCAAACCACGTTGGTCATGACCCCATTTTGGTCCGTGTAGGGAGTAGTAAACGCGCTGTTATAAGGCGAGCGAGCGTTGAAGCTCAGACCACCTGCACCTCCATTGGCATGCGACGGCAGGAAACCAACAACCGTTGCCTGGTTCGGGTTATACGTGGGGCCCGTTCCTTTAAACACGTGGCTCCCGTGATTTCCGACGTAGCCCACTTCCAAGCTGGTCTTGTTGTTGAGCTGGCGCTGGACAGTTGCGTTCCACGCGTCGACAGTAGGCGCAATCAGCCTGTCGGGCCGAAGGTGGGGACCCACGTTGAGTGCTTGACAGGTACCAGTTGATCCAGCAGCGCAAGGCCCAAACAGCGGGAGGATTCCGTTGGAAGGGATCACGGGGAACTGGTTGGGCGTCGGCCCTACTGTGAAATTAAAAGCCGGAGTCTTGTTGTCATTCGTGGGCCCGTTAATGTTCTGATTCGCGAGTACCGGCAGGTTCTGCGTCACTGTGTGTCCAAAGAGCGAGCCAAACACGCCTATGTCAAAGCTGCGTCCGTAACCTAACCGAACGACGGTCTTGGGGGTGACTTCGTAGGCAATTCCAAGACGTGGCGCAAAGAGTTTCCAATTGGTGGCAGTGTCTCCGTTGAGACTGATGCCACCGTAGCCGGCCACGCGGATCACACCTTCTGGCAACACGGCATATCCGCCATTACCCTTGCCGTTGACACTCTCCGGAGTGTAGTGCTCCCAGCGTAGGCCATAGTTCACGGTCAGCTTGGGCGTCACGCGGAAAGTATCCTGCGCGTAAATGAAGTACCGGTTCTGGGTCTCGATTGAACTTGTCTCGGTGGGCGAACCGACATAGCGATTGAACGCGGTAACTTCTCCGAAAAGGAACGTAGCAATATCCAAGCCGCCCGACCCGTTGTCAGAAGTGCCTTGGTGGTTAAAGTTGAGGATGCCGGTGCGGTTGGCGTCAGAGGGGATTCGCAGATTGGTCGCGTGCCGCAAATCCACACCAAATTTGAACTGGTGGTTGCCCCTCAGCTTGGTCCAGTTGTTCACGAACTGGTAACCCTGCTCTCGCTCGGTCAGAGGGCAATTGCAGCGGCTAATGTTGAGGCCTTCACCGATGCCGTTGCTGCCTGTGTTGTTGACACCGACAGTCTGGTCAAAGACGAGGGCTGGCAGACCGCCGGTCGTCGGATCGGAGGTGTTCAAACCGGGCAGTCCGAGATTGGTCGCCCCTGGCACGCTTCCGTCATACTTCGTCGAATGCGGATTGTAGCGGAAGTATCCGAAACGGAAGTCGGTGAGCAAGCTCGGGCTGACCGTATAGTTGAAACCCGATGCCACACTGTAGTTCTGGATCAGCGACTGTCCTGCCAGCCCAAGGTAGCCCAACCCCGGTCCACCAATTTCAGTTCCAAAGATCGGTGAACCCGAGAGTTTAAAATGCGCATGCGAGTAACGGCCGAAAATCTGCAGCTTCTGGGTGACGGAGTAATCCACGCGTCCTACGTACTGGTAGTCGTTGAAGCTGCCACTTCCGCTGGCGGTATAGTTGTTAACCGTGCCGTTGTTGATGCCAGTGGCATTAGGCGCGGGAAGCAGAGAAAGGATGTGCTCCGCAACCCCATTGGGGTCATATTGCTGTAAAACACTCATCGGGATTTGGTTGTTAGCGTATGAAGTCCGCGAGCCCTGCGGATCCCACGGATTGAACACCTGGCCGGCGCCGCCGCCCAGATTTGCAGTCAGATATTCGCTCAGGTCGCAGTTCGTGCTTCCCGCAGCGAGACAGGTCGACCGCACAAGATTCGTGGGAACTGAAATGCTGATCGTCTGCCCTGATGTGCGGCGGGTGCCTTCGTAGTTGCCGAAGAAGAACAGCTTGTTCCTGATGATCGGCCCGCCTACCGCACCGCCAAATTGCTTCCAGTTGTTGGGCGAAGGGGAACCAGTGAAAGGGTTCTTTGCCGGATCAACCGGATCCAGGTCGTAGAAGTAGCCGCTGCCGTGGAAAGAGTTGCTCCCAGACTTGGTCTGCGCAGTCATGATGCCACCCAATGCCTTGCCAAACTCGGCATCGTAGTTCTGGGTTGCCATCTTGGTTTCCGTCACCGAATCCAAGCTGGGGTTCACAATGATGATGCCCAGAATCGGATCCTGGTTGTCGGTTCCGTCCAATTCATAGCCGGTGCCGCTAAAGTGCTGGCCGTTCACGAAAATCTGCTTGCTGCCTTGAGGATTCTCGGTGGCAGCGTGGCCCCATCCGGTGATCACCTGGGCGCCGGGAGTCAGCAACTCCAGGCTTTGAAAGTTCCGGTTGAAGATGGGAAGTTCTTCCAACTGCTTTCCAGTGAATTCGGTCGCGACATCGGCGCGATCGGTTTTGAGTTGAGGCGCTTCGCTCGTGACTTCTACCGTCTCCGAGGAGCCTCCGACCTGGAACTGGCCGTCAACGCGGGAACCGGCGTCGGCCGATACTTGAATGTCCTTGTACTCCAAAATCTTAAAGCCCGAGGCGGAAATGCGCACCGTGTAAACGTCCGGGATCAAGTGCGTAACGGAATAGTTGCCGCTCTCGTTACTTGTGACTTCGGTGGACACATTCTTAGACTGGCTGATGACGGTGACCTTGGCGCCGTTCACCGCTGCCCCAGACGGGTCCGTGACCGTACCCAAGACGCTGCCGTATACGGCCTGCCCGAATGCGCTGGGTGCGCAAAGAGTGCACAGCAGACTCAACGCCGCCACGGCTGCCCATAGTGACCTTTTCATGAACTTCCTCCTCAAGACTTATGCCAACACGATGTGCCCCGGAAATGCAGAGGGAGACTTGTTCGCAGAGTGTGCAGTCGTAATACAAAACAACTAGCTGGATTAAGTTTCACTAGGTTTGATACCGTTACAGGTGTAAAGTGCTACAGTTGCAGTAAGATACGCGGTTCCGTTACGTCCCTGTTATATGGCTGTGACGCACACATTCGCGCTGGGCCGGGAGCAATGCTTCCAACAAATAGATAAACTTATTAATAGTCATAGTCTCCGCACCTCCGAGTCCCTGTGCAAACTCCTCCGCTATCTGGCCGAGCATTCGCTCAACCACCCCGGTGTTGCTCTCAAGGAGTACCAGATCGCAACCGAGGTTCTTGGGAGGCCAGCGGGATTCGATCCTCAAAGCGACTCGACGGTCCGCGTGCAGGCAGGACGCCTCCGCGTAAAACTTGCCGAATATTACGCGCATGAAGGACCCGATGATCCGATTGTGGTCGAACTTCCCAAGGGTTCTTATGCACTGACTTTCCACCTACGCGCTGCCAGAACCGGCGACCAACCGCCGATCGCCACACTGACTCTCGAGCGCAAGCCGAAGCCGCAAGAGGCTGGTGCCTGGACCCGTCCTTGGGCAGTTGCCGTTCTGGTCCTATCCGTACTTCTGGCTGCGTCTCTGATCACGAGTGCAATCCTGTTGTCGCAGCGCCCCCGCACCCAGGCGGCTGTGGAACAATCGTTGGCCGCCCCTTATCAGATTTTTTGGCACCGTTTCGTAATCAGCGCAGAGCAACCTTGGGTGATCTTCAGCAACGGGAGCTTTGTCGGAAGGCCTGAAACCGGCATGCGCTATTTCAACCCTGCGTCCGACACGCGAGCGTTCATTCTTGATCACTACACCGGAGTGGGTGAGGTGCTGGCCATCCACCAATTGGATCGTGTCTTCGCTTCCTTTAATCGTCCCATCGGAGTGAAGCGCGGGGCGCTGTTTTCGCTGGACGACGCCAAGAACAATGATCTAATTTTCGTCGGCTCACCTTCTGAAAATCTCACTCTGCTCGACATTCCCGGAACGCAAGAATTCGTGTTTCAGCGGCTCGACTCCGGCCCACGTAAAGGAGACCTGGCCGTCCTCAACGTTCACCCTCAATCCGGTGAGCCGAAACTGTTTCTGGCTACGCCCGCGAATCAACCGACCGTGGAGGACTACGCAGTTGTGAGCCTTCTCCCCGGCCTGGATCCGACGAGGTCCATCCTCATTCTTGCGGGGAACTCGACTTTTGGTACTCAGGCAGCGGTTGAGTATGTTTGCCGGGAGGACTCCCTCAAGGAACTACTGCAGCGCCTGCATGTTTCGAAGGCAAGCGAGTTGGTGCCGTTTGAAGCGCTCTTGCACGTGAAGATCGCGCATGGAGTTCCGGTAATGACGGATCTGGTGGCGGTCCGCAGTCGCGGCCATTGAAGTGTCCCGCCTACTGACCAGGCGGAGTTAAGTGCGGATCCAACTCCGCCGCCCTTTGAAATTCCTTCTTCGCTTCGTCTTTTTGTCCTTTCTGACTCAAGGCCAATCCGAGATTGAAATGGGCCGCCGCGTAAGTTGGTTCTGAATTGATCGCCGACCGAAACTGCGCGATTGCACCGTCGGTGTCGCCCACACCGAGCAATCTCTTGCCCGAATTCGTGGCAAACGTCGCCGCCTGCAGATTATTGGTCATCGCCGCAATTTTGGCGCCCGCACGTGTTTCCTCGGCCGCACCCTGCGTGTCGCCCAACTGGCGTAGCACTCCGGCCAGCGTCGTGTGCGCTCCTGCAAAATCCGGCTGCAGGCGAATCGCTTCCCTCAGTTCCGCGGCCGACTCTGGCAGTTTGCCCTGCTGCTTGAGAACCGTTCCCAGCGTGTAATGCGCTTCCGCATAGTTCGGCTGACCGGCTATCGCTTTTTGCAACTCCGCGCTCGCCTTATCGAAATCTCCCTTTTGCCAATACAGGACGCCCAGCGTGTAATGCGCGTCGGCCAAGTCTGGCTGCAACGCGATCGCGTTCTGAAATTCAAGAACCGCTTGGTCGAGTTGATCCTTCAGCTTGTATGCGAGCCCGAGGTTGTAATGCAGAGATGCGTTGTTCGGCGCCAGTTTGATCGCCGCTTGTCCTTCTGCAATGGCCGCATCAAAATCCGCGCGCTGCATATAGGCGATGGCCAAATTCCCACGCAGCGTACCGTCTTCCGGACGCAGTTGAGTGGCAGTCTGGAATTTGGCGATCGAACTTTCAGCGTCGCCCTTCTGAATCAGGGCCAGCCCCAGATCGTTGTACGCATCTGGATCCTGGGGATGCAGTTTGACGGCTTCTCCGAATGCCGCCACCGCGCCGTCGGCGTCTCCAGCATGTTGGCAGGCGAGCCCTAGATCAATCTGCAATTCAAACCATTCGGCCTTTAACGTGGCCGCCTTCCGTAGTTCCACCACCGCGTCAGCATTCCGGGATAGCGCGGCCAGAGTCTTTCCAAGGTAGTAGTGAGCCATCGCATCCTGGGGCGCGAGTTCGACGGCCTTTCCAAGTTCTTTGGAGGCATCGTCCAGTTGGTGTTCTTGCCAGCGCAGCACACCCAAATGAAAGTGCGGGGAGGCCCAGTCGGGCTGTAGTCGGATCGCTTCCTTGAAGGCAACTTCTGCGTCGGCAAACTGATTCTGTTGCGCGAGCACTGACCCCAGATCATCCTGCAGGTCGGCTCGTTTGGGGGTGAGTTCAACGGCACGCCGCATCTCCGACAGAGCTTCGTCCTGTGCACCGCGTTGGCTGAGCATTCTACCGAGGCTGCGGTGTACATCGGGGTTGTCGGGCGCGACCTTTGCCGCAGCCCGGACCTCCTGCTCGGCCTCCGCAGTCTTTCCCTGTTGCGACAACACTCCTGCAAGGGTCAAGCGCGCGTCTGTAAAAGCCGGCATGACTCTGATTGCAGCCTTTAGATGGATGATCGCGGCGTCCAGTTCGCCCTGCTGAGCTAACACCCAGCCTAAGCCTGACTGCGCTTCCGCGTCGTTCGGGGCAAGGCGTACTGCTTTTTCAAATTCTGTCCGCGCACGCGCCATGTCGCGGTTCTTGACCGCGTCCTGTCCTCTTTGGAGCGCAAGTCGCTCGGCTGACTTTCCGGAGGGAGAGGTTTGTGCCAATACACCGACGCTCACCGCCGCCAGCGCAAAGCAACAAACGATCCTGGGAACTTGTTGGAGCACGATGGATATCGAGGATGTTTTGACCTTTTCCGCATTATATCCAACGCTCGTCGCGCGATTTGTGTGGTATGACATTAGGCGAACGCGTGCTCCCGGTGCTTCACGCCGCTCTTGAGGCCTCAACAATGCCATTCTCGCGACGAGCTTTCCTTCGAGTCTCCAGCGTCGCTGCTCTCGCTCCACTCTGGCCTCGCGTCTCCCGCTCGAGCGCCGACTCAACAAACTCAGATCTCTGCCGCACGCTCGCCTCCGATCCGCTTCGTCCTCAGTACCACTTGATGCCCGCCCACAATTGGATGAACGACCCCAACGGGCCGATTTTCTTTCGCGGCCGCTACCACATGTTCCACCAGTACAACCCGCAGGCTGCGGTGTGGGGCAACATGAATTGGGCGCATGCGACGAGCCCCGACCTGATCCACTGGGAGCACGAACCAATCGCAATATCACCAACGCCAAATGGACCCGATCGCGACGGCGTTTTCAGCGGAAGCGCTGTCCTCGATAATGGCAAGCCCACGATGATCTACACCGGCGTCGCCCCGCCTCGCACCGGCGCTTATGCCACTTTGCGCGATGGCGCTCACACTTGGGTTGAAACACAGTGTCTAGCCGTCGCTCATGATGACGATCTGCGGACATGGAAGAAGCTTCCCGGTCCTGTGATCGCCGCTCCGCCCACAGGGCTGTCTGTCAATGGTTTCCGCGATCCCTACGTCTGGCGTGAGGACAATTCCTGGATGTTGATACTTGGCTCCGGCGTCAACAAGAAGGGTGGGATGGTGCTGCTCTACAGCTCCCTGGACCTGCGACGATGGACGTACCTGCATCCACTGGTCGAGGGATCCGCGAGCGATAACAAGAGCGTCAATCCCGTCGACTCTGGAGAAATGTGGGAGTGCCCAGACTTCTTCCCGCTCGGCGACAAGCACGTCCTGCTGATCTCGACCATGGGCAAAGTCCTATGGAAAGTTGGCTCGTACGCGAACCGGCGCTTCACTCCTGAAAAGGAGGGCGTGGTCGACTGGGGCTCTTATTACGCCGCGAAGACCATGCTTGACCGAGACGGCAATCGCATTCTCTGGGGATGGATTCCTGAAACCAGGCCCGACGCGGATCTGATTGCCGCAGGATGGGCTGGAGCGATGTCGCTTCCCCGCATTCTATCGATGAATTCGCGGCGTGAATTGCAGACGCAAGTCGCTCCTGTCGTTGAAAAGTTGCGCTCCGCCAATACCCGCATCGATTCACAGGACGATCTCGCGAAGCGCCGGGCGGCGCTGGAAAACGTCCAGATCCATGATCTGTCCGCCGAGATCGAAGTCCAACTTCAACCAAAGGCGGACGAATTCACCCTACGTCTGCAGTCCGATTCGGGCGAGTTTGCAACATTTTCGTTGGCCAATCAATCCGGCAGTCGCCAGTTGCGCGTGAATACAGTCAGCGCACCACTCTCCGGCGCCACCGGATCAGAAGTCTCCCTTCACATGTTCCTAGACGGATCGGTGCTTGAAGTGTTCGCGAATGGAACAACCACGTTGACGGCACGGATCTATCAAATCCCGAAGGGCCCTCTCCGCCTGAAACTTGAGGACACGTCTGAACTCGTCTCTTTCAATGTCTGGCAAATGAATCCCATTTCGAAGAATCGACTCACCGGCTCGCTGTGCGCGTGAACGAGGTGCAACCCTAGACTGTGCAACGAGTGGCTGTCCATTTCTGACATGGGAAATTGCGCGACTCCTATTGATACAACCCCAATTTCTTCGATCTAGCTTCTGCCCCGGCTAGACGATAAGTGTCTTGCCTAAGATAAGCGACGTGTCGCAATCCCTACCACTCGCGGAGAGGAAGAACCTTCTAGTAGTTTCCCTTCCCCGCCTGCGTGCTCTCAATCTTTCCCTGCTCCACCGAGAGCGAATACGCGGTGCCACCGTCGCCCGTCCAGGACTTCAAATCGAAATGGCCGCCCGCCTTTACCCGGTACACGCTGATTTCCCGAAACGTGAGCGGTACATCTTTCTCGCAAACCTCAGGAGCCTGCGTGGGCTTCATAAAATACACACCCTTTCCCGTGCCCACGACAGTACCCTTCCCATCGGCCTCGACAAGTGCAGCTGACTTTTCGTCGATGGCGACTTCCCGAGGAGACGAACTCCATCCATCCTTCATAAGCCGCGCCAGAAATCCAAGCGATCGCCCCAATCGATCCCGCTTGGCGAAATGCGAATCCGTAATCAAACTCTCGAGATGCGGAATCTTCAAGAAATCCCGCACCAGTGTCACTCGATCAAAATAAGGATTGGGCAATACGTCCGTCGACGCCAGATCCTTGTCGTCCGGTTTGTCTTTCATGCAGCCATACACGAACTCACCCTGCACCGCCAACCCTGCGCTCGTCCCACCAATCGGCTTACCCGCCGCGATGCCCTCGTTTATCGCTTTCTCGACCGGCGTCCCCTGCCAGCCGCGAACGTAGTTCGACTGATCTCCTCCAGCAATAAATATGACCTCGGCCTTCCGAATGATATCGGTCACCGCAGGCTCCAAGGCCGCGTCATGATTTGGAATGATCAGCGTTGCCACCGAATTTGCCTTGCATAGCCCGTTCACATAGGGGTTGTAATCGTCGTCTCCTCGCGCTCGCAGAATCAGAAAATCTCCGCCGTTGCCCTTGTTGCAGAGCCAGCGAAACGCCTCGTCGAGATCAGTGCCACCGCCCATCATGGCAATACCGGCGGCAGGTTTCGTCTGAATATCGGCTTTGTTTCCGACGCGAAAGTACTTGTAGGAATCGCCAGCATGCACAAAACTGGCGCCGAACAGCAGGAGAGAAATCAGGCACCTAAGACTTGATTGGGTCACCGCGCGAATATTACCACTTCAACGTCAAAACCAAGTCGCCTCTATTTCGAATCAGTGATCTCAACTTTGACTACATTCGATGTGAGCTTGAGCGCGGCCGTCCCAGCTTTGTCGGGTACAGACTTGTAAGCCTGGATCGTATACTCTCCGGCGAGACTCATGTCGTAAAGCCGGTTCAGTTCCACTTTCGATACGCGCTGGCCTCCCGCTGGGATCTCTTCGAGCGCACTGGCTCCTCCACCCTGCAATGACCTTTTTCCCTGCTCGCCAAACAAGGTCAGCTTCGCTTCGCGACCCTCGCAGAAGATTACCCGATACTCGTATTCAAGCCATTTCGAGTAGAGAGGGAATCTCACAACACCCTGACTGCCGTTCCGAAACGTAACCGTAACTACGACTGCTTCGCCAGCAGCCAACTTGCCAGGCGCTGACAACGACAGTGCACACCCCTTAACCGGTTCACCCCATTGATGCACAGAGGCATCTCCCTTCCGGACGTGTCCGTCCTGGTCCGAGAACGAACATAGCAGAAAAAAACTGCAACAGAGTACGAGGTGCAGCCTGTTCCTATGATCGTCCACGCGATAGCCCTGCACGGCCCTCGAAGCCTACGAACAAACGGTAACTTGGGGTTGAGGAAGCTCAAATGATGAACCGACTTTCGATCATCGTATTTCTGTGCGGTGTCTTGGGACTTCGCGCCATCGCTCAGACACCTACGGTCGTGGATGTTTGTCCCTATTCTCCCAGACATCAGAAGGCACTCGCTTGCCTCATCCCCGACCTTACCATCACCGGTCAGTCCCAGAACTTGTCGCATTTCAACACCACCCGTTGCGCAGGTACTGGGTCAGCTTCCTCTGGCTGCGCCTGTATCAGGATTTGTACTGGGCTTTGATAAGAAACTCGGAGTCCCCGTCGAACTCAGCCTGAACTTGGGATCAGTGCTCACCGAACGCGGCAACACCATTGGCAGGCACAAAGTGTTCTTGGGATTTACCCACCAGCGCTTCGTCTTTCAAACGATCGATGGCATAAGTCTCTCCAACCTTCCATCCGCGTACTTCATCCAGACGGTACCAGGCACCACGACGAACGAGTACGGCATCTCCACCAACCATGGGTCTCACTGACAGGATCGATCTCTCTTTGACCCTTCCCTACGAACGGGTTTCTATGGGTGCGATGATGCCGGTGTCTGGTTGAGATTCGCACTCAAGTGGTTGCCGGGAATAGCGCGGTCCAGCGAGCTTTCGTAACGTCCGGGGGCACTACCACAGTCAGCGCGGTACAGGCAGGTCAGAGCACCACAGGCTCGGCACACGGGATTGGCGACTTGCTTCTCACCGTGAAAGGGAGCGTTTTCAATGGGGAGAAGCCGAGGGTTGCCGTTGGTGTGGAAACTCGATTTCCAACCGGCGATGAATTGAACCTTCCTGGTGGGGCGCCTGGGGAGCCAAGCCTTACATTGTGTACTCGCGGCTGGGGAGAATCACCCCGCACGTCAACCTGGGCTATCAGCTAAATGGTTTCTCCGCTCTCTACCTGAATCCCTGCCGTTTTGGCGGAGGCTGCGGCCCGCTCGCGAGCCTGCGCTTGCCCAACAGTGTTGAGTACTCGGCGGGCGTTGACATCGGCGCGACAAAGAGGCTGACTGTGGTCGCTGATTTTGTCGGGCAACATTACTTTAATGCGCCGCGAGTTACCGCAGCGGTGCCCGCCGGCTCGGCCAATATTCCGGGACTTCCAGCCGTATTGAGCAACGCGCCAACCGTTGGTGTAGACACGGGCACCATCAACGTTGACAACATTGCTCTGGGACTCAAATTCAACCCGGTGGGACGCTTGGTCATTTCCGCCAATGCCTTGATCCGTCTCGACACGGGAGGCTTGCGGCCCGACCGGTTCGTACCGCTCGTGGGATTGTCGTATCGTTTCTGAGCTTGTATTGTTTCTGAGGATGGCGGCGGAGTTGAATCGGGCATCGAGCCACGGTAGTTTAAAGATCAACTCCGGTTTTGCTCCAGCCCGGACTTGGGTTACACTAACTCCCCGTCCGGGGATTCGAAGGATGACAGGAATCAGACGTTCGTTGTGGATCTGGCCGACCACGACCCTCCGGGGCTCGCCCGGTCTCACTAGGGTTTTTCTGTTCCTGTTTGCGGCCACGCTCGTGGCCTTGCTTTCCGCCTGCCCCAGCAAGACTCCTGTAGCTCAAGCTCCCCCTCCACCCCCGCCGCCAGCGCTAACGGCGGCGATTGAAGCGACGCCCTCCACAGTGCAACAAGGTCAACCCGTGACCATCACGTGGAAAACCGAAAACGCCACCGACGTCGCCATCGCGCAAATCGGCGCCGTCCAATCAACCGGATCGCAAACCGTCACGCCGACCGAGTCCGTCACCTATCACCTAACCGCTAAAGGTCCTGGCGGCGTTCAGGAATCCGACGCCCGCGTCACTGTTGTTCCCGCTGCCACCTCGGAAACTGCTCCCGCCGGCGATGCGACGTCCTCCTCCGATGCCGCGAATCGCCTTGATGTCTTTTTCGACCTCGACGATTTCTCCATCCGCCCTGACCAAGTCACCACGATCCAGACGGATGCCCAGTTTCTGAAGGAGCATCCTGAGATGCGCATTGTGGTCGAAGGTCATTGCGACGAAATGGGCTCCACTGAATACAACCTGGCGCTTGGAGATAAGCGAGCCGCACAGGTGAAGGCCGCCCTGGAGACGGCCGGCATCACCTCTAGCCGAATGCGAGCCATCTCCTACGGGAAGGAGCTCCCCGTGTGCACCGAACAGGCTGAGAACTGCTGGAGGTTGAATCGCCGCGCCCACATTACTCCGGAGATCCAGCGTTAGCGGTCATCTCATGTCCAGTCGCACAAGGCAACGTCGCTCCCTACACGTCGCGTTCCCGATCTTTGCGGTACTGTTAACTTTCCTCGCCGCTAATTTAGCGTGGGCACGAGTCCCGCTCTCGCCCCAAGGCGATCCGGAGACTCTCTTTAATCAGGGTGTGGCGGCGTACAACCAGAATCAATTTCCCCAGGCACTCGAAAAATTTCAGAAAGTGTCCGGCCCCCACGCCCAAGAGGCGCAACAGTACATCAACAAAATGAAGGCGTACCAGGATGCGATGGAAGTCGCCAAGAGCGCCATGGATCGCAGCCCCGACGAACAGGACGCCAACAACCTGGCGTTCGCTATTCAGCAGTACGAAAAGGCCATCAAGATCAAGGCGGACGGCCCTTGGAATCCGAACGAGAAACTTGCGAAAGCCCGCGACATGAAGACCGCGGTAGAGAATGCGCATGCCGCCGCCAGCAAGGCCATGGATACTGAGTTCTGCGCCAAAGCTCTGGCTGCGTCGCAGGAACACCACTACAAGGAAGCGGCCCAGTACAGTTGCGCCGTGGCCAACGACAATCCCGGCTATTCCTGCGGTGGTGACGAAGCCGTCCACGTGTGCCAACTCAACACGGATATGGCAAAGATGCAAGGGACGGCCAAGATTCCGTCCGGCACTCAGCCTGAGTCTGTCGCCTCCTCCACGGGTCTCGACAAAGGCCAAGCGGCATATAACAGCAACGATTTCGAGCGCGCGCGAACTCTCCTGCAACGGGTCGACCCCGGATCCAAGCCCGCTGCCACCGAGTTTCTCGACAAGATTTCCCGCTACACAGATGCCGTCGCGAACGGAGAGAAGCTTGCCAGAGGCAGCCAGTACGATGCAGCCCGCACCGCTTTTCTGAGCGCAGCCGCCATTAAGGCCGACGGTCCAGGCGATCCGCGAAACCGTGCCGCTACCATGGAATTGTTCCAGGGACTAGATCAGTTCTATGCCGGTGATTACCCGTCGGCGATTCAACACCTGCAATCCTGCGCCCAAGCCGGAACCCAGAAACAACCGCTCATCCACTTTTATCTTGGCGCGAGCGAGTTGGCCAAATTCTTCGTCACCGGCGGCGAAGACGCCACACTCCATCAAGAGGCGCTCAACGACCTCAAATTGGCCAAGCAGGCGGGTTTCAAAACCACTGGCCAGGATGTTTCTCCGAAGATTCTGCAAGTCTACAAAGACCTATCCTTCTAATCTGAAACATGATCGCGCCTGAGTGGTCTTTTTCATCCTGTGAAACTTCGATTGAACAATGGTGTATCGCAGCCTCACGGATTGACTCACTTCTCTCTCGTGCAATAAACTCCATCAGCTCAAACAAGGAGGCATCATGATTTCCAAAGCATTCACCCGCAGAAATTTTGCCGCGCGCCTAGCGACAATTCTTTCCGCCACCGGTCTCACCGGCGCAGCCCTCTCCGCCAGCGCCCAACCGAAATCAGATGACGCTATCCGCAAACTCGGCAGCGACGGCAAACCCGCCGACCCCAAAGACTTCATCACACCCATCATCATCCACAACGGCCTGATCTACGTCGCGGGGCAAGGCGCCCACGATTCCGGCCCCGCCGACAAATTCGAGATCGGCCATCACACCACCATCGTTATGGACAACATAAAGAAACACGTCGAAACCGGCGGCGGTACGGTGGACAGCATTCTCCAGCTCACCGTATTTCTCGCCGACATCAAGTACTACGACGGCATGAACCAGGTCTTCAAGACCTATTTCCCCCATGGCGGCCCGGCGCGCACCACGGTCGCGGTGGCTGCTCTGCCCGGAAATTCGCTCGTGGAAATCAATTGCATCGCAGCCGTAACCAAGACATAGCCAAGGCTTAGATGTCCGTCTTCACAGACTCTTCTCGTACAGGCGTGACTTGAGGAATCGTGGCGAGTCGGTTTAACCGCCGATTTGTCGCACGTCCTAAATGCCCCTCAGACGTCCCGCGCCCCGGGGCCGTACCCAATTTGCGGTATTGTTCTCCCGGCTCAGTGCCAATTGTAATGATGGCCGTTGTTGGAGTTTCCTATGAAACCATCACTGATCAACCCAAATTATGAAGGCGAGAGCACTGGCAGAATTCGATTTTGCGCTTCTCCCGGTTCCTCAGCTTATATTGACTTAGTTGGCAACACCGACTTAGGATTCTTGCTCCGGTGACATGCGGTCTTGCGAAGCGAAAGTGGGTGGGACCATTGCATGTCCAGTGTATGGTTCAGGCATTGATTCACGGGCCAAGAAGTTGAAGCGGATGATCGATTCTCGACGTGCATCATGAAAATGCGCGGAATCCAGGTTTAGCATGATTCAGCAAGGCAGCCTTAATCATGATCTTCTCTCGTTCCAACGCCTCTTAGCAGCGGCATGGGTTTTACAGTCTCAACAGGACCAAGCCCAGACTACGCTCACTCAGGAGGTCACGAGAGACGCACCCGATTCGGTCGACCTAGGCGGTTCTGAGACATACATCACGGTCGCGCCCGACAATCCACAAGACTGCAGTCCGGAACCCATTGATGAGCCCATTCCTCATACCGCTCTCGAGCCATTAGAGTCACTAGCGTTTGTCGACAACGAGGAACACCTAGCACTCCCCGCTCCCACTGCCGCACGTAGTCGCATCCACATTCTCCGCGGCGTTTTGACCGCGGTCGAGCCATTTCTGGTGCTATTGATCATGTTCATGTTCGTACTCGGCGAAGCGTGGCCTCGCGAGGACCAAGCGTCCGCCCACGTTCTAGAAACATCGCCGCCGCGAGCTGACCAGGCGCTTGTCGATACGGGCTTGAAAGCGTCTGTTCAAACAACATTCGTTGACTCTGCCATTACCGCAAGAACCCCAAACAAGAGACCGCTCCGCTCAACCCCTTCACTGCAATCGAGTCATATGCGGGTAACTGACTCAGCGACTTCTTCAGCGCTTCATGATCTGAGCCGGTATGAGATTAGAACACTGCGACGTCAGGCGAGGCACGGAGACGCCGCGGCAGCTTTCACCCTCGCGATGGCCTACGAGACCGGATATCTTGTTCCCCAAAGTTGCAAGAAAGCAGCGGCCTTGGTGGAGACATCGGCGAAAGCGGGGAATCTAGCAGCGGAGTACAACCTGGGTTTGCGTTACCGGTATGGGGATGGAATTCCAGCCAATGCGAATAAGGCCGCGAAGTGGCTGCAAAAGGCGGAAGGTCGAGGGTATCCGAAACCCACGATCGTGGTCTCGGCAAATTGATAGAGGCACGAGTACTGTTGGTGGGTTTCA
>DASRRV010000019.1:0-64418 GCA_035695545.1 Candidatus Sulfotelmatobacter sp. | reverse complement strand
AACGCCGTAACCGATATCACGAACCTTGGCACGGCGCGCCTGCGCGCCTGGCAAGGCCAGCAACGGGAAGAACAGGTCGTTGCTGGATTGAAGCTCCGCAGCTGTCGGCATCCCAAATCGGTTGACCTGGGCCTTCGCCGCAGCCAGCGTTTCACGGTCGAACGAGGCCAAGGCCCGGCGAGCGTATCGACAAATGGGTCAAGGTCGTTATCGTCCAGCGTGCGGTTCACCCAGCCATAGCGCTCGGCGATATCCGCATCGAAATCGTCGCCGCTGAGCACGATCTCCAGTGCCCGCGAGCGGCCGACCAATCGCGGGAGCCATTCGAGTGCTCCCCCGCCCGGGACCAGTCCGACGCCGACCTCGGGGTTCCCGAACAGAGCGCTTTGCCGGCTTTCGAAGCGCATGTCGCAGGCCAGCACGAACTCGTTGCCGATGCCGCGCGTGCGGCCCCGAATCTTGGCGATGCTTACGACTGGCGTGGACGAGAGGCGCAATACAAATTCGCGCCAAAGGCCCAGCATCTCTGGCTGTTCAGCTGCCTTGGCTACGTCGAGATGGGCGACGAAAAAATCGGGATTTGCCGACTGAAACACCACGACCTTCACGGACGGGTCCGACTCAAGGTCGGTCATTAGTGCTCCTAACTCGACGATCGTTGCGGGTACAAACATGTTGATCGGCGGATTGCTGAATGTAATCGTCCACCGGCCCTGATAGGTGCTGTCGATGTTGAATTGCAAATGGTCAGGCATGGCACCTCCTCCTCATGCTCTATTTATTTCAAACCTTTGGTATCCCGGCGAGTGGCCCACCCTTCGATCTCCGCTGTCACCACCACGAAAGCGGGTGCCCCCTCCTTGCGTTTTTTGCAAGGGCGGGTACGATGCTGCTTGTACCATGCGATTTGGGAGAGCCAAAATCCGCGCTCCATGCGGCATCCCTCTCACCCTTCGGCAGGCTCAGGACAGGCTCTTTCGCAAAGAAACGCGAAAGGATGGGGCACTCACCTTCTTAATGGGTGAGGGCGAGTTCAAAAGCCTGACCACCCGCCGATTCGCCCAACAAATCGAGAAACTTGTGAACGGAGAGCTAATAGCATCGGAGAAGAAATGACGACCACCCGGATACCAACGCTATTTGAGATTCTAATTGTGTTGCTAACACTGGGCCCTGCTGGCGCCGGCCAATGACTTAACTGGCGCCATCGACCAAAGCTACGAAGATCGCAATCAAGTCGAGCCTCAGCTCCTTAGAGTTCCTGCGGTTGAGGGCATTGCCATCGACCCCGCAGGGGCCCCGTTTCCCAAGCACAGGTACTTCTTTTCACGGGCCAAAAGCACCGCTTGCTCGCCAAAACACACACTGATGCCGACGGAAGGTTCGCGTTGAGAAACATTAGAAGCGGGAACTACAGGCTGGTCGTAAAGTCTGAGGGGTTTTGTCCCGCAAACGTGCCAATAGATGTGCGGCCTGAAAAAGCCGATAAGAAGATGGTACTGCACATGGAGAATGAGAGAAATTGACGTGTGTAGTTACGGGGACCTCGAGTGACCTTCTCTGACAAAAATCGGGGGATGAGACGGGGAAAAACCGGGACGACAAAGCCCCGGGGACAGATGGGACGTTACACCAGTTAGATGGGCCGGGCGTCCTCAAGCTTTACATACTTAATTGTACGTACATTTTTATACGCATACTATTTGGATCGAGATAAAGGTCGAAATGTCGACCCAGACTGCCGCCTGGAATGCCATTTGCGGGGCCGGAAACGGCCTTAGGATCGACGAACGCCTCGCGACCCGACCGGTCGTCCGCCGGAAATTCCGCGCTCTAACGCGCTCTAAACGCGCGCAACGAATTTTCAATCACTTCCACGAAGCGTCAACAACTTAGAAACAATTTCAACAACTTAGCGGCAAGAGGACGACGCCGCGCGTGGCGGCGTACCTCCGCTGAATCCCGGGAGTGGCACGGACACGACCGAGCAAGCTGTTGCCAGCAACGTCTATAAGAGAGCCAGTGGTCAACGTCGAAGTGCAGAGGTACCCCGCGTCGCTCAAGGCGAACAGGTGCGGGAGCCGGAAGCCCGAAGCCTGACGCCGAAAGCCCGACGCCGAAAGCCGATAGCCCGATGCTCTACTTCGTCCACTGATCGACCCAGTCGTTCACCGTCTTGTACCAGAGGCGGCCGTTCTGCGGCTTGAGCACCCAGTGGCCTTCGTCGGGGAAATAGAGCATCTTCGAGGGCACACCTAACGTTTGCAAAGTCGTGAAAAGCTGGAAGCCTTCGCTCACGTCGAGGCGGTAGTCGCGCTGGCTGTGGATTACCAGCGTCGGCGTCTTGAAGTTCTTCGCGTACTGATGCGGCGACCACTTCTCGTAGCTGGCGCGATTGTCGTAGGGAGTCCCTTTGAACTCCCAGTTGTTGAACCAGAGTTCTTCAGTCGATCCCCAGGCCGACTCGGCGTTAAACATGCCGTCGTGCGACACCAGGCACTTGAAGCGGTCGGTGTGGCCGAGGATCCAGTTGATGGCGTATCCGCCGTAGCTCGCGCCGAGCGCGCACTCGCGCGACTTATCAATAAACCCATAATGCTCTTCCGCGTAGTCGAGGCCCTTCATCAGGTCTTCGTACGGAGCGCCGCCCCAGTCGCCATTGATGGCGTCGATGAACTTCTGTCCGTACCCGGTCGAGCCGTGGAAGTTGATCATGATGACGACGTATCCGCTGCTCGTCGCAGAAGTTGGCGCCGCGAACAACTGGGCATTCCAGCGAAAGCTCCAGTCATCCGCCCAGGCCCCCTGCGGCCCGCCGTGGATCAGAAACTTCACGGGATATTTCTTGGAGGCGTCGAAGTTCGGTGGCTTGACGAGTAAGCCTTCGACTTCATCGCCATTCGCTCCGGGGAACCAGAATGTTTCGAGGGGAGTCATTAAGACGCCGGAGAGTACAGCGTCGTTGAAGTGGGTGACCGCCTCGCCCGTCGGTAGGTTGTCCCAGTCGACCTGGTCGGGGAGAATCAGGTTCCAAATCTCATTCGGACGCTGCAGCGACATACGCGTAAAGAATAGGGTCTTGCCATCAGGGGAGAACGCGAGGTCGTCGGCGTACCCGCGAGCCCACGCCTGAACCATTGTTATCCGGGAAACCTGACGCATACCCTTTCGCAGGTTTTCTGGAATGCTCTTGGGCAGAGGTTTCGGCTTCACCGTCACCGGGTCAACCGTGGTTGACCACACTACATTTATCTGTCCCGCGTTGCGCCCTTCCATGTGGTTCGTGACATAGAAGACCCTAATCGAATCCGGCGACCAGATGAACGTGCCCACCCAATCGGGTTTGGGCACCATCAGTTCCCGGGATTTGCTTGTAGTCCTGTCGTAGACCATCAGACGGAAACAGTCGCTCTCGTATCCGGGACGCTGCTGAGCGCGGTAGGCGATGTAGCGGCCATCGGGCGAATAGAGCGGCGTCGAGTCGCTGGCGGGATTGTCGGCGGTGATGTTCTTCGCAGCTCCTCCGTTGACCGGGACGATCCACAGATCGTTGTTGGTGGAAGCGGCTTCGTTCTTGTCGTGATTCGACGCGTAGCAAATCTCTTTACCGTCGGGCGAGAAGGCATAGTCGTCCTGCCCGCCAAGAGAGAACACCGGCGCGTCGTAGTCGCCCGGGGTCAGATCGCGCTCAACTGGCAGACTTCCGCTCATCCCCCCTTGTGCGGGATGTGGCTGAGACAGGGACGGCCAGTCGAGCCCGATCGCGAAGATGTGCGTTCGTTTGCCTTCTTTGTATGCATTCCAATGACGATAAAGGAGACGATCAAAAATCAACGCTTTGACCTGTGATTGCTCGGCTGCCTTAACTCTCTTCGCGTTGCAGGAGCGTTCTGGCTCCGGGGACCCGTCGCATTCGGGATAGACATCTGAGGTAAAAAGGATGTTCCATCCGTCCGGCGACCACAGCTCGCCGCCAGCTTCCGTCGCAATCGACGTCAGCTTGGTAACGCCCTTGACTGTTCCTAAGGCGCCGTCGAACTCCGCGATCCAAACTTGCGAGCCGCCTTCTTTGGTCGACAGGAACGCGAAGCGGTTGCCGTCCGGCGCCCAGCGGGGGCGGTCTCCGTCCTGATCGGCGATCAGCTCGCGCTCCTGGCCACCAGCCGCGGGCACGATCCAGATGTGCGGTGTTTTCGTATTCGCCTCTAGATCGACGTCGACCACGCTGAAGATTACCCACTTGCCGTCTGGCGAGACTACGGGTTCGCCCACGCGCTTCAGCTTCATCATGTCTTCGAAGGTGAAGGGATGCTTGGCCTGGGCTGCGGCGGGAAGAGTGAAGGCAAGAACCAGCAGGGAGAGAAGAAGACGGCGCATAAGGGAACTCCTCAGATCAGTGAAGCATTGAGCATGAGCATTGAGCATTGAGCATTGAGCTTTGAGTTATTCAGACATTGAAACTTTGAAACACTGAAACTTTGAAACATTGAAACGTACGTTGCACGCAACGTCTCTACGACAAACGGATGAGTTTAGCAGGCGGGGGCCTTCCCTTCTAGCAGCCGCTTCTAGCGGCCGCCGCGTTCGGCGATTAGTTGCATTGCCGGCTTGCTGACCCAGGTGTGGCCGGGCGTTCCCGGTCCGTGAAAGCGCTCGCCCCACGACAGCGGCGTGACGTCGTGGTATTCGTGCATGGACTCGTCCGGGACGAAGCGCAGCCGCTTGCGCAACGAGGCGCGGGCCTTGGGATCGGCTCCGTGATCGAGCAGCAGACGTGCGAAAGCGGCGTCCCGCTGCAAGCGGCACATGTATGCCTGCGACACCACGCAACCGAACAGCGGCGTGTGGCCGCCGAAGCCGTCGACGTCGATTTCCGCTTTGGCATTTACGTCGGCGCCATGCGCGATCAGCCAGCGCGCGATTTCGATCTCGTCGAAATCGACGCACATGTGCAGCAGCGTCGCGCCCGCCAGAGGCGTGCCGTGCAGCGCCAGGGAGTGGTCGGCGCTGCATCCAAGTTCCGGCGGATAGATCTCCTCGTGCGAGAAAGTCCGGTTCAGCATTTGCGGATCGCCGCGCCGGTGCCCTTCCAGAAGATGCTTTTCCAGCAGATCGATGCGGCCGCGATGCACGGCCATCGTCGGAGTGTCGGGAAGAGTTACGCCGCGCGCGGCAACCAGTTCGAGACAACGATGCTTCGGTTCAGGTGCGCGGCAATAGGTCTGAAGCAGCAATCCGATGGGCGCGAGACGGTCGCCGTGTTCGTCGGCCAGTTCGGCGCCAAGATCGAGCAGAAACGCGAGCCCCGCGTCATTCAACGTTTCGCACGGCCCCATCACGCAACCCGGAGTCGCGAGCGCTCCCATGGCATGCAGGCGGCGCGCAGTTTCGAGTTGCCCCTGCAGGCAGGCGCGGTCGAAAGCATGCTGGACGTCGCTGGCGCCCATCTTGCGCAGCATTTCGATGATCTTGTCCTGCCCGATGTTCGCCGCATACGACATGGGCGGCCCCCAGTTGCTGTCGGCGACTCCGCGCGCGGCCTCGTGAAGCAGTTTGGGATCTTTGAGAATCAGTTTTTGGACGGTGTCGGCATCGCCGAGCCAAATGGCGTCGGTCATGCGGCACGCGGCCACGAGGCGTGGCCAGCTGGGCAAGCCGTAGCTGTGCGCGAGCGCGAACTGCGCGTCGGCGAGCTTCGCCGCCGCCGGGTCGATTTGCTTCGGATGATGCTTTTGAAATTCGGCGACCGCTGCAGGATCGCCCTGGCGGATGGCGCGGAGAAAATCCTTGGCCTGGTGTTTGAGTTGATCGAGGTTGGGATGGACAGGAAATTGACGATCGTGAAACTGCTTTGCTGGTTTATCTGACATCGACGGACCTCCTTCGTGGTCATGCCCGGGGTCCGCTGCAGCGGGCGAAAAGGAGGTTCGTGAGAACCTTGAGATTTGAAGATTCGCTCAGGTGGACTCAGTCCTGTCCGCGGACGGGCGGCGTCCTGTACGCCGGGATCGAGTATAACGCAGGAGGCGCGCACGAAACATTACGGGGAGGTACAGAAGCGCGCGAGGATTGTCCCAGGCATCTCGGCGATGTTATCCACAAGAGCCGCAATATCTTTCACATTGACAGGGTGATCTGAGTCGAACTACTATCGCGCCTCACCTTTCCGCTCGTTCCCCCAAAGCGATTCGCGGTTTGAATTTGGGCCCCGTCTTTTTAGTCCGAGAGAATCACGAAACTCCAAAAATCCTTTCCCTCTGGGAGGCACCCGTGCGCAAACTGCAAGACTCCGCCTACTTCGTCACCGCTCTCACCGTCATCCTCGCCGCTGCATTGACGCCTGCGTACGGACAGACATTTTCCGTACTCTACAACTTCGGCAGCAAGGCTAGCGACACCTATAGCCCGGCATATTCCGGCGTCATTGCCCAGGGCCGCGACCGCAACCTCTACGGCACCGCTCCCAGCGGCGGAGCGATCAACGGCAATGGCGCAGTTTTGAAGATCACGCCCGCAGGAGTGGAGACGGTGATCTACAGCTTTGATCAGACGCATGGCAGCGATCCCCTCGCGGCCTGACGCTCGGCACGGATGGCAACTTCTACGGCACCACCTATACAGGAGGCTCGAGTTGCTGTGGAACGGTGTACAAGATAACTCCGGCCGGCACCCTCACAAACGGCCTGATCTATGTTGTCGGCGGGTACACGGGATCGCGGTCTGCAATAGTGCAGCGCTACAATCCCGCCACCGATACTTGGGCCTCGGAGGCTTCGATGCTCACGGCGAAATCAGGCCCTGTGGTCGGGTTGCTGGGTACGACGATCGTTTCTGCTGGTGGCCTGGAAAATAGCGGAAATCCCACGGGCGATACCGAAGGCTACAACGCGACCACAAACAAGTGGAGTCCTCTAATGCCCGATACGACGCCGCGAAACGGCGGGTGCGGTGCGGCAGTACTCGGCAAGCTGTGCGTGACGGGCGGTAGCACCTCGAACCTCGCGGGTGGTGCGACCATCAAAACAGAGTCTTTTATCGCAGCGACCGGCGTTTGGACAGTGGCTGGCGCCAGCACCGCTAGCAACGATCAATGCCATGCCGGCGGTCGCGAACAACCAACTGTACTGCTTCGGCGGATCGGATGACGGACGCCTGTTTACCGGGAGCGTTTTCAATAAGGTGCAGATTTACCAGCCGTAAGTTGGCACAAACAAACGATCAAGCAAGCCGCCTCTCTGCGTCTCGCGGGGAAGGCGGCTTTTTTTCGTTCGGCGGGCGAATGGAAAGCGTCACCTGTTCCGCTCCCGCGACTTGACGCTAACTCCCCGGCTGAGGTGTAAAATGGGCCAATCGGTTCTTCCGCCCCTTCGTAGTTCGAGTCTTTCTGAGGTGCACTGAGATGAGCGACTCCCCCGAACGGCCTTTGATCCCCCCGTACCGTTGCCACGATTGCGGCAGTGAAATCGGCTTCCGCTCGCGGCGGCGAACGCTGACCGAAAAACTTATCCTCCCGCTATTGTTCCTGCAGCCCGTGCGCTGCGGCGAATGCTTTCGGCGAGACTACCGGCTGATATTTACACCAGTGCGCCACCGGTTGTCGGATACGCCCAGCAGGATCATTCCGGGAAAACCATCGGCTCCGTCCAACCGAAACGTTGCCTAGTGGTGGGCGTCGCCGCTATACTGCCGTAGTAGCAGGTGGTATTAGTGGATCCCGTAGTTGGTTCGAGTAACGATGGACTCGCGCTGGTGTGCGCGGGAGTAACAAGGAGGCCGTCTTCAGCAGTAGTGAGGACCGAATCCGGGCTAGCCAGGCCAGTATCGCAGTAGCGGGGACTTCTATTGTTTTGCAGAAGACCCGACTCGTACAAGATTGGGCGCAAGGCTGGGCCACCCGGGCTGCCGAAAGTCTCTTCTCTGTTCTGTTTCCCTCCGACTGCCGCATCTGCGGCATACCTCTGCTGAACATTTCCCGGCTGCCGGTGTGTCCCGATTGCCTGGATGAAATTCAGCCGGTGATGGGTAAGGTGTGCTCCGTGTGCGGAGAGCGCGTACTTTCGTCGTATGCGCTGACCGATCCCGACGGCTTGCGGCGATGCCCGGTATGCTGCCGCATCGAGCATCCATTTAGCCGGGCGGTGCCGTATGGCAGCTATGACGGCGGTCTGCGCGAACTGGTGCACCTGCTGAAGTACAACGGAGTGCGCCCGGCGGCGAAGGCACTAGGACGCATGCTGGCTGAGGCGATTGCGGACCTGGAGAGTTCGTTCGGGCAGGAGGAGGTGCTGGTTATCCCCGTGCCGCTGTTCAAGAGCCGGCACCGGCAGCGCGGATTCAACCAGGCGGAGTTGATCGCACGGGCGGCGATCAAGCCGTATCCCGGGGGCGAGCGCTTTCGGCTCGTCAGTGACCTGTTGCTGCGGAAGCGGGATACGCACTCGCAGATCGGCTTGACCAGCCACCAGCGGCGCGAAAACATATGCGGGGAGCCTTTGCCGTTACGCGTGTCGCAGAAGTCACTGGCCGCGAGGTGCTTCTCGTGGATGATGTCTATACCACGGGGACCACGGCGTCGGAATGCGCGCGGGTGCTCCTCCGCGCCGGGGCCGCCCAGGTATGGGTAGGAACTGTAGCGCGGACGCTGAAGCTGGCATCTAAGCAAGAGGCAAGTTTGCAAGAAGCAGGTTTCAAAGTTTCAAAGACGATGCCATTGCACCGGTCGGAGCTTAGGCACTTGGAACATTGAAACTTTGAAACCTTGAAGCGTTAAGATTTTATGTCTCCACGGATGGAACACGACGCGACTCCAACATCCCGGCTCGCCGCCGGCTTGTTCACGCCGGCGGCCACGCACCGGGCCGGTGACGGCCATGCTCTGCTCGCGCCCGTCCTCGTGCTCAACGCGTCTTACGAGCCGATCAACGTCTGCGCCGCACGGCGCGCGCTAGTGCTCGTGCTCAAGGGCGTGGCCATGACCGAGGAAGAGAACGGACACTTCCTGCACTCGGCTCGTGTCGCCATGCGGTTGCCGTCGGTCATCCGGCTGCTTGAGTACCGCCGCATTCCTCATCAGAGCCGCGCGTTGTCGCGTAAGAACATTCTGCTGCGCGATCGCAACACCTGCCAATACTGCGGCACGGTGCTGCCCTCGAGCGAGTTGACGCTGGACCACGTGATCCCGCGCTCGCGCGGAGGCTCGTCCACCTGGGAGAACCTGGTTGCCTGCTGCCATGCCTGCAACCGCCGCAAGGGGAACCAGACGCCGCTTGAATCGGGCATGAAGCTGATGAGGGAGCCACGTGCGTTCAACCTGCACACCAGCCGGCACATCATGCGGCTCATGGGAAGGTCGGATGATAAGTGGCGGAAGTATCTCTTTTATTGATGTTTCAAGGTTTCAGAGTTTCAAAGTGGAACACTCGCTTCGCGATTTAACTTTGAAACCTTGAAACTTTGTCACTTTGAAACCTAGACTCAGACGTGGCTCGTTCCTATCGGGAATTGTTCGTTTGGCAGAAGGCCAGAGCACTGGCTGTTGAGGTCTATCGATCCACGGAGCAGTTTCCCCAAGCAGAAATCTACGGATTGACCTCTCAGGTCAGGCGGGCAGTAGTTTCGGTCGTACCGAACATCGCCGGGGGTCAGGGAAGGCTCACCCCTGGTGAATTCTTGCATTTTCTAGGGCAGGCGAGGGGTTCACTGCTGGAACTGGATGCGCAACCACTGATCGCATCGGACCTGACCTATCTCGATGCGGACCGGTACAACAAATTGTCCTAAGAGATCTATCAGGTACTAGGTCTCCTCAATCGTCTGATTGAGTCTCTTCCGCGAAAGCATGCGCCAAGTGCTTCCACTCTGAAACTTTGAAACCCTGAAACTTTGAAACTTTGCCTTATTGCGGCTTCTGAGGCGGCTGCGTGGCGTCCGGCTTCTGCTGATCCGGCTTTTTCGCGTCCGGCTTCTGATCCTTGGGCAATTCTTTGCCTTCGAAGATGATCTTGGTGTTGGTGCCGAACCGCTTGTAGTCTTCGTATTTGACGATTTCTTTGATGCGCACGTCGCCAGTCTTGAAGTGCAATTCATCGTCGGCCTTGGTGTAGACCGGGAACCAGTACGCGCCGTCGATCTGTTGTCTCCAGGTGGTGAACTTGGGAAAGAGATTCTCCTCGTCGCCGTGCTTCTTGCGGATGTCGGGAACGGTTTTGCCGTAGGTCTTCACGATCTGAAAGTCGTGGCCGTCGACCCAGACTCGTCCCTGGAAGTAACGCTTCTTGCCTTCGATCTGTTTTGGGGCGATGTCGAAGACGTAACAGTGCAGTTCGTCTTCCTGCTGTTGGCCGACATAGAGGATGTTGTATTGCGGCAAGTCTTCGGTCGTCAGCACGAATGGCAGCTTGTGGCGGATATCTTCCATGTCTTCCTGCGACATGTAGATCTTGGTGAGACTTGACGACGGAGCGAAGACGACATTCTCGATGCGCTTGCCCTTGTCGTCGAAAAGCACGTCGAACACTTCACGGTATTCGCCGTCGACCGTATCTCCGTCAACGGTCTGAACTTTTACGTCCTGGCGGAAGGTGTACTGGTCGCGCGCCTTGGCAAATTCTGTCTCTTTGGCGGCGAAGCGTTTGATGATGTCTTCAGGAGTGGCGTCTTTGGGAGGATTGGGGTCGAGGGGACCCTCCTGCGCGCGCAAAGGCAGAACGAAGAACGTCAACAACAGAAGCGACAGGGAGCACACGATACCGCGAAACGCCAGTTTCATAATATCCAGTTTAATCGAATCAGAGGCTGTTCGTTGAGACGATGCTGGCAACGTCCGTGCCGGAGGGCACCTGCGAACCATGGTTTTCCGGTGCCGGATGCAAGAGGTAGCAAAGCTAAGTCTGTACGAATAGGACAACGAATAACACACCGCGGCGACCTTCCCCTCCAACCCCTCTCCGCTCAGTGAGGCCGAAGGGGAAGACGCTGCAGTTCTGCCACTTACTTGGATGCTGGGGAGTGGAAGAGGTTGCCGGAGGCGAGCGAGTCGGCGAAGAACTCGGCGGCGGGCTTTCGTTATGTTTCCGTCGCAGTCCATCCTCGAATTCCAGAGGCCCGGCAATTACACCCACTGTAAGCGGCAAGCGGTAACGCACAGGCAAGCGGTAACGCACTTGTCATGTGGGCTTGCCGCGTGCTAAGGTGCGCCGTTGTTTCGAATGAGTTAGGCAGGCAAAGGCAAGTAAGTTCTCGCTCCCATTCCACGCCACAAGAGGATTCCATTATGAGCAGCACTGACCCCGGAACCGGCTCCAGGAAACACGTCCCCTTCGTTCCAGAGAACATGAAGATGACGGAGTTCACCTGGAAAGCTCTACTGCTCGGACTGTTTCTGACAGTAATTTTGGGAGCCGCAAATGCATACCTGGGACTGCGCGCGGGAATCACGATTGCCGCGACGTATCCGGCAGCAGTAATTGCGATGGCGGCCGTGCGTGCGTGGAAGGGATCACTGCTCGAAGAAAACATCGCCCGAACCGCGGGATCGATCGGCGAGTCGGTGGCGGCGGGAGCAGTCTTCACCATTCCAGCATTTCTGATTGCCAGGGCATGGCCGTCTTTCATGCCGGGAGACGCGTACTGGAAATCCACAGCATTAATGACTGTGGGCAGCGTGCTCGGGGTCTTATTCGTTTCGCTTGTGCGACGAGTGTTAGTGGAAGACCCGGAGTTGCCATTTCCCGAATCCGTGGCGGCATCGGAGATTCACAAGGCCGGCCAGCGCAGCGCCAAAGCGGCAAAATATTTGTTCTGGAACGTTGGGGTGGGCGGAGTGGTGTTCCTCCTGGGGCGCTTTGGCCTCTTCGCCGCCGATAAGGATCTTCACTTCACTGTGGGCAGCATGGGGCGAAGTCAGGTGAGGCTGGGCGCGACCGGGAGCACTCAGATTCTGGCGACAGGCGGGGCCAGCATGATGCCCGCAGCGAGCGTAAGTCCCGCTTACCTGGGAGTGGGATACATCATTGGATGGAAACTAGCGGCACTGCAATTTTCGGGCGGCGTGCTTGCCTGGGGACTGATGGTGCCCATGCTCATGTATTTTCTGGGGCCGCAGGTAAAGCAATACCTTCCGGCGGACACGCCTGACGACTGGGCAACGATGTCGATTGCGGTCTGGCGATTCATCGTGCGGCCCATTGCGGTCGGGGGAATGTTGGTTGGCGCCGCTTACACGCTATTCAAGATGGGGAGCAACCTCACGGCAGGCCTGGCCAAAGCTCTCTCCGATCTGCGACAGTCTGCCGACGAACGCGCCAAGCTTTCGCGCACCGAGCAGTATATGAGTTCGAAGGTCGTTTTCGGACTGATCGCGGGCACGTTCGTGGTCATGTGCGCGCTATACATCGGGATTTCGGGGCTGGTGTGGCCGGCGATTCTGGCGGCGGTCGTGATGCTGGTCGTCGGCTTCTTCTTCGCCACGGTTTCCGGCAGCCTGGTGGGGATGATCGGGTCGTCGAACAATCCTATCTCCGGACTCACGCTATCGACGCTGATCATCGCCGCACTGCTGATGGTGTCTTTGGGCGTGAAAGGGATCGCCGGGGTGGCGGCGGTGCTGGGAGTCGCCGCCGTCGTTTGCGTTTCGTCGGCGGTGGCGGGGGAATTGCTGCAAGACTTCAAGGTTGGCTACATTTTAGGAGGCACGCCCCGCACCATCCAGATCGCCGAGTTGATTGCTGTGGTCGTGGCTAGCCTGGTGATGTACTGGCCTCTGAAGATTCTGTACGACGGAAATATTGCGCACGGCGGGATCGGGTTTGGCGACCGTGGTCTGGCCGCGCCGCAGGCCGGATTGATGGCAACCCTCGCGGTTGGAATTGTCGGCGGAGACATGCCGTGGCCGCTCATTGTGGTGGGCGTCTTCTTTGGTATTGGGCTGATTCTGATGCAGGTGAAGAGTCCCATGCTGGTGGCGGTGGGGATGTATTTACCGTTTGAAACGACATTCGCGATTTTTCTGGGTGGCGTGTTTCGCCTGTTGGGAGACGGACTCGCAAAGCGGCGTGGATTCAACTCGGCCCAGATGGCGCGGGTGGAGAATGCCGGGGTACTGACCGCTTCCGGATTGATCGTGGGAGAGGCCCTCATGGGACTAGTGTGGGCAGGAATGCAGCTGATTCCGAGCTGGCAAGCTCCGCACCATCCACCGCAATTTTTCGAGAACCCTTCATACATTGCGGGCATTGTTGTGATGATTGGACTGGCGGTGTTGATGACCCGCCTGCCGATCTCGAGCGCCGGCGATCCCAACGAGCCGGCGCCTCCGACCGCGATCATGTAGGAGCTTCAACCACGAAGGACATCTCACGATTGTCGTCGTGAGCAGCGTTATTTGCCGTGAAGGACCTGTGCACTCTCTCGCTGCCGGCAAATGCATGGGTCCTTCGCTTCGCTCAGGATGACGAGGCGTGAGTTGTGTCCTTTGTGGTTTAGTGTTTCTTATGGCCATCTCTGAAAACACCGCGGTGGTGCGCGAGCGAATGGCAGTAGCGGCGCGCCGGGCGGGACGTTCCGTCGACGAAATCGTGTTGATGGCGGTGACGAAGACGCATCCGGCGGAGCGCATTCGGGAGGCCCATGCCGCAGGGCTGTGTGTGTTTGGCGAAAATCGAGTTCAGGAGTTCGCGGGTAAGGCCGGCGCACTGGGCGATCTCGCCGGAGCCGAGTGGCACATGATCGGTCACTTGCAGACGAACAAAGCAGGCAAGGCTGCGGAATTGTTCGGCGCGGTGGATTCGGTCGACTCGGTAAAGCTGGCGGAGAAACTGGATGCTTCCGCGCGAGGGCTGGGCAAGAAATTGAGCATCCTGATTGAAGTCAACGTTGGCGGAGAAGCGGCTAAGAGCGGAGTGGCTCTGGACTCCCGCGAGTTGGAGGAATTGCTGCTGGCGGCGCCACGTCTTGAAGGGTTGGAGTTGCGGGGGCTGATGACGGTGCCTCCGTTCACGGACGATCCCGAAGAAGCGCGGCCTTTTTTTCGAAAGTTGCGCCAGCTGCGCGACACGATTGGCGGGCGCAGGCTCCCGGCTGTCCGCATGGAAGTGCTTTCCATGGGAATGTCGCACGACTTTGAGGTTGCGATCGAGGAAGGGTCGACTTGCGTGCGCGTGGGAACGGCAATTTTCGGGGAGAGACCAAAAGCGTAAACACACAGGGCACAGGGGAACACGGAGGACGCTATGAAATTCTTCGATTTGCTTTGTGCCGGAAGCCTTTTTCTTCTGGCCATTGCCGCGTCCTTCCTGATTCCGAAGGCCTATACCGGGCGCATCTGGATATTCGGGACGGACCTGGCTCTGCTCTTTTCAGCGATGCTGAACCTGCTGCGAATACAGAACGGGAGCTCGGTGCGCGGCCTGAAAATGTTCTGCGTCATCAGCAACGTCTCGATGCTAGCGTTCTTCATTGCATTGATGGCGAGCATTGGGATGTCGCGCACCGTGGCTAACGCGCAGATTCCGGTCGTAGCGGGACTATTGTTGCTGGAAACTGGTTTCTCACTGAAGGAGAAACGCTTGATCCCTGTTCGAGAATCGGCCGACAGTGTGACGTTTGCGGTAAAGGTCCATCCGGGCGCGAACAAGAACGCCATTACCGGAGAGCTCGGCGATGCGCTGAAAGTCTCACTGACGGCCGCTGCCGAAAAGGGACGGGCGAACGAGGCTTGTGTCGAATTCTTCGCAAAACTTTTGAAGGTGCCGCGCTCTTCCGTTACCATTGCGTCCGGCCAGACCACCCGGAATAAAGTGATTCGCGTCGCCGGAGTCACCGGCCAATACGTACGGGATCGCTTGTTCGGCTGATTTGTTCGGCTGGTATTGTCCGGTTGATCGCGAAGCGGTCGCGTTCCGCTGCATCTCGCGGGCGAGGGTGCCCGCGCCACGCAGACTCCGCCACACAGACACAGGAGCCACTTTGTCCTTCTCTCAACGCTTGCAGGAAATCCGCACAGGGTTCGAGCGGCCGTTCTGGATTGCCAACATCAGCGAACTTTTTGAGCGGTTGTCCTACTACGCTGTGTTTGCGGTTCTGGCGCGCTACCTCCATGAAGGTCTGCACTTTGATGTCGAGCGCGCCAGCAGCCTGACAGGTATGTTCGGCGGCTGGGTGTGGTTTCTGGCAGTGGTGGGCGGAGCTGTGGCAGACCGACTCGGCTTTCGCCGCGCGCTGTCGTTGGCCTACCTGATTTTGAGCTTCGCCTACTTCATGATGGGATCGCTAGGGTCAGCGTGGTTTGCGCCTATCCGCAATGCGGTACCGCTCGTCCCGTTGGTCGCGGTCGTCCTAATACTGCCGGCGCTGGGAGTGGCGCTGGTGAAACCGAGCGTGGTAGGGACTACTGCGCGCGCGTCCGCCGAAAACGTTCGCTCGGTTGGCTACTCGATTTACTACACACTGGTGAACGTGGGGAGCACGTGCGGCCCATTGATCGCGGGATGGGCACACGACCACGGTGGCGACCAGATTGTCTTCCGACTTGCGGCTGTGAGCGTCTTCTTCATGATCTTCCTCGTGCTCCTGCTGTTCCGGGAGCCGCGCCGGTCGGAGGAAGGTGAAACGGCGAGTCTGGCCCAGGTTGGGCGCAACTTCGTGACGGTGCTCTCAAATCCGCGGTTCATGGTTTTTCTTCTGATCTTCACGGGGTACTGGATCGTATTCTGGCAGGAATTCATTGCCCTGCCGCTCTACATCTCAACTTACATCGATCCTAAAGCCAATACCGCGTGGATTCTGGCAACCGATCCCATCGTGGTCATCTGCTTTACCATGATCATCGGCTTTCTCACCAAGCGTATGCACGCATTTCATGCGATCGTGCTGGGGACGCTCATTACGAGCCTGGCGTTTATTCTGATGATCGTGCGTCCGTCGGTGTGGATGGCGGTGGCCACGCTGGTGGTTGTGGCGATTGGGGAAATCGTGCAACAGCCGCGCTACTACGATTACATTTCGCGGCTGGCGCCCCCGGGGCAGCAGGGCACCTATATGGGTTTTGCGTTTCTGCCGCTCGGAATCGGATCGTTCATCGCCGGGCCCTTCAGCGGATGGTTGATGCATCACTTTGGCGAAGAACAACATCGTCCAGAGATGCTGTGGTGGTGCATTGTCGCGGTGGGCATTGCTACGACGGTTCTGCTGTGGATTTATGATCGCGTGGTGAGGGCAGAAACTGTAGACGCCAAATGAGGGGGCGCCGCAAGCAAACCGGCCACAATCTCCCGGTGTCGACTCCACTGAAAACGGCGGGCGAAATCAGGCGGGCGCTCAAGGATGGCGGGTCTGCCGAGCATGCCAGCGGGGTACAGTGGTTCTTTAAGGAAGAAATCAAATCGCATGGATGGTATACGGCAGCTCTGCGGCGAGCCGTGCGCCAGTGCAGGCGAGACATTCTTCGTGAGCATGACTTCGATTTTCTGGTGAAGGTCGCGGACGAACTCTTTTCGGGGTGCGTGTTGGAAGAGAACGTCGCCGCAATCTTTCTGCTGGAGAAGCTGGATGCACGGTGCGGCGATCGTGAGTTTCGCATGTTCGAGGCGTGGCTCGACCGCATCAGCAGTTGGGCCGATCACGATGGCCTCGTACACTATCTGATCGCGCCGATGGTGGCGGCGGATCCTTCGCGGGTGAAAACAGTCTTCCGATGGGCTAAGTCGAAAGATCGATGGCACCGGCGAGCGGCGTGCGTCGCGCTGATCCAGGGGACGAGGCAAAAGAAGTTCTTGCCTCAAATCAAAAAGCTTTCGGACTCTCTACTCTCCGACGAAGATGACATGGTGCAGAAGGGCCTGGGCTGGCTTTTGCGGGAGACGTCGAAATACGATGCGAAGCGGGCGGTACCGTATTTGATGAAGATCCGCGAGCACGCTCCGCGACTGGTGCTCCGGACGGCGTGCGAGACGCTGCCGCCGGGGGCGAAGAAGAAGATTCTGGGCGTTCGGCCGGCGTAAGTTCATCCCAATTCGGGAAGCGGCTTCGCAATTTGTGCTCTCGGTCCTTGCAGTCGTGCTGATTCGATGGTCACATGGCAGCAGGGCCCGTGGTGTAACGGGAACACATCGCTCTGTCCAAGCGGCAGGCGCGGATTCGAATCCCGCCGGGTCCATTCTCTCAGGTGCGTAGGCACGGTGGAGAAGTTTGAGGGAGGAAAAACACAGAGATAATCCCTCCGTGACTTGACAACGTTTCTTTGCGCCGCTGATACTGACACTGGACAGAGCGTTGGACCACGGAATTAAGAAGGCCCCGGCTAACCGGGGCTATTCTTTTTTGGACGGCACTTCTCGCCCGCACGACCCGATTCGCCCAAATCGCTGCTCTTGTTTACAATAGACGTTTGCCCATGGATCTCGCTGCCATCCAGTCTGCGCTGCGCGAACGCAATATTGACGCGTGGCTCTTCTACGACCACCATCATCGCGATCCTATCGCTTACCGTGTGCTCGGGCTGCCGACGAGCCTGATGGTGACGCGGCGCTGGTTTTACCTGGTTCCGGCGGAAGGCGAACCGGTCAAACTGGTGCATAAGATTGAAGCGGGGCACCTCGATACCCTGCCCGGCAAGAAGCATCAGTATTCCGGCTGGCAGGAACTGTTCGACAAGCTGAAAGCGATTCTGGCGAACCAGCGCGACCTCGCCATGCAATATTCGCCGAACAATATTGTCTTCACAATTTCGTTGGTCGATGGCGGAACGATCGACCTGCTGCGCGGTTTGGGAAAGAACGTGGTGAGTTCGGCCGACCTGGTCGCGCAGTTCGAATCGACATGGACCGAAAAGCAGATCCAGTCGCACTTTGCCGCGCGCGACAGTATCGACTCCATTGTGGCGGAGTCGTTCAAGGAAATTGGCAAGCGGGTACGCAACGGCGGCACCAAGGAACACGAGATCCAGCAGTGGTTCATGGAAGCGTTCGGCCGAGAGAATCTGGCGACCGACGATCCTCCGATCGTGGCGGTTAACGCCAACGCAGCCAATCCGCATTACGAACCGCACGCGAGTCATCCCGTGCCGATTCGCGAAGGAGATCTTGTGCTGCTCGATGTGTGGGGCAAGAAGAACGCACCGGGCGCGGTGTATTACGACATCACGTGGATGGGATTCGTTGGCGGGGCGCCCTCGGCGCGCATGCAGGAAGTTTTCGAAATTGTGCGTGACGCGCGCGACGCCGGCGTGAAAACCGTGCTCGATGCGATCAACTCGGGACGCCGCATCGCGGGATGGGAAGTCGACCGCGCCACACGCGGGCACATCCGGAAGGCCGGCTACGGCGACTATTTCATCCACCGCACGGGACATTCCATTGGCACCGACGTCCATTCCAATGGGGCGAATATGGACGATCTTGAAATCCACGACGAGCGGCAGATCCTTCCCAACTCCTGCTTCTCGATCGAGCCCGGCATTTACCTGCCTGAGTTTGGCGTGCGCAGCGAGGTGAACGTGCTGGTGCGCGCGAAGTCGGCAGAAGTGACCGGGAAAATTCAACGCGAGATTGTGACGATCTGAATGGCAAATTCCACCACAGAAAAAACAAACGTGGCGCAACCGGAGCCCCTGACCGTGATGGCGGTGGTCGCCCCCGCGATCGGCTGGCTGATTCCGGGCGCGGGACACATGATTCAGAAGCGCTGGATTCGCGGCGCACTGCTGTTCATATCGGTCGTGACCCTGTTCCTGCTCGGGCTGGGGATGCAGGGCCGCATCTACAAGGCGAACGGCGGCGATATTCTCGACATTCTCGGATTCATTGGAGACATCGGCGCGGGCGGGCTTTACTTGATCACGGTGGCCATGGACTGGGGTCAGGGCGCGATCCAGTTCGCCACGGCTGATTACGGTACCAAGTTTATGATCGTCGCCGGACTGCTGAATTTTATTTCCGTCGCCGACGCGTACCACATCGCGATCGGGAAAAAGCAATGAAACAGCTCTCAGCTATCAGCCTTCAGCTATCAGCTAAGATCTCTATTCGGAGTTTGGCGCAGTGACCATTACACTGAATCACTTCAGCGCGGCGGCGGTGTTTGCTCTGTTCGCTGCCATCGTGTTCGGCATCACCCACCGCGAGACCACTCGCGAGATGGTGCGCTACGGCCTGTACTGCTTCGCGATGTTCCTGGGCGGAGTGCTGGTGGCGGGCTGGGCGATGTGGGTGTTGCGGAGGTAGCAGCTAGAAGCTAACACCAGCCTCACCCTTCCCACACGAACGCGTCAAAAATCCTCTTCGTATCAAAGTTCAAGCGTCGATACAGCGCGACTGCGCCGGCATTCGCCTCCGTTACCGTTAGCGACAGTAGCGAGAAGTTTCTTTTCCGCAGATTGCCTACGGTTGCGGCCAGCAGCGATTCGCCGATGTGGCGGGAACGGTACTCGGGCAGAACGCAGACTTGGGTTACGTGGCCGACATCGTCGCGCACGCGCGAGCACAAGATCAGCGCTACCAAGGTTTTCGCCTTGCGGTCGAGCGCCACGAACGACGACTCGGCGTCGAATACTCCGCATCCCGGAAAGCGCACAATGTTGTTCAGGAAGCGCAGGGATCCACTCAGCGTGTGGTACTGGTCGTTGATTTGGGCATCGACATGGCCGCGATATGCCGCCGTGATCACGGCAGCCGAAGGTTGATAATCGGACTCACTCCAGGGGCGAATCTCCACGTCAGGATGAGGAGGAATTTTCTCCTGGGCCGTCTTGCCCAACGCCAGCACCATGAACAAGCGTGGATGCCGCTGGAATCCGGTCTCGAGGAAAGGGCGCGAGACGACGTTGGCCTCATGCGCAAGCAGTTGTGCCTCCACGCGATGGATCCCCGGAGACTGCTGCAGCGTCTCGATGACGTGGGTCAACAGCTTCAACTCGACCTCGCGGGCGTTGGGCAGACGTGTACCGTTGGTCACGTAGAGGTCGCCGATCACTCCCTTGCTGCCTTCATATACGAAGAATGAGTAGCCGAAGACGCGGCCGCGATCGACGGCTGCATAACCCGGCAGGATTTTCGAGTCGACGTAGCGCAGAATCATGCTCGCCGAGCTGGAGTAATCCCACGAGAGCAGGCGCGACCAGACCTGCGTCTCGTCATCGAGCAGGGGACGCAGATCGACAGAGGAAAAATGCCTGAGGTCGAGGATTTCCAAAAGGCTCCTGCGGCGGCGGCCGCCATGATTCAGCGAGTAGCGGCCAATATCGCGGCAAAAGTCCGAGTGTAGTGGGTTCGCTGGATAGAGGCAAACCCGGCGAACATGAGGCGGCAACAGGCGGCTCGCGTGCCACTGGATTCTTAGATTTCAACTTGGCGCAGCTCTTCGAGATACCGTCCCATTTCTGCGTGGAGCTTGTTGACAAACAAATCGTAGTCGACGTCAAAGCTGGCATTTAGCGTCGCTATCGACGGGGCGAGATACTCTCGGACGTTGAGTGTCAGTTGCAGCCCGCGCGCGTTCCCTTTCAGCCGCAAAACCACCATCTCTCCCGGATCGTGCAAGGCCGCTTCTTGTCTAAGACCCCGTTGCATCCCACGAAGTTCCTCGCAGAATGCTGCCAGCGACTCCAGATCGAAATAGATGTCGTTGGCGGAGTAGGTGAAAGCCCCGGTGGGATGCCGCAGGCAACAGTTCACTTCGAAACAATAGTCGGGACGAGCGATGCTCCCGTGTCCCTTCGAGCCCCGCCCGACGTTCGCCGCCAGTACTTTGTGCACGCAGTACGCTGATCCGAAGGTCGAGGTTCGGAGAGTAGTTGACAACCATCTCCGGTCCGTTGGAATGCGCTGTCATCGCTGTCGATGGCTAATGCTTGTGTGCCTGTTTCAAATGGCGCTTTCTGGCGAAAGACCGCGCGGCCATCGCGAGTCCGGTGCGATCAATCGAAATCAGAGCCGCCGTGTCATCAGGATTGAGGTCATGGCGATGTGCAAATTCTTCCGGCGCAGCAAGAAAGGTGGCGCGCAAGGGTTCATCGACGTAGATCCGTGCCAACAAGGCCTCAAGATTCGCGGAGTTAGCTCCCACGCCGGGTCTCTGCGCGAGACTGGTGGGTCTGGCCACCGTCTGAGCCTTGCGCTCCCGGCCTCGCTGCATAGCTGCCCTGGCCAATTGCAGTTCGAGCAATAGCGCGTCCATCGCCGGATAAGACCCATCCCTCTCGAGCACGACGGTGAGCGGTTGGGGCGCCAGCGCCGCTAATTCTTCCAGCATCGCGAACACCGCGTCGGGGACGGGATGCAAATGATCATCGAGTAACCGTTGCTCCTGCCGGTCGCTGTGTCGCGCATTGATCCAGTGCCCACCCGCGATGTGCACCGTGCGCACACGGTCCAGAGGAAGGTGCCGCAAGGCATCCATGGGCGCAGTGGAGCGATCCAGTCCAAAATTGACTGCGTTCGCATACAAGTTGTGGAGGTCGAGGAGCAGGGGAGCATCCGAGGCGGTCGCCACTTGAGTCAGCCACTCGACCTCCGTTAGCGGACTTGCCGGAGGCGCGATCAGCGTAGCGATATTCTCCACCATGGGAGCCGTACCCACGACCTGCCGAGCTCGTGCCACGTTCGCGGCTGAGTTCTCCACTGTGCCTGAGTTTCGCGGGACTGCCGCCAGATGACCGATCTCCCAACCTCCGGCGCGGACGAAGGCGAGGTGCTCCGACCAGGCTTCAGGTTGAAGCAGGTCCACCAGACGCGCCATTTTCGCCAATCGCTTCTCTTCCACGGGTGCCGCCGAGGCCAGGCCTGCGCTGGTTCCATGCAATTGCACGGGAATCTGCCTTGCGAGCGTTCGCAGCGCGGAGGCCTTCGACCGCGGGACGTCGAACCAGTCCTCCGCGATGACTTCCACCACGTCGATTTGGTCCTGATGGGCGAAGATGCCGGCGGCCAATTCAGTCCGCCAGCCCAGGCCCACGCGATCTGGGGAAAGCAATGTCATCTCAGCTCCCGCAACCTCCGCACCCTCCGCCGCACCCACCGCCTCCGCAGCCGCCCCCGCAACCGCCTCCACCGCCACAACTGCTCGCGGCACCGCAACTGCCTCCGGTTCCCCCGCTGAGAGTGAAGTTGGTGGAGCTCTGAGGAAACAGAGCCTTCACGTCCGGAAAGCCGTCACTTGGAAGAGAGCCCAGGCCAAATACTCCCACGAGCCACGCGATTTCTTTGGTGCCGGCGCCGGGACGCAGGAAGGGCCGGCGTCCTTTCAAATCGCTAAACAGAGACTGGATATCGCGAAGGAGAGCACGCCCTTTCGCCGTCGGGCCGGGGACAGCGACCTGTACCAGAATCCACTGCACCACGACCGTCAGGATGATTAGAAACAGAAGATTGGTTCGGCCGCGAGACAGCGCTATTGCAATCTTGGTCAGCGACACGCCGAGCAGCGCGCAGGCCGCGATGCCACACAGGATTTGACGCTTCCCTTTGACGAGTTGGTTCGGCATCAAATCCAGCTCAACGGTTTGCTGCTCGTAGGTGGAGGCCGCGGTCCCGAGTGGACTGCTTTTCAGGGCTTCGTAGGCAGGCCTGGGCGTATAGAAGAACGACAAGACTTCCTGCTCAATTGATGGCTGCTCAGGATTCGGCTCGACGTCGTCGCGGCGATGCACCATGTCGCCTTCTGCAATGAGCCAACCGCGATCCAGCAGCACGACGATCGCGGCGCGAAAGACCTCGTTCATCCCGCCGCGGAGGTAGGCAAAGAAATAGGGATCCTCGAGATGCACCGGAGGCGTCGGTCCACTCTCCATCCACTCGCGCAGCCAAATGACTGCGAGAATCACCGCCCCCGACAGCAGAACGTAGAAGAACAGAAACTCCGGTCCTCGCAGATCGAAAGGATTCATGCGTACTCGCGTTCATTCCCGAAGTGCGGCTGCACGCGCGTGTATAGCCGCCGTCAGCTCCATCATGGCGATCATCACCTCGTGGGCATCCGGACGGGAGAGAGTGTTGGTCTCGCGCAATTGTGAGAGCTTAGCCATCGCAGCCGTGAACTTTCCGGGTGCGACTTGTTCGGCGACTTGAATCAGCGCTGGCTTCGGCTTGGGGGCATTGCCGGTTTCGAGAAGCAGTAGCAGAACGGCGCTTGATCGCAGCGCGCCAGTAGAATCCGCCAGCATGTGGAGCGCGGATCTGCTGCCACTGTCCTGACCGGAGTGTATCTCGCGCAAGCGCAGCAAGAGGTTCAACGAGACCTGGCGGAGACGCCGCACCTGGGCCGTCCGCGGGATCGAAAGGCCTGCAAAAGGGTCGGACCCTAGTAACGCGACGCGTCGGCGGACAATGTCGCTGAACTTTTGCGCGAACGCTTCGCAGGCCGCTGGAATTTCATCCTGTACGAGGAACATGACGCGCAGGAGTATCGCCGCTTCAGCAGCGCCGAGCGCGCTTCGGAGGCGTTCAGCACGGTCGGGATGATAACGCCGCAGGACCAGGATCAGGTTCACATCCGATGACTTCCGCAGAGCGCCCTCTGCCGCGCTGCCAAAGAGCACGGCCGACAACAGGTCGTCGGCGAACGACTTCTGCGCGCTGGAAAGGAAGTCAGCCAGAACCTGGCGGACGTTCGCGGGCAACCCTGCCGGCATGTTCGAGGTCAGAGGAATCACGGACATGGCCTCCACGCTGTCTATGAGCACCGGAAGCGAACTCGCCCCGATGCACATGCCGCAAAGTGTAACCCGAGGGCTTGCGTTGAGGGTTGCTTCTTTGTGCTCACCGTCACGTTTGCCAGTGATAGGAGTCACCCGTGAGGCTTGCACCCCGAACTCATGAACGGGAAGCAAAATGGCCCCACGGACCTGCAATCAGGCTTGCAGAGGGCTCTTTCCCCCGGGTTTCGAGGCGCAAAATCGCTCGTGCCTGTCCTCACCCGGTTCTGTGATGCCAGTCACACCGTCGCACACGGCCTCCACCGGATAATCGAGTCCTACCTGGGAGTGATTGTTGCTCCTTAGCTGGGGGATCGCGTGGCAAAAGGACGTGTTTCGATCGTCGTTGAGCGCTGCAAGGCCTGTGGCTTTTGCGTGGAGTTTTGTCCCACGCACGTGCTGGCGCTCTCTTCCGCCTTCAACTCGAAGGGCTACCATCCGCCGCACGTGGTGCATCCGGAAAAATGCAGTGGCTGTGATTTGTGCGGAATGTACTGCCCCGACTTCGCGATCAACGGAACCAAAGTCGCGGAAGCCAAGATGCAGAAAGCGAGCGGAGGTGAGAAATGAAAGCGGATCCCCATGGAGTTTTGACCGGCACCCACTTTCTCGACGGTGACCATGCCTGCTGCGAAGGGGCGCTGGCGGCGGGTGCAAGATTTGCTGCCGGATATCCGATTACGCCTTCGACCGAAGTGGTGGAGCGGTTCGCGGCGCGCGTCCCCATGGTGGGCGGAACCTTCATACAAATGGAAGACGAACTCGCGGCCTCGATCGCGCTGCAAGGCGGAGTATGGGGCGGCGCCAAGGCGTTCACGGTAACGTCCGGGCCCGGTTTCTCGCTGATGATGGAGCATATTGGCTACGCCGCCATGACGGAGACGCCGTGCGTATTCGTCGATGTGCAGCGCGGAGGCCCCTCGACCGGGCTGCCGACACTTCCAGCGCAAGCCGACATGCTGCAGGCGCGCTGGGGATCGCATGGCGATTACGAGATCATTGCACTGTGCCCGAACTCCCCACAGGAGTGCTTCGATCTGACGATCAAAGCGTTCAACTTCGCGGAAGAATTTCGCGTTCCCGTGATGTTCATGATGGACGAAGTGGTCGGACACATGACGGAGAAAGTGGTGATTCCGCCGGCCGACCAGATCGAAGTCACACCGCGCAAGCACACTCGCAAGCCGGTCGAAGACTACCTGCCTTATGGCACCAACGGTGACATGGTGCCGGAGATGGCGCACGCCGGGGACGGCTACAAGTTCCACGTTACGGGTCTGACGCACGACGAACGGGGTTATCCGAACATGACGCCGCCGGTGCAGGACAAACTGGTGCGGCGCCTGCAGAACAAGATTCGCTCGGCGGCCGACCGGATTTGCCTGTTTGAAGAAGATCGGCTGGGGGATGCCGACGTGGTCGTGGTTTCGTACGGAATCACTTCGCGAGTGGCGCAGCGAGCCATCGACATGGCGCGCGATCGCGGCATGAAAGTCGGGAAACTTCGGATCATCACGGCGTGGCCCTTCCCCGACAAGAAGATTGCGGATCTGGCCGCGCACGTTAAGGCGTTTGTTATGCCCGAGCTCAACCTGGGACAGATGGTGCGCGAGGTCGAGCGCGCTGCGGGCGGAAAAGCGCAGACTTACGCCGTTTCGCACGCCGGCGGAGGAGTCCACAATCCTGAGGAAATCCTGAACGCCATCGTGGAGGCAAGCCGATGCTGAATGTTCTGAATGACGACACCGTCAATCCCGTAGAGCAGTTTCTGCGCAGCGACCGCATGCCGCACATCTGGTGCCCGGGATGCGGCATCGGCACCACGGTGAACTCCTTTGCCCATGCGCTGATCGAATCAAAGATCGATCTCCAGACTCTAGCTCTGGTCTCGGGTATCGGCTGCACCGGGCGCGTAGCGGGCTATGTGAAGCTCGATTCGTTTCACACGACTCACGGACGCGCGATCCCGTTTGCGACTGGCCTGAAGCTGGCGAACCCGAAGCTGAACGTCGTCGTGTACTCGGGCGATGGAGATTTGTCGGCGATCGGCGGGAACCATCTGATTCACGCGGCGCGGCGCAACATCGACCTGAAAGTCATCTGCGTGAACAACCTGATTTATGCGATGACAGGCGGCCAGACTGCACCGACCACTCCGGGCCATGCGACCACATCGACGAATCCTTACGGAACGTTTGAACCTTCGTTCAACCTGCCGCATCTGGTCGAGGCCGCGGGCGCCGTGTATGTCGCCCGCTGGACGACCTTCCACGTGCGGCAACTGGCGCGCTCGATCAGCGAAGCGTTCCAGAAAAAGGGATTCTCCTTCATCGAAGTCATTTCGCCATGCCCGACGCTCTACCAACGTCGCAACAAGATGGGCGATGGACTCGACACCATGAAGTTTTACAAGGAGAAAAGTAAAGTGAAGCACGGCGCGCCCACCAGCGAAGTGGGGCTCACGCTCAACGGAGAAATTGCGGTGGGCAAGTTCGTGGACCGCGACCGGCCCGACTATCAAACCATGATGCGCGCGCAGTATGTGGAATCGCTGGGCGAGCGATATATCGCAGCGCCAGAAATGGAGTGCGTATGCGGTTAACAGAAATCCGCGTGGCAGGCTTCGGAGGCCAGGGGGTCATCCTCTCGGCGATTGTGCTGGGCAAAGCGGCGTCGATTTACGAAAACGGCTTCGCCACGATGACGCAGAACTTCGGCCCGGAGGCGCGCGGCGGGGCGTGCAGCGCGCAGTTGATTCTCTCCGACAATCCGGTGCTGTATCCGTACCTGACCCGGCCCGACATCATGGTCGTGATGTCACAGGAAGCTTACAACCGTTTCGCGCCGGAACTGAAGCAGGGTGGACTTCTGATCGTGGAGGAGGATCTGGTGCGCGTCTCGAACCTCAATCACGACAAGAAGGTTTACAGCATTCCCGCAACGCGCATCGCCGAAGAACTGGGAAAACGCATGGTCCTGAATTCGGTGATGGTGGGATTCTTCACGGCGGTCACCAAGCTTCTGACAGCCGACGCCGTGCGCAAAGCTGTCGCCGATTCTGTGCCACCGAGTTTCCGCGAGTTGAATTTGAAAGCGTTTGAGAAGGGATTCGAGTACGGGAACGCTGCGCTGGCGGGGGCTCCTGCGCGACAGGCCTTGGAGGAGTTGGCATACTCGGAGGAGTAGAAGAGTCGTCTCGCAGAACCGGCAGATTTTTCAGAGGGACAGTCCGACGCGGGGCAGCTATTTTTCAGCGTACGTCTTCAGTCCAGCCAGGCCGTCATCGAAGTGCTTCCCGATCATCCTGTCCATGCTCCCGAAAATGCCCATGACCTTCATGAAGCAAAGATTCTGTCCTTGCCAGGACCAAGTCACCTTGGTCGAAGCTGGGTCAGGTTCCAGGGTGAACTCGTTGAGATTGTGAGATTCAAACGGCTTCACGAAATCTACCTTTACTGCAATTCGGTTGGGTGCCTGGGATTCCGTGATGAGCATCCGTCCTTTGCCCGCCTTGCCGCGACTATCCCACTCCGAGGCCGCGCCTACACCCGATGCCGGACCGCTGAAAGTTCTCGTGAGGGTGGAATCTTCTTCGTCTTGTGGCTGCCAGTCCTTCCAATGATGAAGGTCGTAAATCAGCGCAAAGACTTTTTCGGGGAGAGTGTTGATTACCGTCGAACGCTGCAGCTTGAGCGTTGCCGGTTTGGTCGCAGCGAAAAGCAGAAGAACGGCGACGATGATCGCAGCGATAACGACAGCCCTCAGGATCATGGAGTCCTCGATGCCACTTGGCTTTTTTCAATTCCGGAGGATCTTCGGCAGCTCTAAGGCTTTGCGGACACCCAATAATAATCGACATTCTGGGGCGCATAATTGCCCAGAAACGACACTCTCCGACCCGACGTTTCTTTGGCCACTTCCACTTTCCATGTTGCCGGTGCAACCAGCAGGTGCTCCTCCGCCGGAACGCCGTCGCGCTCGTAACGTACAGCTGCGCGGTTGCGATAAAAGGTCAGCCCATACTCGGTCTCGCGGGAGACGCCGATCACTGCGAGCGGCAGGGGATGCGTCTCCACGCTGGCTAGCTCCATCGCGAGCGGTCGGACCGACAGTGCGTGGTCGATTGAGAGGGTTCCGAGTTTCAGCACGGCAGCAACTGCGAGGACCACTGGAATCAGGGTGACGAAGCGCAACATGCGCAGCCGCAGGCGGCTGGCCAGCGTCAGTGCAATCGCGGCGCAGAGCACGAAGGCAACGGCAAGTGCTACCAACATCGGTTGGCCCGCGGGCAGGCGACGCTGGGTGACGACGTAAGCGATGAGCAGCGCTGGGACCATGGGAGCGGTGGCCACCAGCGCGTGCGCAACCACCAGCCACTTGGAGGCGGACTCTTCCTCTTCAAAATGTTGGCGAAGATATTCTGCTAGAAGCACGGCTCCAGCAGGGATCACCGGAAGAATGTAGCCCGGAAGCTTCGACTGCGAGAGAGAGAAGAACACTACGGGGGCGGCGAGCCAGCAGCAAACAAACACGCTGAACTGCATTTCAAGATCCGGCACAGAAGGAATCGACTTGCGTTCGCTCCACCAGATTCTCACGGTCCGAACAAACGCGGCGACTACAAAAACGGACCACGGCACCAGCGCCAGCAAAGTTACGGGCAGGTAGTACCAGAACGGCTGGCGGTGATGGTAGAGATCGCTGGAGAACCGGGCGAGATTATGCTGGAGAATAAACTCGCGAAAGAATTGCGGGTTCCGCATCTGCACCGCGACGTACCAAGGCAATGCGACGGCGCAGAACAATAGGATGCCAGGCACCCAAAGCGTTCTTAACACCAAACGGAATTCGCGTATCGCAATCGCAAAGCATATGATGACTGCTCCCGCCAGGAACGGTGCAACGGGTCCCTTCGCCAACATGCCCAGCGCCAGGCAAATGTAAAACATCGCGAGATAGACGCGATTCTGCTTCTGATTCAGGCTCTCGTTCAGGCTCTCGCGCCATGCCCACCACGCGAGCATTCCAATGGAGAACGTCGCGGCTAGCGCCATATCCATCGAAGCGGCGTGAGCGTAACCGATTACTCCTGCGCACGAAGCGGTGATGAGCGCGGCGTCAACTTCTACTCCCTTGCGAAAGCGACGGAAGAACAGATACACAGCCAGCACGAGGAGCGTAGCATCCACTGCTCCAGGAACGCGCGCCGCCACGTCGCTCACGCCAAATGCGGAGTAGGCGAGCATCGCCTGCCAGTAGTAGAGGGGCGGCTTCTCGAGCCAGGGATGACCGCCGAGAACAGGGGTAACCCAGTCATGGCGCTCGAGCATCTCGCGCGCGACCTGCGCATAGCGAGGCTCGTCGGCTCCAATCAAGCCGAACTGGCCCATGCCGTAGAAAAACAGGAACCCGCAAAATCCGGCCATCAGCAGCACGTCAGTGCGGGTGCGATTGGTCATTTAGAAGCAAAGTTTCAAGGTTGCAAGGTTGCAAGGTCTCAACAGCGGGAACACTTAAAGATTCCTTGATAATCCATCTCCATGCTGATTTACGTTGAAACCTTGAAACTTTGAAACGTGCCTTATTGTACGGAAGGTCCGCGGCGAAGTTGGAGAAGAACCTGGCGGACGGCGTCGGCGAGGGGGCCGTCGAGCGAGCATCCACTGGCGCACTCGTGGCCGCCGCCGCCGAAACTCTCGGCCACGTGAGCAACGTCAAGTTTGCCTTTGCTGCGCAGGCTGACGCGATAACGTCCCTCAGGCAACTCTCGGAAGAATGCCGCCACTTCTACCCCGCCGATCGACAAGACGTAATTCACCAGCCCTTCGCAATCTTCCTCCAGCGCCGCGCAGCGCTCCATCTGTTTCTGGGTGACCCAGGCGTAGCCGATGTGGCCTTCCACATTCAGGTTGCGAAGCGCTTCGCCCAGCAGGCGAATCTTTGCGACCGAGTGGGCAAAATAAATTCCACGCGCACAGTGCGCCGGATCAGCGCCCGCCAGCACAAGCTCGCGGGCCAGGGCAAATGTGTTTTCATTCGTTCCTTGAAACATAAACGAGCCGGTGTCGGTCATCAGCGCAGTGTAGAGACACGTGGCAATCTCGGGAGAGAACTTCACGCCTGCTTCCCGCGCCAAGCGAAACACCATTTCAGCGGTAGCTACTGCGTGCGGATCGATCCAGTTGACGTGTGCGAAGGGACGTCCGCTGACGTGGTGGTCGATGCTGATCAGAACGTGGTCTTCCAGACCTTCCAACCGAGTGCGATGAATGCTGTCGCACTCGAGAATGATCGCTGCTTCGTAACTTCCAACGACGCGGCTTGACTGCACCACCTGATCGGCGAACGGAAGTGAACGATAAATGCGGGGAACGCCGTCGTGCAGAACTACGTCGGCATGCTTGCCCAGGGCGCGCAGAACCTGGCAGCAGGCCAGCGCCGATCCGACGGCATCGCCGTCGGGCCGGGCATGCGAGGTCAGCACGAATCGCTCATGCTGTCCGATCTGCCGGAGCACATCTTGGACGCCGTTAGGTTTTCTCTCCATGTTTCTCTGAGTCAGGTTCCCTTGCGAGCCTTCTTGCGTTTTTTCGCCCGCGCCAGCAATTCTTCGACTCGCGCTTTCTCCTGCTCCGCCCGATCCAGGCGGAAGTACAATTCCGGAGCACGCCTCAGGCGCAACCGCTCCACCAGTTCGTGCCGGATGTACTCGCGGGCCGCCTCCAAACCTTCCAGACTCTGGTCGGCATCCGCGTCATCGCCTTCCACATTGACCCAAACCTGCGCCGACCGACCGTCTTCGGCAATATGAACGGCTGTCACGCTCACCAGACCAATGCGCGGATCGGCCAGCTCGCCCTCCACCAGAGTTTCAATCTCCTCGCGCAGAGCCTCGCCAACCCGCCCGCGATGGTACTTCAGCCCGCGCTTCTCCACGATTCCGCACCTCAGGTAAAACGCATGAGAATATCAGAAAATGAGATGCAAGTGTTGGCCCCGCCGGCCCAAAGCGCAGCGCTATTGTCCTCCGGTTTGAAGGAATAAGGATAAGTACGGAGGTAACAATGTGTTAGGAGGTGTTGCGTAAGTCACCAGTACTGCTGCGGGGCTACAAATATTCCACGAACGAGTCGGAAATCTCCGCCCCGTGATTGTTGGCGATGCGCGTCGCGGCGCGCTCAACATTCTTCATCAAGCCATCAAGATAATCTCGCGAGTTGGAGATGCTGACAACGCCGACGGTAGCGCGATTCCAGAGTTCAGCGGCATCGAGTTCGGCCACCGATACGTTGAAGCTTGTTCGCAGCCGATCTTTCAAGCTGCGAACGACCTGGCGTCGATCTTTGATCGACTGAGCGGCTTCAATGTGGAGTTCGAGGGTGAGAAAAGCGATGGGCATTTCCGTTCTCAGTTCCCAGTTCTCAGTTCTCAGAAAAAACCGGGTTGCGTTCACTGAGAACTGAGAACCGAGAACTGAGAACTGCTTCTATGCGATTACTTCCGCCGCGATGCGCTCGGTGGCAAAGGCTTCGATTACGTCGCGCGCCTTGATGTCTCCGTAGTTGGAGATCGAGATGCCGCACTCCATGCCGTTGGTGACTTCCTTGGCATCGTCTTTGAAGCGGCGCAGCGATCCGACTTTGCCTTTGAACACGACCATGTTGTCGCGCAGCAGGCGTACTTCGGAGTTGTTCTTGATCACGCCATCGGTCACGCGGCAGCCGGCAATCGTCCCAACCTTCGGGATGCGGAAGGTCTCGAGCACCTCGGCGCGGCCCTGGTACGTTTCCTTGATCGTCGGTTCGAGCAAACCGCTCATGGCGCGCTTGATCTCGTCCTGCAGTTCGTAAATGATCGAGTGCAGGCGGATGTCGACTTCTTCCTGCTCCGCGAGTTCCTGCGCCTTGCGCTCCGGCCGCACGTTGAAGCCGATAATGATGGCGTTCGACGCCGAAGCCAGTAGCACGTCGGTTTCGGTGATTGCGCCCACTCCGGAACGCAGCAGCTTGAGGCGTACTTTGTCGTTGGAGAGCTTCGCGAGCAAGTCGCTGAGCACTTCGACCGATCCGCCCACGTCGCCCTTGAGGATGATGTTCAGTTCCTTGGTGCCGGCGGTCTTGATCTGCTCGGCCAGGCCTTCGAGCGAGACGCGCGAACTCTTGGCCAATGCGGCTTCGCGGGCTTTTTGCTCACGGTATTCGGAAATGCCGCGGGCCTTGTCGCGATCCGCTACCACAACGAATTGATCTCCAGCCTGGGGCAAGCCTTCCATGCCGAGGATTTCGACCGGCGTCGATGGAGGCGCAGTTACCAGCGCGGCACCGCGATCGTCGAACATGGCGCGAATCTTGCCGTAGACGTTGCCCACAACAAAGTTGTCGCCGGCGTTGAGCGTGCCGTTCTGCACCAGCACAGTGGCCACAGGTCCGCGGCCGCGATCGAGTTTCGCTTCGAGAACCACGCCAGTTGCCGCGCGTTCCGGCGTGGCTTTCAACTCCGCCAGGTCTGCGACCAGGCAAATCATTTCCATCAGCAGGTTCAGGTTGGTTTTCTTCTTCGCCGAAACGTCGACGAAGACCGTCTTGCCGCCCCACTCTTCCGGAACCAGCCCGCGATCGGCGAGTTGCTTCTTCACGCGGTCGGGCAAGGCGTCGGGCTTATCGATCTTGTTGACGGCAACGATGATGGGAACTTCGGCGGCATGCGCGTGATCGATAGCTTCGATGGTCTGCGGCATTACGCCGTCATCGGCGGCGACGACGAGCACGACGATGTCGGTCGCCTTGGCGCCGCGGGAACGCATACGGGTAAACGCTTCGTGACCCGGCGTATCGAGGAACACAATCTCGCGGCCATACGCCGGAGATTCCTTATCGGTGATGCGCACTTTGTAAGCACCGATATGCTGCGTAATGCCGCCTGCTTCTCCTTCGGCCACATGCGTCAGGCGGATGGCGTCGAGCAGTGTGGTCTTGCCGTGATCGACGTGGCCCATGATCGTGACCACCGGCGGACGCGGCGTGACCTCGACGGCGGAGTCTTCTCCACCAGCCGCGGCTGCAGCTGCGTCAATATCTTTCGAAGCCTGCTCTTCGAACGTGATCACGTTCGTTTCGGCGCCGAAGAAGCGCGCCATTTCGCTCGCGAGTTCTGCATCGAGCGTCTGATTGATGGTGGCAAAAACGCCGCGGCCGAGCAGACGCGAGATCAAATCTTTCGCGCGGATATCGAGCTTCTCCGCCAAATCTTTTACGCTGATGCCTTCCGTGATCGTGATATTGCGGGTGATCGGCATCGGCTCATTCGACACCACCATGCGCGGCGGCGGCGTGTAGCCCTTCATTGGGCCTTCTTTTACGCCACGCGGAACATAGCGCTGGCCGGGCCGGCGGGCGGGCGCTCCTGGACGGGCGCCGGGACGAGCTGGTCCTGGAGGCGGTAGCCCTGGACCGACGCCAAGTGGACGAGCGCCAGCAGGCGCCTGACGCGTAGGATGCATCGGACGGCGTTCGCCGGGACGCAGTGGCGGACGCGGCGGACCTCCCGGAACTTGCGGGCGCGGGCGCTGGAAAATAGGCTGTCCGGGCACAGGACGTCCGGGCGCGGGACGCATCATCCCGGCTGCGGGCGCGCTTGTCTGAGCCGCGGGCGGAGCAGGCCTCGGTGGCGGAGCTTTGTACACGGGGCGCGGTCCCGTCTGAGGAACGATCATGCGCGGCGCGGGAGGCTGCGGTGGTCCAGCAACGACAGGCGGCGCCGGCGGACGCGGCGCGGCGGCAGGAGGCTGCGGTGTAGCCGATGCCGTGACCGGCGGTGCTGGCGGCGCGGCCGGTGCTGGCGGCGCTACCACCGCTGCTGGAGGCGGCGGTACGGGACGCGGTGGAGCAACCACTGGCGGTGCCGCGGCTGCGACTGGAGCAACAGGCTTTTCAACCGGCGCAACGACTGCGGATTGTGCCGGGGTAGCAGGAGCCGCAGGCGCGACCGGAGTTGGAAGCGGAGCGGCCGGAGGAGGCGGAGTTGGCCTTGCGACCGGAGGCGCAACCACCGGCCTCGCAACCACCGGGGGCGCGGCGGGACGCGGCGGAGCCACCACGGCTTCCTTCTGCTGCGTAATGGCTTTCAGCACATCTCCGGGACGGGAGATGTGCGACAAATCGATCTTGGTCTTGATTTCTTCTTCGCCGCGCAGAGGACGTGCGGAGCGGGCAGACGGCGTCTGCGCCTCGGACGAGCCACGGATGTGCTGACGCACCTTTTCCGCTTCATGTTCCTCGAGAGAACTGGAATGGGTCTTCTTCTCCGTCACTCCGACGAGCGGTAGCGCGTCGAGAATGGCTTTGCTTTTAACTTCCAGCTCCCTGGCGAGATCGTTGATTCGAACCTTGCTCATCCGGCCTTTCTTGTACTCCGCGTTGTGCTTAGGTCTTCATTGCAACCTCACGGAGTCAGCGTCCTGCACTCGCACGCCATCGAGGGTGTCCGCGCGTGCCATGACTATTCAGTTTTTTCGGGAGCGGAGCCGTGTTCTGGCCCATGCGCTTCCTTATCATCCGAGGTTGATTCGGCTTCCGCCGTCCCCTCAGGTGCCGCGGCTTCTGCGGCAACTTCGCCTTCCGCTGCTTCCGAGCCAGCTTCCAGCGCAGATTCTTCAGGTACTGCCTCGCCCTCTGCGACCGCAGCTTCAGCCGGAACTTCCGCTTCAGCGGCGCCCGCATCGAGGCTGGCGAAGTAATTATTCACCGCGAGGCTGATTTTTTCCACCGTCTTCGGCCCGATGCCTTCGATGGCCTCGAGCTGCTCCGGCGTCATATCCGCCAAGGCCTCGACGGTAGTTACACCGGCGGCGGTAAGCTTTTCGACTAGCCCTTCGCCAAGTCCGGTAACGCTTTCGAGCGGGGTCGTTGCGGGAGGCGCCATGGCAGCCATCTGCTGCTCGACTTCCTGGCGCTTCTCTTCCTCGCTCTTGATGTCGATCTTCCAGCCGAGCAACTTCGCCGCCAGCCGGACGTTCTGCCCCTTCTTGCCAATCGCGAGAGAAAGCTGGCTGTCATCGACGACGACTTCGAGATGCTTCTCCGAGCTATCGACCACGGTCACACGGCTGACCTTGGCGGGTTGCAGTGCTTTCTCGGCGAAGGTGACTGCATCTTCGTGATACTCGATGATGTCGATCTTCTCTCCGCGCAGCTCGCGGATGATCGACTGCACACGCATACCCTTCATGCCGACGCACGCGCCGACCGCGTCCACGTCCTTGTCTTTCGACATGACCGCAATCTTGGTGCGCTCACCGGCTTCGCGGGCAATGGCGCGGATTACGACGGTGCCGTCGTAGATTTCCGGAACTTCGGTCTGGAACAGATGCTGTACAAGATCCGGAGCTGCGCGTGAAACCACTACGCCCGGCCCCTTGGCCGCGCGCTCGACGCGAGCAATCACCACCCGCACGCGTTCGCCAATGGCAAACGACTCGAGCCGCGATTGTTCCTTGCGCGGCATACGGGCTTCGGCTTTGCCGATATCGAAAATCACGTCCGGCCCTTCGACACGCTTCACCGTCGCGTTGAGGATTTCTCCGACGCGTCCGATGTACTCGTTGTAAACCGTGTCGCGTTCAGCCTCGCGCACTTTCTGAAAAATCACCTGCTTCGCCAATTGAGCGGCGATGCGGCCCAGAATTCCTTCGGTGACTTTTGGAATCAGCAACTCCCCGCCGACCTCGAGTGCCGGGTCAACCTTGCGCGCGTCTTCCACCGTGATTTGCAGATTGGGATCTTCCACCTGCTCCGGAGTCTCCACCACGGCCTTGACGGCAAAGGCGTTGATCTTGCCGGTTTCCTTGTCGAGCTTGGCCCGCAGATTTTCCTGCGACTTGTAGTACTTGCGGGTGGCCATAACAATGGCGTCTTCCACCGCGCTGACTACAATTTGCGGATCAATGCCTTTTTCCCGGCTGAGTGCGTCGATCGTGTTGTAGAGCTCGCTTGCCATAAGAATCAAGGTTTCAAAGTTTCAAGGTTTCAAAGTTTCAAGGTCTTTTGAAACTTTGACAGCTTGAAACATCGAAACTTACAGTTCGGGAACTAAGTTCGCCTTTTCTATATTGGCGAATTCGATTTCAATCTTCTCGCCGGCCGCGGCGCCCATCTTCTTGCGCGACTTGTGGCTGGCCACACTCAAGTCGAGCGTCAGTCGGCCGTCCTGAAAACTTTCGAGCCGTCCTTCAAAGTGGCGGTTATTGCCCACCGGTTGCCGGGTCGTCAATTTCACTCGGCTGCCGGTGAAGCGGCTGAAATCCGCAGCCTTGATCAACTTTCGATCCAACCCGGGTGACGAAACTTCCAGCGTGTACGAACCTGGCATCACATCTTCAACATCGAGAATCGTGCCAAACTCGCGGCTGAAGTTCGCGCAATCTTCGTGCGTTACACCTGCAGGCGGATCAATTCCCGCCGCGGGCTTATCCAAAAACACCCGCAGCATGCGAGCCTTGCCGCCGCCGAGGATCTCGACTTCCACCACTTCGAGCCCGCTGGAGACAGCCACCCGCTCCGCGATTTCCCGCACACGATCAACGTCAAGCGCCATGAATCCAGTAACTTACGAGCTTTGGCTGCAATCACCGATGGGCCCAAACTAAAAAGTGGGCTTGCGCCCACTGGTGTGCTTCGCCAAATGCCGGTACACAGCAGTTCTCAGTTACTTAATATACGCCCGTGGAGGGGAAAAAGACAAACGGGCGGGAAACGGTTCAACGCGACTCAAGATCGGTTGCAAGTTCACGGCTCGGCCAAAACAAGTCCTTTACTCAAACTATACTGTTCTGAGTTCCATGCTTCGAAGCACACTAACGTCGTTTATAGTCGTTGGACTGCTGAGTGCGGCCTACTCGCAGGAGCCACACTATTGGGGAGAGGAACTCAGCCCTATTTTTGAAGTTATCTCTCAGGATCATCGTTCTGGCTTTCTCGAGGTCTCGCAAGGGTATTACCCTATGCGCCTTCCCGGCCTCCCCCAGTTCCGAACAGGAACGACGAATGAGAATTCTCCTCTTCAGAACCTTCGCAAAATAGTCGCCAACCTCCCTGGGATGGCGGTAAGCCAGAGTACAAACGGAACTTTCTTAATGCGACAGAAGAGGGTTCCTGCGGACATCCTCGATATCCGAATCAGTCACCTTACGTTTGAGGACGATTGCTTCCACGGTATCTATAGTGCAAATCGTGCGCTGATGCTCATTCTGCAGGCGCCCGAAGTCTCCGGTTATTTGAATAGCCACAACATCGCAGTGATAGGTATGGGAAGCGGTGTAGGGATAGGAGCCGGCTGCGGGTTGCCACCTCTTGGGCCGCCGCACTTCTCCGCCTCCGGGGACAATGGGACTGTCGCCGAAGCGTTAGAGCGGGTTCTTAAAGAGTTTCCGGACGAGATACTCGTCTATTGGAATTTTCCCAAAAGAGCAAGACACGACTGCTGCCACAGCCAGCCGGCACAAACGGCCTCAGCTGCTTCCTAACTTCTTTTCGCAATGCCAATCGTCGATGGGGGACGCGGTATCCAGAACTCCATCCCCCGACTTGACCGATCCGCTATGCCTTCCCCCCGCTGCGTTTTCCTCGGCGTTTCCAGGCTGGCTATTCCCCATTCGGCAATTCTCCCTTGGGCCAGCCCGGCGCAGAGTCTATTTCCATTTTTTTTTCAGAGAACGGCTCGGCCAGAAGACAATTGTCACGAGCGGTTGATTGGAGAGATTTCTGCTCAACTTCTTCAGACCATTTGCCTCAATCCCCTAGCCGTCTCTAGAATGAAGGTTCACCCATAAAGCTGGGGGATTCCCGAGAAAAGCTATGATTCATTTTCCCGTTCCTGAGGCTCTTACTTTCGATGACGTCCTCCTGCTGCCCGCTCGCTCTGATGTTATTCCGGCCCAGGCCAGCACTCATACTCAACTCACGCGCAACATCAGCCTGAACATTCCGATCGTAAGCGCCGCCATGGACACCGTCACCGAGTCGCATATGGCCATTGCGCTGTCGCAACAGGGGGGACTGGGCATTATCCATCGCAACCTGAGCATCGAGCAGCAGGCCAATGAAGTCGACAAGGTAAAGCGATCGGAAAGCGGCATGATCGTCGACCCGGTGACCATGCATGCGACGGATCGCGTGAGCGATGCGCTCGAAGTCATGCGCAAGTACAAAATTTCGGGCGTCCCCATCACCGAGCACGGCAAACTGGTGGGCATTCTCACCAACCGCGATCTGCGCTTTGAGACCCGCTTCGACATTCCGATCGACAAGGTGATGACCAAGAAGAACCTCATCACCGTGCCGGTGGGAACCACTCTTGAAGATGCTGAGAAGATTCTTCACGAGCACCGGGTTGAGAAGCTTCTCGTCGTTGATGACAAATACAACCTGAAGGGCTTGATCACGGTCAAAGACATCCAGAAAAAATTGAAGTATCCCAACGCCGCCAAGGACTCTCACGGCCGTCTGCGCGTAGGCGCTGCGATTGGAGCTACGGGAGATTTTCTGGAGCGCGCGCAGGAGTTGGCTGAGGCCAAAGTAGACGTGCTCGCCATCGACAGCGCGCACGGTCACTCCACCAAGGTGCTCGACGCCGTAAAACTGGTGAAATCGAAACTGCCTCATGTGGAACTGCTCGCCGGCAACGTGGCAACATTTGACGGAGCGTGCGAGTTGGCCCGCGCTGGAGCCGACGGCATTAAAGTTGGCATTGGCCCAGGATCGATCTGCACCACTCGAGTCGTAACCGGAGCAGGCGTACCGCAGATCACCGCGATCGCCGAGGCTTATCGCGCAACCAAAGACTCGGGAGTTCCGATCATTGCCGATGGCGGCATCAAGTATTCCGGCGACGTCACCAAAGCGCTGGCCGCGGGTGCCAGCGCGGTCATGATCGGCTCGCTCTTTGCGGGCACCGACGAGAGTCCGGGCGAATTGATTCTTTACCAAGGCCGCACGTTCAAGTCGTATCGCGGCATGGGATCGATTGGCGCGATGGCGCAGGGATCGAGCGAGCGCTACTTCCAGAGCACCGAAGGCGAATCTTCCGCTTCCGTCTCGGCATCAGATGGCGAATCTAATCGCCTGGCCAAACTCGTTCCCGAAGGCATTGAGGGCCGCGTTCCCTATCGCGGTTCCGTCGCCATGATCGTGCATCAGATGGTCGGCGGATTGAAGTCGGGCATGGGCTACTGCGGTTGCGCAACTATCGGCGAACTGCTGCAGAAGACGCGCTTCGTTCGCATCAGCGGCGCCGGCCTCCGCGAGAGCCACGTGCACGACGTCATGATCACCCGCGAGGCTCCGAACTATGCGATCGAGTAAGCCGCGGCGCGACCGCGTAGCGCCGGCATCTTGCCTTCCGTCGCGAGGGCCGGCCCTGAGCTTGTCGAAGGGGCGTCTCGCTGTCGCACTCTCGAGCAGGAATTCGCCCGCTTGAGTTCCTCCGACCGCCACCATGTTCTTAAGGCCTGGATCGCCGCGATCCTGTGGCTGATCGTTATTGCCATCGAATCGAGTTCGTTCCTCTCGGCTGGCAACACCAGCCGATTTCTTTATCCTCTTCTGCACTTTCTCTTCGGCGTCGATCACCGCCACTTCGAGCACTGGCATTTCTTCATCCGCAAGGGTGGCCATGTTTTCGGATACGGCCTGCTGAGCATTCTGCTGTTCCGCGCCTGGCGTGAGTCGCTGCCCGCGCTTGGGAATCCGAAATGGACCATCCGCTGGACGAACCTCGCAATTCTGGGAACTGCGCTAGTCGCCAGTCTCGATGAATGGCACCAGAGCTTTCTGCCTTCTCGAACCGGGCGCTGGGAGGACGTGGTTCTCGACACTTGCGCGGGCCTCGCCGCGCAGATCTTGGTGTTCCTCTGGATAAAGTGTTTTCTGTTGATACCCTCCACCTCATCCGAACGTCTTTCCCTTAGACCGCCGTCATAGCGCCAGGAACCGCCAGGACTTGTCTGCTTTCTGCTTGACAGGCTTTTTGTCGTCTGTTACATATTGTAACGCTACAATGACTAACACAAGGCAAGTCCGTCTAAAGAGCTTGGGAGAAGTTGAGCAAGCCGTTATGGACTACATCTGGACACACGGTCCATCGACCTCCGAAGCCTGTCGCGAAGCGCTGGCGTCATCGCGCCCCATGAAGGACTCCACCATTCGCACGGTACTGCGGCGCCTCGAGGAAAAAGGCTACCTCACTCACGAGGTCGACGGCCGCACCTTCATTTACCGGGCCTCTGACGCGCGGCAAAACGTGGCCGTCCGCGCCGTGAAGGGCATCATCGACCGCTTCTGCGGTGGCTCGGCCGAGCAACTGCTCCTCGGCATGGTCGACAACGCCGTCCTCGACCGCAAACAACTGGAACGCCTGGCGCGCAAGATCGCCGACCGAAGCACGGCCGAAAGAACAACCGCTGAAAAGAAAGCTCCAGAAAAGGAAGGAAAGCCATGACGCAAACCGTGGCCATCCAAGCGTCCGCAACCCTTCTGTCCGAACTCGCGAACCCGGCCGCGCGCGCTCTCTTACTGGCTGCCGGTGCTGCGCTGGCATTAGCTGCGTTTCGGGTCCGGACTACCTCCTTACGCCTGTTTACCTGGACTGCGGTTCTCTATGCTGCGTTGGCTATGCCACTGCTCGGACGGATGCTGCCACCACTGGCAGTTCCCACTCCAGCCTTTCTTCAGTTTGCAGATGCGCAATCTGCACCCGAGCTGACGCACGATTCGCGAACGGATATCTCTGCTGCAATTCCGTCGCGGTCGAAAGAAGTATCTGCCGCTCGGCACTATGTCGTGCGCGAGACGGCAACAATGACGTCGTCTCCCGAAGCTATCCATCCGCCTTCTCCCAAGTCTCTGGTGCGCGAGACATCCACGCCCACCGCCAAGCCTGTCGTCGCGTCTTCCGAGTGGCCTTCGATTTCATGGAGCGCTGTCGTGACCGGCCTCTATCTCACAGTAACCCTGCTGCTGCTGGTGCGCTTTGTCGTTGGGCTGGTTTTCGGCCGCCGTCTCAGGAAAGCGTCAGAGAAGATCGAAGATCCACGAGTGACTCAACGGCTGGCTGCGCGTGCACGTGCGTGCAGGCTTGCCCTCCTCCCAGGGGCTGCCGAATCCGAGTTGATTTCCGTGCCGGTCACGATGGGTGCTATTCGTTCTACGATTTTGCTCCCTGCGAGTTGGCCGGAATGGGACGACGCCAAGCTTGATGCCGTCGTCGCGCACGAGATTTCGCACGTCGCCCGCCGCGACGCTCTAACGCAACGCCTTTCCCTGCTGCATCGCGCGATCTTCTGGTTCAGCCCACTCGCCTGGTGGCTTGACCGGCATCTCGCAGACCTGGCCGAGCAAGCCAGTGACGAAGCTGCGTTATCGTGCGGCGCCGACCGTCACGCTTATGCCAGGACCTTGTTGGGATTCTTCGAAGCGTTGCAGGCCGCGCCAGGACGTGTGTGGTGGCAGGGCGTTTCGATGGCCAAGGCAGGTCAGGCGGAACAAAGACTGGAAAGAATTCTCGATTGGAGAGGAGCCGTCACTATGAGTCTGAAGAAATCCATCGCCGTCGCAATCATCGCTCTCGCAATTCCGGTCGTCTATCTCGCCGCTGCCGTTCGCCCGGCTGGCCAGGTCCCGCGCCCCCATCTGGATGGCGTGCAAGCGCAGACGCCTCCGCAGGCGCAAAGTGCTTCACCCGCAACCCCTGGTCCGGCGCCCGAAGCGGCTCCTCCGTCGTCAACCGACGGTTACCCCGTGCCCGTTCTCGCACCGGTAGCACCGGGGCCGATGGCGCCCCCGCGCGGGCGAGGGCCGATCGCGGGCGTCGTTTCGAAGGGTGGGTACATGGTGATCCCTCCAGCGGCCCCCGGGGCTCCGCGCGCCGCAGTGCCGCCGCCTGCCATTTGGGGAGCTCAAGCGAGCGGCTCAGGATCGTCCCACAGAGGCGGCTTCTCCTACGCACACGGCTATGACGATGAACAACGGTTCGTAATCGTCTCCGGCAAATCCGACTCCTACACCATGTCGGGCTCGACGGAAGATATCCGGCATGTAGATAAGCTCAAGAAAACTATCTCGGGGGACTTCATCTGGTTCCAGCGCGACGAGAAATCCTACATCATTCGTGACCAGGCTACGGTCGACAACGCCCGAAAGCTCTGGCTTCCTCAAGAGGAGTTGGGCAAGAAACAGGAAGAGTTGGGCAAACAACAGGAAGCTCTGGGAAAGCAACAAGAAGAACTCGGCGCAAAAATGGAGCAGATTACGGTAAAAGTTCCAGACATGTCGGCCGAGATCGACAAACTGAAAGCAGAATTGAAACAACTGTCTTCCGGAGCAACGGTCGAACAGGTCGGCAGGATTCAGTCGGAAATTGGCGAACTACAAAGCAAAATTGGTGAGATTCAATCGCACGCCGGTGATCAGCAAGGGAAGCTGGGAGAAGAGATGGGCGCCCTGGGAGAAAAGCAAGGGAAGCTCGGCGCGCAGCAAGGCGAACTCGGACGCCAGCAGGGAGAACTCGCTCAGCAGGCTGTGCGGCAGATGAGGGATCTCTTGGACGATGCCATCAAGAAGGGCACGGCGCAGCCGGAACCTGAAACAGGGGGCAGCGCCTCCCTCTAATGCCGGAATGTTTCCCGTTCGCCGCGTCCTGCGCGCGGACGGGAAGCATTCACCATCTTGTCCATCGTTCCGTCGTTTTACTCAGCTGACTTCGCCTAAGTCTCGAGTTGTTCATTCCACACATACAAAAAGTGCTCGTCACTGGCAGTAACGACGCCGCGCCCTGCCTTCCGGGTGGCTCGATTAAGTGCCGAGCGCACGTTCTCCTTGCTTTCCGCCAGGTCGGCCAGAGGCACCTTCAGCGCCAGGCCTTCCTGTACCTGATCCAGGTCGGAAAGAATCCTGGTGACGATTTCCTTGTGCTTCCCGTTTCGTCCCTGCGGAACGTCGGGCACCGACATAGTCTTGAAGTTCATGGGCAGATTGCCGCGCCGGGCATTCATTCCAAAATCTCCTTCGGGTGATTGAATGACGTTAAACTAACGTAACGCTATCGTATCATAGCGCATTATTTCGTGCAAGTATAACAATCCACGCGCATATTTGACCTTGAATTGACGACCGTGTCCGCCGCGTCGGCTCCGCGCAAACGGCGGTCACAACAATCGTTTACTTGACGACTGGTTGCGCACGACTATCTGTCATGCTCGCCCTAAAGAAATCACCCGTATGAATCGCCACCTGCTAGTTTTCTTCTACGGTCTTCAGAAAGAGGGATCCGAATGGCAAATGCGAAAGCGCACTTTGAACTGGTTCCAGTCACGGTGGCAAAAAAAATCGCGGAGAGAGAATCTCTGATGCGCCGTCCACCACGCATCTCCTGTGCAATTTGTGAATGTCCTGTCGAACTTGAACGGTGCAAGACTGACGAAAACGGGGATGCCGTGCACGCGGACTGCTATCTCGCGAAAGTGACGCGGACCATTCGACCGCTGGCGCCGCTCAAAGTCGAAACAGCAGGGCGAAGTGCAGAGGCTGTGAAGACTTCCGCGAAGACCCGGACCCGTTCAGGCACGCATGCCTAAACCTTCTGCCGACGCGGACGGACCGTTTCCGCGAAAAGAAGCAGAGCCGCCGATGCGACCGCGAACCCGGCCGAAAGATAAAACGCTGCGCTCGCTCCATACCGCTTCCACAATTGACCGGTGATGAGACTGGCAGCCAGAGTAGCCACGCTGGTCGCAAAGAAATAGATCCCCAGCGCCCGACCGCGCACTTCCCGCGCCACCGTTTCGACCACCAATGCTTTCAGCACCGGCTGGGTCAGAGCATAGAACAAACCGTAAATTGCCATTGCGATCCAGATGGCGAGGGTTGATGGCGCGCGCCCGAATACAAAATAGACCCCGGCAAAGATGAGATATCCGGAGGCAGCAATCCATCGCCGCGAGAAGTGATCGCTGAACCGGCCTGCAGGCCACGATCCCAACGTATAGGTAATATTGAAGACCAGCCCCAACAGAGGTGCCAGCGCCACCGGAATGCCAACGTTCTGCGCTCGCATTACCAGGAACATGTCGCTCGAATTTCCCACCGAGAACAGCGTCACGGCAATCAGAACCATGTAGAACGCACCGGACAGCCCGTTAGCCGCGAGAACCGGCGCGGCCGCGAGCGGCTTCGTTGTCTTGGCATCGGCCTCATGGGGCGAGCGGCGTCCGGTTTCACGGATGGCAAACAATGCAACCAGCACGGCCAGCGCACCTGGAACTGCCGCCGCCAAAAAAACAGTTCTGATTCCAAACCGCGCGAGCAAAACGAGAGCCGTCAGGGGACCCGCGATTGCCCCGGCAGAATCCATCGACTGAATGAGCCCGTAGGCGGAGCCGAGCCGATTCTTCTCCACGGATTCCGCCACCATCACATCGCGCGGCGCTCCTCGCACTCCCTTGGCGAGGCGATCGGCAAAACGGATCAGAAGGATGTGCCACCAAGCGGTCACCATGGCGAGCAAAGGCTTCACTGCATTGGCGACGAAGTATCCCGCGACTACCAGCGGCTTGCGGCGGTCGATGTGATCTGTCAGATATCCCGAGAAAAGTTTTGCAAAGGAAGCGACACTCTCCGCCAGTCCCTCGATGAGTCCCAGTTGCGCCGGCCCTGCTCCCAGCGAAACTAGAAACGCCGGGAGCACCCAGTAAGCCATCTCCGAAGCGGTGTCGTTCAGGAAAGAAGTGACGCCGAAGGCATAGACGTTGCGCGCAGGGGATGTCTGGGAATCGGGGGAAGCGGCTGGCATAGAAGAGTTTTACCACGGAGACACAGAGTCACGGAGGAAGGTAAAGCAGAAGAAACGCTACGCGGGCCTCCTCGGAAGACGTCGATCGACAAGCCATCCGACGAGGTAGAACCAGGCAAAGATCAGCAGCGGCATCGAGACCATGAAACTGATGACCTCACTGACACCGAGCCGTGCCAGGCCGTGAACGACACCGGTCCCAACGAGGAATGCGGGCAGCGCGGTAAGCACCAAGCATCTCACCAGCCATCCTGGATCAATCCAAATGTATTCTGGCTCAAACGGCAAGCAGTTCTCTTCCCCGCCCTCGCACGAATACTTGATCGGAGCTTGGGGACGTTTACCCGACGGATCGGAGTCGAGGCGCTCACCTGACCACCAGAAATAGCGCCCGCCGCCGTTAGGAAATCCATGCATGAATTGAATCGACTTGTACGTCAGTAATCCGAACAGGACCAGACCAAACGCGGGAAGGATCAGCGTCCAGCGAACTCGCATGACTCATTAGACACCGGCAAGCCGGGCTTCGCCCGGCCGGGCAGCCGAGCGCGGCTGTCCCCACATGGATCCAAGGGACGGAATCCGCAAGCAAGAACTGATAGCTGAGGGCTGACGGCTGAAAGCTGTTCTAGTACATCGCGTCGTACTTGGTGACAACCCAGTCGGCGGCCTCGTGGGTCATGGTGAGGGTGAAAAGGTCCTGATCAATTCCGGGCTGGTTCGGAGCCGCATTGCTGGGCCGCTTGCCGCGATAGTGGAGAATGATCAGCGGCGGCGCGTCTTCCCAATCCGCCAGTTCCCAGGAAAGCAGCGGATGCTCGGCTTCTGACTTGCAGATGTACCGGGCGTACTTCTTGTGGTAGTCGTGCTCCCACTTCGATAGCAGATCGTCACAGTGCCCGTCGCGTAACTCGCGCAGAAACTTGTTGGCAGCCTTTTCGGTCGAACGGTCGCGCAGGGGATTCATCTTGATAGTGACCGGCAGTCCAGTCAGCGGATCATGATCCTCTGAGCGAGCCAGCACCGGCCCTTGATTGCTGAGCCACCATAGGTAGCCGAGAAACACCAGCACCAGCAGAACTCCAGCACCGACAGCGATCCCGATCTGAGTGCGAGTGGCAGCCATTACAGGAAGTTTATGGAGTTTGCAAAAGGGGCGGCAAGATTACGAGTGGGAGACGCGAACGTACATGTACGACCGGGGCAACTCAGAATCTGGAGAGGAAAAGAAAGGCACGGCGCGAGCCGTGCCCTGTGAAAGCTAAAGAAAAAGCTACTCTTTCTTGTCGCCGCCCTCGGCCGGAGGAGCGGATTCGCTCTCGACCTGCGCCTGCGCTTCCGCCTCTTCCATGGCCTTCTTGGCTTCTGCGGCACGCTTGGCGCGAGCTTCCGCGCGCTTTTCCTTCTTCTCGTCGAGAATCTTCTCACTGCCCAGCAGTTCGAGGAACGCCTTGTCGGCCCCGTCGCCCTTGTTCCAATGCGTGCGGATGATGCGGGTGTATCCACCTTCGCGATCGCCGAAACGCGGTCCGACCGTGTCGAACAGCTTTACGACAGCCGCATCGGTCATCAGGTAGGCGGCAGCCAGACGCCGCGCAGCCAAGTCGCCGCGCTTGCCCAGCGTGATCATCTTTTCGACCAGCGGCTTCGCCGCCTTGGCCTTGGGAACAGTCGTTTCGATGCGTTCCTCAAGGATGACCGAGGTGACCAGGTTGCGCAGCAGCGAGCGCCGGTGCGATGTGTTCCGTCCGAGTTTGTATCCTGCAACTTTGTGACGCATGAGAACCCTCAGCTTCTAGCTACTAGCTCTTAGCTCCTAGCTCAAGATCAAAGACCAAAACCTCAGCGGCTCAAGCCGCGAATCCTTTGTCGCTTGGGGCGGCACGGCTAAAAGCCGTGCCCTTCCCAGTGTGCTTTCCAACTTTGAAACTCTGAAACCTTGAAACCTGTGTTTCTACAGCTGGTCGTCCGGTCCGTACGCCGACGCCGGCAACGGTACGTTCGAAGTCGGTCCGGGCACCGCATTGCCGTGCTCGTCGATCTTCATGCCGAGACTCAGGCCCATCGAGGAGAGAATCTCCTTGATCTCGTTCAGCGACTTGCGGCCAAAGTTCTTGGTCTTGAGCATTTCGGCTTCGGTCTTCTGAACGAGCTCTCCAATGGTCTGAATGTTCGCGTTCTTCAGGCAGTTGTAGCTGCGCACCGAAAGCTCGAGCTCTTCGACGGAACGGTTGAGGTTCTCGTTGTGGATCTCGGGTTTGCGATCGTCGGACGACGACGTACCGGTTTCGATTTCTTCCTCGAAATTGATGAAGATATTCATGTGGTCCTTCAGCAGCTTCGCCGCCAGACCAATCGAGTCGGCCGGCGTGATGGAGCCGTTGGTCCACACTTCGAGAGTCAGCTTGTCGTAGTCGGTAATCTGTCCGAGACGCGCCGCTTCGACCGTGTAGTTGCACTTGCGAACCGGAGAGTGAACGGAGTCGATCGGAATAAAGCCGATGCCGAGGTCCTCGTCGAAGTTCTTGTCGGCAGAGACATAGCCGCGCCCGCGCTTCAGGCGCATTTCCATGTCGAGCTTGCCGCCCTCGCTGACGGTCGCAATATAAACGTCCTTGTCGAGGACTTCGACATCTCCATCAGCTTCGATCATTCCGCTGGTGACCACACCGGGCTGATCTGCGCGCAGGTAAATCGCCTTCGGCGCGTCGCCCGCGAGCTTGAACGGAATCTGCTTCAGGTTGAGGATGATGTCGGTCGCGTCCTCGACCACACCAGGGATCGACTGGAACTCGTGCAGCACGCCTTCCATCTTCACCGCGGTAACGGCTGCGCCTTCAATCGAACTCAGCAGCACGCGCCGCAGGGCATTGCCCACGGTCGTTCCGAAGCCGCGCTCAAAGGGTTGCGCCCAGAACATGCCGTACTTGTCGGTGAGGGCGGAGGTGTCAACTGCGAGACGTTTCGGTTTCTGAAAACCTTTCCAAAGCATTTGTTTCTCCTTCGGCCGTTTGGCTCAATGCTGACTCCCTGAATCGGTCCGGATTCAGGTCGGGCGTCAGCAAAGGCTGATCTGGCTCGAATGTGGACCGGTGTTGCAAAGTTTCAAAGTTTCAACGTTTCAACGTTGTTTGTCTTTGAAGCCTCTGAAACTTTGAAACCTGCACTACGCAATCGTTACTTGCTGTACAACTCGACAATCAGTTGCTCGTTCACCGGCAGCTGAATATCCTCGCGCTTGGGCAGCGAAAGCACGCGCGCCTTGAAATTGTCGCGATCCACTTCCAGCCAATTCGGCATGGTCCCGTGGCTGGCGAATTCCTTGGCCAGTTCGAGCACGGTGAGCTTCTTGCTGCTCTCGCGGATCGAGATCTCATGGCCTGCGCTTACTTCAAACGAAGGAATGTTGACCTTGCGGTTGTTGACGGCAACATGCCCGTGACGCACCAACTGGCGCGCCTGGCGCCGCGACTGCGCAAAGCCAAGGCGGAACACCACGTTGTCAAGACGCCGTTCGAGCTGCTGCAAGAGCAATTCGCCGGTCACGCCCCTTGAGCGCGCCGCCTTCTCGAAGTAGTTGCGGAACTGGCCTTCCTGCGTGAAGTAGATGCGCTTTGCTTTCTGCTTTTCGCGCAGTTGCAGACCGTAGCCAACGATTTTGGCCTTACGGTCCTTTCCATGTTGTCCGGGGGCGAAGTTGCGCTTCTCGATAGGACACTTATCGCTGAAGCACTTTGCGCCTTTGAGGAACAGCTTCATGCCCTCGCGGCGGCATAGACGGCAGACTGCATCGGTATAACGCGCCAAGTTTCTTCTCCTTTAGATGACCGGTTTACAGGTTTGGCTTCACCCTTCATCCCGGACAAAAAATCATGTTTCAAAGTTTCGAAGGTTTCAAAGTTCTTACTTCGAAACCTTGAAACTTTGCCACTTTGAAATGTCAGGCAACTACTGACTGCTTAAACGCGCCTTCGCTTCGGCGGACGGCACCCATTATGCGGAATCGGCGTGACGTCGCGAATCGACCTTACTTCAATACCCGAGGCGGCCAGCGCGCGGACAGCGGATTCGCGGCCCGATCCAGGTCCGCTGACGCGCACATCCACGCTGCGCACGCCGTGATCCCGCGCCATATTCGCGGCATTCGACGCGGCCTGCTGGGCGGCAAAGGGTGTGCCCTTGCGCGATCCACGGAAGCCGAGCGATCCGGAACTCTTCCACGACAGAACGTTCCCGTTCATGTCGGTGATGGTCACGATCGTGTTATTGAAGGACGCCTGCACGTACACCAACCCATGGGGCACGTGCTTGCGCTCCTTCTTCTTGAAGGTTTTCTTCTTCCCTTTTTTCTCCGGTGCGGCTGCTGCGCCGCCCGCTGCTGCTGGTTTAGCCATAAGGCCTCAAGTTTCAAAGTTTCAAAGTTTCAAGGTTTCAAGGTTTTCAAGGCATTTGTTTTGAAACCTTGAAACCTTCGAAACTTTGAAACTTGTCTTTATGTCTTTGCCGTCGCCTTCTTCTTCTGCGCGACCGTTCCCTTGCGCGGACCCTTGCGGGTACGGGCATTCGTATGTGTGCGCTGGCCGCGGACCGGCAGGTTGCGGCGGTGACGGAATCCGCGGTAGGAGCCGATTTCGATGAGACGCTTGATGTTCATCGAAACTTCCTTGCGCAGATCGCCTTCCACCAAGCCCTGAGCCTCAATGACCGTGCGGATGCGGTTAACCTCTTCTTCGCTCAGGTCCGAAACCTTCTTCATCGGCTCGACCTTGGCCTCATCGAGGATCTGGCCGGCGCGCGGATGCCCGATACCATAGATATACGTCAGCGCAATGTTGATGTGCTTCCCGCGCGGAAGATCCACGCCTGCTATACGTGCCATATTTCCTTTATTCCTCCGGCAGTTTCTCAGCTTTGAGCTTTGAGCTTTGAGCTATGAGCTTTGAGCTATGAGCTATGAGTCTTGAGCAACCCTGATCCCACCTGGCTCACGGCTCAAAACTACTGGCTCGCCGCTCTATCCCTGGCGCTGTTTGTGTTTCGAGTTGACGCAAATCACCCGCACCACACCTTTGCGGTGGATGACCTTGCACTTGTCGCAAATCTTCTTTACCGATGCTCGTACCTTCATAACCCAGCCTTCAGCTGTCAGCTCTCAGCCGCCAGCAAACCAAATTCATTTATACCGATACACAATCCGCCCGCGATTCAGGTCGTACGGCGAAAGCTCCACCGCAACCTTGTCCCCGGGCAGAATACGAATGAAGTTCTTGCGCATCTTGCCCGATACGTGCGCCAGCACCTGGTGCTTGTTTTCCAGTTCCACTCGGAACATGGCATTCGGCAGTGGTTCCAGCACCACCGCCATCACTTCAATCGCGTCTTCTTTGCTCATGCACCCCTTTTAGCATTGAGCTTTGAGCAAACTCAGCCTGCTCATTGCTCACAGCTCATCGCTCACTGCGTTAATATCATCGGCCCGTCTTTCGTCACCGCGACACAGTGCTCGAAATGCGCGCTGAAACTTCCGTCTGCGGTCACCGCCGTCCACTTGTCGCCCAGGACGCGCGTTTCCGGCTTGCCGTAATTCACCATGGGCTCGATCGCGAGCACCATGCCTTCGCGCAACCGAGCGCCGTGTCCTCGGCTACCGAAGTTCGGGACCTGCGGCTCCTCGTGCAACCGCGTCCCGATGCCGTGTCCCACGAACTCGCGCACCACGCTGAATCCCGCGGCTTCCACATGTTCCTGCACCGCCGCGCCAATATCTTCCACCGAGTTGCCGATGCGCGCCTGCTCAATACCCCGGTACAGCGACGCTTCGGTGACTTCCAGCAACTTCTGCAACTCCGGCTTGAGTCCATTGCCGACCGGTACAGTAATCGCGGAGTCTCCGTAATATCCGTCGAGGACGACGCCACTGTCGATCGAAACGATGTCGCCTTCCTTCAACGTACGCTTTTCCGACGGGATGCCGTGCACAATCTCTTCGTTCACCGACGTGCACAACACGCAGGGATAATCGTAATACCCCTTGAACGCCGGCTTGGCTCCGAGTTCCTTGATCTTCTTCTCGGCGGCGCGCTCCAGGTCCATGGTGGTGATGCCCGGCGCTACCAGCCCTCGTACATGATCGAGAACCTGGCGTACGATGTGGCCGCTCTGCCGCATCTTTTCAATTTCCGCCGATGATTTACACACAATCGCCATTCTTCTTAATCGTGATGATCTTCCAATATCCGGTAAATCTGGTCCGTGACATCGTCCATCGGCAGATCGCCGTTCACCGAAATCAATCTGCCCGTGCGCTGGTAGTAGTCCGCTACCGGACGAGTCTGCTCCTGGTATGCAGTGAGTCGTGGCTGAAGTACTTCCAACCGGTCGTCATTGCGGGTCACCAGCTTCGTCCCGTGGGCTTCGTCACAGATTTCATCCACCCGGGGCGGCTGGAGGTGGACGTTATAGATCCGTCCACAGGTGGGACAAGAACGGCGTCCAGTAATCCGGAGCAGCAATTGATTATAGTCCACGTCCAGGCGGATCACAATCGGCCAAGCCCGGGTAGGACGCGAGTTGTCAAAGAGCTCATGGTCGAGCAGAGCATCGAGCCACCCAGCCTGGGCTGCAGTCCGGGGAAATCCGTCGAGAATATATCCGCGCTTGCAGTCCGGCTGCATCAAGCGCTCACGGACCATGGTGCAAACCAGGTCGTCGGAAACCAGCTCTCCGCGCGCCATTACAGCCTTGGCAACGAGTCCCAGTTCCGTTCCACAGGCTACATTCTCCCGTAACAGGTCGCCCGTCGACACCTGGGGAATTCCGTAACGCTCCATGATGCGCTTTGCCTGAGTGCCTTTTCCGGCACCCGGTGGTCCGAGCAGCACCACAGGTCCTACGTCGCGCGAGGTTTCCTGCACCATCGGCTTGGCAAAAGCCTCCCGATCCAGTCTCCCCGGCGCCCCAGAACCACTGCCGAGGTGCTGCAACAACAAGGTGCAGCAACCCCCACAACTCTACGAATAGCCTTTTACCAAGTCCGGCGGCCGCGAATGCGTCCACTGCGCGGCGTGAATCCGTCATAGTGGCGCATGATCAACTGCGCCTCGATCTGCGTCACCGTATCCATCGCCACGCCCACCACAATCAGCAGCGACGTTCCACCAAAATAAAAGTTCACACCCAACCCGTTCGTCACCCAGTTGGGAAGCGATTCGAAGAATCGGCCGAACACCCACGGAAGATGATTCAAGTGAATGCCGGTGATCATCCACTCCGGAATGAACGAAATCAGGATCAGGTAAAGCGCACCCACCAGCGTGATGCGCGTCAGCACGTCATTGATGAAGTCCGCCGTGCGCTTCCCCGGACGAATGCCGGGAATAAACCCGCCATACTTACGCATGTTGTCAGCGACTTCGCTCGGATTGAACACGATGGAAACGTAAAAATACGCGAAGAAAATAATGCCGACCGCATAAAGCAAGGTATAGAGCGGCTCGCCCCACCCCAGCATGCGAATCAGATCGGAGAAGTAGCGACTGTTGCGCAATCCGTACCCGATCGTCTGCGGCATCGTCAAGATGGACGACGCAAAAATCACGGGCATGACGCCGCCCGCATTTACGCGCAACGGCAGGTGCGTCGACTGGCCACCCATCACTTTTCTTCCAACGACGCGTTTTGCGTACTGTACCGGAATTCTGCGTTCGCTTCGTTCGACCCACACGATGAAGGCCACCACCGCAATCATGAAGATGACCAGGAAGATCATCAGCGGGAACGTCATCGCTCCCCAGGCAGCGTTCTTCGCTTTCTCGACCAGATCAGCCACGCCACGCGGCAAGCCCACCACAATACCCGCGAAGATCAGCAGCGACATCCCGTTGCCCACTCCGCGATCGGTAATCTGTTCGCCCAGCCACATGATGAACGCGCTGCCCGTAGTTAGCGTCAGCATTGTCATCAGGCGAAACGACCAGCCCGGATTGATGACGAAATCCCCGCTCTTCTCCAAGCCCACAGCTATGCCGAACGATTGCACCGCGCTCAGGATGACGGTGATGTACCGCGTCCACTGCGTAATCTTCTTGCGCCCGAGTTCGCCTTCCTTCTGCAACTTGGCCAGCGGCTCATAAACCACGGTCAGCAACTGCAGAATGATCGACGCCGTGATGTACGGCATGATTCCCAGAGCGAAAATCGTCAACCGGCGCAACTGGCCGCCAGAGAACAGGTCCACAAACCCCAGGAAAGATCCTTTGTTCTGATCGAAGAAGTGCTCCAGCTGCTCCCACTTCACGCCCGGAGTGGGCAAGTGCCCGCCCAGCCGGTACACGAACAGCATTCCCATGGTGAAGAGGATGCGCTTGCGCAGGTCTGGAATGCGGAAGATGTTAGCCAGCTTTTCAAACATTACTGCCCCGCCCCCAGGGATAGGACCTCAAACTTGCCGCCCGCCTTGGTGATCTTTTCCTGAGCCGACTTCGAAAACTTATGCGCGTGCACGGTGATCGCTGTCGTCAGCTCGCCATCGCCCAGAATCTTCACCGGATGCTTGGTTTTGATCACGCCGGCCTTGCGCAGGACGTCGGGCGTAACGGTCGTTTCGCCGAGCTCGACCAGCCGCTCCAGGCTCACGATGTTGAATTCCTTGCGGAAAATGTTGGTGAATCCTCGCTTGGGCATGCGGCGGTGCAGCGGCATTTGGCCGCCTTCAAAGCCGCGAATCATGCGCGAGCCAGTGCGTGAGCGCTGCCCCTTGTGCCCACGGGTGGACGTCTTGCCCATGCCGGAGCCCATACCGCGCCCCACGCGCTTGCGCTTCTCCGTAGCCTTCTTCGGTGCTCGAATGTTCGATAAATTCATAAGTGAACCCAAGTTTCAAGGTTTCGAAGTTTTCAAATTTTCAAGGCTCGAAGGGTTAACTTTAAAACCTTGAAACACTGAAACCTGCAGTTAGACAACCTCAACCAGATGCGGGACCTTGGCCACCATGCCACGAATGGCATTGGTGTCTGGACGCTCAATGACCTGGTTCAGCCGTGTGAATCCCAGCCCCTTGATCACCCGTTTCTGCTTGACCGGGGCACAAATGGCGGAGCGCACCCATTTCAACTGGATCGTTCCGCTGCCCGAATTCGTTTTCTTCGCCTTCATTTCCTAAACCTCGGTACTCGTTACAATTCCTGCGTTGTTTTCCCGCGCATCGCCGCCACGCTCTCCCGGCTCTTCAACTGCTTCAGCGCGTCGAAGGTCGCCTTGATCACGTTGTGCGGATTGGTCGTGCCGATCGACTTCGTCAGAACGTTCTGCACGCCCACCGAAGTCATCACCGCGCGCACCGCGCCGCCCGCAATCACGCCGGTACCTTCCGGAGCGGGCTTCAGCAGCACCTTGCCCGAACCGTACCGTCCCAACACGAGGTGGGCAATGCTGGTCTGCGTCAGGTTTACCTTCATCAGATTCTTCTTCGCCGACTCGATCCCCTTACGGATGGCCTGCGGAACTTCCTTCGCCTTGCCGGAACCGTAGCCCACGACAGCGGCCGAGGGATCGCCCACCACCACCAGCGCGGCGAACGAAAGATTCTTGCCGCCCTTGACCACTTTGGTCACGCGGTTAATGGCGACCACCTGGTCCTTCAGCTGGAACGAACCTGCATCGAGCTTCTTTATTACTGTTGGCATAATTTCTCAGCTTCTAGCTGCGAGCTTTGAGCTCTGAGTGATGAGCCGACCCGTTCGCTCATAGCTCGCCGCTCACAACTCACGGCTGTTCTTTTAGAACTGCAATCCCGCTTCGCGCGCCGCGTCGGCCAAAGCCTTCACGCGCCCGTGATAAAGGTAGCCGCCGCGATCGAATACGACCTTGGTCACGCCCTTGGCCTTGGCGCGTTCAGCGATCGCCTTGCCAATCGCTTTCGCCGAAGCGACGTTGCCGCCGGTGCGCCGGTCTTCCTTCTTGCCCTCGGCCGTGCTGGCCGAAACCAGCGTCTTGCCGCTCAAGTCGTCGATCACCTGCACGTAAATGTGGTTCAGCGAGCGGTACACGTTGAGCCGCGGACGTTCCGCAGTCCCCTGCATCCGTTTGCGGATGCGCTCGTGCACATGCCCGCGCTTCTCGTTTTTTGTAATCCTAGTAAGCATGTCTAAAACCCTCAGCCAGCACTGCCAGCCAGACGCTCCCGCTGCTAAGCTGACAGCTGAAAGCTATTTCGCTCCGGTCTTTCCGACCTTCTTCTTCAAGCGCTCGCCCACATAGCGCACGCCCTTGTTCTTATACGGATCCGGCGGACGCAGCGACCGCATTTCCGCGGCTACCTGTCCCACCTTCTGCCGGTCGATTCCTGTCAGCGCGATCTTCGTCTGCTTGGGATCGACCACCGCATCCACGCCAGTCGGCAACGGATACTCGATCGGATGCGAGTAGCCCAGGTTGAACACCACCGTGGTCTTCCCCTTCATCTCGGCGCGATAGCCGATGCCGACGATCTCCAGTTCGCGCGTCCAGCCCTTGGTCACGCCCTCAACGGCGTTGTTCACCAAGGCGCGAGCCAACCCGTGAAGGGCGGCCTGCGAGTCGTTCTCGCGGATGGCGACGATGTTTCCGTCCTTCTGCTCGACCTTGATGCCGGCCGGCAGCGCGGTATCCAGCTTGCCCTTCGGCCCCTGCACCAGGACCGTGTTGCCTTCCACTTTGACCGTCACCCCTTTGGGAATCGGGATCGGTTTTTTTCCAATTCGTGACATAAGCTTTTGGCTTCTCACTCCTGGCTTCTAGCCAGGCTGCTCTGGTTTTCAGTCCGGCATTCGCCGAATCGGTTTCAAGCTGAATCAAACTTTACAAATCGCTGCCTTTAGCTAGTAGCTAGAAGCTAATAGCTAGAAGCTGCTCTTCTACCAAATCTGGCAAAGCAACTCGCCGCCCAAGCCTTCTTTGCGCGCCTGGCGGCCTGTCATCACGCCGCGGGGAGTCGTGAGGATGTTGATCCCCATACCGCCCAACACGCGTGGAATCTCGCTGCGGCGCACGTACACGCGGCATCCCGGCCGCGACACACGCTCGGCCTTCGAGATCGCTGCTTCGTTATTAGCGCCGTACTTCAGATAAATCCGGATGACCTTATGGCCTTCTTCCTCCGTCGGCTTGAAATTGGAGATGTAGCCCTCTTCCTTCAGGATGCGGGCGATCTCCAGCTTCAGCCGCGAAGCCGGGATATCCACTTTCTGGTGCCGGGCCTGGAGTGCGTTCCGCACTCGAGTCAGCATGTCTGCCACCGGATCGGTCAACCTCATCGTTTGCTTCTCCTCTGGCTGCCCGTTCGCTCCGAGTGAAGCGGAGAACCTGCGGCAGCTTGTTACTTGGTTGTTGCCTTGGTCATCCTGAGGCCGCGTCTTTTGCGGCCGAAGGACCTATCCACGCCGCGCGAATCGTTCGCGCTTTTGCGAACCAAGAAATCGCGCGTCTGGCGCGCTTCCCTACCAGGACGACTTCGAAACCCCAGGAATCTCACCGCGCAGCGCCAACCCGCGGAAGCACAAGCGGCAAATGCCGAACTTGCGCAGGAAAGCGCGCGGACGACCGCACAGCTTGCAGCGGTTGTGCTTGCGCGTGGAGAACTTGGGCTTCTTCGCGTCTTTGACTCGTTTTGCTGTAGTTGCCAAACTTAGCTCCTGAACTTCGCCTTACGGTTGAAACATTGAAACCTTGAAACTTTGCAACCTATGCTCTAAAAGGCATTCCCAGATACTTCAACAACGTCCGCGCTTGATTGTCGTTGGCCGCAGTGGTCACAATCGTTACGTTCATGCCCTTCTGCTTGTCGACCTTCTCGTACGAGATCTCGGGGAAAATCAACTGATCGTGCAGCCCGAGCGTGAAGTTTCCGCGCCCGTCGAACGACTTGGTCGACACTCCCTTGAAATCGCGCACGCGGGGCAGAACAATGTTCACCAGCCGGTCCAGGAATTCGTACATGCGGTCGCCGCGCAACGTCACCATCGCGCCGATCGACTGGCCTTCGCGCACCTTAAACGCCGCGATCGACTTCTTCGCGCGGGTCACGACAGGCTTCTGACCCGTGATCTGGCCCAGTTCGTTGACCGCCGGATCGAGCACCTTGGCGTTCTGCGTCGCTTCGCCCACGCCCATGTTCACTACAATCTTGTTCAGGCGCGGAACGGCCATCGGGTTCTTCAGTTCCAGCTCTTTCAACAGAGCCGGAGCCACGTCCTTCTCAAACTTCGCGCGCAGCCGCGGACGCTCTTTCGCGCTATGCCGCGCTTGATCCGGCGCCTTCTGCTCCTGCACCGACTCTTTCGATCCTTTTTTGTCTTTTGCCATGTCGTTTCGTCAACTTCCTCTCACGGTTTCGGAGTGTCAGTTCTTAGCCGACGTGTACCGGTTCGTGAGATATTTTGTAATTTTGTAATCGGGCTGAGGAATTGAAAATCAAAGTCCTTCTTGGTTTTCAATTACCAAATTACTAAATTTCCCCAATTACCAAATCTACTTATCCAGCGTTGTATCGCACTTCTTGCACACCCGCACTTTGCGGTCGCCGCGCTCTTCATGCCCAATGCGCACCGGCCCGCAGGTCGGACACACCAACTGCACATTGGAGATCGCGATCCGGCTCTCTTGCTCCGCGATGCCGCCCTTGATGTTGCGGTTCGGGTTGGGCCGCACGTGCTTTTTCACCATCATCACGTGCTCCACCAGGAGCTTCGCATCGTTCGGAAACACGCGCAGCACGCGCCCTTCCTTGCCCTTATCGCGGCCCGTAATCACCTTCACGGTGTCGTTCCGCCGGATATCCACTCGCTTGTTTTCAGTTCTAACAGTTCTCATAAAATTCCGTTTCAAAGTTTCAAGGTTGCAGTGTTTCAGAGCTAAACAGTCTTGGCTCTACGCGGCTCCCGAATCCCAAGGCACCTTGAAACCTTGAAACTCTGAAACCTTGAAACTTGCTAAATGACTTCCGGCGCCAGCGAAACAATCTTCAAAAACTTCTTCTCGCGCAACTCGCGAGCTACCGGACCAAACACGCGCGTGCCCACCGGTTCGCCGGCATCGTTGATCAACACCGCGGCATTCTGGTCGAAGCGGATATACGTTCCATCGCGACGCCGATGCTCCTTGCGCGTGCGCACGATGACCGCCTTCACGACCTTGCCCTTCTGCACCTGACCCTCGGGCGCCGACTCTTTCACGGCGGCCGTGATTATGTCGCCCAGCCCGGCATTCAATCCGGTCGAACCGCCCAGCGGCAGGATCATCTGCAGCTTGCGGGCGCCGGAGTTGTCGGCGACCTCCAGCATCGATCTCATCATCACAGCCATGGCGTCAATCTCCCTCTTTATCTCACTCGCGCGTTATGCGCCCGGAACCTCAACCGCCGCTTCCGGCACCAGCGCCGCCTTGCGCACAATATCCTTCAGCTTCCAGCGCTTCAGTTTCGACAGCGGCCGAGTCTCCTCGATCCGCACAACATCGCCAACGTGCGCCTCGTTCTTCTCGTCGTGGGCGTAAAACTTCTTGTTGCGCGCGATCACGCGTCCGTAGAACGGATGCGACTTCTTCCGCGTCACCTTGACCACAATCGTCTTCTGCATGCGGTTGGCGACCACTTCTCCAACCACCTCCTTGCGGCGGCCTTGAACCTTCGCGGCTGCTGTTGTTTCCGCCATTATCGTTTCTCCATTATTTCTTCTCACCCGCGGCCGAGCGCTCGCGCTCTCCGATGATCGTCTTGACGCGCGCAATGTCCTTGCGCAGCCCGCGAATCTTCTTCAGGCTCTCCGTCTGTCCCATGTTCAGCTGAAACTTCAGCTTGAAGAGCTGGTCCGCCAGCTCACTCTCCTGGTGACGAAGCTCATCTTCCGTTAAATTGCGAATCTTGTCTGCCTTCATAAAGTTCCTTCAGCTTCGAGCCGTGAGCTTTGAGCGGTGAGCGGGCAAGTCAACCCCCACAAGCAACGGTTGACTCGCAACTCAAAGCTCGCTGCTCACAGCTTCTTAATGCGCTGCGCCTTCGCGCTTCACCAGCGTGGTCCGCAGAGCCAGCTTGTGCGATGCCAACCGCATCGCCTCGCTCGCGTCCTGCAAGCTCACGCCTTCCATCTCGAACAAAATCTTTCCCGGCTTCACGACTGCAACCCAGTGATCAGGAGCGCCTTTGCCCTTACCCATACGGGTTTCAGCCGGCTTCTTCGTGACTGGCTTGTCGGGAAAAACGCGGATCCAAATCTTTCCGCCGCGCTTCACGAAACGCGTCATGGCCACACGGCTGGCTTCAATCTGCCGGTCGGTGATCCATCCCGGCTCCAGCACCTTCAGGCCGAAATCGCCGAACGCCAGCGTGGACCCGCGCCAGGCCTTGCCGGTCATGCGCCCGCGCTGTTGCTTGCGATACTTCACTTTCTTTGGCATCAACATAAGAGTTCTCTCGTTGTCATCCGGAGCGACACGTTTTTGTCGAGCGAAAGATCTGGGCGCGCCGCGCGATCAATCTCGCGTTCGTTGCGAGATTACTAAATCGCGCGTCTGGCGCGCTTCCCTGCTAGAAGCCGCCTGCCGCCTGCGGCTCGCGTTTCTTCGTCGGCAGAATCTCGCCCTTGTACACCCAGCACTTCACCCCGATGACGCCGTACGTCGTGCGCGCCTCAGTAAAGCCGTAGTCGATATCAGCGCGCAGCGTATGCAGCGGCAACCGCCCCTGCAGATACCACTCCGACCGCGCGATTTCGTTGCCGTTCAACCGTCCACTCACGCGGACTTTGATTCCCTTACATCCGAAGCGCAGCGCCGAGTCCACCGCCTTGCGCATCGCGCGCCGGAAGCCCACGCGCTTTTCCAGTTGCAGGGCGATTGACTCCGAAACCAGCTGCGCGTCGAGCTCAGGCTTGTGCACTTCCTGGATATCGACAAAAATATCTTTGCCCGCCGTGCGTTTCTGCAGCTCGCCCTTGAGCTTGTCGATTTCCGCGCCCTTGCGTCCGATGATGATTCCCGGCCGCGCCGTTTTGATAATGATGCGCAGCTTGTTGCCCGGACGCTCGATTTCAATCGAGCTGACACCCGCCGACTTCAGCTTGTCTTTCAGTTCAGCCTTCAGCTTGACGTCTTCATGCAGCTGCTTGTCGTAATCCCGCTCGGCAAACCAGCGCGACTTCCACGGCTTGGTATAGCCGAGGCGAAAACCATAAGGATGGACTTTTTGTCCCATTGCTTCTCCTAAATCAAACCCATCTCGAACCAAACTGCCGAAATTCAGACCCTTCGCAAAGCACGCTCAGGATGACCGCTGCGGGCTCACGCCCGCAAAACTGCGGTCACTTCGCCGCCGCGTTCTTCTTGCCGGCCGCTTTCACCGCCGGAGCCCGTCGCTTGGCCTTAGCCGGAGCCGCTGCCTCGCCGCTGCCCGCACTGGTGGAAACTTCGCCGCTCTTCCCGCGCTCCGCCAGGATCAGCTCGATGTGCGCAATGCGCCGCTGATACCGGTACGCGCGTCCCTGCGGCGCCGGACGAATCCTCTTCATGCGCGGACCGTCGTTCGCGATCGCACTCTTCACGTACAGGTTGTCGATCTCGACGTCGAGTCCTTTCTCAGTCGCGAGAAAGTTGGCGTTGTCGAGCGCCGACTGCAGCAGCTTGCCCAGGTGCGCCGCCACGCGCTTCTTGGTGAATGCCAGCGTGTTGCGCGCTTCTTCCACGCGCCGCCCCTTGATCAAATCCAGCACCAGCCGCGCCTTCTGGGGCGACACGCGCAAGTAACGCATTTCCGCTCGAAATTCCATATTCGTTGTCTCAGTCTTTTGCCTAGCTAGCTAGTAGCTAGAAGCTGTCTTTAGGCCTTCGGCGCCGCTGGCGCTGACGAAGCCGCCGGAGCAATCGCTCCCGGACCACCCGGGATACCGGCCGGCTTGGCCGCAACTTCAGTCGCAGCCTTCATGGAGTGTCCCTTGAAGTTGCGCGTGAAGCTGAACTCGCCCAGCTTGTGCCCCACCATGTTCTCGGTTACGTACACCGGGATGAACTTCTTCCCGTTGTGCACCGCGATCGTGTGCCCAACCATCTCGGGGATCACGGTCGAACGCCGCGACCACGTGCGCAGCACTTTCTTTTCATTGCGCGCATTCATGCCCTCTACCCTCGCCTGCAGGTAAGCATCCACGAACGCGCCTTTTTTCGTTGAACGTGCCATAAAAATCAGCCTCTAGCTTTTTAGCTTCTAGCTCTTAGCTAACAAACTTTTGTTAACCCAAACCCTCATTCTCTGCGGGTAAGGAACCTGCTTACTTGCTGCGCCGGTTCACAATGAACTTATCCGTGCGCTTGTTGTTGCGAGTCTTGTATCCGCGCGTCGGCTGGCCCCACGGGGTCACCGGATGCCGTCCGCCGGACGTCTTGCCTTCACCGCCGCCGTGCGGATGGTCGACCGGATTCATGGAGACGCCGCGATTGTGCGGACGCTTTCCCAGCCAGCGCGACCGTCCCGCCTTGCCGATGGTGACGTTCTCATGGTCGATATTGCCGACCTGTCCGATCGTCGCCATGCAATCCTGCGAAATCTTGCGCGTCTCGCCGGAAGGTAGCTTCACCAGCGCATACTCTTCTTCCTTCGCGATCAACTGCGCCGCGCCGCCCGCTGAGCGCACCATCTGCGCGCCCTTGCCGGGTTTCAGTTCCAGATTGTGGATCTGCGTGCCAGGCGGAATGTTCCGCAGCGGCAGCGCATTCCCCACAAGGATGTCGGCTTCAGGTCCGCTCACAACTTTCTGCCCTACCTTCAACCCTTCCGGCTGAATGATGTAGCGCTTTTCGCCATCAGCGTACGCCAGCAGCGCGATGCGCGACGAGCGATTCGGATCGTATTCAATCGTGGTCACGGTCGCCGGAATCCCGGTCTTGTCGCGCTTGAAGTCGATGATCCGGAGTTTGCGCTTGTGGCCGCCACCGATGAAGCGCATCGTCATGTCGCCCGAGTTGCGACGTCCGCCCGTCCGGTTCTTGGGTTCTACCAGCGGCTTATGCGGATGCTTGGTCGTAATGTCGTCATTGACGAGCGTCGTGCGATACCGCAGCGTCTGCGTGGTCGGTCGATAAGTCTTAATTGGCATATGAAGCTCTCAGCTTTCAGCTATCAGCCCTCAGCCTTGCACCGTCGCTTTTACGGATCGCGAACGGCTGACAGCTGATAGCTGTGTTTCTACAGATTCTGCGCGTACTCCGGCATCTTCTCGCCGGACCGCAACCGCACGTACGCTTTCTTCCAGTCCGGACGATAGCCCGCGAACTTTCCGCGACGCCGTTCTTTTCCCGGATACGTGGCCGTGCGCACCGAATGCACTTTCACTTTGAAAATCGATTGCACCGCTTCCTTGATTTCCGTCTTGGTCGCCTTCGGTGCCACCTGGAAGACCAGCGTGTTCTGGTTCTCCTTGATGGCCAGGCCCTTCTCGGTAATCACCGGACGGCGAATGATCTGGTATGCGGATTTCATCAGGCTACCTCCGCCGCTTTATCGTGCCGCGCCCGCCGGCGCCGCTCGTGCGTTGGCTTTTTCGCGCCTTCGTCCTGGTTCGGCTTATGCTGCCGCTTCGACACTGAAGACTTCAGCGAAACCTGCAGTTTCTCGATGGCCGGCTGCGAGAAAATCACGCGGTCATAGCGCAGCAGGTGATATGGATGCACTTCATTGCTGCGAACCAGTTCCAGTCCGTCGATATTGCGCGCGCTCAACTGCAGATTGTGGTTCTCGTGCTTCGCTTCTTCAACGATCAGAACCGTCTTGTCAACCTTCAACGAATTCAGCGCCTTGCGGAATTCCTTGGTCTTTGGTTCCTTCACGTCGAATGCGTTCACCACGATCAGCTTGCCATCGGCCAGCTTCGACGCCAGTGCCGAACGCAGCGCGCCCATCAGTTTCTTGCGCGGGAAGGTGTAATCATATGACCGCGGTACGGGACCATGCACTGTGTAGCCATGCCGCCACAGTGGCGATCGGATCGACCCGATGCGGGCCCGGCCTGTGCCCTTCTGCTTCCAGAGCTTCTTGCCCGAGCCGGAAACTTCCCAGCGGCCCTTGGTCTTGTGGGTTCCGGCGCGCTGCCCGGCGCGGTAATGCTTCACCGCTTCCCACAGCAGATCCTCGTTGACCGCGCCGAAAATCTCGTCGGCCAGGTCGAGCGTACCGACTTTCTCGCCGCTCAGATTGTGTATGTCTATCGTTGCCATGTCTTTTTCTCAGTACTCGGTACTCAGTACCCGGTACTCCTATGCCTTCTTCGCAGCTCTCTTCGCAGCCTTCAACGGATCGACCGTCGCCGAACCCGCGAATCCGCGGCGCTCTCTCGGCGGTTTCTTCGCCTTCGTAATTACGATGTATCCACCCTGCGGTCCCGGGACGCTGCCCTCAACTACGAGCAAGTTTTCGTCCTTGTCGACACCCAGCACACGCAGGTTGCGAGCCGTCACCTTCTGGTTGCCCATGTGTCCCGACATCCGCATCCCCTTGAACACACGAGACGGGAATGCCGAAGACCCGATCGAACCGGTGATCTGAAACATCGAACCGTGCGACTTAGGACCGCCACCGAAATGATGCCGCTTCACGACGCCCTGAAAGCCGCGTCCCTTGCTGATTCCCACGATGTCGACAAAGCGCTCTCCGTCGAAAATTTCGACCAGCACGCGGTCGCCAACCTTCACCGCTCCATCTTCCGCGCCCTCGACTTCGAGCGGCACTTCGCGCATGAACTTCACCGGCGGAAGATTGTTCTTCGCCAGGTGTCCTTTCGCAGGCTTGGTCAGCCGCGACTCTTTCACAAATTCAACCAGGCCAATCTGGGCCGCCTCATAGCCGTCTTTCGCGGCCGACTTGTGCTGCGTGACCACGCATGGACCGGCCTGCAGCACTGTGACCGGACGAACATCGCCCTTCGAGTCAAACAGCTGCGTCATGCCGACCTTCTTGCCCAAAATGCCTGCGACCTTCGTTGCCATTTCCTTCTCCATCCAGCTTGGCTCAGTGGCTATTGGCTGGGGCTAGCCTTTAAATGATCCTTCACGCGCTGCGTCGGCGGCGGGTTCAGCGTCAGATACTCATCCCGATATTTCTTTTCGCGCCACGTCTTCCACGTTATTCCCGATTGAAACAAGAAAAAAGCCACAGGTACGTGATCTGGCACAACTATAAAGACCAGGTACAAAACGCTAAATGCTACAACCCACAAGATCGCCGGCCAGTCCGTCCCTTCGCGATATCCGCATTTCGGGCATCTCTGCACAATCGACCTCAGCAGCTGAGAGCTGACAGCCTACTTGTGTTCTTTCCCGAACGCCTTGATCTCCACATCCACGCCCGCCGGCAGATCGAGCTTCATCAGCGCGTCCACCGTCTGCTGCGTTGGCTCGAGAATGTCGAGCAGCCGCTTGTGGGTGCGGATCTCAAACTGCTCCCGCGACTTCTTGTCCACGTGCGGCGAACGCAGCACGCAGTACTTGTTCTTCATCGTGGGCAGCGGAATCGGCCCGGCGATCTGTGCGCCGGTGCGCCGCGCGGTTTCCACGATCTCGCCTGTCGACTGATCCAGAATGCGATAGTCGTAAGCCTTCAACCGGATGCGAATTCTTTCTTTTCCAATCACTGTTTCGTCTCTCTAACCCCTCCCGCCGATCTTCATTGAAGAAGTCCCGGGAGGAAAGAACCTGCGGCAAGCCACAAGCCGCGTTTATTTAGCCCTCACTGACAGCTGCCTTACTGAATAATTTCCGCGATCGCGCCGGAGCCTACCGTGTGGCCGCCTTCACGAATCGCAAACCGCAAGCCCTTTTCCATCGCCACCGGCGTGATCAGTTCGATCACCAGTTCCACGTTGTCGCCCGGCATCACCATCTC
>DASRRV010000018.1:0-7376 GCA_035695545.1 Candidatus Sulfotelmatobacter sp. | reverse complement strand
ATGGAAGTGGGGACGCACTCCCCCTGGATGCAGGAAATCATCGCGGGTGAGGGACACGAGGTGGTGGTGGCCAACCCGCGGCTGATGGAGGGGTCGAAACGGCGTAAGCGCAAGAATGATCGGATCGATGCGAAGAAGTTGGCCCGGCTGGGGCGCGTGGATCCACAGTCGTTGCACCCGATCCGGCACCGCAGTCGAGAGGTGCGGCAGGACTTGGTGGTGCTGCGAGCGCGGGAGGCGTTGGTGGCAGCACGGACCGAGCTGATTAACGCCACGCGGGGTCTGGTGAAAAGTATGGGCACACGGTTACCCAAGTGTTCGAGCCCGAGCTTCGGGCAAAAGGTAAAGGATGCGATTCCGGAAAAGGTACGGGAAGCCCTGCTGCCGTTAGTGCAATTAGCAGATGCACTGAGTGATTGCATTCCAAGCTATGACCAGAAGATTGAAGAGCTGGGCCGCGACAAGTACGGGCAGACGAAGCTATTGCGCCAGGTGAAGGGAGTGGGTCCGATCACCGCGCTGGCTTATGTGTTGACCTTAGAGAATCCGGAGCGCTTCGCCAAGAGCCGAGATGTGGGGCCCGATTGGGGATTAGTGCCGAAGCAGGAGGACTCCGGGGAGAGCCAGCCGCAATTGGGAATTAGCAAAACCGGGGACACGATGGTGCGCAAGCTGTTGGTGGGGAGTGCGCACTATATCTTGGGACCGTTTGGACCCGACACCGACTTACGGCGTTACGGGCTGCGGCTGTGCGAGCGTGGGGGAAAGAACGCAAAGAAGAGGGCGGCGGTAGCGGTAGCGCGGAAGCTGGCGGTCTTGCTGCATCGACTTTGGGTGAGTGGCGAGGTCTATGAGCCGCTGGGCTACGCCTCCTCGAGGGCGATCGTACAACCGGCGGCTGCGTAGACGGAAACGGACAGGACAAGCGGGAGGCGAGGACAAGGAGCCATGAGTTGAAGACGCGAAAATCAATCGATCGCCAGAAAGTTTGCAGGCCATGACATCCACCGCCTTGTTCGGGAGACTGCGTCATTACACTTGGTCAAGAAGACCGCTTTTGAGATGGCAGCTCCCTAACAACCCAGGTCCGTCACCGTGGTGATGGACCTGGGCTTTAAATCGAACCCCAACATGCACCGAGGCCCAGAAGTGGCCCATATAGAGTGCGGATAGAAGCAGGGCAAATGTGGGTGGCGCCGGCCAAGATTTCTGCGAAGACTTTGAGAGACGCAAATCAATTTATGTTCTGTGGACTGCGATACCGAATGCTAAGACGAGTGGGTGGGGACGCGTTTGCATGCCCTCGGGACAAAAAACAAAATCCAAACCCATCAACTAAGGACGAAGCTCAACTGAACTGCGTTGCGCTTCGTCCCTTGCTCGATTATGAAGTGGCGTGGAGAGCTGTCAAGGGTCAAGATGAACGCCAAAAACCGGCGCCATTGACAGCTCTCCACGCCACCGGACGCAGCGTCGTCGATGTCGGAGAAAAAAAATATGGAGGGCCGCCACGTCGGCCTTGACTTTTATGACCTTCTCATAGAAGTGTAATGGCCTTCGTCAATCATTGATTCAGCCGTTGAAGACTTCATGCATGAACCGTCGGACTGTTAGCCACGGGTTCAGATGCCGGGTGTATACAACAATCTCTCCGGGCCGTGCTGTCAGAGTTGAGGAAGTGTGGTGTTGACACAGAGGATGGTTCGTAAGCTCGCCAACGACCCCGTGCTGCAATACCTCTGATGTTTCCAAGTCCAACACTCCCGAGAAATCAAATTCGGCGTTTGACCTCGTGCAAGACCAGTTGGCCAAGGAACCCGCTTCGGGATCAACGCGTAGAGTCTGCCGCAACGATCCACTGATTCGGAACGACGCCACACCGTCTCTGTTGGTCTTTGCGATCAGCCAATTATCATTCTTCGCATTTGCCGGGGCGACTACGAGTCCGACCTTACGGCCTCGGGCCGGGAGCGCATTTCGATAATCCAGCACTCGGACCCTTACCTCAGACGGTGTCTGTGAAAAAGAAGGGCTGTAGCTGGCGGCAACGACCAGAAACGTGACTAGGATTCGTGACATGAGCACAACTACACGACAAACGTCCTCCGATCGGCAATGCACTACTGATCAATTGCTGATCAACCCGGAAGTCCTTCAAACTCCGCAGAGTGCGACCAGATGTCAAGAAGAAATAGGGCTACCTGGCGAAAGATCGCGGTTACACTGGCCGGGTCAAAACGTGTAATTGTTTACAGCAATCAAGCCGAGATGCAATCCTTGTCGCATGCTTATCGACGTTGGTCCCTTACCGAACCTTGCCGTTCCAGCATTATTCGGTCTGTTCGGAGCAGTAGCAGGTTGGTGGATACAAAAGCAAATTCGCCGACGAAGACTGATGAAGCTTGGCTTTAGCGCCGATGACCTAAGGTCCAAAGAACAGTTCTTTAAGAGGTTGGGCGAGATTACCGTCGCAAAAATCCCACAGAACATATCCCTCAAAGAAATTACTTCGCATCCTTGGAGCAACCCGACAAAATATGAACACTTCAGAGCGGCATTTGAAGCGCTGGGTTTCAGACGAGCAGGGACATTCGTGGGGTCGCCGCAAGGGTGGGTCGTTGAGTTCTGGTTGAGCGGCGAACCCGGCCTTTTTGCAAAGATCAGCGATTCGAAGGCATGCGGCGTCTATTCAGAAGTCACTGTGATGAATCGTGATGGAGTGCTCGTCTCGTTTGAGAACACCGAAGAATGTGGTCTGAAACATCGTGAACCCGATACTTGGGTCCACTGTGGAAGAGTCACGCCAGCTCACCTGATTGAGAGAGCGTTGCCTCACAGACAGCCCAATGCAAAGCAACTGAATCTGGACGAGTGTGTGAACGCGTACGTGCAATCTGTCAATGAAAACCTAACGTGGAGGCGGGGAGTGGGGATCACCGCAACCGAGGCTAGGGAAGCTCTCAGGCGCAGAAAAAAACGGGCATTCGCTTGAGGGCGCATCAAGTGGCGAAAAATCGCCATTACGCTCATCTTCCAAACAAACTGATGTGAACCGAATCGAAAGAGGTCGAAATTTGAGTGTTAAGGCCTGATTTCGTCAGTTGGGCCTCAACCAAACTTCCCCCAATCACAACTACCTGTGATTCCAGTCACTGCTCCCCCATCTGAAAGGGACTAGCGTGGGGCGAAGTTTCCGGAACTTTTCCACTTCTTCGGCCCGGGAACCGGGAGGTTCCTTCCCGCGATCCAGTTCTCACTCCGAGTAAGCGTTTTTCAATTCGTGAGGCCAGACCTGGCACCGCAGTCCGCAAAATTTTCAACGGCAGCTCGAGGCCGTGGCAGGAGATGAATCGAGATGACACACCTGAGAATTACCTCTTCCAAGATTGCGCATTCCCCGCGTTTGAAATCTAACGTCAGATCGGGACTCATTTTCACGACTCTCATATTGATGGTCGCGATGGCCGCGACGCCGGCAGCGGCTCAGACCTATAGTGTCTTGTACAACTTCGATCACGCTCATGGTGTATGGCCCGTTGGCCCCCTTTCCCAAGGGCGAGACGGCCGTGTGTACGGTACAACCTTGTACGGTGGGAATAAACTCAGCGGTGTCGTGTTCCGGATCAATCCGAGCGGCACGCCGACGGCGTTTTACAAGTTCAACCATGACGCCTCCGGTGGCTCATCAGGATTGACGCTCGGGCAAGACGGGAATTTCTACGGTGCTACCTGGAATGTCTACACCTACGACGGGACGATCTTCAGGATTACACCTGGTGGAAGCCTGACTGTTCTATACAGCTTCACGGGCGGCACGGACGGCAGCAGTCCACTAGCACCGCCGATTCAGGGAACCGACGGGAGTCTCTACGGCACCACGAGCTGCCACTCCGATTCATGCCAGGCGAATGCTTATAGGATCTCCACCTCGGGAAGCTTTACGTTACTCGCTGCACTTCCCGGGAGCAGCGCCGCCCCGCTGATCCAAGCAACAGACGGGAACTTCTACGGCACAAGCACGAGTGACGACGGCACTTATCGCTACGGCACGGTCTTCAAACTGACACCTCAGGGGGTCCTAACGGTTGTCTATAAGTTTGACGGAGCTCCAGTGTCGGGCCCAGTAATTCAGGGCAGAGACGGCAACTTCTACGGAACAACTCAAGGAGTCGTGTTCAAGCTAACGCCGCGAGGGAGCATGACAGTGTTGCACACCTTTGGTGATCCCAATTATCCGAATGATGGCAGAAACCCATTTGGAGGGCTTGTCGAGGCAACCGACGGCAACTTCTACGGCGTCACTACTTATGGCGGGACCAACTTCGAACAGGGAGTGATTTATCGGATCAACTCAGCGGGCGTGTACTCTGTTTTGTACAACTTCGTAGAAGCCCTTGGCCGCCAGGCATCGTCTACCCCTATACAACATACCAACGGCAACATCTACGGCGCAGCAGGGATGGGCGGAACCAACATGGATGGCGTTCTCTACAGTCTTGATCTCGGCTTAGCTCCGTTCGTTCGCCTCGTATCCACCTCGGGCAAGGTCGGCACACCCATTACGATTCTCGGGCAAGGATTCACTGGCGCGAGTTCTGTTTCTTTCAATGGAACGCAGGCCACATTTAAAGTCTGGTCCGACACCTACTTGAAGGCTACGGTTCCCAGCGGAGCCACGACCGGCTCCGTTACCGTAACAACAGCCAGCGGAATGCTGACGAGCAATCAGCCATTCCGAGTCCGCCCTGTGATCCTAAGTGTCACTCCAGCAACTGGTGCGGCAGGAACGCCCGTGATCATTACCGGCACCAGTCTCACTCAGACTACGAAGGTGACATTCGGTGGAGATAAGGCAGCGGCCACGTTTACCGTGGATTCCGACACCCAAGTGACCGCAACTGTTCCCGCAGGAGCACCAGCGGGATACATCGTCCTCACCACAACGGGCGGGAGATCCAGAAGCCCGGAGGCCTTCACGGTTACGCCTTAAGGCAAAACGACAATATCGATTGGCGAAAAATCGCCATTACACTCTCAGAATCTTCCCGGCAGGGGGTTTTGAGCGTTATGGCTTCGTCAGTCTGACTCATTACAGGGGATGGTATAAGGAGACGGCAAAATGGACCCTCCCCCGGTTGGGCTTTTTGAGAGCGAGGGCGAAGGAGCGTGGGGGGCAGGGGCACGCGGGCCCAGGCAGTCACAACTCTTGGCGGCTTGGATTTGTGGGTGAAGGGGGAACCTTTGACGAAGTTCTGCCTTTCCCTCACTTTTAGGCAATTCAGCCGACCAGACCTTCTTCCCGCTGAAAACTCGCGCATATAGACGGCAATTGCCGGCCCGACTGGAGATGGAGACTAAACAACAAACAACAGAACAAATAGATGGACTTCGGGATAAGGAGAGTGTATATATGCTTCCCTGCTGTGCCCTTTGAATCTCCAATCCCCCCTATCGGACCAGCAAAAAGCCTGTGATTGAAGGAGAATCCAATGCAAGACTATCTGTCTGCCCAGATCAGTCTGTTCAGCCGGGGCTCAGGGAAAAGAGCCGGAGCGCGGAAAGCAGCCGCAATCGCGGCGTTCGTTGTAATCACCCTCGCGCCTGCGCTGGCCCAAACCTCGGCCAGGCCGGCTCATCTCCGCGGAACTGTGGTCGTCCCCGCCTCCAGCCAGTTTGCCGCAGCCGATAGGGGTGTACGCGCGCACACCAATGTTCGCTACATCCAGCCGGCAGGCGCAACGCCACTCTTCCCTCCACCTTATTCAGGCTACGCCTATGAAACGCCTGCTTCGATCGCGTGCCTGTACGCCGTAGTGCCAGCGGTCAGCGGCTGCAATCCTCTCTCGGTAACCACTGTGCCTACCGGCGGTGCTCAGAAGATTGCGATTGTCGATGCGTACGACGATCCGGAGGCGGCCGCCGACTTGGCCTATTTCTCTGCCGAGTTTGGCCTCCCTTTCAGTCCTTCGAAGTTCCATGTGGTCTATACGGGCGGAATCCAGCCGCCTGTCGACGTTAGCGGCGGCTGGGAGGTCGAGGAGGCCTTGGACATCGAATATGCTCACGCGATGGCGCCAAGCGCAACGATCTATCTCGTCGAGGCGCAATCCAACACCTACACTGATCTCTTTACGGCGGTTACGGAGGCAACCAACATTATTCAGTGTGGCAACTTTACCACCACCGTTGGCGCCTGCGGCACTGCTGTTACGGGGATGGGCGAAGTCTCCATGAGCTGGGGCGGCGGGGAGTTCTCCGGTGAGACCGTCTACGACACAAAACTCAACAACACAAACGTGGTTTATCTCGCCTCTGCCGGCGATAGCCCGGGTCCGATTTATCCCAGTACGTCGCCAAACGTAATCTCCGTTGGTGGCACCACCGTCTCGCGTAGCAACACAACCGGCAACTTCATCAGGCAAATCACCTGGGACGATGGTGGCAGCGGCGTGAGCACCGTTGAATCGATTCCCAGTTACCAGTCAGCCCATTCCGCAGTTGCGGCGATTGTAGGAAGCCATCGCGGCACGCCCGACATTTCATTGGACGCCAACCCCTATACAGGCGTGTACGTCTATGACACCTTCCCACTCGATGGTTATTACTACTCCGATTGGTTGATCGTGGGGGGAACCAGCGTCTCGGCGCCTACAGCCGCGGGAATTATCAACGCTGCCGGTGCAGTCGGAGGGTACGCAACCTCGACAAATGCAGAGCTGACCAAAATCTACAACAATATGGCTGTTACCACCGATTTTGGGGACGTCACTTACGGCAGCTGCTACTACTACGCGGGCGTCTATGCAGCCACCGGCTATGACCTCTGCACCGGGATTGGTTCCCCACGCAGCCTCGTGGGAAAGTAGTAATAACCATGCTGAACAGATGAATCAAAGGGGCGCCGGGGCTCACCTGGCGCCTCGAATTAGTCGCTGGTACTCTTCCCCGCGTAGTATCCCGCGAGCCTGGGTTCTGTAATTCTCCTTGCTCTTGATCTCCACCTTGCGGTAGGTGCCATTGAGCTGGGTCATGCGCCTCGCGGGTGTTGCATCCCGTGATGGAGGTGCTTTTCGGGGAGACGAGAAAAATACCACGCCATCGTCAATGCGCGGGTAGACTGCTGTCAGTGATCAACGTCACTCAGGCCAAACAAAGAGAGTGACGACCTGGCAGCAGTGCGTGCAAACCCTTGCACACACGCTCGGTCATTGGCGTAACATCGCGATTACGCTCAATCACTCCCCGTACACAAAAGATAACTTCGAATTTGACCGCAAGATCAAGTTGGAGCGTCGGACCTGGTACCGCAAATGATACCTCCTCCGATCTTGATATTTGTCGTATATGGTTGTATTTGTACGTCATATGCCTCGCGC
>DASRRV010000017.1:0-3571 GCA_035695545.1 Candidatus Sulfotelmatobacter sp. | reverse complement strand
GGAGACTATTCCAACGAGATGATGCCGCGCTGCAGGGCTACAGTTGCGGCTTCGGTCCGATCCTTTACACCGAGTTTTTCGAGCACATGGCTGACATGGAGCTTGACCGTCACCTCAGCGATACTTAACACGGCTGCGATTTCCTTGTTGCCCAAGCCTTTTGCCACCATGCGGAGAACCTCGAGCTCGCGGACCGTAAGCGAACGGTGTGACATGCGAGCGGCGAGTAACGGAGCCACGGTAGGATCGAGATATCGTCGCCCCTGGGAAACTTCGCGAATGGCACGAAGCAGTTCCTCGCGCATCGCACTTTTCAGAATGTAGCCGCGCGCTCCCGCCTGCAGTGAGCGGAAGACTTCTTCTTCGCCGGAGTGAGTCGAGAGCATGAGCACGCGCGCGTCAGGAAAGTCCTGCACAATTGCGGCAGTAGCCTCGGCGCCGCTGGTGCCAGGCAGGCGAACATCCATGATCACCAGGCTGGGCTGGTGCTGGCGATAGGTCGCCAGCGCAGTCTCGCCATTAGCGGCTTCGGCTACCACATCCATGTCGGGCTCGACGTTCAGAGAGGCGGAAAGCCCCATGCGAACCATGAAGTGATCGTCAACGACCAGAATTCGTATGGGCTTTGAGCTCGGCATCGGAGACAGGTTGTTGCTCGTGTTGCAGTTCTACCGCAATCATTGTTCCGCGTCCAGGCGCGCTCTCGATCTGAAGATGGCACCCGAGGGACTCAGCGCGTTCGTGCATATCGAGCATTCCGAAGTGCCCTGCAGAACGCGAGTAATCAGGACTGAAGCCGCAACCGTCGTCCCGCACTCTCAGTATCACTTTCTCAGGACTGTATTGCAGTTCAATCTGAATCGCGGATGCGTGGCCGTGTTTGATGGCGTTCGCGACCGCTTCCTGGCCGATGCGCAGGAGATTCATCTCGAATCTTCCCGGCAGCCGCACCGGAGTACCGCTTACCTGAACGTCGATCCTGGCTTCGTCGCCGGGGCTTAAGGGGCGCACGATTTGGCTGAGAGCCGAAGGCAAATCTCCTTGCTCCAGCAAGTCACAGCGCAGATCCCAGACCGAGCGGCGAGCTTCCACCATGCTGTGACGGCTCATGTTGCGCGCTGCCTCAAGCGCGTGAAAGGCAACGGGGGGCACCTGGCGAAAGCAATCTACAGCCAGGTCCAATTGCATCGTGATGCCAGCTAACTCCTGCTCAAGAGTGTCGTGCAACTCGCGCGCGATGCGGTTGCGTTCCTCGAGAACTGCGGAGTGCTGCAGTTTTTGGCGGATGATGAGCATCTGTTCGCGCATCTTCCGCCCCAACACAAACATTCCGACCAGCACTACCAGCAGAATGCCGGTCAGGATTCCCAACAGCCACAGAGCCCGGCGTAGATTCCACCATGGCGGGGCATCGAGTACGGTGATGTCGTGCGGCGAACGCAAAAGAATATGAAACGACTCGGGAGTCGACCACAGCCCTCCGTTGCGCACCAGGCAAATTCCTGTGATCTGCAATCGACTGTTGACGGGACTCGACGGAAGTGGATCGGGCGTGCCCTCGCGTTCGAGTGTCGCCTCGAAAATACGATTGTCCTGCTGAAGAACCAGGTGCCGGCCATCGGGATGAGTTTCCAACTGAAGAAGCGTCGCGTTCGTCGTGACCAGAGCTCCGTCGTATTGCTCCCACGGAACAGTCAAATCGAGCTTCAACGGGTCATCCAAGAGAGCCGAACCGATGCGGTGAAAAACGGCATCTTCGAGCACTGGCGATGAATCTCCGACGGTCGGAAATCCAATGACATCGACGACGTCGCCGACGGCCAGTTCTGTATCCTGCTGCGTCAGCACACGCAATCCCCTGCCCTGGTTCTGAAGGAACAAGGCTCGTCCACGTTGCTGATACGCGACTACCCCGCGAACTCGAACGCGATGTTGCGCCGCCCCGCCGGGAGTAAAGCGCATCAGCGACGAAACGGGTACTTCTTTGGCTTGCGCCTCAACCTTGACTAGATGAAGATCAGGAACATAGAACAACACTCCGATAAGTTGGCGCTGCTGGTTGAAGAGGCTTCCGCAAACGCCTTCCACCAGGACCTCTCGGTCGATCCAGGGAGAAAAATCTTCGTCGTGAGAAATCGGGATCCGGACCGTGAAACGACCACCCCCCGAAGCCACCGTCATTGCCAGCACAGTTTCGTGCCACGAGCTGCGATCAATGGAAACTGAACGCACGATGCCGCGTACTGCGGCCCATTGGCTGTCCTGTTCACCGCCGGCAACTTCGCTGAACGGATAGATACGCGTTGGCGGCAGTGTGCCCTTGCCGAGCACGCGAAACTTTTGTTCACGAATGACCGGTGCGAATTTTCCGGGTCCGGTGATCCCTTCCACTTCCACGAGATCGCCCCAGTGGTGCGTGAACTTAGGAGACGCGCTGCCTTCAACGTAGATGCCGGCGGTCGCATCCTGCACGAAGAAATCCGGAGATGGCACATCGTCGGTCACGACGCCACGGATTCTCACTCGATAACCCTGAGCCGCCTCTTCGGGCGAAAGCTGCCGAACCTGTTCCGCACGCGTCAGAAGCGGAACTGCCGTTTGCGCGGACGGTTCTGCCTGCGCCCATCCCATGGACGAGCACGCCAGCAGCGCCGTACATGTCGCAAGTCGCAACGCAAGACCGAGAATTGTTTCCATGATCGGCGATCGGAATTTTGAAGGCGATTCGGACATGATCAGACTCTTGCTCTCCCGGAGCAACCGGCTTTCAGACTGTGCGCCGAAACCGGGATTCCGGGCAGCCCCGAGATTGCTATCTTACTCCCGACCTCGGCAGTGTTTGAAATAGCATTAGGTGGTTACGACAACACATCCGGGCTGGTATGCTCAGCCGCGACCGGACTCTATGGACCACAAAGAGCGTGCTTCTCTAGTCGGGAGCTCGGGATCGATCCGCAAGAGGATTGCTGCGAGTCCTGTGGTTCTCCGCGGACTCCTTGCGCTATGTCTGCTATGCAACGCTCCAACGCTGCCTGCACAAGTCCCGTCATCCCATCCGGTCAAAAGGCCTCGGTCTCAGTCGACAAAGCCGGGACCACCCAAGCAGGCTGCCGCACCGGTAGCGTCGCCCGCGTCGCCAATCCAACTCGAGAACGTCATTGAAGCGTCCAAGATCAAATTCATGCTGAAGAACAGCATCAGCCCGCAACGATACACATTTGAGACGATGGTGGGCGGAGTAGCGCTCTTCGACTTCAACAACGACGGACTCCTTGACATCTTTTTCACCAATGGAGCGGCCATCCCATCGCTCGAAAAAAGCGGACCCGAATATTGGAACCGGCTCTTCCGCAACAATGGCGACGGCACCTTTACCGATGTAACCGAGAAGGCTGGCTTGCAGGGCGCCGGTTATTCGATGGGAGTCGCAGCCGGCGACTACGACAATGACGGGTTCGTCGACCTCTACGTTACCGGCGTCAACCGCAATCAACTCTTCCACAACAACGGCGATGGCACTTTCACCGATGTGACCGCAAAGGCCGGAGTCACTGGGATTGTTCCTAAGCTC
>DASRRV010000016.1:0-5234 GCA_035695545.1 Candidatus Sulfotelmatobacter sp. | reverse complement strand
GCGATGCACCCGCCGAATGATACGCGCAGCGACCACATCCCAGTTTTCGATGAAGGGCCGCAGTCCTTGGGGATCGCATACCAGACGGACTCCGTTGTGAGGCGTGCCAGAATCGCAGCCGGGAAAGAGGGCAAGGAAGCGTTTTGCGCCAGCATTCATCCTCAGGGTGTTCCAATGCCGATCCAAGACGAGTACCGGATTCGGTTCACATAGCCCTATGAAAAGCTGCACCGCGTGGCGCGCCGCCTCTAGCTCCGGTGCATCGAGACCAGTATGACGATATAACGGCGCATAGCCGGCCGCGAGCAGCAAGGCATTGCGTGCACGCAATGGAATCTGCAGGGCCTCGGCAAGACGTACGATCATTTCCCGGCTTGGACGCGCGCGGCCAGTCTCTAGGCAGCTCAGATGACGCATCGAGATGTCCGCATCGAGGGATAAGGTTGAGCTGGCTGATGCGCCGAACACTGCGCCAGTGACGAAGCAGGACGCCAAAATCTCCGTTAGGCAGACTTGTTGGGGCGGAACAATGCGAGGACGTCACCGCCCTATTATAAAAGGGATGGTTCGTTGATTGGAAAAGTGCCATGTGATGGATATCCTCATCTTGGGTTCTCGGTGGCGCATCCGCGCCCAAGATCCGCTACGGTGTCTTATCTGCATCCTTGGTTCTCATCCGGCGCCGGGACGTCAAACAAAGAGATCTGTTCAGCACATTGAAACATCGTTATGAATCGGGCGTTTCATGACAGCAGTCGTTGGTACCGCATTCGTTGAAACTACGTTTTCCCGACTCGCTCACTTCCTGACCGTCACCTCTTAGACGAACGTCTCCACCCCTTGGTCCTCGAGAACTTCGGGACTCGTGACATCTTTCATGCTTCGTTGTGACCGGATTCCGGGCATGCTGAACCTGACTTATAGCGTACCGAAGCTCGCTGAAATGGCTGGAGAAGAACGGCCTGAAAGCACAGATGCCTCCGAGGCTCGGATGCGTCTAGGCATTTTCAGGGCTCCAGTAATTGTGGAAAGCAAACCAACCCTATTCCAGAGACACGACCGCGATGTGTACGGGCTCCAGTTCTGCCGGATTCACAATTCTGTCCTGCTCAAGGTTGTAAATTCCCGTATTGGCGATGAAATAAAAGTGGTCTCCCAAAATTACGCCGGTTGTAGGATCGCTGACCAAATTTGTGCGGTATTCCAGAGTCTCACTCGCAATTACCTTCCGTCCGGCGAGAGCTTCCAGCGCATAACGCGATACTCTCCGGTACCATACTGCACTCCGAGCAATTCGTCGTTATACCGGTACAGCCCGTCAACTCCGGAAAGGGTATTGTGCGCTCCGGGATCAACGTCGGCGGACTCGTTTGTTCGGAGATCTAGGCGAATCACACCCAGCATGTCCGCGACAAACAACAAATTGCAGTCTCGGGAGAGCATAATGCCATTCGGATAAAAAACTGGACGCCAAAACATCACCTCAGCAAAGGTATGCAAGAAGCGATCAAAGCGGTACACGCGATGTCCTTCCGTGTCTGTGGTGAAAATCTCTCGCGGGCCTCGGAGAACCAAATCGTTCAAATCGTAAGCCATGGTGCCAGGCGACGCGTAACGCTCGAGTAGCTTTCCCTGCACATCAAAATGCAACAATTCCGGTCTTTGCTTGGCGCCAGCATCTGTCGAGGCGCACACGCTGTGGTCCACAGGATCCACGTGGATGCCTCCTATCGGACTCAAGTCGTAAATGTCCTGCCTCACGGAGTCAGACACTCTACCGGTCAATGTAAACTCAACGATCTTCTTGCGATGCATGCTGCCCATGTAGAAGAGTCCTCTCGAGGCATCGACCGCTAAGCCTTCTGGGAATAAGTCTTTCGCAGGCACGGTGAACGCAACATGCGCTTTGTGCACCGGCGCATAACTGCGCCGAGATTGCGCAAGCAGGTCTCGGAACTCTGAATTCGCCTCCAAGGGCCGGAGCGAGGGCGAGTTGCTGAGATCAGGAACGAAACCGGCGTCGAGCGCTACACATTCTCTTAGCAACGCGAACGCCTTTTGCAACTCCCCTAGGTGGGCATATTTTCGCGCCAGCAGGAAAGTATCGCGACCCGATCCGGAACTTTCGAGATGACAGCTTCAAGCGAGCGAATCTCCGCTCGAACAGTCTCTGCGTCGGCGGGAGCCGTACCGCGCACCCTTGCATCCTGTTGCCGAACCGATGCTTGGGATTGGCCAGCAAGCGACCAATCTCCGCAAAGAACAATGGCGCGGATTATCGCATTGCATGCGCGCATGTTCTGACCTCACATTTCAAGTACGGCTGAGGCGTTCAGACGTTAGCACCGAAACTCGCAGCCAAATTCCAGAGATCGCCATAGCTTGCAACGCCAGCGTTGATCTCCATACGATGGCGTATTGAAAAACCATTCTCTTGCGCATACCATACGGAACAGTATGGAACGAGACTTGGGAAGGAATGATTGGCTACGAGTTGCGCGGCTGGCCTTACTGAGGGGCGGCGTAGAAGCGGTGCGAGTAGAGCGTCTGTCTCGCGATTTGCACGTCACCAAGGGGAGCTTCTATTGGCACTTTAGAGATCGTGAGGAGCTACTGGGACTTCTACTTCAGGAGTGGGAACAGGAGTTGTCCCAAGACATCATCCCGCGATTGCGGGGCCACAGAGGACAAAAGGCCTTGTCGTCTCTTCTGCAACTGCTTGTGAAACGCGTGCCTCTCGGCGAGCTGGGGATCCTGCCGTCGGATGCTGCCATTTTCGCGTGGGCCGCCGTTTCTCCCGAAGTGGCCCGCCGGGTCAACCGTTCCGAGAAGGAGAGGATTCGACTGCTGAAACACATCATCGGAAATTCTCATCTCGTCGAGCTTTTGTACCTCGTGTGGTTAGGATTTGTTGCCCGAGGACAGCGTCTGCCCGAGTCCCGGAAGACATTCCCCCAAATCGCCAGGCTGATGCTCGAATTAGCTGGGACACCTAGTCGGAAAGGGAGGAACACGCAGAATCGAGGCGTGTAAACGTATGTGGCGGCGGCTGACACTGATCGGAGCCGGGGTGGTGACCTTCGGACTTGCAGGGATCATAATCCTGACCATAATGACGAAGCTGCCCGGCGAAGAAATGACACCAGCTGGCATCCGGCGATCTACTTCAGCCTACGTCAAGATGCGCGACGGAGTGGAGATCGCTGTCAGTGTGAAGTTGCCGGCGGACCTAAAAGGGGACGAAAAGCTGCCGGTACTTATGCGGACCACTCGCTATTGGCGTGAACCGCATATCGGGTGGATGTGGAGGATGCTCATTGCCTTGCACCTCGGTAGCCCCCCAGACGAAATCGAGGACAAACAGGCAGCATATTTCAATCGGCGGCACCTTGTGGTGCTCGCGGTGGATGCGCGTGGCAGCGGTGCGTCCGGAGGGAACCGCCCCGTGGAGTGGTCCCCAGCCGAGGTGGCGGACATGGGCGAGGTTGCGGCTTGGGTTGCGCACCAATCATGGTCCAACGGTCGAGTCGGAACGTTTGGAATTTCCTATGACGGCAACACGGCAGAACTGGCTGCGGCCGCGAATCAGCCTGCTGTTCGGGCTGTTATGCCTCTTTACGATAACTTCGATGTCCTGTGGGCTATCCAGGAGGGCGGCGTGGCTCAGAGGAGCCTATTGCAGGAGTGGAGCGACGTTGTGGCTGCCATGGACCGCAATGATGTGTGTGGGGCGGACGAAGTCACGGGTTGGAGATGCTGGAGGGACCGTCTTCTGAGTCCAGGCGTACGCGCGGTCGACGCAGACCACAACCGAAGGCGTCTGGCCGAGATGGTCAGCCAACATCACAACTTCAATGTCGCAAACGCCGTCTCGAAGATCGAGTTTGCAGACGATCGGTTGGGAGCATTTGGCTTGTCCGATGTCAGTCCGTCGGGCTTGCGCGTAAGAATTGAAGGGTCAAAAGTACCGATGATGGTTTGGGCGGGATGGCTGGATGGCGGAGGAGGTAAGGACGCTCTAACTCGTTACAAGAACTTTTCGAATCCACAGATCGTGGTCATCGGCCCGCTTTCACACGGCGGCGGATTCAATGTGGATCCATTTGCACCGAAGCACACGCCTCCCGAGCCCACACTGGATGAGCAACTCAAAATAGAGGCTGACTTCTTTGATCAGACACTGAGACCGGACGACCCAAAACCGATTGAGTCCTCGATTCGGTATTACACGATGGGTGAAGGGCGATGGCACACCACGACGACCTGGCCGCCTCAGGGACCGTCCAAGGAAAAGCGTCTCTACTTCGCGGCGCACAACGCGCTGACCTCTGAAGCGCCATTGTCAGGAAATGCCAACGATTCCTACACTGTCGACTTTACAGCTTCCACCGGCAAGCAAAGCATTTGGGCGACTGGGTATGGCGGAGGCGATGTTGTGTATCCGGATCGCGCCAATGAGGACAAAAAGTTACTCGTCTACGACAGTCCTCCACTCGAAAGCGATGTCGAAATAACGGGTAGTCCGGTTCTGAATCTCGATATGGCTTCGACGACCACAGACGGAGCAGTACACGCGTACTTGGAGGACGTTTCGCCCAAGGGACGAGTTACCTATATAGATGAAGGCATGCTGCGGCTTATCGACAGGAAAGAAGTTGATCCGAGGATCTTGCCTTATATTCCTTTAGGTCCTGCGCACAGTTTCCTGCGCAAGGACGCAGCGCCAATGATTCCCGGAGAGCCTGCGAAACTCTCGTTTGCGCTCTACCCCACATCGGTGTTGTTGCGGAAGGGACACCGGATTCGAATCGCTTTGGCTGGTGCTGACGCAGATGTGTTTCACAGGTACCCGGCCGACGGCACACCTACGTGGACGGTCTATCGGGAGACAAGGCGAGCTTCGTTCATTGAGCTTCCCGTGCGGACAAGAGCAGAGTCTTTCTAATATCAGCACCTGTAGTCACATACTTTCAGAAAACTCCACTCTCGAGCTCGAATCATTCTTCACTCGGCGGCACATCCCGAAATTTCGGAGCGACAGGGACGGGCGCTACGTCGCCGCCCTCCTGTTAGGAATGTTTAAGCATGGTCGTCTTCGATTTCCAAACCGGGAAGTGGGACAAGTCGCTATCGCAATGCGGTTGTTCCTCACATCTACAATCGATGGTGCTACGAAGGGAATAGAGTTTTACAAACAGGCGTCCGGCGCCGTGGAATTGTTTCGGATCGCTCAC
>DASRRV010000015.1:0-23043 GCA_035695545.1 Candidatus Sulfotelmatobacter sp. | reverse complement strand
ATGACCTGAATGTTCCCGCGGTGCTTTTTCACGATGCGCTGGACCGTATCGAGGCCCAACCCAGTTCCTTCCCCTACTCCTTTGGTCGTGAAGAACGGTTCAAAAATGTGGGACTGGACTTCGGGGGGAATTCCGGGGCCGGTGTCACCAATTTCGACCACAACGCACTTGTCCTCGTAATGCGTGCGAACCCGCAGTTCACCCTTTCCGCCCATGGCGTCGATCGCATTGTCGATAATGTTGGTCCAGACCTGGTTGAGTTCACTACCGAAGGAATTCACGAGGAGGGGAATCTTCTGATAGTCCCGCTGGACGGCAACGCCACGCTTGAGCTTGTGGTTCAGGATGATAAGAGTGGTCTCCAGGCTCTTTACGACATCGACGTTCTGAACCGGTGACTGGTCCATGAACGTGTATTCCTTGATCGCGCTCACCAGTTCGGAAATCCGCGAAGTGCTGCTCTCAATCGCGTTGAGCAGGTCGCCAATCTCCACCGAAGAAGCGATCCTCACGAGGGCCGCCCGGGCTGTCTCGGCATCAAGTGTTGCGAACAGTTGTTCCAATACCTCCGGCCTGCAGTTCCTATGGGCAAGATCGGCTGCGAGTTGCCACAGATCTTCCTGCCCGTGGCTGCGGAGCAGCGAATCAATCCGGTCCTCCAAGGCACTGGCGGTGAGGGTGTCTGGCGGAGGCCCATCCACTTTCGTCAGGGAAGTCTCGAGTTTCTCAATCTCTGCCTTCTGTGCGGCCGTCAGGTCGCGCCTTCCCAATTCGAGGCTTGCGTCGCGAACCCGTTTCAGGACATCGCGCAGTTGACTGGTTGCGCGTTTCGCCGCTGACGCTGGATTGTTGAGTTCGTGGGCGAGGCCGGCGGACAATTTGCCCAGGCCGGCAAGTCGGTCTCGCTGCTGCTCGAAGCGGGTGGCCTCGCGAATCCGATCGGACATCATGCCGACGAGGCGAGTGGTTAGCTCCGGCATTTTCTGCACCAACTCCGGAAAACGCGAAGCGGGAAATCGCAGAACGCGAGCGTCGCTCAAGGACCTCCCGCTCAGAGCATAATGCTTCATTCGGGAGAACGGGAGAACCCCAGTGACCTCTCCCGCCTGCAGGTCGCGCACCAGGGTGTCACCGGCAAGTTCACCACGCCACTGAAAGTCTCCCTCAAGGAGCACGAACATCGCTTCTGCGGGGTCGCCCTGACGCGCATATAGATCGCCAGCCTTGAGGGGAACCTCTTGCGACTGGCTAAGGAACCACGCGATCTGGTCTTCGGGCAAGTCTGCGAAGGCGGGAACGCTTCGCAGTAGTTCGGAGATTTCGGCCATTTATACCTTGCTCAAGTACTGATGGATGAACTGTACCGCTACAGAGCCTTCGCCTACTCCTGAAGCCACGCGTTTCACCGAGCCGTGACGCACATCGCCCACGGCAAAGATGCCGGGAACATTCGTCTCCAGCAGGAAAGGATCGCGGTCGAGAGTCCACCCTTTGGGGCGCTGTCCGCCTTGCATCAAGTCGGGACCAGTCAGAAGAAATCCGCGTTCGTCGCGTTCGAGGATGCCCGCCAGCCATTCAGTGCGGGGCAGCGCTCCAATGAAGATGAACATGGCGCTGGCGGGCACGCACTCCACCTTGTTGGTGTCGGAACAAAGGACTGAGAGTTCCTCAAGATGCGTTTCGCCATGGACCTCGGCGACGCTGGCGCGCGTCCAGATCTGAATGTTAGGGGTCTCCTTGATCTGGTCAATCAGATATTGCGACATGGTGGCGGAAAGGGATTCACCACGGACAAGGATCACGACGCGCTCCGCATACTTGGAAAAGTTCATCGCGGCCTGCCCGGCAGAATTGGCGCCGCCGATCACGTAGACCATCTCACCCTTGCACGAGAGGGCCTCCGTGGCGCCTCCGCCGTAATAGACTCCCGCGCCCTGCAGCCGGTCGATCCCTGGAGCTTCCAGACGCCGCCATTGCACTCCCGTCGAAATCATCAAGGCGTGGCAGGAAATCTCGTTGCCATCGGCCAGTTTGATAATCCGGTATGGTCCTTCAATTCGTACGCCGCTCGCTTCTTGCGGGGATAGGATCTCCACTCCGAAACGCTGGGCCTGCACCACGCCACGGCGGGCGAGATCGCCTCCACTCAGACCGCTGGGAAATCCGAGATAGTTCTCGATACGCGAACTCATTCCCGCCTGACCGCCCGGTGCTTCCCGTTCGATCATCACTGTATGCAGGCCTTCTGAGGCGCCGTAGACGGCCGCTGCCAAGCCGGCTGGGCCTCCGCCCACAATGGCCAGATCGTAGAAGCTGGTTTGCGCGCGGGTCCGTAGCCCGACCTTCTGCGCCACATCGGCGGGTACACCTTCCAGGAGTTTCGTTCCATCCGGGAACAGGACGACCGGAAGACTTGTCGCCTCCGGCCCTAAGGCCTCCAGGAGCTGCATGGTTTCAGGATCGTTGGCCGAGCCCTCAACATCGATCCACTGGTAGGGAACATGATTGCGCGCGAGAAAATCCCGCAGCTCGTAGGATCGCGGCGACCATCGTGTGCCCAACACGCGGATGCCCTCAAACGCCGGACGGTACGAAGCCCGCCAATCATCGAGTAAGTCGTCCAGTTGCGGATAGAGGTGCTCGGCGGGCGGGTCCCACGGCTTCATGAAGAAATAATCGAGGCTGGTCTGGTTAATGGCACTGATTGCGGCATTCGTGTCTGCGTAAGCGGTGAGCAGTGCGCGCTTGGCGTCGGGGTATATCTGCCGCGCCTCCTGCAGAAAGCCGATTCCGTCCATCCGGGGCATGCGTTGATCTGCGAGCAGCAGGGCTACGCCGTCGTTGCGGACTTTCAATCCCTTGAGGAGATCGAGAGCTCCTTCAGGAGAATCGCTGGCGATGACACGGTACTCAGCGCCGTAGTGCGACCGCAAATCGCGCTCGATCGCCCGCAAAACATCGGGATCGTCGTCGACACTCAGCAATATCGGTTTCGCCATGATCGCTCTCGGACGTTAACTATAGTTAACTACAAAATGAAAAGGCATAGCCGGGTGCACCCCTCCCGCACCCAGAACAAACTCATTAGATACAAAAATTGGATTCTGGTTGCAGCCACCCAATCTCAGGCTGCTAGTTCTCCGGCCTCAATTTCGTCGACGTAGCACCAGACCCAGGCTTCTCCGGGCTCAATGGAGCGAATCAGCGGGTGCTGCGTTTCGTGGAAATGCTTGGTGGCGTGTTTGTTCTTGGATGAATCGCAACAGCCCACCTGTCCGCAAATGAGGCACAAACGAAGGTGGACCCACGAGTCGCCCGTTTTGACGCATTCCTCACACACGTGCTTTTTTGTTTGCCGGATCTTGATCTGGTCGAGATGGGCGCATTGCTTCGGCATCGGCTCCTCCAGGAAAGACATGATTTTCAGTCAAGTGACCTCCGTCATGCAACCAAGGCCAGAATCACTGGAACAATCGCCGCTTTCGCTCAGAATGGTTTGGGAGGTCTTCATTTGTGTTGCGGCTTGATTATCTATCTTGCGTGTTGACCGTTGCGTCCACGATTCTCGTGGGACGACGGTACTGGGAAGGTTGGGCGTTGGCGGTCGTCAATAGCGTTGTCATGTGCGTTATCGGCCTCAGGACGGAACAACTCGGATTCATTCCCGCGAACGTATTCTGCATTGTGGTCAGCGCGATCAACCTGCGGACATGGCGCAAGGCGAGAGTTTCGGAATAAACGAGTCCAAATTCGTCAACCCCTCCGGAGGTTTGCCTGGGGACGGCAGAACCTCACTCCGCGACTAGCAGGCTCTCGGCAAAGGGCCATTCCTCATCGATCCACTGAGCCTCGCAGCGGAATCCGGCGTCGCGCGCCATCGGGGAGATTTCTTCAACAGAGTATTTATGGCTGCTTTCCGTCCAGATGGTTTCTCCTTCCCTGAATTCGATCACGACCTCAGCCGCCGGAATAGTCACGGTCTGCCGACGCTTTGAAGCGAGATGCATCTCCACGCTCCGCGCGTGATGGTTGACTTTTGCGACATGGCCGAACTGGCCCAGATTAAAATCGGCATCGAGTTCGCGATTGATGCGGGCGAGCAGGTTGAGGTTGAAAGCGGCGGTTACTCCGAGCTCGTCGTCGTAGGCTCGGATCAATTGGGCGTGACTCTTTTCGAGGTCCGTACCCAGCAGCAGGGAATCGCCGGGTTCGAGAATGCGCCGCACTTCAGCCAGGAACGTCACACCTGCCGGGCGATCGAAGTTCCCAATGGTGCTGCCGAGGAACAACACGAACAGGTGTTGGCCGCTCTGACGGTGCGCGGCCACTTCCAGCAAGCCATCCAGATATTCGCGTTCATACCCCAGGATACTGATCGAATCGATGTCGCCGAGTTCTCGTTCACACATGGCCAGCGCCGTGGGAGAGATTTCGACGGGGTAGTAGAACGTCCGCTGGCGTCGACAGAGAGCTTCGAGGAGCCAACGTGTTTTCTTGCCGCTGCCGCTGCCCAATTCCGCAACCGCGATCGGCCCGACAAGACGGTCGACGATTTCATCGGCATGACGGCGCAACAAGCGCTCGTCGGCCCGTGTCAGCCCGTATTCCGGAAGATGGCTGATGACCTCAAAGAGGGCTGAGCCTACGTCGTCGTAGAAATATTTAGAGGGGAGTTCTTTCTGACCTGCCCGGGTTAGGCCAGCGCGAACATCAGCAGCGAATTCGTAAACGGCATTCGTGGGAATCGCATGAACGAGCATTTCCTGGCTCCTTCGATCTTGTTTCTTCCAATCAGTGGCTTACGCAGCGGAATCCCGCATACACGTATTGGTAATGTGGCTGAAACCAGTTGCGAAACGTGGGCCGCAGCATGCACGCGGCGGTGCGCGCCGAGCCGCCTTTCATGACGAAGTGCTTGCCATCGAAAAAATCGGCAGAGTATCCGCGATAGAACGGGAATGGTTCGAATCCGGGAAATGGGGCAAAAACCGTAGAGGTCCACTCCCATCCATTGCCTAACATTCCGTGCACACCGAACGCACTTTCATTGTCGGGAAAAGCGTTTACCGGCGTGGGGTTCCAGCGGTTGAGATCAAAATTGCCAAGCTTCGAATGAGGAGTTTCGCTACCCCAAGGATAGAAGTGAGGTCTCAAGTCTGCTTTCCCTGCATCACCAGCGGCGGGGCCATAAGCGGCGCATTGCCATTCCGCTTCCGTAGGCAACGATTTTCCCGCCCAGCGCGCGAAAGCCTCAGCCTCCGCATGACTCACATAGACGGGCCAGTCCGGTGGCAGAGGAATTTCCTCGAACATGGTGCGATAGAACCAGCCATCGCCGTCCTTCAGCCAGAAAACAGGATGGGTCACGTCGCAGGAGGTCTTCCACTTCCAATCCTCGTCGGTCCAGAATGCACGCGTCTCATATCCGCCAGCGGCCATGAAATCAAGGTACTGTTGGTTCGTGACCATGTATTGATCAATCTCGAACGCGGGCACGCGTAGCTCGTGCGCTTCGTATTCGTTGTCCCATCCGAAGTTCTCGCTTCCGCGCACAAGGCCGAGCCGGGCCATACCTGCCGGGATTTCAATCATTCGATGAGCTACAGGTGGAGGGACCGGCAGCGGCGAGTCTGCATATCGAACTTTTCGGTCATACGGCAACTGGTGCAGCATGTACGCCAAAGTTTCGACATGCATCAGGCGATGCTCGATGGCGACGTTGATCAAGGTGTCGAGCGGGAAGCCATCCCGACCTTGCGCAAATGGTTCCAAAGCTCCGTTGATCAGTTTGTCATCCAGAGCTGCGCGAATTCTGGTCACGTAGTCGCGCACAACCCCTAAGGAAGGCCAGTCTGACGGTTGGTCTGCGGGCAATCCACCGCCTACCGGATCGATCCCGAAAGCAAACAGACGATCAAATTCGGGATGAAAACTCTTAAGCCCAAGGGCATTTTCGTGGAGTAGGTTCCAGTCGAAGGCCTCAAGATGTCCCATGTAAAAGATGATGCGATGGCGTTCGGGAATTGGCCGGTTGTAGATCGCGTCAGTGTGGACGAGATTGAAGAGCGCGTCGCTTCGGCGTTGGGCATCGGAAAGCCGCTCCAGTAGTTGGTGCGAAACGGCGATATCCCCGCGGGCAGTGAGCATGCGGACCTCCAGGCTTAACTGGTGGACGAAGTGGCGAAGGAACTATCAGGCATTCGAGCGGCAGCAGTGTCTCGAACCCCCACGTAAACTAAGGCAATGCGCATTCCTTTGTATCAGGTCGACGCATTCACAAACCAGCCATTCGCGGGCAATCCCGCTGGGGTATGCCCTTTAAGTGTGTGGTTAGATGACGAAGGGCTGCGCAAGGTCGCAGCAGAAAATAATCTTTCTGCGACCGCCTTTTTCGTGCCCCGGGATACCCCGCTCGAAATCCGCTGGTTTACACCCCGGTGCGAGATTCGGCTGTGCGGCCATGCGACTCTGGCATCTGCCTATGTCGTGCTCAACATTCTGGAAACCGGCCGTGAGGCAGTAACTTTCGAAACGCGTTTCAGCGGGTCATTAACGGTTCGTAAAGAGGGCGAGATTCTGGCGATGGATTTTCCTGCCATGCTGCCGAAGATTTGCGCCGACCCGCCGGAAGACTTGTTTCGCGCTCTGGGTCCGGGGCCTGCTCCTTCGAAAATCTTGGAAGCCAATAGCACGTACATCGCCGTGTATGAGGCAGAGAATTCAATTCGGAGAATACGCCCGGACTTCACAAGACTGGAGCAGCTCCATCCATTTGCGGTGGCCGTCACGGCGCCCGGAGAGCACGCTGATTTCGTGTCGCGCTATTTTGCGCCGAGCTATGGTGTGGCTGAGGATCCGGCAACGGGCTCACTCCTGTGTTCGCTGACTCCCTATTGGACGGAGCGGTTGGGCAAAACGAATCTTCACGCGCGGCAGTTGTCGGAGCGCGGCGGCGAGTTTTGGTGCGAAGTGACGGACGAGCGTGTCATCATCAAAGGCAATGCCGTGCTCACCATGGAAGGATCACTACGAATCTGAGTACCCAACTCTTGCGTCGGCACGGGCGATGAATCACCGGTCGTCGTTAAGCATCCAAAGGAAAATTTCGTACATCTTGTTGCAGGGCTCACAGTAGACTGCATTTTCGCCGCAGCCCTTGTTTCCGTACAGACACTTGTATCGATTCTTGTATGGCGTTACCGGAGATGGTTTTCGTGGAACCTCGATAGCCTTGCTGATCTGGGCTTCGGCCGCGGGATTGAATAAATCCAATTGCCTCCACTGGGTAGCGTCTCGATCTGCCGCAATTTTGTCTTCGCTCTTTGCTCCCGGAATACGACGCCACTCGTCGTGTATGACCAAGTTGCGAGGAACAAACCCGCAAACCGGACACGCTGGAATTGCAGTTCCATCGAGCTTTCTGTCTGGTTGGTTTTTGAAGTTGGGTGTTTTACGAATGAAGCCGAACTTAAGAAGAAATCGGTCAATCGTACCGTTCAATCGGGCGATCAGGTGTGCGATAAGCTTACCGGGAGCAGGTCGTTCCGTTCGGCTACTCACGGATTGGCCCCCCTTCCTCTGGATCAGATTGAGACGACTCGCTGGCCCGTGAGACAGTTTCGTGAGACGACTCTCTACCCAACATCACCGCCGAATCTAGTCAAATTGGCTCACGGATGAAACGAAGGTAATGAGCAGTCTCGACATGAGATTCTCCGAGCTGTTTGTGCGGGCGAAAAGCGGAGTTTTGTTAGTGGGCTCCGTCGACACGGAGCACGGGCGACGGCTGGACAATGAGTTGGCTCAAGATCTCCGAAGCTCGAACCGATTCCGCCATTCGATGTCTTGGGCGATTTTGGCTGCGCTAACGGTAGAAAACGGGCTTATTTCGTAAGCCCTTTGCTTAGCAGGAACTCGTGGACCACGTCCTTCGCATCGTGGTGTTCGCCGTCGACGGCATAGTTGAGCCGTCGCATTTCCTCATCGGAAATTTTTCCTGCAAGGCTCTCGAGGACATGGGTAACCTCGGGATGCTGTTGCAGAGTCTGCTCGCGGATCACCGGGACCGCTTCGTACGGAGGAAAATAGTGACGGTCATCTTCCAGAACGAAGAAATCCAACGTTGGAATCAATCCGTCCGTTGCATTGCCGGCGGCGAGGTCGATCTGATGATCGTGCAGCGCCCGCGCAAGCAGGCCCAAGTCCATCACGCGCGGCTCTTCAGCGAAGTGTAGCCCGTAGGTTGCGGCGAGGCCTCGATATCCATCGGGCCTCTCCATGAACTCATAGCCGAATCCGGCATGCCAATGTGGAGTAAACGCTGTTGCCTGCGACAACGTTCGGATGTTCCAGCGGCGGGCGTCCTCGCCCCGAATCTCCATCGCGAAGGTATCGTTGAAGCCGAGCGATGGCCCGAGGGTCAGGCTGAACCGGCGTTCGTAATCCTCTTTGACTCGGCGATAAACGTCCGCCTTATCGGCAGCGACCTTCTGCTTGAGAATCGCCGTCAACGCCGTGCCGGTGTACTCGGGATAGATGTCGATTCTTCCAGCCAGTATTGCCTGCTGACAAATGTAGGTTCCCGCCAAATAGAAGCGCCGCTCCACCTTCAAACCGGTGTGGCCCTCGATCGCTTGTGCCATGAGTTCGCCCAGAATGAGCGACTCGGTGAAATTCTTCGAGCCAATTACGATGCGATCAGAGTGCGACGGCGAACAAGACGAGCATGGCAGCAACGCGACTGCGACCAAGACGCATAGGCTGGACCGAGAAACTCTCATCGTGGCTTCAGGCGCCTCTCCAGCCATCCCACGCCCACATCGGCCAACAAAGCCAGGATCGCCGCCGGAATGGCCCCGGCCAGAATGACTCGGTCGTCGACCATGGCCAGGCCTCTGAAAATGAACTCTCCGAGTCCTCCCGCGCCAATCGCTGCAGCGATGGTAGCGAGGCCGACCGAAATGACAACTGCCACTCGGATGCCCGAGAGAATCACGCTGGCTGCGAGAGGCAGTTCGACTTGAAACAGGAGTTGCGATTCCGTGAGGCCCATACCTCGACCTGACTCCACCACAGCGGGATCGACTCCGCTGATTCCGGTGAAGGTGTTTCGTATGATTGGCAGCAAAGCGTAGAGGGTGAGGGCGAGAATCGCGAGCCGGTCCGCGCGCTCGCCCAACCACGGCACCGGCAGCAGAAACCCGAATAGCGCAAGAATGGGGATCGTTTGAATAATATTGGCGCCTGCCAACACCGGCTTGTTCAGAGCGGATCGATGCGCGATCACGATACCTAGAGGCACGCCGATCAGTGTCGCCAGCAGCGTTGAAACTCCGACGAGCCAGAGGTGTTCCAGCGTGAGTTCCAGCACCTGATCGTGATTCTGCAAGATGAATCGGAAGACGTTCATGAAGAGCCTCGACTTGCCGCTGGGGCAGGCCCATCCCCAAACGCCCTGACGTAGGCGGACGCCCAAGGGTCGGTAGAGTGCAGAAATTCTTGCGGCGCCAGGACGGTGACCAACTGTCCCGCCTCCATCAACGCGATGTGCGTTCCGAGGCGCAAGGCCTCGCGAAGGTCATGCGTCACAAACACGACCGTCTTGTGGAGTGCTTGCTGCAGAGAAAGAAATTCACGCTGCAGTTCGTCGCGGGTAAGAGGGTCGAGTGCACCGAAAGGCTCGTCCATGAGGAGGATCTCGGGATCTGCGGCCAACGCTCGAGCGACACCGACTCGTTGACGTTGTCCGCCCGACAGTTGATGCGGGTAGCGCGATGCCAGGTCTGGAGTGAGGCCGACCAGCTGCAGCAACTCGTGAACGCGGGCGCGAATTTTTTCTTCGGGCCAACCCATGATCTGGGGAACGAGGCTAATGTTTCGTTCCACGGTGAAATGCGGAAACAGGCCTACATCCTGGATGACATAGCCGATACTGCGCCGCAGCTGAATGACGTCGCCTTCCGCGTTGGGCGCACCGTTCACACGAACTTCTCCGGCAGTGGGCGAGAGCAGACGATTGACCAGCTTGAGTGTTGTGGTCTTACCTGACCCGCTGCGTCCCAACAGGACGAAAATTTCTCCGCGCTGGATTTGCGCACTGAAGCCGGAAAGGACCTGTATTCCCGCGACGCTATAAGAGACATTGCGGAATTCAATCACTGGGCTTGCGGGCGTCGGTTGCATTTGCGCAAGGATACCTCAAGGAGAGCCCGCCGCGGTCGCAGGACCAAAACGCAAAAGGGTATACGTCGCGAGGAACGGCGGGTACACTGCGGTCCATAAAGAAGCGCACTCGGAGAAAGTCTGCCATGGTAAGGATGGTCGGCTGGTGACTGCTGAGAGAACCCATCGCACCGCAGCTCCCCAGCTGCGGCGCAATTCGCTTGGCCTTCCGGAACTGGTGTTCCAAGGCATCACACATATTGCTCCCGCGACCAATATCGTCTTCACGTTTCCCATCATCGCGCTGAAAGCGGGACCGGACATGCCGATCTCGTTTCTTCTGACGACGATTGTCTGCTGCTTTATCGCGAACACCGTGTCGGAGTTCTCCAAATACATGCCATCGAGCGGCGGCTATTACTCTTTTGCCACCCGCGGACTCGGCAGCCGTAGCGGGTTCATGGCGACCTGGAGCTACCTGATTTATGACATCATCGGTCCGGCTGCATCCACCGGGTTCCTTGGGTTTCTTATTTCAGACACGCTGCGGACTGAGTTCGGCGTGAACATCGCGTGGTGGATCTTCGCGATGGCGGCGTTCGCCTTAATCTGGGTTCTCACACATTATGGGGTGCAGTTGTCGGTGAGAACGACCGCATTGTTGGGGGCGGTTGAAATCCTGATCATGTTGGCTCTCGCGATCACGTTTCTGATTCATCCGGGACCGGGCTCGAGTTATACCGCGCCACTGAAGCCCTCATTGTCGCCGGGCCACTTCCGCGGCATTGTTGCCGGGATGGTGTTTTCGGTTCTCGCGCTGAGCGGCTTCGAGGCTCCAGCGCCGCTCGCCCAAGAGAGCCGCCGGCCCGACAAGTTCATCGGCCTGGCGGTTATGCTGTCGCTGGTGGTCATCGGGATCTTCTACGTCTTCACTTCCTATGCAAGCGCGATCGGATGGGGAACCGGCAACATGGCAGCCTTTGCGTCGGACGCGAATCCCTACTATTCCCTTGGGAATGCTCTGTGGGGAGTGGGTTGGTGGTTCGTCATCCTCGCGATCATCAACAGCGCGATCGGGGCCGGCCTGGCATGCACCAATGCTGCATCTCGCGTGATGTACACCATGGGACAGGCGGGCACACTTCCGGCGAGGTTCGGCAGGATTCATCCCGCGCACCAGACCCCTACGTTTGCGATCGCAGTACTGCAGGTGTTGGGGATCGTGCCAGTATTGCTCGTCGGTCTGCTGTTGCGGCCGATGGACATCTTTGGCTTTCTCGGTACTATCGCCACGCTGGCTGTCATCATTTTGTATGCGATGGCGAACATGGCCTTGACGTCCTACATCCGTCGAGAGCGTCCACAGGACTTCAGTGTGTGGCGGCACGCGGTGATCCCCTGGATCGGAACTCTCGCTCTGCTGCCCGTATTGTTCGTGACCATTTACCCGGTGCCGGGGTGGCCGTACAACATCACGCCGTACCTGTTCATCGCGGCGCTCATCGTTGGTTTTGTCTATATGTATTGGCGCGAGTCGAAAAATCCCGGGGTGCTTCTCAAGGGTGCGACGATGCTCGTTGGCCGTCGTCGAGATGACCAGGGCGAGATGGTCTGGGATACACTCGAAGGCCCGCTGTTGGGAGAGTCCGATTGAGATCTCTTGACTCGCGTCGAATAAGGGTGGGGTTAAAACCGCTCGGAGGGATTCCCGTAATGTTTCAGCACCGAAGACTCCGCCATACAAGCATTCTGTTCGGCATTCTTGTGATGTCTCGAATTCTTGGGGCGCAGAGTCCTAACGCTGATCTTCTTCTGATGCACGGCCACATTCTTACGGTTGATGCTAAGGATTCGGTTGCACAGGCGATTGCGATCCGTCACGGACTCATAGTCAAAGTTGGAAGCGATGCCGAGATTATGGAGTTCGCGGGCAAAGCTCCCGGAGTTCGGATCATCGACCTTCACGGTCACACGGCGACGCCGGGCCTTATCGATACTCATGCGCATATTGCCGATGGGGGTGTAAGCGAACTCTATGGCGTCAAGCTCTCGGATGCCGCTTCAGTGGCCGAAATCATCGCGCGCGTAAAGGCCAAGGTCGCTCTCGTCAAATCCGGCGAATGGGTTACTGGCGCCGGTTGGGACGAGGGCAAGCTGGCTGAACATCGTTACGTCACGGCCGCCGATCTCGATGCAGTTTCCCCGGACAATCCCGTGTGGCTATCGCATACGACCGGACACTACGGCGTTGCGAATTCCGTCGCTCTCAAACTGGCGCATATCACCGGTTCGACCGCCGACCCGCCTTCCGGCACGATCGATCGCGACGCGCATGGCAACCCCACGGGCGTGCTCAAGGAACAGTCTGCTGAGGAGGCCGTCACTCGCCTCATCCCGCCAGTGACGCTCGAGCAAATGAGGCAAGGGATCCTATACATCCAGCAGGTGCTGCACAGCGAAGGCATGACTGCGGTGAAGGACCCCGACATCTCCCAGATGCATTGGGACGCCTACAAGTCCCTTCTTGACCAAGGCCAGCTCAAGGAGCGGATCTGTGTTCTGTGGCACGCCGGTTCGACGATGGATTCGGCTCAGAAGGCGCTGGACGAAATCAACGCTGTTCCCCGTCTGCCTGCCGCTCTCGGCGATGACCGCCTGCTTTCTTGCGGCGCCAAAATTTACATGGACGGCTCCGGCGGAGCCCGCACGGGATGGGTGTATGACGAGTGGTTGCGGAACGCCACAACTCCAGACGTTACAAGTGCGGGCACGGGCAACCGCGGTTACCCGCTAACCGATCCGACTGTGTATCGAGAAATGGTGCGCCTGTTCCATCAGAACGGAGTTCCGGTCGGCACGCATGGAGTCGGTGATCGTGCCATGGACTGGATTGTTGATACTTACGCGCTTGTCGAGAAGGAGCATCCCCATCCCGGTTTGCGCCATAGCATCATCCACGCCAACCTGCCGACGCCACACGCCCTCGACGTGACAGCAGCCCTGCAGAAAAACTACGACGCCGGCTACCCGGAAATGCAGCCGGGATTCCTTTGGTGGATTGGCGATATCTACGCGGGAAATTATGGGCTCAAACGCGGCCAGAGCCTGGAACCGTTCAAGACTCTTCAGACGCGGGGCATCCTGTGGTCTGGCGGGTCGGACTATCCCGTCACCCCGATTGCAGCTCGCTACGGGCTTTGGGCCTCCGCGACGCGGCAAACCGCCAAAGGCACCTACGGGCTCCATCCCTTTGGGATGGCAGAAGCATTGGACATACACACGGCTCTTCGCAGTTACACCGCCTGGGGTTCGCGCCAGATGTTTTTGGAGAACAAAATCGGTTCGCTGGAAGTCGGGAAGAAGGCCGACATTGCCGTCTGGGATCGCGACCTGTACGCGGTGCCTACGGACCAGATCAAAGATCTGAAATGCTTGATGACGCTGTTCGATGGCGAGGTGGTGTACAGTGCACCAGAGTCCGACGTGACCACGGCGGTTCGCTGACCCAGTCTCAAGTCCGGCGTCACACCGAAATGAGCGCGATCGTCGATGGATAGCACCCCCGGCTACTCATTGATGGGAATGTCTTCGGGCATCGACGAGTCTAGTTAACTCGCTCGTCTCTAGCGAAGCGCTCTGCGGAGTGGCCTGAGGAAGAGGATTCCGCGAGCTGCCGCGCAATTCGAGCATCAGGGTGATCGGGACCCACTGCGTTCTGCAGATGCTCAGCCGCCAAACGAAGAGCCCCTCGAGCTCCATCGGCTTCGCCTTCAGCTCGTAAAGCACGACCGAGCGCGAGATAAGCGTACCCTAGCGTGCTCGAGAATTTCCCTGCCTCGACGGTGGGTTCGAGTAGAGTTACCGCACGGCGGGCGTCTGCGGCTGCGTGATCAGGATGGGAAGCGGCGAGCTCGATCGTGGATCGGTTCGCCAGAAGAGTTGGGAGCTCGTGACTACCTTCTCTGCCGGACTTGATTGCAGCTTCAACTATGGACACTGCCTGGTCCGCAAAGGCCTGGGCGCTTTCAAGGTCCCCTGCAGCCAATGCGTTGAGACCCCGTAGCGCAGCAAAGCTCGCAAAGGCGTAATGTCCGGCTGGAAATCCGCGCTGCAGTCTCGGTTGGAGTGCATCCAGCGTCGATGCTGCTTGGGATGTTTGTTTCAGAGCGATCTGGATGCGAGCACGCTCGAGCAGCGCGCAGTTCGCCGCGAGGGAATAACCGATGCGCTGAGCTTTCACGTAGGCTCGAGCAGCGTAACTTGAAGCTTCTTTAAATCGGCCCAATTCTTGCAGTGTCCTGGAATAGTTCACAAGCAGAATGGGCGAAACCTCTTCTTCTGAGTGGCCGGCGCGCTCAATGTCGATCGCTCGGCGATACATGCTTTCCGCGTCACGAGGCCGGCCGAACGTATCCAGTTCGAGCGCCCAGTTGCAGAATATGGCAGAGGCGTCTTCTGTCTGGTCGCGGCCTAGCGAGGTGAGCAAAACTGAAGCCTCCTGGAAAGCAGCCACGGCTTCTGCGTGCTGCCCGGCAGAACTATAGGCGGTGGCCAAATCGATCCAGCGCTCTAATTCGAGGGCCCCGGAGTCAAAAGGCGAATTCCGAAGGACGGTCTGCGCCGTTTGCGCGCGGCGGACCGCTGCCACAGCGTTTCCGCTCTGCACTGCGATCTCGGTCCCGCTGCGAAGGCAAGCTATGCGCTCGAGTGTGAACTGTGGGCCTTCGGGGATTTCGCGAATACCTTCTTGAAAGAGAGTCTCAGCCCGCGACAATTCGTCGACCCTCGCGAGTGCCGCGCCGAAGACACAGGAGGCCTTTGCCCGAATGGAGACTTCGGACGAAGAAAGCGAAAGTCGGTATGCCTCTTCCAGAACTTGTCGACCCTTGTCCGCTTCATCCTGCTCCAGATACTGATAACCGATCGAAATCAGCAGCCTGAGACGATTCGGGTCTGTGGCCACGCGCTCGCGTTCCACGATCCGCTTTGCGCGATCGAGAAGCTCGTTGGTGGTAAATGGCTTTCCGGATGGAGCTGCATCGGAAAGAAGGAATTCGTGGAATTCGTTGAGTATCTCGGAGCTCTGCAGCTGCTGAAAGGCGAAGTCTCGTTGCGAACGCGCAGCGCGGGCTTGGCCGATAGTAACCACGACTCCAGCAAAGGTAACGAGCAGTGCAATGGCCGAAAGCAAGACCGCTGTGCGGTTTCGTCGTACAAACTTCGCTGTGCGATAGACGAAGGTATCTGGCCGCGCGCTGATCGGCTGGTTCCTCAAGTATCGACGCAAGTCGTCGGCGAAGGCAGTAGCAGAGCTATAGCGTTCGCTACGATCTTTCTTCAATGCCTTGACCAGAATCGTGTCAAGGTCGCGGCGCAGCACCCGTTGGAGCTTGTTCGGCACGGTGTCACGCAACGTGGCGTTGTTCATCGCCGTCTCGTCGTTCTTTCGTCCCCGAAAGACCGCGTCAGACGGCCGAATCGGTTCTTTCTCAATGGCGCCGACGAGCTCCACCGGTGTGTGCGGGCCCGACCCAGCTGGATGCCGTCCTGTCAGCAGAACGTAAAGCAAGACGCCCAGCGCATAGATATCGGTCGCTGTGGTAATTGCTTCACCTTTGAGTTGTTCCGGAGCCGCATATTCAGGAGTCATGGCGCGAGCTCCCTCCACGGTCAGCAGGGTTGCTGCGCTCGCGTCCGTGTCTGCTTCGAGGAGCTTGGCGATGCTGAAATCGAGCAGCTTCACCTGACCGCTGGTTCCGACCAGCACGTTGGAAGGCTTGATGTCGCGATGGACGATCAGGTTAGAGTGGGCATGCGCGACGGCTGTCAGGACGTCGAGAAAAAGGCGAATCCGCGCCTCTACATCGAGTCTTCGTGCATCGCAAAAACGATCAAGGTGCTGCCCCTCGATATACTCGAGAACCAGGTAGGGCTGACCGAAAGCAGATACTCCAGCGTCAAGCAACTCGGCGATGTTCGGATGCGCCAAGCGACCTAAAATCCGGCCTTCCCGCCTGAAGCGCTCTTCTCCCACTTTACCGATCAGGGCAATATTCAGACACTTCACCGCTACCTGTCGGTCAAAGCTTCCATCGCTACGCTCTGCCAGCCAAACGCTTCCCATCCCGCCCTGGCCAATTTGTGAAGTCAGCCTGTACTGACCAAATGCCTGCCCTATCAGGCCGGGAGCGCTGGGCAACGGCACAGAACGATTTTCAAGAAAACCTTCCTCAGACAAGGCTCGGTTCTCGGCAAGCAAGGATTGCAGTTGCCCTGCCAGGCCCGGATCTTGCAGGTGGATTCCCGAGAGCCAGACTGACTGCTCGTCCTCGGACATCCCGAGAGCTTGGTCCAGATATGGACTAATGGTTCGCCATTGATCGGAATCCGGGGTAGCCATCATTCCTCCTTCAGAGGACTGGCTTTCCCGAAATGCAATGACGCAAGTAAATGCGCGCTTTTCCCCACCTACGCTGCACAGTTCTTTCGGAGAGCTTTTGCAGGGCGGCGACCTCAGCAAAGGAGAATCCGCAGAAGAACTTCAACTCAACGAGTTCGGCGAGTTCCGGTTCGACCTCGGCAAGAGCGTTTAGGGCGTCACTGATTTGGCATAGCTCACTGAAATCAACCGGCTGCCCACTAATGTCGGCACTTAATGAAGTAATCTCGAACTCTGCCCCACGCTTGATCGCGGTGCAAGTACGAACGTGATCAATAATCAGACCGCGCATCACCCGCGCGGAGTATCCCATGAAGCGTGCTCGGTCGGGAAAGCTTGTCGCGCGTTCCGCCATATCGAGATACGCCTCGTGCAGCAGCGTCGTGACGCTTATCCTTGACGGCCAGCGCAGCCGCGCCAGTTCCATCCTTGCAAGACGATGCAGTTCGAAGTACAGGCTGCTGAACAGCGCATCCGTCGCATCCGCGACGCCTCCACTACCACTCGTAACCGCTAACGCTGAGGAAGCCAAGTCTTGTTCTCCTAAGTAGTGAGAATGGCGGCGAGAGCTCATTTGTATAAAGCAAACTCGATGGCATTACTTGCTTGATCCCTTCAAGCAGTCGTGTCAAGCAACCTTGGATTTTTGGGGCCCAAAAGGATGTCAGTTTCCCCGGGGTGGGTGGCATCCCCTTCCTTCTTGGGAAAAGAAACCTTAGAAGAGATGCTATTCGGAGTGAGTGAATCGATTTGTCACGAGAGTGTTAGAAGTTCGTCACGCTTTTCCAAACCCAGCCGGACCTCGAGTGACTTGCGCCCGGCGTATTGCATCTTCGATCGCTAGTGTCGTGTTCGCCGCTCCCTTTTCGATATATCAAGTAGGCAGTTTGCCTAAGAGAACCCCCAACCTTCAGAGAGGCGACGTAGGCGAAGGTTGGGGGATTCCGCACTTGTGGGGCAGGGTGTGCCAACCGATCATCGGAAGCTTCGCAAAGAATGCGCTGAAACCGATTTCCCGTTGCAGAAATTTCTCCCGGCTCTGTCGGAGTTTCCTATCGGTTTTCGATTTCTCATATGGAGCCCAGAAGGCCCGGCGTCCAGGTGAAAGCCTGCGCGTGGCGGAATCTGGGGACTTACATCGCCTAGGCTTCACGATCGACAGAGTCTAGTCAACAATTTGGAGAAAAGAATCAATGATCCGTATCAGGCTTTACCTCTCTACCTATCTCTTTCTGATGTTCTGCTGGCTGCCGCTGCTGGCGCAGAACATAACAAGCAGCGATAGCGTCGTTCCCGGCATGGTGAAGTTCGCCGGGGCACTCACTGACATCAATCACAAGCCACTCACAGGGACCATAGGCGTAACTTTCTCGTTGTACAAAGAACAAACGGGTGGCGCACCTCTTTGGACGGAAACACAAAACGTGGAGGCCGACAAGAATGGACACTACTCGATCATGTTAGGCTCGACCAGCGCACATGGGATTCCTACCGACGCTTTCATGGCGGGAGAAGCGCGCTGGCTTGGCGTGCAACCGAGTGGCGAGTCCGAACAACCGCGTGTAATGTTGGCGAGCGTTCCGTATGCAGTGAAGGCGCATGACGCGGAAACGATCAACGGACTTCCCGCGTCCGCCTTTGTATTGGCAGCTCCTGCAGTCAGCGGGGCTCCAAGCAGCACGGCGCCAAGCGGTTCCGGGACTCCACCTCCGGCGGGGACGGTCACAGGCTCAGGCACTGCGGGGTTCTTGCCGGATTTTCTCAGTGCAACAACGATCGGTAACTCGGCTGTATTCCAGAGCGGGTCATCCCCTACGGCCAAAATCGGCGTCAACACCAACGCTCCGGTGGCGGCGCTCGACGTAGTCGGCGGTACTAACCTTCGCGGCTTACTGACGCTCCCCGCAACTGGAGTGGCTACGCAGAGCGCGGGCAAGAAATCCCAATCAATGGATCTGAAGGCGTCTTCATTCAATACCATCACCGGAAGCGCCGTGCCGCAGACGTTCCAGCTTCAGGTCGAGCCCATCAACAACAATACGGGAACGGCTAGCGCTACTTTGAATCTGTTGTTTGGAACAGGTACAAACGCACCGGCCGAGACCGGGTTCAAAATTAACAAGACCGGCCTCGTCACCTTTGCTCATGGCCAGACCTTTCCTGGCGCGGTGACAAGTGTCGGGCTGACAGCGGCCAGTTCCGATTTCACCGTGAGCGGCTCTCCGGCGAAGGACGGTGGAACTTTGGACTTGGAATGGATCACTCCGCCCACGCCTGGCGGTGTCGCCAATGCGATCGTCAAAAGGGATGGCGCCGGCAACTTCAGCTCAAACATCATTTCCGCCGCTGGGATCAACGCGACCGGGATTGTCGTGGGCAACAGCGGGGTATTTGCTACATCGACTGGCACCGGCCTTGGTGCGGTCAGTACCGCCAACTTTACTACGACTCCAGTGATCTCCGGTCGAGCCCTGGCGACGGGAGATGGCACGACCCACGGCGTGGATGGTATTTCGTCAACCAACCAGGGAGTCGGCGTCTACGGGCTCACGCAGGGCACTGCGGGTTCTGGTGTACTGGGCCAAAGCACTGCTGGCGGCATTGCCGTCCTTGGTCAGTCAGTGGGCTCGAGCGGGCAGGGTGTGTGGGGAGAGAATTTCGGATCTTCGGGGGACGGTGTAGTCGGAATTGCCCACAGCAACGGAGATGGCATTTTTGCCTTCAATGACCATCCCGGCGATGCCCTGTTTGCCCTGAATCAGAGCGGTGGCTTCGCCGCTTTTTTCAACGGAGACGTCGATGTGGACGGGAATCTCTCCAAGGCGGCGGGTTCGTTCAAGATCGACCATCCGCTTGATCCTGCTAACAAGTACCTGTATCACTCGTTCGTGGAGTCTCCTGACATGATGAATGTCTACAATGGCAACATCACAACCGATGGAGCGGGCAGGGCAGTGGTACAAATGCCGGACTGGTTCGAGGCATTGAACCGCGACTTCCGCTACCAGCTTACGGTAATCGGGCAGTTTGCCCAGGCGATGGTGGCGAGCGAGATGGCCAACCACAAATTCGCAATCCAAACTGACAAACCCAACGTGAAAGTCTCGTGGCAGGTAACTGGCGTCCGACAGGATGCGTGGGCGAACGCACACCGCATTCCCGTCGAGGAAGCAAAGTCCGGCCGGGAGCGCGGGGCCTACTTGCATCCTGAGTTGTTTGGTGCTCCCGCGGACAAATCGATCGCGGCGGTACGTCATCCGGAAGCAATGAAGATTATGAAGGCCAGCAAAGCGAAAATGATGAGCTCCAACCATCCATAGAAGGTCAGCGTCGCTGTTGCATGCCTCGTTTTTCACCAAGAACGAAGCTGGCAGCGGAGACGGTTGATGGCTTCGTAATCTAGCAGGCGCTGTCGTCGTAAACGGCGGCGCCTTTGTTTTGCTCATTGATCGAAACGCTCCGCCCGCGAATCGTGAGTCACCATCACGATCGTATTGCTGAACGTCGCGAGCCTCTCCAGTGCGTCCTTCTGAAATTCCCCTCAGTTCTCTTGCAATCTCCGCTAACTTGACGCTACGGAGCATTCGTATTTCTGGGCGCGAAGAATGATTATCGCAACGCGGCTGATGCGACCGCACACCTTGACGGAGAGTGATCCAGATCAGCCAACAAAGCCCACACCGGCTTCCCTTGACGTGCAGGCTGAGTCATGGTATTACATTTTGTAATATGTAATGGAGGGAAGATGGAATCCGCGATTACCGTCAAGGGACAAGCCACCATTCCGAAAGCTATCCGTGAACATCTTGGCCTGCATCCGGGTGATCGGGTTAAGTTCTTCGTCCATCCCGATGGCAGTGTAGTCTTGTTACCGAAACTCTCTGCTTCGGCGATACGTGGGATGGTCAAATCCCGGAATTCCCGGCCAGTGACCACCGAGCAAATGACCGCAGCGGCTGCCGAAGGTGCTCTGAATCGAAATCCGCGGCGGCGACACCGATGATCGGGCTCGACACGAACGTCCTGCTACGCTATCTAACCCAGGACGATCCGGTACAGTCTGCCAAGGCCACCGAGATTCTCGAACGTCGTTTGACACCCAAGAACCTGGGCTTTGTCAGCGTCGTGGCAATGGTCGAAGCCGTATGGGTACTCGATCGCGCTTATGGTCTGACAGATCAGGAAATCGCAGCCGCTATCGAGCGCCTGCTGCAGGTTGAGGTCCTAGCGATCGAAAACGAGCAGGAAGTCTTCACGGCCATGGTTGCGCTAAAACAGGGGCGCGGATCATTCGCGGATGCGCTGATCTCAGAACTCGGAGCGCGCGCAGGATGCCCGCACACGCTGACATTCGACCAAAAGACAATCCGACTTTCTCGCTTCGAGCTTGCGTAATCGATCTCGAGCTTCCTCTGCCGTTAGCCCATCCCTTTCGGGCTCGTAGTCATGGCCCTTAATGACGAAGCCGCCCCGCGAAGAAATGACACCAGCCGGCAAAGCTTGATAAGCGTAGAAAGATCAGGCTGAACAGTCGGACAGTCTGCCCACTCTGCGTGGGATCGCTTCGGTGAAGCTCATGCGGATTCCGTTCTCGGGTCGCAAGATCACCATGGGGCGCGCTTCGATTGTCTGGCCTGGAACCAGACTGAAATCATATTTTCTGAGCAGAACACTCAGAATCATGAGCATCTGAAGCATGGCGTAGTTGCCACCGATACATCCCCGAGGCCCAGCCCCGAAGGGCAAATGGGCAAAGGGTGTGTGAAGCTTATCCTTCGCTTTGGAGAAGCGTTCCTGGTCGAAACTCTCAGGGTTCTCCCAATACTGCGGGGAATGGTGCGCGCCGTAAATGAACACAACTACCGTCGATCCTCGGGGTATATCGAGGTCGCCAGCGCGGTCGTCGGCGAGTGCCATCCGGTCCACCATCCAAAATGGCGGATAAAGCCGCAGAGCCTCCATTATGACCTGAGTCGTAAACTCAAACTTCGAAACGTCTGAATAACTCAGAGGCCTTTCGCCCAACACGGCATCGAACTCCTGCCGTATCTGGTCGACGCAATCCGGACGGGAACTCAGCAGGTAGAGAAGCCACGACAAGGCGTTCGATGATGTTTCATGGCCAGCGACCAGCAGTTGCATGCTCTCACTGACGATCAACTCATCGTCCATGCCTGTGCCGTCACTGTAGCGAGCGTCCAGCAGGATCTGCAGAAGATCATGGCCGGGGGCCTCCTTGCGCCGACGCTGGATGTAGTCGCGCAGAACGCCGAACGCGCGGTTTCGCAGCTCCTCGTGCCTGCGCTGTTCACCCGACACGGCAAACCACGGATTCAGATAGGGCTGAATGGTTTGCCGAACCATAAATTCCTGCACCGTCAAAATCGCAAGGCTGATGAGGTCAATGTCTTCCTCTTTCAACTTGGCGCCAAACAGAGATCTGCCGACCATCCCGAAAGTAATCTTCATCATGAGTGGGTAAATGTCGACCGGCCCGATGCGCGATTGCCGGTCGAAGTCCCGCAGCGAGTCGGCGAGAGAATCCTGCATGATCGACGACAGCACTTCGAGTTGCTTGCGCTCAAAACCCGTCTGGATGAGGCGCCGTTGCGTACGCCAGGCTTCCCCCTCAGTGGTGAGAAGACCCTTGCCCAGGAAATGCCCCATCCGTTTTTTTTGGATTTCGGACTTGTGATAGTTCTCCGAATTGGTCTTCAGCACATGCTGAATAACGATGGGATTGACGGTGACAATGGCCTCTTTTACGCCGCCAAAATAGAACCGGAAGGTGTCGCCATGGAGTTCGATGTACTTGGTGAGAACCCGCACAGGATTCTGGGCCATCGCGCGCGAATCCAGGAAGGATTGGAATCGGGAAACGGCGGGTACGCTTTGCGGCAAGGTCACGCCTCGCTATCCGTGCGCTGCAGGACTCGAAAGTCGTCCTCGTTTCCCAGTTGTTTCAAAAGCAGCAGATGATGTTTGATCGCTCCACTCATGGTGGGATTTTGCCGGTAGGGAATGCCATACTCCTCGGCGGTCTTCTTTACAATCCGGGTGAGCGAAGCATAGTGAGTGTGACACACAAAAGGGCACAGATGATGGACGATATGGTGATTGAGCCCCCCCACAAGCCAACCGACCAGCGGGTTCGTGGTCGCGTAGTCGGCCGTTGTAGCGAAGATGTGATAGATCCCGTTGTCAAATTCGCTGCGGCTCAAGGGAAAGTACGTGCTGTCAACACAATGCGTGGTCTGGAATACGAGGGCTACGCTCAAACCGATGATCAAATGGGCGAGCAAGAAAGACAAGCCGACCAGTAGAGGCGATTTCCTCAGCAACACAACCGGCAAGATCAGCATGTAGGTGAGGTAAAAAGCTTTCCCGGCGATGAGGATGACATATTCCCGCGCGGGATGCTTCGTTTTCAGATAATCGTGCGA
>DASRRV010000014.1:0-8868 GCA_035695545.1 Candidatus Sulfotelmatobacter sp. | reverse complement strand
TTTTCGCAGGTACGTCTCGATTACGGGCTCGGTTGTTTGCATCTGTGCCGCGATCTTCGCATTCGTACATCCTTGGTAAACGAGCGCAGTGATCGCCCACTCGCGACTTGTAAGACCCGTATTCCCATACAGTAACGGCATGGCTTACACCTCCCCGCCCAACGAGCGCATGCTGCATGACCGGTTCGCTAAAACGTGGAGTTAGGCTTCGAACAAGTACGATGCCAGGTCTCAGTAGGAGGTTTTCTGTAGCCTTTAGAGCCGGACCGCCCGCCGAGGCCTGCCTGGATCCACCGAGAGCTGAAGTACCTGCTGACGAGATTGATCAAGTCAAGTCACGTCGCGTCAGTTTGTTCATGATGCACCTCCACATCTGTGGCGTCAACGGAGGACGGGAAAACCGGTGCAATGCTCTACTGCACTTCGTTGGGAGGCCGCACCGGAAGTGTCAGAACTAACAGCAGAGGCAAAAATAGCTGCTCAGGACGTCTGACGGTTTCGTTGATCTCCGGTTCGAGCGAGGATGAGAAGCTGAGGGAGTGCGTGTCACCCTGAGCTGGCCGGAAGGTGATCTACTTCTGCGGTGTGGACTTCGAACCTGTCAACTGACGCGGGGCGTAGCCGCCGGAGTTCATCTCCCAGAGCTATGAAGGAGTTCTATCCTCTTTCTTGCGTACCATCCTGCGTGCCCAATAGGTTCGTCGCGCAGCAGGCCCTCCAAACGAACCCGGACGTTTTGTTCAGCGCCAATCAACTCCGCGATGAGCTTACCCGCACGATAGTATGCAACCAGTGGAACATTGTGGACTGGAATCGCCTTCGCCAGCTCGGAACAACTGTCACAATCAATTTCGCCAAAGTTCACTTGCTCCGGTAGCGCTTCCTCGGCGTCTTGCATCCCTCTGACGGATAGCAGTCCGGTGGCGCACATTCCATGTATCGAAGTAGATCGCAGCCGCCGGTTTCGCTTCAACGAAAGTCTCAAACTCGCGAGCATTCAGTATTCGCAAGTTATTCTCCAACAATTGGCTGAGAAGCATCGCGCAATCGGGCGTGCGCGCGACCTGCCACTCTACTTGTGTAGTGGCAGGTTTTGCTGCGGCGGCATTCAAGGCAAGAAACTCAGCTGTTGGCGAGGGTGATGTGGTCCACGGGAACGCTCTGCGACGATTCCATTCGCGCGCTGCGGCGGTGGTTTCCGTTGCTTTCGCCGGATTGCCTTTCGAGAAAGAAGTCCAGATTACCGCGCATGACCAGGTGCGGCGCGAGAGTGACTTCGCGCGACGGGCAGTGCCCTTCCGCCAGAAACTCGTGCAACAGGCGGAAAGCCATTCTGCCTTGGGTTCGCGGGCGCTGGTAAATGGTGGCGACCACCGCTCCCGATCGAATCTGCGGGACCAGTGCGGAAAAAAGATCGGTAGTGATGATGGTCAGGCAGTCGAGCACTCCGGCGTCGCGTGCCGCGTTGAGGACCGGCATGGATGCTTCCGTAGTGACGTAAAGTCCCGACAGGTCGGGGTGGGCTTCCAGCAGCTTGCGGAATTTTTCATAGGCCTCAGGTTCGATGTCGTGATCTTCGAGGGGCTCGAGGACGCTGATTCCGGGATACAAGGAGAGCATGGTTTTCTCAAACCCGGAATATTTTTCGGCGTGCTCGGTAATCAGCATGTCGCTCAATGTAACGGCGACCTGGCCAGTGCCCTGCAGGAAGCGGCCCATTAGATCGGCCGCGAGTGCGCCGCTGGCCCGCGTGTCGATGGAGACCACAGCAAGGCGGCCGGAATCAGGCGCATCGGTCGTTACGCACATGACGGGGATCTGCCAGCGGGAAGCGCGGCGAATCCATGCGCGCAATTTCTCCGGGCGGCTGGAAAAAACAATGATGCCGTCGACTTTAGCCTGGAGCGCCGCCTCGAACGCTTCTTCCTCACCTTCTCCCAGACGCGGATAAGTGCGGAACTCGACTTCAACATTTTCCATGAGTACGGACTTGGCTTCTTCGTTGATACCGGAGCGCACTTCGTCCCAGAATGAGGTCGTGCCCTCGAGGGTGTTGACGGAGATCTTCAGACTTCTCTTGGAGGAGAGGAACCGAGCCGCGAGGTTCGGACGGTAGCCCAGGCTCTTCGCCATTTCCAGAACCTTTAGCTTGGTATTGGCGTTGACACCCGGGTGATCGTGGAGGGCCCGGTGGACCGTGCCAGTGGACACGCCTAACGCTTCAGCAATATCGAAAAGGGTTACATGTTTATTCATGGCCTGTGCCGTCACGCAGCAGCGGGTGGCCCGGACGACAGCCTCGCAGCACGACCTTACAGCAGCCATGAGGAAGAATGCAACGTAAACGTTAACGACAATGAGCGACTCGGGCAAGATGACCTCGGGACTCCAGGCATAGGAAGTGGGGTTTGGGACTCACCCCGGCCGCCGCGCAGGCTGGTTCACGGGCCGTGGTAACATTGATCCACTTTGATGCGGCTTCCCTGCCTGCTCCTGGCCTGTGCAACCTGCTTCGCCCAATCTTCGCCTTCGGGAGCACCGCGATTTCAAGACATAGGCCCCCAATCGGGCCTCACCGTTCCGAATATTTCGTCGAAGGATGAGTACTACATCGTGGAGTCGATGAGCGGCGGCGCCGGCTTTATCGACTGCGATAACGACGGCAAACTCGACATTGTGACCGTCAACGGCTCAACCGTGGACCGCTACCGGCACGGGGGCGATCTGATGGTCACTCTCTACCATCAGGACAGCGGGCTCAAGTTCACCGACATTACGAAATCCGCCGGCCTAACGCGAAAAGGCTGGGGGATGGGCGTATCAGTGGCCGACTTCGACAACGACGGCTGGCAGGATCTTTACGTTACTGGTTATGGAGGGAATGTCCTCTACCGCAACCTGGGGAACTGCAAATTCGAAGACGTTACGGAAAAAGCGGGCTTGCGGGTCGGCGGATTCAGTTCGGGCGCGGCATGGGGCGACTACGACCGCGATGGCTACGTTGATCTTTTCGTGGCGCGCTATGTCCACGAGGATATGGATGCGCTCCCGGTGACCCATGCAGACGGCGTTCCCTGCTCGTACACGGGCATGCGAGTCTATTGCGGGCCGTCGGGCTTGCCCGGCGACACCGATTTTTTGTTTCACAACCGCGGAGACGGAACGTTCGAAAATGTTTCGAAAAAGGCCGGGGTGAACAACGACAATCACTTTTTCGGGATGCAGCCGGTGTGGGCGGATTTCGCCAACGACGGCTGGCTTGATCTCTATGTCGCCAATGACGTGAATCCCAACTACCAGTACCGCAACAAGCATGACGGCACTTTCGAAGAGGTGGGCCTGCTAACTGGGACCGCCGTGAATAGCGATGGACAGATGCAGGGATCGATGGGGGTCGACATCGCCGATTTTGATCACGATGGCAAGATGGACATCCTCGTGACCAACTACATCCAGGAAGGCGTGGATTTGTACTGGAATCGGGGAGAGCAGGGGTTCGATCAGATTTCCGCCAGCGCGGGCTTGTTGCAGGCGACGCGCCGCTACGTGGGATGGGGCGGCGGCTTCTTCGACATGGACAACGACGGCTGGCTCGACATTCTAATCACCAATGGACATATCTACCCGCAAGTGGATTCGGTGACGGGGAGCGTAACGTTTCGCCAGCCGTTGCTGCTGTTTCGTAACCGTCGCGACCGCACATTTGAAGATGTGACGGTACTCTCGAAGCTGAACGCCGGGGACCTGTATGTAAGGCGGGGCGCGGCGTTTGGCGATGTCAACAACGACGGGAAGGTGGACGTTCTGATTCTGAATCACAACGGCACGCCATCGGTGTTGATCAATCGCACCGAGACCGAGAATCACGCGGCACTGTTCAAGTTAGTCGGAACGAAAAGCAACAAGGTGGCGATTGGCGCGCGCGCGACCGTGACGGCGGGGGGAATGACGCAGTTCCTGCAGGTACGCAGCGGATCGAGTTATCTTTCGCAGAACGACTTGCGGCTGCACTTTGGGTTGGGAGCGAGTGCGGTGATGGAGAAGGTGGAAGTCAGCTGGCCAAGCGGGGCGAAGGAAGTGCTGAAGGACGTGCCTGCCGGATTTATCTACACTGTTGTGGAAGGCAGCGGGATACAGGGGAAGACGGCGCTGAATCGTTAAGGGTGTACTGTCAGCCGCCCGGACTGACCTAGTTCTTTGAACCCTCACCTTTCAGACCTTCGTAGAGTTTTATCTCCCGCGCGGCATCTTCGGCTTTGCCCATATGCTGAAACGCCAGCGAAAGTTCGTAGTGGATCTCCGCGGAGTTGGGAGTTGCAGTTTCCAAGGATTGCAGCCTCGGAATGCCTTCGTCGTACGCGCCGGTTCTGGCGAGCGAGGCTGCGTACACGAAGGCGAGCTTGGGCGTCTGGGCCATCTGGTCCTGCATGGGACGCAGAGCCTCAACGACTCCGGCGTAATCTTCGCTTCTGAAGCGGCTGAATCCCAGGGCGCCGCGGGCGGCCACGTCATCTGAATTAGCTTCAAGATAAGTTTTTAGAAGAGGAGCGGCTTCGCGAAACTGGCTCGAGTAGAACAACGCCATCCCCAGGTTGTGATCGAGTCCGGGCAAAGCTGGATTCCATTGTCGAGCGCGCTGGAAATCGGTCGCGGCGGCGGCAAAATCGTGGGCGTTGCCAGCGATGGCGCCAAGATTGTTGTAGGCATCGGCGATGGTGGCGCGCAAATCGTCGGCAGCGTGCGACTCCGGACCAGCCGGTTCGGCCGGGCTGGAGGGTGGAGGCTGAATGTCGACTGCTTGCTCCTGGCGCAGCAGGCTGCCGGCGCCCGCAGCGCGGGCATCGGCGGTGAGAACCGTGCCGGAGTGTTTTTGCATTTCCGCGACCAGCGAAAGTTCATGCTTCGCTTCTTCTTGTTTGCCAGGCTGTGCCAGCAGAATCCGCCCGAGCAGGTAGTGGGCGCGCGCAATTTCCTGGCTCGTCTGATCGCCCGCCGCAGCGAGGGTTTGCCGCAAGGTCGCCTCGGCCTCTTTGGTGCGGTTGGTCGCAGAGTAGGTATCGGCCAGGGCAAGCAGTGACGCCTGATCGCTTGGCCGTAGCGCGATGGCGCGCAGCAACTCCGCTTCTGCTTCGTTCCACTGGGCCTGGTTCACGGCGATATAGCCCAGCATGTAGTGACTGGGAAAATCGTCCGGGTTGATCGCAAGCTCAGCACGGAACTCCGGAACGGCTTTGTCGTATTCGGCAGACTCATCCTCGCGAAGATACGACAATCCGAGTTGGTAGTGCGCGCCGTGCACCCTGGGATTCATCTCCATCGCCTTGTGGAATTCAGCCGTCGCTTCGCTCTGGTATCCCATTTGGCTGTACGCCCGTCCGAGGAAGATGTGGTTGCCGTCGGTATCTCCCCACTGGCGCAGCATCGAGTCGAAGATGGAGCGGGCGGCCTTGTCGTCGTGAAGGGCCAGGTCCGCCTTGCCCAACAAATAGCCCACAGCAAAGCTGGGATTTTTGTTGAAAGCGGATTCCAGTTGAGCCCTAGCGTTCGCATAATCGCGCAACTGGTAGAGAACTTGCCCCAGCAACAGAATTGCCTCAGGATTCTGTGGGTCTAAACGGCAGGCTTCTTGGGCCTGCTGCCGGGCTTGCGGAAACTTCGATCGACTGAACAGGACACGGGAATACTCCATCCGCAGGGTGATGTCGAGCGGAGAGACGCTGACGGCCTCTTCGAAGAGCGGCTCCGCCTTCTCGAAATGTCCTGTTGCAGCTGTCGCGGAAGCGAGACTGTGCAGGACGGTAGCGAGAAAAAGCTTGAACTCGGTCGACGCCTGCTGCTCGTCTCCGGCGGCGAGGTGCTGGCGCGCGGCGGCGTAGTGGGGAAAGGGATCGATTGGAGCGTCCGGCTGCTGGCGGGCGTGGCAGACTGCAGCGAGCAATGCAATGAGAACTGGCGCCAGAAGGATGCGGAAAGGCAGACCGCGCACTAGTCCTCCGGTTGCGAATTGACCGAGCATTGCCCCGCGTTCCACTGTGGTTTCAGGAATCGGCACACCCGCTTTTTCCCCTCTGCTTTGAGGCAGAAACGTCATAGAATATCGTTTCTGTAGAACCTAGAGGGAATCCATCATGAAACGGTCCTGGTTGCTGTTCTGCGCGGCGTCCGCCCTTCCTATTCTAAGCCTATTGGTTCCCATCGCCGTGGCACAAATCGACAATTCGACTCCTGATTGGAAGAAGGATCAATCCCGTGGCCAGATGGAAGACGCGGCGAACCAGGCTGCCGTCAAGCAGATCAAAGTTCCCAAAGAAGTGAAGGTCAGCGTGGAGACGGATAAGCCACGCGGGGCCATGGCGCCGTGGGTGATGGCGGTTCATTCGTTGGCTTCCGATTCCCATCTGGGAGATCCGGAAGTAGTCCCACTCTTGCGCGCGGCAGGGGTCACAACGGTGCGCTACCCAGGCGGACGGATTGCCGACACGTACCACTGGAGCACCTATCACGCTTCGAACTGGCAGGGATTGGACCATCCCAATGTGGGGTATGCGCCCACGAACGACCTGGGATCGTTTTCGCGTTTTATGGAGCAGGTGGGGACCACGATTTTTACTGTGAATTATGGATCGAACCTGGCGGGAACGGGCCCCGGCGAACCGGTAGAAGCCGCTGCATGGGTCGCATACGCGAACGGCAATCCGACGGACACGAAGGCTTTGGGCAAGGATTCGGCGGGGAATGATTGGCAGACGGTGGGCTACTGGGCCGGACTGCGGGCCGCGGCTCCCCTGCCCACAGATGACGGGAAGAATTTCCTGCGCATTGAACACCCCGCACCGCTGGGCATTCGCTACTGGGAAGTCGGCAACGAGGTGTTTGAGAACGGCTTTTTTGGCGGCGCAGGGCTCGAGGAAGATATGCACGCGCCTTATCCCAAAGAAGCGAAAGAGAACGCGAAGCAGAGAAGAAAGAACGCGGGCTTGTCGCCTGAGGCGTATGGCAAGAACTTCCAGCAGTTTGCTCAGGCGATGAAGGCGGTGGATCCGCGGATAAAGCTGGGAGTCTCGCTCGATAAGCCTCTGGCCGGGCAAATCAGCCGCGATGAATGGTCAACGCAAGATCCGGTCACAGGAAAGTATCTGCAGGCCCCCAGCGTTAGTGTGAAGGAGGACTTCAACCGGGGCATCGATTGGGATAAGGGCGTGCTGGCCGCGTGCAATGATGTGGATTTCGTGACCCTTCACTGGTACCCGAGCGACACGACGCAGGACTCCGGGTATAAAGATCTGGACAGCTACAAACTGCTGGCTGCGCCGCAGGATACGCTACGGCCGATACTGGCGGGGCTGGTCGAACAACTGCAGAAGAATTGCGGCCCGCGGGCACGCTCGATTCAGGTCGCGTTTACCGAGGTTGGTGTAGCGCCATATGTGAAGGTTCCGGAGCAGGATGAGGTGGTAGTCGGGCTGTTTGCGGCAGATCTTTATCCGTCGCTGGTCGAATATGGAGTCATCAACGCCGACTGGGGTGAGTTGCATAGCGGAAGCTTTCTCGACATGCACAACAAGCCCGGGGCGGCCTACTTCGGCATGCAGATGGTGCACGCTCTGATGAACTTCAACGATTCCGTCCTGGTTGCGTCATCGAATAGCTCGATGGTTGCTGTGCATGCCGCCAAGCGCGCCGATGGCAGCGTGGGAGTAATGCTGATCAACAAAGACGGGAAGAACGCAACCATTGTCAAGGTGTCGCTGAATGGCGGCGCGCTCGGCGCAAAGGGAATGCGTTTTGACTATGGCAAGACGAACCCTCCCGATGGAAACTCAGTCTCCGGCAAGCCCATGGAGGGTTTGGGAACGTCGTTCTCAGTGCCCATGCCGCCGTATACCGCGACCGTGATTTTGATTCCGAAGGCGCAGTAGGCCGAATGCAAAGATACAAACCAGCGACTCACGTGTGGGAGGCTGTGTGCGTCGGCATGCTGTGGGTGGGCCTGGCAGTGACCGGACGGGCCGCGCCAAAACATCCCGTACCTCGGGTCGCCTCCTCATCCGTTGAAGAAAAACCGGCGCCTTCCCCGATCACCTTTGATGAGATCGCCGCACAGAGCGGCGTGAACTTCGTCCTCAACAATTCCGCATCGCCCAACAAGAATCAACCGGAGTCTGTGGTCGGCGGCGTGGGCCTCATCGACTATGACGGCGACGGATATCTCGACATCTACTTTGTTAACGGTGCGGTAATCCCCTCCTTGCAGAAGGACGGACCTCAGTACAAGAACCGGCTCTATCACAACAATCGCGACAGCACGTTCACTGACGTCACGGGGAAAGCTGGAGTCGCAGGGGACGGCTTCGACGTCGGCGTGGCGATCGGCGACTATGACAATGATGGCAGGCCGGATATCTACACGGTCGGAGTGACCAGGAACCATCTGTATCACAACAATGGCGACGGCACCTTTACCGACGTGACGGACAAGGCCGGCGTGGGCGGAGGCGTCTACGACAGCAGCAAGAAAATGTGGTCCGTGGCTGCGGCGTGGGTCGACTACAACAATGACGGTCTGCTCGACCTGTTTGTCTCCAACTACGTGAAATGGGACGTGCACCGGGATCCTCTCTGCATGATGGCGAAGGTGCGGAGCTACTGCAGTCCCGACCACTATGAAGAGTTGCCCAACACGTTGTATCGCAATAATGGGGACGGGACTTTCACGGATGTTTCCGTGGAAACGGGGATTGCGAAATATTCCGGGCGCGGGATGGGAGTTGCGATCGCTGACTACGACGGCGACGGTTTCATCGACATTTTCGTTGCCAATGACGGCAGCCGCAATCTACTGTTTCACAATCTTGGCGGCAAGCGCTT
>DASRRV010000013.1:0-4250 GCA_035695545.1 Candidatus Sulfotelmatobacter sp. | reverse complement strand
ACGGTCACACGTTTGTACGGCTTCCACATTATGTCGGCAAAAACGAAGTGGTCCGTATTGGAGTAGCGAGACGTCGCCCCGAGTCCTGAATCTCCCCCATTAATAATCGGACATAGAGTTGTAGGCTGGCCCGCGAGTTTGCTCGCGTAGCAGATATCAATATTCGTGAAGAAGTCAGAGTAGGTATAGCCGAGATCAATAGCCAGGTTGGAGTTGGGGGACAGCGTTGTCGAGAAACTATAATGTCGGTCGTGCTCTAAATCATTCACCGTGAAAACGTTGTCGCGATTTTCGTGGATATCGATTGTGCCGTCCACGCTCGCCCAAGTCGTCGGGCGATACGTCGCGTGAATTTTGTAGACCTGGAGATTCCGAGCATCGGGGCGCACAAATGCCCGGTCATTGTAGCCAAATTGGAAATCTCCGTTAATGCGGAGCTTCGCAATCGGTCGAGCCGTAAAGCCTAGCAAAAGTGAATATTCGTTGATGTTGGTTATGTTCACTGACGTATCGTTCCCAGCCGCCGGGCCAGCTTCGGTTATTATTCCCGTCGCAGGGTCAAGGGTGCAATTCGCAGGCAGAACTCCGGCGTTAAACTCACAAACATCGCGCGCCGCGAAGAAAGCGTTTGCAGCGGTTCCTCCTGAACCGCCGGGAAGATAAAGCTTTAAAATATCGGTTAAAGCGTTGAAATCGCCAATTTTGCGATTCGTGTAAAGGAAGCCAACCCGCGCGCTCAGGTGATTACTGAAATCGCGTTCGAGCTGGATCGTATTCGATTTGGTGTCTTCGCTCAGGGTACGCAACCACAACTGTTTGGTAATGTCCGGATCCGAACTATCGCTGTGCTGCGGACAATCGAGCTGGTTGAAATTTCCGCCTACCGTGCAGGTCGTAGCGAAGGCTGCCGGGTCTGCGAAAAACAGCGTAGATATCGGGGCGAGCATGCCAGTCGGTCCTCCTGCGGCGACCGCTCCGGCAACGAAGGTTTCTGAGGAGCTGGTCCACGTCCCAGGAATGCGCCAATTATCGAAACGGAATACGTCGCGAATTCGCGTTTTGTCATCTATGGAATAGACAGCCATAAAATCTGCGGTCGCGGAGTATTGTTTCGCTTTAGCCGGCCCCGCTGTCTGCGATCCCCGTTCGAGTGACTTCGGATTAAAAAAATCCTGGGTTTCTAAAAGGTCGTTAACGGTCAAATTAGTACTGCTGTAGGCGAATGACCCGGACATTTGAAGTTTAGTGAAGTAGTTCGACTGGAAGCTGATGTGTTCCGTCGGTATGAAATTCCGCGGCCGAGCAAAAAGCGAATAACCCGGCAGCGTGCCGGTGACAGCCGGCAGTCCATTGTTTGCCTGGAGCGTGAGGGGGCCGTTAAAGAAGCCATTGCAGGTGGATGTCACCGTAGGAGGTGTCGTGCCGGCGGTGACGGGTGTTGAGCATGGGGAGGAGGATGTCCACACAGCCCCAAGATCTACTGGCGATCCGTTGGCAAGTTGGTATTTATTGAAGCCGGGTGGGAATAGAGGCGTAAAAGGCGTTGTAGCGCCCACCGCGTCAAAAGTAAGAGTATCCTGCTTAAAGCTCTTAAAAAACTGATCGTAAGAAATCGTTGTTTTCGGCAGGTATCGAATATCAGTGCCCAGGTGATATTCGTTTGTTGTCACCCGGTAATTCTGACTCACTATCGTTTCGATGCCACCGTCGAACGTTGAAAGTGCCGGGCCTTCGTCCACATTGCGTGAATAGCCAAGCCGAAAGCTCAATTTTGATTCGGGGCGAAGCGTCAGGTCGAAATCCTGCATCCGGCGGACCAGATCCAAAGAATGGGGCGAAGCCGTGATCAAGACTGTATTCGGATTCGGGTTGGTTGGAAACACGGGTGGACTAGCGGGAGGAGTGATTGGGGAATTCAATGGATTTGCCAGTAGCGACCAGTCCCAGAAGTTCTTGTCGCGCCGAAATAGATACGTGAAGTCGTACCAATTGTTCTTCTGGATGCGCAAGCGCGTCACATTGTCGGGGTCGCCGCCGTACCCGAAGTTGTAAAAGTTCAGCGTGTCGAATGCGAGTCCATTATGATCCAGCGAATGCATATCCAGCGAATAGTCGAGCAAGCGTACCCCCTGGCCGAGGTTAACAAAGGTGTTGTAGGTGTTTATGTTTCCGTTGATCCAGTCCGCTCGATACCCTGCTTCGATCGTCTGCTGGATGTTGTAATTGCCAGAATCGATTCCTTTTGTCTGCGTGGAGTCATCTTGGGCCCGCGAGACGGGCGCCACAAGTAAGATTGCGGCAGATACCAGCCAGCGCAGGCTTCGGTCACGGCAAGCATTTCTCATGGCTATTTCCCTCCATTTCAGGGCACGGCCATAAACGATTTTCAGACAAAACCAATTTCTGGCGTAGGGCTACGAAGCTCACGGCACCCTCGTCTATTTGAAAAAATCCTTGTTGAAATTCGAGCCGTGGATCTTTGCGTGGCATAGCGTGCATGCCTGGTACTTTGCCGCCTGATCGTGGAACGATGGCGCGCTGGGCGCTCCGCTAAATGTAGAATTCGTGTGGCACGACAAGCAGAGCAGATTCACCGTGCTGTATCGCAGCATGTGCTGGTTGGGTCCGCCGTGCGGCACATGACAGGACGAGCAGCCTTCGGCCTTGACCGGGTCATGTTCAAAGACAAACGGGCCCCGGATGTTCGAGTGGCACTTGAAGCAGACCGCGCTTTGCTCCGGTGACATCCGCACCTGCTTCGGCAGTACCGTGCCGTGCGGATTGTGGCAATCGTTGCATTGGATCAACCCCTCGAGTACCCGGTGGTGGAAAGGCATATTAAACTGCCCCTTCTGCGCCAGATGGCACGAGAAACACAACTGGGTCTCGGGCTTCGAGAGAAGAGATTCTTTCGTTTGCGCATGATGGGGAGAATGGCAGTCGGTACAACTGACGCCATTCTGGGCATGAACCGAATTAATGGCGTTCATGTGCTGGGTGCCCCCAGCATGGCAGTTCATGCAGCGAGCATTGATCTCCTTCGCGGAGTGGTCCTTGAAGATGAAAAGCTCGGCTTTGTTGCTGGGATCCTCTACGTGTGTCGCTGCAGGCCCGTGGCAGCCTTGGCAGCCCATTTTGGAGGGGTCACCCGATTTGTCCAAGGTGGTCTTCCAGTGCGGAGACTTCTCCCATCCCACGTACAGTTCCTCGTGACAGGTCTTGCAAGCGTCTGCGGGCGCATACTTGTGGGCGCTTTCTGACGTCAGAGCAGTATTACCCTGGGCATGGGCCGACGTCAGGCCGGCGATCCCTAAGGCCGTCAGCAGGCAAACAAGCTTGATCTCAAACCTTATGCCACGCATCGTAGAATGACCTTTCTTACCCACTCTCGTGGCCACCAATGATCGCTCAGACAAATTCTACGAGCTGCGTCTGGCCAACCCTCGACGTGATGCCAGAGGGCTGTCGGGAAGCAGTAGCCGGAACACCGGAGTCTTCCGGTACTGCAAGGAGCTGAGTGGAAAAATCTGCCAACTCCTCGAAAGCAACAACTGTCAATTCTGACAGGGTTCCGCCCACCGGCCCGATCCCGCGTCCGCGAGTGCGCACGCGAGAGGGCGAACTAACGTTAACGTGACGTTAAAAAACTCCGACCCGGTCGCGGCCTGCCTCGTGGGGAAGCAGTTTCCCTGCCCCCCTGAAAGCTTCTCCGGGAATATGCCCAAAAGAATGATTTTCAAATCGTTCGGGAATTCGTGGACGCAGAAACAGCGAAAGTGACGGGCCGGAAGCAATTTGGAGAAATGAAGCAGCCAGCTGCGGAAGAACGGAACCTGTCAAAAGTAACAGTTCCGGTCGGGGACCGTTCTTCCTAGCATGCCTAGACCGAACCGTTCTTCGACAAGAGGGGGGATACCCATGGAGATGCCTACCAAAGATGGGAATGAAAATGCGCTGGCTAGGCAGCCGGAGAGCGGGCTTAGCGCACCCAGTATGACTGCGGTAAGCCGCAGAGACTGGATGAAAGCGAGCGTCGGCGGGGTGCTAGGTCTCGCGGTCGGCGGGCTTATTGACGTCGCAGCGGTAAGAGCGGCAACAAAAGAGTTAAAGCTCGCGAAAGTAAACGAGTTTACGACTTCTTGCAACTTCTGTTCATGCGGATGCGGGATGATCGCCGCCGTACGCGAAGGCAAACTGATCGCCATGGAAGGCGATTACGATCACATCGTGAATCGCGGATCCTTGTGCGT
>DASRRV010000012.1:0-28718 GCA_035695545.1 Candidatus Sulfotelmatobacter sp. | reverse complement strand
GCTCACCATGAAGCTGGGCAGGATGGAGGACGGAATCCTGACGTTCGGAACCGGCCTCAGCTCATCTTCAGCTGAGGTGCAGCAAGGCACTTTGGCGGCTACTGGCGACTAAGGCTGAGACCAAGCGGCCCGATACCGCTGCGCCGCCGGACAGCCGAGGGCGGCTGTCCCTACATGTTCTGAGGAGAATCTTGCCGCCTCATCATGCGCGTTTCCTTATTAAAGCCATTTCCTCCTAAAATATTCATTCTTCGTGGTTTACTGGCTTGCGATCGATCTATGTCCGTGTAAAATCTTGAGCCGCAAGGACTTACTGGTAAAATCTTCCGGAATAAGGACTTAGCTTGCGATTTTGGGATCAGGGATGGATGGGTGCGCGGCGGCGGTGACTTCCTCAGGAGAGCCCGCGAACAATTTTCTTGTGGTTTTCTCTAAAATCTTGATTCCTAAGAGCTTACGGTGTGATGGTAGAGTTTGAAGCGGCCAAAATCTTGAACCGTAAGGACTTAGAGCTAAAATCCTCCGGAATAAGGACTCAGCAGATGAGTCCAAGATGCGTACTGCGAACCTGGGGCGGGACAGGTTTGGTGGGTGTTCGTGCACATGCCAAGGTTGCGCTCTCTGATTTTCTCACTCAAGGTTGTGCGTCACAGGATTGAGATTTATTTTTGTGGAAAAGTGTGGGATTTGTATTCCCAAGCCGGTCCTTCGTTACCGTTCTTTCTGTGGACGGTTTACTTGGAACACTCAAAGCGCGTACGGGCAACGTACCTCAGCGCTTGTCGAGGGCGTGGGGCGCGATGCGGCATGTGGCGCCGGTTTTGCTTCCGCCAAAATCTCATGGTACAAGCAGCATTGTACCCGCCCTTTCAAAAGACGCAAGGATGGGGCACCCACTTTGTTGGTTGCGTCGGCGAGATCAAAGAGCTGACCACCCGCCCAGTGATCCGGGTAAAGCGCAAGGTCAAAATCCCCAACCCCTCTTTCGCACAGAACGCGAAAGAAGGATGGGGCACCGGCGGGGAAATCGGGGAAAGCTGAAACCCGAAACCCGAAACCCGAAACCTGAAACCTGAGCTATCGCCCTAGTGATCATCCAACAGTTCGCGAACCTTTCTGGCGAGTTCTTTTGTGGTGAAGGGTTTCTGGAGAAACGAGGTGGCGGCCTGCAGCTCTCGGCTGTGGACGATTGGGTTATCGGTGTAGCCGGAGATGTAGAGCACTTTGATTCCGGCCCTTCGCTGCAGGAGGCTCTTGGCGAGCGAGGTCCCTTGGATCTTCGGTAATACGACGTCCGTCACCAGGCACGCGATCGTCCCTTCATAGCCCTCGGCCACCTCCAGAGCCTGCTCGCCGTCCTCGGCTTCCAGCACAATGTATCCGCAGCTCTCTAGGAACTCGCGGGTCAAGGCCCGCAGGGGAGCGATATCCTCCACGAGCAGGATGGTCTCGGACCCACGTCTGATTTCTCGCAGCTTGATCTCTTGCTCGGCAGAATCCGGCTCTTCGGTTGCTGTCGGCAGGTATACGAAAAAAGTCGACCCCTGGCGTGGCTCGCTCTGTGTCCACACCTGACCGCCGCTCTGCTGCACAATGCCATACACCGTTGCCAAACCTAAACCCGTTCCTTTCTCCGGCCCTTTCGTTGTGAAGAAGGGCTCGAAAATATGAGACAAGGTTTCCCGGTCCATGCCGGCGCCGGTGTCGCTCACCGCCAGTCGAACGTAGGGGCCCGCCTTCATCGGAAAATGCTGCGCGGCCTGCGTCTCATCGACTTCCACATTTGCGGTTTCGATGGTGATCCGGCCACCCTCAGGCATGGCGTCGCGGGCATTGATGCAAAAGTTGAGGAGGACCTGTTCCATCTGGCTGGGATCGGCCTTAATCGGATGCAAATCGGGGCTGAGCACAGTTTTTATCTCAATGTCTTCGCCGATCAGACGGCGCAACATCTTGTCGAGGTCCTGCACGACAAGGTTCAGGTTGAGCACTTTCGGCTGCAGCACTTGCTTGCGACTGAAGGCCAGAAGCTGGCGGGTGAGCGCAGCCGCGCGTTGGCTGGCATGAAGCACTTCCTGAAGGCGACGTTGCGTCTCTTCGGCGATTTCAGTTTCGCTCAGCAGAATCTCACTATGGCCGCTGATGATGCCGAGAACGTTGTTGAAATCGTGGGCGATGCCTCCGGCGAGGCGGCCGACGGCCTCCATTTTCTGGGCCTGGCGCAATTGTTGCTCGGTCTTTCTGCGCTCCGTTTCATCGATGAGAAAACCGTGAATCTCGACCAGCTTACCGCTATCGTTGAAAATTCCTATCGAGGTTTCGGTGACATACAACGGAAGACCATCCTTGCGGCGTAGCTCCCGTTCGTGGTGGTCCATATGGCCCCGCTGCTGCAGTTGCTGCAGGAAGTTCTGTCGAGAGTCGGGATTGGGGTATAGGGTGACAACATTTCTTCGCTGGGCCTCCTCCTCGGAGTCAAATCCGAACATGCGCAGGAACGCTGGATTACAGGCCAGCAACACGCCCTCAGGAGTAACGATATAGTTTCCCGCTAGATTCAGGTCGAAGAAGGCCCGGTATTCTTCCTCGCTGCGGCGCAAAGCCTCCTCGGCCTGCTTGCGCTCGGTGATGTCGGTGCAGGTTCCTACCCATTCTCGAACTTCGCCGCCGGCTCCCGGGACGGGGACTCCTCTCACGGTCATGTGCCGATACACACCATCATGCCGCCGCAGGCGATACTCGACCTTATACGGAGTACGGTTCAAGACTGCGCTTCTCCAGGCGGTATCCACAGGATCGCGGTCTTCCGGATGAATCGCCTCGATCCATCCCCGTCCCCGGATGTCTTTTTGGCTCATTCCGCTAAAGGAAGCCCACAGCAGCTGGTCGGAAACGACTTCGCCTTGCGCGTTCGTAGTCCAGATGATCTGTGTCGTCGCCAGCGCCAGCGAGCGATACCGCACCTCGCCTTCTCTCGCGGCTTCGTTGGCCTGATACTCCGAATAAATGGTGGCCAGCAGGCGAAGGGCGAAGATGCCTAGCGAAGCGCCTACCGTCACCCAAGCCAAAGCAGGCGCCGACTTCGCGATCCAGATGGCAAACGCGGCGACCACCAGCGGTAGGACGGCAGGGATGAGGTGTAGCGACAAGGCTTCATGAAACTTTGGTGTTTTTCTGGGGACGCTCACGGTCAGGTCTTGCCATCGGGAGAACAACCACGCCCCTGCCAGGAATGGCACCGAGCCTTCCAATTCGATCCACACCGAGGGTGGAGTAAAGCGGAGGAACACGTAGTGTGTAAGCGCCGAGCCAGTCGTGTAAATCAGGAGATAGATCGCCATGGCGCGGAACGCGGAGCGCTCGCGCTCGGAATTCGCAACCAGGCTCCGAAACCAGAAGCCCCCGGTCACGCTGATGTTGCGGGTGATCAGCACGCCCGCAAAAGCGCCGTAGAGGGAGTGAACGTAAGCGAGCGATGCGCCTTTGCTGGGAATGTAGATGAAAGCGATGAAGAGAACTACGGTGACGATCAGGATTTGAATGTAGTCGAGGATCAGAGGCCAGCGCGTGGTCTTGACCGGACCCGAGCGCTCGTTGAGCAGCAGCACCAGGCCAAAAGGGGCCATGTGCAGCAGGAAGAGGTAGTCGCTGGCCCCGAATCCTTCGATGTGTTCGAAGTGACGAAGGAGAAGCGCGACGAGCAGGATCGCAAACCCGGCGCTCGAAAAGGCCCAGAAAGTGCGGATGAAATCGCGCGATCGGACGGCCGCGCCGGCGGCAAGGATGCAGGCCAGCAAAACGGAAAAGGATTGCAGGACTTGTGACGCAAGGGATTCGCCGAGTGAGGCTTTAGTACTAGCGAGGACGAGCAGATGCAGCCCGAGGACTGCCACAATGCCGACCACGACACCAGACGCCGAGGCCGATGTGCCGCTTCTGAAGGACACGCGACACCCTTTCATTGGAGCGCAGGATTACAGAGCGCAGGCCCGCCCGAGCGCCCTGCTTTTCGATGCAATAGATCAGTTAAAGGCCAGAGGTCCGTTCCGGGGAACCGCATCGGATCGCTGCGAGGATATTGCCATGGGGAACGCAGCGGGCGCAATAGCGCGAGCCAGCAAAACAAACCTTCTTCGTGGGGAAGAACAGCCGTTTCTTTCTTGCTCGCGCTACGCGGATTGAATGTTAAAAGAGCTGGGGCCTACCAGGGCCAGGAACCAAGAACGGCCAGAACGACAAACAGAAGCGGCATTGAGATGTTTCACCTTTCTGGGGGATTGACTTCGAATAAAGGAGCAAAATGTCACCGCGGGATTGAAAGAATGCAGCGCAAGCCGACAAACCCGACGCCAAGTGCTCACAAGTAAATCTGCATCGGATTCGCTCCGTGGGTCTAATTCCGTTAGTGTGTGCCCCTTCGTGCGAGCTACTTCGGCCATGACTGATCGCTTACGTCAGGTATCCCAGAGGAGGTAGTTGGCTTGGCCGAGTATCACGAGGAGGCGCTCTCTTGGTGGTCGCCGGTGGGCGACACCATCTGGGTGGAGTCGCTGGGTCAAGCCGCAAAGCCAGATGCAGCACAGCCTTTCACGGACACAGTCGGAGGAGCAAAAAACCTAAGCGGTACTGCAGGCCGAAAGAAGGCGAGCTGGGGCACAGTGAAAACTCGTAGACCGGGGCGGGATGTCTTCAAGTTTTTCGGTGGGCTAAGCGGAATAGTTAAGGGTGCGTCCCGGCTGTAACCGGGTTACGAAAGAGTGGATGACGCGGAGATCCGGGGAACGCAAAGTCGAAATCCCCACCCTCATTCGCGCAGAACGCGAAAGAGGGATGGGGCGCCCTCATGTGACGGTTTTGTCCCTTCGATCGCTCCTGCTGGGGGCCGAGTGTTCTTGCAGACTAGGCCGCGCGATCACGCTTACTTCGCATGCGAGTTGCTGAACGCGAACCGGCTCGCCAGAAGCTGGCCTTGATCGCTGTCGAGCGGCTCCAGTTCGATCTTCATGATCATGACTTCGCGCAGCCACGTGTTCTTGACCGTGAAGTAGTAAGACTGTCCAGCTTCGGCAGTGAAGTGCGCAGCGGCGGATTGATGGTTCGCGCCAAATCCGACGAAGGATTGCCAATTGGCGCAAAGATGGTGCTCTCCGGGATCGACGGCAAGGTAGAAGTAGGAGTTGCCGTGATTCGCTCCTACCCACGTTCCGTCTACGCCGATCCGCGTGAGGGGCAGGGGTCTTGATTGGAACTGGGTGTCGTCTTCCACGAAATAGATCACAGCCTTCTGGGGTTCCGGCTGGACGGCCGGATGCTGCGATTTGTCGGTCTTGACCTCAAACTTAGTATCCGCGGTGCCGCAGCCCGGAGCTACGGCACTGCTGGTCGAAGCGTTCTGGGCTAATGCGGTGGCTGCCAATAGAAAGAGGACTGAGAGACTTGCCTTCATGGTGTCGCCTCCGAAGTGGATAGGCCGAGGTGTCGTTAGCTAGCATATCTGGATGCAGGGAAGCCCTGCGCGTGTTGCCACTGCGGCTGGCCCATCATTCGCGTTGTTTGCGAAGGCTGAGTAAATCAATCCGATACTGATCGAACACCGTGCGGTCACATTTTCGAGACGGTATTGGTTGCGTTATTCGTCACCCAGATGTTGGCTCCGTCAAACGCCACTCCGTTCGGTGAACCGCCCAACGCGAAGGTCCCCAGGATGGACCCATCGTTTGCTCGAAGTTTTGTGACGGCCCCCTCTTGTCCAGCCACCCAGATATTCTCGCCGTCGAAAGCGAGGCCCAGCGGCGATAAGGCAACATTGAAGTTGCCCAAGTTGGCGCCATCACTGGCCCTCAGCTTGGTCACCGTGTTGCTAAGCGCATTCGTGACCCAGACATTCGTTCCGTCGAAGGCCACATCCTGAGGGTTGGCTCCAACACTGAACTGCCCCAGATTGGAACCGTCGCTGGCTCGTAGTTTGGTCACGGTGGTTCCGCCGGAATTGGCTACCCAGATATTGCACCCGTCGAAGGCAACTCCCGCGGAGATTGTCGGAAGCTGGAAGCGGCCGACTATCGTTCCGTCGTTCGCCCGCAGTTTCACGACCTCGGCATCCCCACTATTAACCACCCACACGAATGAGCCGTCGAAAACCACCCCAATAGGATTGTTTCCGACCGTGAACTCTCCGAGCGCCGCGCCATCGCTCGCCCGCAGCTTGGTGACTGTTCGGCTGAGGTTGTTTGTCACCCAGATGTTGGCCCCATCAAATGCCAAGGCAATAGGTGCCGTGCCCACTTTGAAATTGCCCAACTCCTTGCCGTCGTGGGCTCGCATCTTCGTCACGGTGTTGCTAAGGTAGTTGGCTGTCCAGATGTTCGCGCCGTCAAATGCAGCCCCCCACGGCTGCTTTCCCACGGGGAAGCTCGTGCTCAGGTTGGCTTTATACCAGCGCAAGATCGCCACGGCATTGACATTCACGGGCCTGGGGTCGTCGTTGGCTGCTTGCTGGGCTAGCAGATGGAAGTCAAAGAGTATCAGCAAGACGGCACAAGATCTGTGCAACTGACGTTTGGTCATTTGGATCCTCCAATCGCGCCTCACGCTCGCGCGGATTTGCTTGCAACTACTTGCGCGCGACCACGACTATCATGAACGTCCCCGGCTTGGCCTGCGGACGACCGGTCGCTCCCGGTTTTTGCTCCTCAAATTCTGCCGTCGCCAGATACACCTTCTGCGCCCCTGCATCTAGGTCCATGGTTCTGGCGCCGACGGGGGTCGGGACGGTCTGAAGGATTTCGAACTTGCCCGAGGCGTTCTCGCCGGCGACTTCGAGTCTTCCGTCGCGGCAACTCGCGAATGCGTGGCTGCCGTCGAACTTCGTAGCGTCGACTCCGGCGCCGATTGGCAGGTCCGCGAGCACCTTGCCGTCATCGGCGCTCATTACGATCAGCTTCTGTGGTTTCCGACAGCCCACAAAAAGTAACCGCTTCTTCGTATCCATCGACATCCCAACCGGAGAGCCGCCGGGCGCGACTGGCCAGTGAGCCAGCACTTTTCTCGCCTTGATGTCGACGACGGCAATCTGGTCCTTGTCCTCGAGATTGATATAGATCTTGCCGGCGCCGTCGGAAGCAAGAAACTCGGGCTTGCCCCCCAACTCAATGGGAGCGTCGAGGGTTCCGGTTTTCGGATCCACGTCAGGCTTGAGAGTCATCAGCACACCGTTGTCGCCGGAGACCACCAGCACCAGGCCGCTGGCTTCGTCGTAGATGATGCCGTCGGCGTCGGGTTGCGCCGTGATGGTACCCAGAACTTCATTAGTCTTGAGATCAAAGATGACCACTGCGCCGCTGCCATCGCTGATAAACCCGCGTCCTGCGGAGGGAACCAGAGCCACTCCGTGGTTGTGTTTTTGGCCGGGAATGTCGGCCAAAGTCTTGCCCGAGTCTGAGTCAATGACCATCGTGTGCGTGCTCCTGGGCACGTAGAGACGGTGGTTCTTTGCATCCACGGTGACATAGTCCCAGCCGCCATCACCGCCGACGTGGAAGGTCTTTTCCACCGCCCAAGTTGATTGCGCGGCAGCGCGGGCACAGAGGGGGAAGGAGACCGCGGTTAGCAGGATGACCGTTAAGCGAGCAGAAAAGTGTTTCTGAACGAACATGAGATCCTCCAAAGAAACTTGCGGCAAAAATTCCGAATTACGAGAGTGCGCCCTGGTTCAGGGAGGCAACTGGAAGACGACGGAGTTTCGCCTTTCAGATTGCCCGATCACGAGAGTGTCGATGCGGAGACTACTCTTTCAAACTGAAGAAAACCTGAAGACCGTAGCGGTCGGTTCTGGAAGAGCCCTTCCTTCGTAGATTGCCAATCTTTCCGGTGAGAATGAACTGCGTTGTAGGTAAAACGCGTCCCGAGCTATCTACCCGGTGGGTGTTGCCGTGATGCGGTGAGCGCGAAGTCAAAATCCCCACCCTGTTTCGCACAGAACGCGAGAGAAGGATGGGGTCCCTCAGATGACGGTTTTGTCACTTCGATCGCTCTTGCGGCGCTTGCCCTTATAAATGCCACCGCTACGCCCATAGTCCCACGCGGCGGCGATAGCGAGGCCAATGTATCCGCAGACCAAGCCGATGCTGATGGTCAGGTCATCCGGTGCTCCGACGAGGTATTCAACCAGCAATGTGAGCGCAAATCCCAGGACCGCAGGCGCGACAATGATCCACGCGTATCTGACCGTCCACTTTTTGTCCTCACCGCGTTTCACGACAAAGAAGGCGCTGGCAATAAGCGTTACGAACTGTATGACCGTAACCACGACGAAACGAAGTGTAGCGCAGATCGCCGGTGCAATCTACCGGGCGGCTGCTGGGTGCGCGGTCCTGTGCGTTCCTTGCGAAGGGCGGGTACGAGGCTGTTGAGATCAAGCGGTACGTCGCAGGGCCTTAATGTTGGCTCTCACGGGCTTGTTTCCAATATTTCTCGGGAGGGTTGGGGAGCGCGGCGTTTTGATTTTTGATGGCGTCGGCGATGCGATCTTCCCAAGCTTTTTGTCCGCCGGCGTTCAATCCGTGCTTGCTTTCGTCGTCCTACCAGAACTGCAACGCCTGGGCTTTGGTGGCGAGCCTTTTCATGGTCGCGTCGACTTCAGCTTTCAGTCCCGGGACGTGCAGGACGCGCAGCGCCTTCAACGTCCGGCTGATTTCATAGGCGGTCAAGCCCGCGATATCCCAGTGCACCTGTTCGTGGCGGAGAAGGGCAGCGGAGGTCTGACCTTTCACGACCCAGCAGTTGTCCGAATCCAATTCGACGGTGAGGGTGAAGGGACCGAGGAGGAAGTTCTTGCCCGGCTTCAGAACCGAGATCTCAGTAATCGCCGGCTGGTTCGTGGCGGTCTGCGCTTGCTCGGTTCCTCCATCTGGGGCGGGGACACCACCGTGCGGAACTGCGACCAGGTGAGCTGCGAGGGCCATCCCTGAACAGGCGCAGGAGCCGGAGGCTGGGCGGGAACGTTGGTGGCTCCCACCGGGCCTGGGGCGGGCGTCTTGATCAGGGCAAGCGTGCCGTCATCGAGGTCATCGCTGAACCACTGCGCAACCTGACACATCGGAACCGGTGGACGAGAGCCAGCCATTTTCTTACCCAGTTTCGCTGGCGGGTAGACACTCCCGCAGAGCGCGCCCAATTGTACCCCTTCGCGAAATGAGGCTGTGGTGCGGTGAGGGAATGGTCAAAATTCCCACCCTTTCGCGGAGCTGTGAAAGGAGGATGGCGCAGCCGGGATTACAGGTTGTGCCAGTGGAAGAGTTTGTGGGTGATCTTCCATTCGCCGTTGCAGTTGAGCAGAGTGAAGACGTCGGACGCGCGGGCATTGGCGCCGGCCAGCTTGCCGGACCAGCGTTGCACTTCGAGATGCACTACCGCAATGCTCTCGATGATCTCGATGCGCGCGAAGCGTGGACTGATATTCGGCGCCGGGCCGTTCTGGTTAATCCACTGGAAGACGTGCTCGACTGGGCCGCTGTATTCGACGCCCTGGCAGTAGCCGGAAATGGTGGCGGAAGGATGAAAGGCGGCGCGCATGAGATCGCCGTTTCCGGCGCGAGCGCCCGCGATGTAGCGATGCATGGTGCGGGTGATGGCGTCGTGTTCGACGAGGTAGGCATTGGCGGCAGCCTTGGCCGGGGAGAGATTCCCGGCATCGTAGATTGCGGTGGCGTCTGGGCCGGGACACCTGGTGCGGGAACGGCTCCAGGCCTCGATCTCGTGGCGGTAGGCGAAGACGGTGTCCTGCCGTTCGTGCTCGCGGCGGTGGACGGGAAGTCCTTCGCTGGACTCCCAGCGCCGGACGGTGCGTTCGCTGCGGTCGAGGTAGGCGGCGATCTGCTTCCACGACTCCAGCGTTTTCTGTGGGGTGTTCGGCTGAGGCATTGCCACACCTCCCGCGCGGAAAACTATACCAGAAGAAACGGGGTTGGAGTGGGTGCTCATAATTTGCCGATCATTCTTACCCGATCACACTTGGCCGATCACACTCGGCCGATCATACTTGGGCGATCATGCTTGGGCGATCAAGCGTGCCAGTGAAAGGCCTTCTGGATGATCTTCCATCCGGCAGGGGTTTTGAGGAGCGTGAACAGGTCCGACATGCGGACGCCGGAGCCCGCCAGGTTGCCGGACCATCCGGCGACCTCGAGACGAACAACTGCGATGGAATCAAGAATGTCGACACTCACCACGCGCGGCTCGATTTTGGGAGCGGGACCATTCTTATCGATCCAATCGAAGAGGAATTGGGTGCCGATCGCAAGTTGCTCTCCGGCATAGCCGAAGAAAGAAGCGTTCGGGTGGAAGGCGGGGCGCATGAGCTCGCTCTTGCCTTGTTTGCTGCCGTCGATGTACATCTGCATGGTCTTGACGATGCCATCGTATTCGTTGGGATATTCGCTGTTTGTCATGCGGGAGACAGTAGAATTGTCCGGCGCAGGGCGTCAACAGACAAACGCGGCCAAAGTTGGTCGGCGCGAATTGGGCGGACTTTCGAACCGGCGAGCAAAGTCAAAATCCCCACCCCTCTTTCGCAGAGTATGCGAAAGAAGGATGGGGCAATCGGGGGTTGCGGGATGTCAACTTCCTGGCCGGACATCAGAGCTCAGGCCCATGCGCTCCTGCAACTGTTTGCGGTAGCGGCGGCTGAGGCGCAATGGCACGCCGTTGTCGAGCAGGACTTCGTATTCGCCGTCCTCGCTGAGTTTGAGGCCTTGTACGCGCTCAAGGTTCACGATGTTCGAGCGGTGAACGCGGCAAAACAGGTTCGGATCGAGGTCTTCCTCAAGGTCCGACATGCTGCGGCGTAGCAGGTGGCTCTTGGTTCCGACGTGCAGGCAGGAGTAATAGTCGGCGGCCTCGATCCAGTCAATCTCGGAGGCTTTGACGAAGACGACATCTCCGGCGCTCTTGACGACGACGCGTTCCAACTTTCGGGGCCGAGTTGCGTCACTGCGATCGAGCCGGATTCTTTGTTTGGCGCGGCCGAGCGCGAGTTCGAACCTGGCGTTGTCGAATGGCTTCAGGAGGTAGTCGAGCGCTCCAGCGGCGAACGCGCGCAGAGCGTATTGGTCGTAGGCAGTTACAAAAATGATGGCGGGAGGCAGGTCGCTGCCCAGCAACTCGAGCACATCGAAGCCGTCGCACTCTGGCATTTGAACGTCGAGAAAGAGCAGATCCGGCTTGGCGACGCGGACCTCGCTGGCGGCGTCGGTTCCCGAGCCGCATTCGCCCACAATTCCAATGTCGGGATCGGCGCGAAGGAGGACGGCAATGTTGCTGCGAGCGAGCGGCTCATCGTCGACAATCAGCGCGCGGATTTTGGCTGGATGTTCTTCGGGACACACGAGTCACTTCCCGGGATTGTCGCGGCCCGGCGACGATACGAAGGGCACGGAGACCGAAGCTTCCACGCCTCCGGGTTTGTGATTGCGCAGGCTCAGTTCGAAGCCGTCTCCGTAGAGGCTCTGGAGACGGGTGCGCACGTTCAAGATTCCGATGCCGGACGGGTTCGTCTCGGGTTCGAGAGGCAGGCTGGGGCCGTCGTTGTAGACGCGCAAGGTCAGTGTTCCGTTGTTGCGAGAGGCGGCGATGCGAATTGCTCCTCCATGGGCGCGCTTGGCGATGCCGTGCTTGATTGCGTTCTCGACCATGGGCTGCAGAATCAGGCTGGGAATCTGCGCGGAGAGCAGCTCCGCGGGAACATCGACGGTGAATTGCAGGCGCTCGGCGAAGCGCACCTTCTGAATGTCGAGATACTTCTGCGTGAACTCCAGCTCTTCTCCGAGTGGAACCTGCTGTCGGTCGGAGTCCGCCACTACTCTTCGCAGAAAATCGCTGAGTCCGGCGATCATGCTGACTGCGGCGTCATCGCGTCCTTCGCGCACGAGACCTGCGATGGCGTTGAGCGTGTTGAACAGGAAATGCGGCTCGATCTGCCGGCGCAGAGCGTTGAGTTGCGCCTTCGAAAGCTGTTCGTTAAGGCGTGCGGTTTCAGTTTGCTGAACGGCGAGTTTTTCCCGGGAGTCGAGCAAATGTCCGACCAGCAGAGTCACGCTGTAGAGGACCAGGTACGAGAGCAGCCCGCCGTAGAATTTCGGTACCCAAACCTGGAGAAAAGGACCGGGTCCGGGCGAGGCTGCCCATGGGTTCAGCAACGACTCCCACATGGTGACCCACGCGGCAAACATTAGACCAATGCCAGCGCATGCGGCCAGATGGACCACAAAGGGGTAAACGCGCCTCCATTGCGACGGCGGATAACGGCGGCCGAGGTGCAGCGCCAGTGGCGTTGCCAGGATCCAGGGAAGCCAGGAGAACAGCAGCGTGAAGAAGAGGCGGACCCAGTTGTGGTGCATGCCTTCGGCGCGCATCGCGAGAACCGTCTGCGTGGCGTCGAACAGGCCAAGTCCGCCCCAGATGGCTGCAATCCAGAACCATCGCGGTGACTCGAAAGGTTTGCGGGCCGCGTCCATAGGGTGAATCGTATCCTACGATCGGGGAAAACGGTCAACAAATGCAGCCAATCGCCGGAAGGCTGCAGCGGGCGGTCTGGTTCTCGATAACGACTTGGATCATACTCCCGGGCATGATGAACAAGACCGCAACACTACTGCTGATTACGCTGGCTCTGTTGTCCTCGGCCGCACTGCTCAAGTCCGCACCGGCGCCGCCGGGGTCGGGTCCCGAATATACGAGCGATGGCCAGATGAAACTTCCAGAGAACTACCGCGAGTGGACTTACCTGACCACCGGCTTCGACATGAGTTACAACCGGAACGCGATGAACATGGACCACCACATGTTCGACAACGTGTTCGCGAGCCCTGAGTCCTACAAGGCCTTTCTGGAGACTGGCACCTGGCCCGACAAGACCGTGCTTATGCTGGAGGGGCGGAAAGCGCAAGGCAAAGGATCGATCAACCTGAACGGGAACTTTCAGAGCACCGAGATCATGGGGATCGAGGCGCACGTGAAGGACGAGGCGCGCTTTCCGGGAAAGTGGGCGTTCTTTATTTTCAGCGACGCGAAGACCGCGAAGATGGTTCCCACAAACATGGAGTGCTACAGCTGTCACTCACAACATGCGGCAGTCGATACTACGTTCGTCCAGTTCTACCCGACGCTGCTGCCCGTTGCGCAAAGCAAAGGCACGCTGAGCGCTGCGTACCAGAAAGAGAGCGCTGACTCCGCGCAGAAGTAGGCTGATTGAATACTGGATACTTGGACCCCGGAACGTTTCGCGTTACCCGGCTCAACGGGTCGACTTCAGCGCAAACAATTGTCGAGAGCTCAAGCGCCGGATTTGGCGCGTGCGGCCAGGGCTGAACGTACCTTTTCGAATGCCTCCGCGTTGGGCAGGAAAGACTGGGTGATGGGCAGCCTCCCGTTGCGGCGGTAGATGTTCAGAAGGCGCTGGCGCTTGATCGTTTGAAGCTCAATCCGCTGAATGTCGGCCAAGGGAATGGTGGTCACGCTCCGCGAGAAGCCATATTTCGGAGCTGAAATGTACTGGTCAGTTAGCGTCAGATGATCCGAGCTGCGAAGTCCGGTGACGAAACCGAAAATCCCGCCAACAACGAAGAGCACACTGACCGCAGCCATCGCTCCAAAGACAGTTCTTGCATCGTCGGGTGCAAGGCGAATTCCCAGGACAACCAGCGGGTCGGTCTGGGTGGCGTGGACGTGCCATCCAGTGAGGGCGCACGCGGCAAAGAACAGAACTGCTGCAAGCATAATCCACGGCTTCGGTTTGTAAGGAAAGTTCAGGTTCATCGTTGTCGGTCTCTCCGCTGTCGGTTTCCCCATCGGTCACGCTACAACGTCTTCAGATACTCCAACAAGTCGAGGCGCTCTTCTTTGTCCAGCTCCGTGCTGTAGTTGTGGCCGGCGTTGCTGTTGCCGCGGCGGGAGGTGTCGAAGGTGAATCCGGTGTAGCCGCTGCTCTTAAGGCCTACTCGGTCGGGATCGAACTCGCGCGATCCGACTTGGAATTGGTCAGGACGATATTCACCGTCCTTGGGATCGGAGTCGCGCTTCTTGGGCAGCAGCAGGTCGTAGAGCGTCGGCACCGAGCCGTTGTGCAGATAGGGTGCAGTCGCCCAAATGCCGTTCAGGGAGCGCGCTTTGTAGGCCTTCAGCGATACGTAGGGATCGGCGGATGTGTCGGGGTCGTAGTCTCCTTGCTTGAGCGACGGCTGGATTTCGTTGGTGAACAGTTCGGCAATCAGGTCATAGGCCCACTGGTAGCCGCGCTCGAGTACGTTCTTATTTTCCGGAGTCGCAACTACGCTGAGAGTGGCTTTGGTCAAGATTGCCGCGACCGGAGCTTTCTCATCGATAAGAACGTTTCCCGGGCCGGCAGCCACATATTGATTCCGGAGAATGCCGCTCCATCCCACGTATCCGGCCGCGTTGGTAGCCATTTTGGGATCGGTCTTAATGTCGTCGAGTTTAGACATGTGGGCGACAACGCGGCGCTTGGGATCGTCGCGTTGAATGCGGGTGTGGCAATGTTCGCAGTAGATGGTGAAGAGGCGCTCGCCTCGGGCGGCGCGGTCTTTGTCGATGGCCGGAAAGATCTCGGGCCACTGCGGAGACTGCAGGTTGCGGAGACGGCTTTCGATGAGGCGCAGGTTGTGCACGTTGATGGAAGACTTGAAGTCGATGTGGGTTGCTTTAATACCTTGACCACTGAGAAATGAGTAGAGCGAAGTGCCTGGCTCTTCGGCCCAGTCGAGAGTGCCGAAGACGCCGATGACCTCACCGGTGTTGCGGCCGATGGGTCCCAGGCCGGCATTGGCGCCGATTCCGTTCCATTGCACGAAGTCGTGTTGAGGGATGTCCCAGAGGAACGGGTAGCTGACGGGGGCGTCGGCTTTGATGAAAATCTTGTCGGCCAGCTTGAGTTGAGCCTTGAGGGGCAAGACCTGCGCGAGCCGCAGGACGAGGTGGTCGCGGCGGGTGTCGCTCAAGACGCTGCCCGGTTTCTGCTGCTGCATGATGGAGTCTTCGTCCGCCTGCGTCAGCGTGCCTTCTTTCACCAGGTCGGCGACGGTGAGGTCGAGTTGCTGTTTGAGTTCCTCCTGCGTGATGACGTGTTCGAGTACGCGGTTGTAGATACGTCCGAAGGCGTCGAGGCGGTAGTAGCCGTAGGGCGTCTCGGTGTGGTCGACGATGTTTAACATCGCGAGGCGCTGGGCGTAGGTCTGCAGATCGTGGATGACGTCGTTTTCGGAATCGTAGTGCCCGCGATCCATTACCTTCTTGACGAAGCGCGCGCGGACGGAGGCGTCGGTTTGTGTGGCTGACACGGCGGCGGAAAGATCCTTTAAGAAGGAATCCATGTCGCTGCCGGCCGGACCGCCGTCGATGCGAATGCCGGTGCCTTTGTAGTTCACCTGTCCGGTGTGGCAGGCTGCGCAGGTGAAGCCGAGGAAATCTTTGCCCTTGTAGCTGTCTTTCACGAAGCCGACGGGGAGAGCGTCGGGGTTGCTGATCGTCGGCTTTTGCAGGAGGTAATGGTAGGTGTTCAGGTTGTCGTCGGAGCGAAAAGGCTCGGTGGTGCCGGGCTTCTCCAGGGCCACGAAGAAATCGTAGGGCAGCAGGTTCGATCCCTGGGTGGTGTTGTAAAACCAGAGGCTGTCGGAGGGCTCCCAGCCTTGTTGCAGATACTTGATGGAAGAGACCTGGTCGCCGAACAGGTCATGCTGCGCCGTGGCGGCCCCGCGCTGAAACTCCCATCCTTCGCCCTTCAGGCGGTCCCACCAGGAGTTCGAGCCCACGTCCCAAAACTGATAGAGCTTGGAGACGGTGGTGGTGACGATCATCGCGAGCACGAGGAAAAGAAGGAGGAAGAAGGCGTGCTTGAACCAATGTTTCTTGAACGAGCGAAGGAAGCGGCCGGGAAACTCGATGGCGAACCGGACGCAGCCGATGAGAAAAATCATGAAGCGGTTCATGCAAACTCCTCGACCGGTCAGCGACGGTCGCCGTTAGAGTTGAAGAAATATGAGGTCGCGAGATCGCTGAACATCACAGCTCGAAGCGATTGCTCGCTTTAGGTCCCCGGGCCCGAGTAGGCGGATTGTACACCTCGGCGCGGTGGGGGAGGGGCGTGGAAACATCGGCGTTCGGATCGTGGAACAGATCGAGGGACGGTTCCGTGTGGGAGAGCAAGAAACTTAATACGGCGATCACGCGGGGACGCGGAGGGTGCGTCTGCGCGGTTCTATGTTGCGTTATTACTTTCCGGCGGTGGCGACTTTTACGCCACGCGAGGCGGCGGCGTAGCGGGCAATGCCTTTGTAGAGGGCTTCAGCAATCTGCTCGCGGTAGCCGTCGCTGCGGAGTTTCTGTTCGTCGGTAGGACTGGAGACGAACGAGACTTCGGCGAGAATTCCGGGCATGGCGCTCTCGGTGAGGACGACGAATCCGGCTTCTTTGATGCCACGGTCGCGCAGGCCGGGGTTCTGAACGGAGAGCGTTCCGTAGAGCGCACGTTGCACGCTGGCCGCCAGGTGTCGGGAGTGCTCGATGCGATCGTGTAATCCGGCGGGCGAGAGCGTGGGCGTTGCGGCAGCTTTGACGGCGTTCGGGCTTGACCGCGTATCGAAATCTTTGGAGCCAGCTTCTTTCGAGCCGGGCGCCGAGAAGAAATTCGTGTAGTAGGTTTCGACCCCGCGGGCCGAGGGCAAGTCGCTGTAGTTGGCGTGCACCGATACGAAGAGGTCCGCTTGCGCCTGATTGGCGATGCCGGCGCGTTCGTCGAGAGGAATGTAGTTGTCGTCCTGACGGGTGTAAATAACTTCCATTCCGAGACGGTTCTCGAGGAGTTTGCCGAGGCGCTGCGCGATTTCGAGGACGAGGTCTTTTTCGAGGAGACCGCGGCGGCCGACGGTACCGAGGTCCCAGCCACCGTGGCCGGCGTCAACCACAATGCGCATCTTGGGCACGCGCGCCCGCAGGCTCAGGTCTTCTTTCGTGGGCGGCGGGATGACGATGGCGAGCTTGCTCTTTTCCGCTTCGGCGTTGGGGAACAAGTTCACCATAGTTTTGGCATTTGCGCCGATCTTGCGCACTTCGACCAGAAGGCGGTACGGATTCGACTCAAGGCTCACGGAGAAATTTGTGTTGGGCTTGGTCTCAAGCACGATGCGCGTCATGCCCGCGATGGGCTGCGCAACGCGGATGCGGTTGATGAGCGTATCGCCGACGTCAATGGATTTTCCGGACAGCTCAGGTGCCAGTTGCGTGTCATGCAGATCGAAGTAGATACGATCGGGGCCCGCAAGGCGGTGGGCTTCGTACTGCACTTGATCTTCGAGATCGAGGACGACGGTGCTCGAATCGGCGGAGGACCAGTGCCGGATTCCGGTAACCTTGGGAAATTTTGCCAGCTCCTGCTGAGTGGCGGGAGAAGAGGTCTGTTCGTTCGAGTCGGGGATGGCGTCAGAGACGGTGGTCGTGGGACTTACGCTGGCGTCTGTTGCGGGCGAAGCAGCTGGCGCCTGCGATGGGTTTGTGTTGGCTGGCTTGGGAGCGATTCGCTCGGTGCGCACCATCAAGCTGCCAAGTTGCGCCGTCTTCATCTTCCACAATCCGACGGCGGCAACTGCCACGACGACGAGGATGCCAACCAGCAACAGCGGCATGCGCAAGCGTCGCGCTGGGGATTCTGTTTCCTCCGCGGCGATTGTAGGTTCAACTGCGGTTTCGGCCGTGGCGGGTGCTTCGAGTTCGGGAGCCTTTTCGAGTGCAGGCGGTTCCAGAATTGCAGTCGCGGGAGCGGAGGCGACTTCTGCTTTCAGAGGCTTAGTGTCGACGACCGGAGTGCCGGGAACGGCGAGTTCCATTCGTACGACTTCCGACCGAGACGTCTGCTGCGCCTGAATCGTTTGTGGCTGAACTTGTGGCGGAGCGACTTGCGGTGGAACCGGTGGCTTCGGAACGACTGGTGAAGTAACGACTGGTGGAGCAACTAGTGGCGCAGCAATGACCGGTGGAGCGACGACCGGCGGTGCGGCGACTGCACTAACCGCTGGTGGAGCAACGGTTGGTGTCGCAACGACCGGTGCCGGAAGCGCTGGCTGTGCAGCAACTGCCAACGGAGTCTGCGTAGACGGTTCCAACTTCACTGCCGCGACTTGTGCGGACTGGGCGAAGCGGTCTTCATCTTCGGGTTTCAGAGCGCCTAGCACCAGTTCGGCGAGCAGGCTCAGGTTGCGGACGTCGCTCTCGTTGAAGGCGAAGGGCCATTCCGAAAATGCTTCGAGCAGACCAATGACACGCCGGCGTCCGCAAAGCGGCACTGCAACCATGGAACGCGCGCCGAGGCGGCGGCAGGCCTGCAGGTTGACTCGCGGATCGGTCTCGGTGTCGTCACAGGTAACGATCTCCGCCTGGCGGAAGCAGGCTCCGGAGAAGGCTGAGTCGCGATCGATGCGCGCGCCTACGTCGGGACGCACTGTGCCCGCCGATGCGCGCAACACAATTTCGTTATTTTCTGCCAACGCAATTGCTAGACCGTCGGCGCCGGTGATGGCCACGGCTCGTTCTGCAACCAACTGGAGGACTTCGTCGAGAACGAATTGTTCGTGGTGGTCGAATTCCGCTATGGGAGCGCCGGCGTCGATGCCAGCGTGCCGCGCCGCTATCGCTTTTCTGCGGCGCACCTGCTCATGCAGGGCCGAGAACGCGAGCAAGGCTTGCAGGGCATCGCGCTGCGATGGCTTTTGCGCAAAGATATCTTCTTCACGATGAGCTTCTGCAGAAGAGTCTCGTCCGGGTAGATCGGTGGCGACGGAGGAATCCGCGCTCTGGCCCCGCGGCCAGGCGGGCACACTCGCGTTCGTGAACGGAGCCGTCACTGCTATATCGGGCTTGGTGGGAGTCGTCGCCATTAAGACACAGTTCACCTTTAAGTTATCGAGCTTTACGGCTGATGGCAATTACCACTGCATGGCCACTGGGGCATGTACTTTAGTTTGAGACGTCCGCCTTGCTGAACAGAGCGCGTCGGGCTGGGTTGTCTTCCGGTTTGAGGAGTAGAATCCGGCGCATCGGGCTTGGGTGGTTCCCCAGCCTAAAACCTTTCAACACAGAGGACACTGCGGTAAGCAGAGGGAAACGCCAAGACCCTTCACCACGAAGGCCACTAAGGTACACGAAGGAAAACCCACTTAACGAAGGAAGGCACTCATGGCTCGACCGCGCACCCACGGATCTCCCAGCACAACCGTTGCTGCTGGGATCGTTATCGGCATGCTGGTCATGGTCGTTATCCCGGCGGTGTTCACTTTGCATTCGGTGACGGCTCCGGGGACCCTTAGTGTTGGGCCGGATCCTTCTCCCCACGGATACACGTGGAGCCTGCTGCTCTTTGTTGTTCCGATCGTGACGATATTGGTGTGGTTTCTGCCCAGCGAGGGGTTGGAGATTCCGCAGCGCGCGTTTCGGTGGACGCTTGGCATTCTAGTCCCGATCGGCTGCGGGCTGGACGTCGTCTTTGCGCAGTGGTTCTTCGTTTTTCCGAATTCGCGGGCGACACTCGGGATTCCGGCTCCCGCACTCGGCCGGCCGGTGCCCATTGAGGAGTACGCGTTTTATCTGACCGGCTTCGTCACGATTCTGCTGCTATATGTCTGGCTCAGCGAGTATTGGCTTGCGGCTTACACTGTGCAGGACTATCCGGGGGAAGCGCGCGCGATGCGGCGTCTGATGCAGTTTCATCCTACGTCGATGGTTTTGGGGGTGGCGCTGATCGCAGTTGCGGTCGCCTACAAGAAATATTTTTCCCCGGTGCCCGAGGGCTGGCCAGGATACTTCATCGTTTTGGTGGTGGGAGGACTGGTGCCTGCGATGAGTTTCTTCCCGGCTACGCGGCGTTTCATCAACTGGCGGGCGCTGAGTTTGACCATGTTCATCATCTTGCTGGTCAGCTTGCTCTGGGAGGCTACGCTGGCCCTGCCCTATGGGTGGTGGAACTATCAGCGTGGGGCGATGGTGGGAGTGTTCATTGGGGCTTGGTCGGGACTGCCAATTGAGGCGGTGCTGGTTTGGCTGGCCGTCACGTATGGGACGGTGATCTTGTTTGAGGTGGTGAAGATCTGGCTGGCTTCGGGACGGCGGGCGAAGCAAGCTTTTCTGGGGTCGGAATAATGGTCTTCGTAGAGACGTAGCGGAGCTACGTCTCGACGAATCGATTGGGTATGCTGAACCAGCTTGGTTACTAAGTCGGCATCTGCGGGCGGCGATAAGATTCGTGAGATAGGGTCTTGGTCTACCCCATCCCTTCCGGCGGTGTATATGCAGGCTGGCGTATCGACGGCACGACAATCTCGGGCTCAGTACCGGCACGAGCTCCGCACTCTTACCTACGTGACGCTCGACCAGGGAAATGGGGGAATTGTTCGCAACCTTACTCACGAAGGCATTGGGGTGAGGTTGGTGGCGGGGGTTGAGCGGGATCAGCAACTGCAGGTGCGCCTCGATTTGCGCTCTCCGAAGCTGCGGGTGGAGACGCGCGGCGAAGTCGTGTGGGCGACCCTGACGGGGCAGTGCGGCATACGGTTTCTAGACATCACACCGCGAATGAAGCGGCAGATCGATGAATGGATCCTGGGGAATATCCTGGAGAACATTCCGTCGCGCGCGGAGCGGCTCGGGCCGATGTTTGCCGTTCCGGGAGTGGCCGAGGAAGATGATGGCTTGATCGTGTCTGCGACGCCTCTGAAGGTGATCGAGTTGGATTCTCGACCTCAGGTGGCGCGGACAGTTCTTACGGATGCAGACGCGTCTGAGAATTCGGGCGTGGAACTGGATTGGCTCTCACAGCCGCTCTCAGGCCGCAACCTGGCATGGACGGTCAATACGCTCGTCGTAGTGGCGGCGCTGCTGATGTTCGCGTTCGTCTTTCTGACGGTCACGCGCGAGGCTCCGAAGTGGCCGCTGGCTTTATCGGGTGGGGCCGCGGTCTTTGTCGCCGCGCTCTACTGGGGATTCTTCAAGATGTTCGGAGGATCGAGCCTGGGCGCGCGCTTGGCGCGACTGGCAGGAAGTGAAATCGACGAAGATGAGGAAGCGCGCGAAGACCGCTTCCGCTGATGACTACAGGCTGAGAAACTCAGATCTCAGAGCTCAGATCTCAAAGGTCAGAGCTGTTTTCCCTAGTTCGCAAAATACTGCTGTGCCAACCAGAGCTGGAGCGTGCGCTGTTGTTGCGGCGCGAGCTTCACGAAACGGATGCCGAGATTTCCGCGCTTGTCCTGCCACGCGATTTCCGCACGAGCCTTCAACGCGGTCCGGGCGCCGGGGAGTTCGAACGACACATGCAGCGGTTTCGTGGACTCGACCGTGTCTCCAGTGTGAATCTGCATTCCGCCCTGGCTTACGTTGACCAGGTAGGCTTCCGCTGGCTTGTGTCCCTTGCTGTTCACGGATACGGGCACTTCAAGGCCGGCACGATGGTAGCGCAGGCGTCCGTCGAGAATCATGCTGCGCGCCGCGGAGAGCGTGCGCACGGCCTGTTCGACTGAGATTGGTTTCTCGAATGCGAAGAGCGCGCCGGTTTCGTCGAGATTGCGGCTGCACTGCGGCGCTCCCATGATGACCAGGGGCACGGTCTTTGACGCCTTGTCGACGTGCTGTAGTTCGCGCAGGAATTGTGAACTGCCGTTCAGATCGCAATCCACGATGAGAGCGTCGATCTTGGATTTGTTGAGCCGGGCCATCGCCCGCTGCGGCTCGGCTTCGACGGAAACGTCCATGTGAAGGCCGCCGAGGATGCATTCCAGAACACTGACTTCCTGCCAGTCGCGCGAAACCACCATCGAGGAAAGTGTCATGAGTTCACTGTAGCGATGAGAGTAATGAGGTCGTAGATAACCAACGTAATGAAGGGGCTTTCGGAATCCGGCTTTCGGCGCTCGGCCTTTAGCTTTCAAAAGAACCTCAGCTCTGGTTCGGCGATCGGGTGTTCGTCGGGTTCTGAGTGTCTCAACAGTTGACAGACCTGTGCGATACTTGCGAAACATCTACGTTCATTCCGATGAAGATGGCTATGACAGACTGGTTCGCGCGCGCCGTTTTACACGTGACCGACGTTGATGCTTCACTTCGCTTTTACATTGACCGCCTGGGCTTCACGAGTCCCTGGCGGTACGCGGAGGACGGTCGGGCATTCGTCGCGCAGGTCGAACGGCAGGGCTGTGCGCTTATCCTGTCCAGCCAGTGGCCTCAGAAGGTTGGCAAAGGGCTGATGTTCATCTCCCTGAACGTTGAGCCGGACACGCCCGAGGCCGCAACCGCCGCGTTGGACGCGCTACGGGCGGAACTCGAAGGCAAGGGTGCTCCGGTCAAGGATGGTTCGTGGGGCTACCGCCTCCTGGTGGTCGATGATCCCGACGGCAATCAGCTCTTCTTCAACTATCCGGCCGAAACTGCATCCGGCAAGACTGCTGGAGATGAAGCGTAGTCGTCTAGCCGTGCCAGCGTGGCCAAGGGGGCGCCAAATCGCGCCGTCGGTCATCAACCGCCGTGCATTGTCCAGCGGGACTAGTAAGCCGATTCGGGTATTGGGGTCGTACTCGTCTGCAAGACATGCTTTGCCAAACGTCATGCTGCTTCACCCAGACCACGGTCTGCCGGGAAACGTGCTCGGTTGGAATCTTTCCTTTCTGCCCCCCAACCGATGTGACGAGTTCTGTCACGATTGCAACATTTCCATAAACGCGAATTTTCACATCGCTTGGTTCCAGTTTCGTGACCACGAAATCCGGTTCCGTTAGGTTCGCAATCGCCTCTGACTTGCCCGAAACTTGGCCGCTTTCGCCGACGCGAAAGAAATCGTCAGTGTACTGGCGGTTCAAGGCAGCGGCATCCTTGTGCAGGATGGAGGCGAAGTTATCTTCCATGGCTTTCCGAACATCTTTCTCCGCAGAATCTTGGGCGTTCGCTGCCGTTCCCGCGAAAACAAGAACCACCGCCGCCACGATCATAGATCGAGAATTCATGGCTGCCCCCACCACTGTCGAATTGAAAGCGGTCGGCATAATAGCTGAAAAGTTGCTAAAAACATCGGCAGACGTTTTGAGCGGCTGTTTGACGATAAATCCCCGTTGAGCTAGCTCATCGAGGGGTTATGAATGTGAATCGCTGTACGCGGATTTTGAGCTTGGCCTTAGCCCAGCGTGCCGGCGGATCACTGAACACGAGTCGGCTTTACCGGAACGATCTCAGACTGTTGACGGGTCGACAACTCCGACTACTTTGCAGTCGAAGGGGCCATGATGAAAAGCGTATTGCCAGAAGGATCGAGCATATCGAAAGTCCTCGCTCCCCATTCTTCATTTTTCGGAGCTCTCAAAACATCGACCTTGGAAGTCCATTCGCTGTAGTAGCGATCGGCGTCATCTACATGAAGCGCTACACAAGCATTTCGACCGTGCCCAGTCATAGGGCTGTCCAGAGTTAATTCGATTCCACCGCGCGCGATTCCTAGCAATCCCGAATGGCCGTCCTCTGAGGCTTCGAAGGTCACGCGGAAGCCCAGCCCGTCAACGTAGAACGCCTTGGCTGTTGCCAAATCTTCAGTGGGTAGGATCGGTATCGCTTTCTCCATGACACCAGCATTCTAGCAGCTAGTCTTCACTGAAATCGGCTGCCTTCCGTTCCCACGCCCCCGGATGGATGGCCGAAAACCACCACTCTGGTGGAATTCAACCATTTCGAGCCACCCTCCACCATTGTGCAAAACTGCCACCGCCAACCTAACTTTATAGAAACACGGCAACAACAAAATTAAGAAGGCTGGACGCGCATTGGAAGGCGGGCTGCATTGTCCAGCGATAACGTCTCATCCCGAACCGGATGTTCCGCTCAACAGTCGGACGGGAAATCTATTCCTGAAGGAGTACTTCCCATGCGTTTGCGAACTTCCGGTCTATCGTTTGCATGCCTGTTTACACTCGCGTTCGCGATCGTTGGCTGCAACAATACGTTGAACCCGCTCTGCGGCAGTGCCAGGCCCGCACCGCTCATTCAATCCCTGTCGCCCAGTTCAATGACTTTTGCAGATGTGCAACAGGGTGCCCTGCTCACCATAAATGGCAGTAAGTTCGTCTCGTCGACCGAGGCGGTTATCAACTCGACGCCTCTCAGTGCAACGGTTGTCAGCCCTCAGCAGTTGAACGTGAAGCTCTCGACCGACATAATATCAGCGCCGGGAGCGGTGAGTGTGATGGTAGAGACTCCCAGCGGAAACTCCAGCGACCTCGGTTGCACCAGCGGCGGAAAGAGCAGTGTACTGGCGTTGACGGTCAACTAACTCCCGACATAGCGGAGAAAAAGACGTCTCGCGATCGCCATTCCGGTTTTTCTTGGATGAAGCCTGAATGGCGACACAACGCAGTTACGCTCATTGGCGATGGCGCGCCGAGTTGCTACACGTTCGTCCTTGCGGGAAAGTGGATCTCTTACTGGCTCTTGCGATACCACTCCACGGTGCGCCTTAGACCTTCTTCGAAATCGACTTTCGCTTTGTAGCCCAGGGCCGCTTCTGCTTTGGAGTTGTCCGCGAGCGAGTGCTTGATGTCGCCGTCGCGCTCGGGTTCGTACTTTGGCGATCCGGAGTAGGAGGTCAACGGCTGCAGCACCTTGAAAGTTTCGTTGAGCGTGATGCGGCGGCCGGTGGCGGCGTTGAAGACCTGTCCAGCGGCCTTTGCGGCGGGAGCCTGGCAGGCGAGCAGATTGGCCTCGACCACGTTGTCGATGTAGGTGAAGTCGCGGGACTGTCCGCCGTCGCCGAAGATCGTGGGCTGTTCACCGCGCAGCATCGCGGTGATGAACTTGGCCAGCACGCCCGAGTAGGGTGAAGAAGGATCCTGGCGCGGGCCGAAGACGTTGAAGTAGCGCAGCGAGACGGTCTCGAGTCCGTAGCAGCGGTAAAACGAAACCATGTAGTGCTCGCCCGCCAGCTTCGCGACGGCGTAGGGAGAAATCGGATCCGGGGTCATGAGTTCGTGCTTCGGCAGCGTGGGCGTGTCGCCGTAGGCGGCGGACGACGCGGCGTAGACCACACGTTTCACCTTGGCATCACGGGCGGCGACCAGCACGTTGACCGTTCCGTCGGCGTTGGCCCGGTTACTGCCCAGCGGGTCTTGCACGGATCTTGGGACAGAGGGAATGGCGGCCTCGTGGAGGACGAAGTCTACGCCCGCGGAGGCCTTGTGCGCGGCGTCGAGGTCGATGATATCGGCTTCGTGGAGGTCTATGCGGTCGAGAATCTCCGCGAGATTCTCGCGCTTGCCGGTGGAGAAGTTGTCGATGCCGCGCACCTGCTCGCCGCGCGCCAGCAGAGCGCGCGCGAGGGACGATCCAATGAAGCCGCCAATACCAGTGATGAGATAGAGAGCCATGTCCCATTCATCATAGCGAATGAAGGGAAATTCGTGGCCGCGCGACGCGTGTGTAACTTCGGGGAGTGGGTGGAAGTGCTTCGGCGTGAAACTGGGTACTCGGTACTGGCAACTTCGCTTCGTCAACGCTTCGCAAGCGGCTCCTGGCTCTTACTGAGGAGCATGAGGAAATCTTCTCGTGTGAGCGTGTGGTGGCTTTCGAAGAATTTGACGAGTGCCTGAAGGGCGGCGCCGGAATCGGAGACGGGCGGCACCGCTGCCCATGGTCCGGAGGAGGGAAGCGGGGAGGCGACGCCTGGGCCCATAATCATGGAAGACTGCGAGACCGTGCCCAGGAGTTCCCTGAGCTGGGTCCGGCTCTCCTCCGACATTTCTTCAAATGCGATCCCCATACCGAGGTAGGGGTAACTGACGCGGACGCTGCCTTTGGTCTCGAGGCGTACACCGTTCGCTTCCAGCTTCATGTGGAGCATGGTGCCAGCGGGATAGGTGGCTTGGGCTTCGACGTAGCATCCGTGCAGGCTGACCTCGGTGAAGGCGGCCCAGGTGCGCACGTCGCCGCCGTCGGCGCGCATTTCGGCGCTGCCTTCACACGTGTAGCGGGAGCTGCGGCGCTTCTCCGCGCCGCGGTACCCGTCTTGCGTGCCAGCGTCGCCGCGCCGTTGCCTCCCGTGCTGGTGCTGCTGCGGCAGCGCCCGAAGCCTCCGAGGCCTTCTCGGGGACGTTCTCTGGGACCACGGACCGCTTCACTGCCATCAGATAAGAGACGCCGTCGTTGATTTCCTGTGCCATAGTGCCCCGACGCGGATCGGCTGCTTCCACGCAGATCGTCGCGAGGATCTTGCGCGGAACTCCGCTATGTCCATCGCACGAAATCGAGTCCGAGATTAGGGATCGAGGCTGGTGGCAACGTTTGAAAAGCATGGTGAGGAAATCTGTCGTTAGGGGAATTTAATAAGTAGGTGTGCCAGAGGGCGTATCCGTCACCATTTGTTGCGCGATTTGTTGGGCTACGTGGCGGATCTGCTTCCAGAGTTCGTCGCGTCCGGCGCCGGTCTTGGCCGAGTAGGGAAGCAATTGGGCCGCGGGATACTGCTGGGCCAGGGTGCGCAGGGCGTTGTTCAGCTGATTGTTCGACAGGCGGTCGCTCTTGGTCGCGACCACCAGGAACTCGCGGCCGGAGGCGCTGAGAAAATCCAGGAGTTGGCGGTCACTCTGCTGCGGAGGAACATTGGCATCGATCAGCGCGATGCACAAGGCCAGCGTGGAACGCTGGTGGAGATAGGGCTCGATGAACTTCGGCCATTCCTGTGAGATCTCGCGGGAAATCTTGGCATAGCCGTAGCCGGGCAGATCGGCGAAGATCAGCTCCGGATGCGGCTTTCCAGGCCAGCGGATCTCGAAGAAGTTGATGCTGCGCGTGCGTCCGGGCGTGGAACTGGTGCGCGCGATTTTGGTGCCGACCAGCGAATTGATGACGCTCGACTTGCCGACGTTGGAGCGTCCGAGGAAGGCGATTTCAGGCAGGGTAGGAGCAGGGAAGTGGGCGACATCGGTGGCGGCCGCTAGAAACCTCGATAAGACCCTCATGCTCAAGTTTGCAATGAATGGAGAGCGATTGGCAAGGGGCGAAGAACTATTCGTATTGAGTGAATCTCAAAGCCAGATGTTTGTCTCCGCGTCCTCAGCGCATTTCTCGGCGCTCTCTGCGGTCAAAAGCTCTTAACCGCCGAGTTCGTAGAGGAAGACCGCTGAGAGCGCTGAGGAAACGTGAGAGACTGGCAACGTGAGCTCCCACACTTCTGGCGGAAACGAGGCTTAGGCATGGTCGAGAGGCCATCAGCGCATGTTTCGGTGATGCCCGCCGCTCCGCAGGAAGAGCCGGTCGTAGCGAATCTGCTGCAGTTGTACGCGCACGATTTCAGCGAGTTTCACGATGTGGAACTGGGACTGGATGGCAGATTCGTCTACAAGGAACTTCCGCGCTACTGGCGTGAATCGAACCGCCATCCGTTTCTGGTCAGGGTCGATGACACACTGGCTGGGTTTGCCTTGGTGAAGAGAGGGTCAGAAATCTCAGGCAATGCGAGCGTCTGGGATATGGCGGAATTCTTTGTGCTGCGCGCCTACCGGAGGCGCGGTGTTGGAATGGAAGGTGCGCGGCAAGTGTGGCGGAAGTTTCCGGGGCCTTGGGAAGTTCGCGTGATGGAGGCGAACCGCTCGGCGCTTGTGTTTTGGGAGCGCGCGATTGCGGGGGTTGCGGGCAGGGCGATGCAAGCAGCCACGGTCGAAAAGGACGCGGAGCGGTGGAACGTCTTCTCGTTTGAATCGAGAGTGCGATGACGCCGGTCGTAAACACCTAAGAGTTAGCTCAGTCCCAAGGGGCGCTTATTCTCGACGTCTTCTTCGCGCACGGGCCGGAACCTGTGCCATAGGTACAGGGCTCCCGCGACGACCGCTCCAATAAGCAGGCTGATGGCGAAGAATACGCGGTAAGCGGGAAGCCAGATCAGGGTGACGGTAATGATCACGGCTGCGACCAGCAGGGCGGCGGAACCCCGAATTGGAATCTTGACCATACATGCCTCTCAAAATGCGTTGATCGCGGGGGATATCTAGCTCCCTGCAGGGCAATTCAGTCAAGTGTGCCGCTAACAGATGGGCGTTGGCAAGCCACTGCCTGAGGGCAGAGGCTCGATTTTCGAAGGCTAGTTTTCTCAGCGTCCTCCGCGGTCAAAAGCTTTTAACCGCCGAGTTCGCAGAGAAAAGCCGCGGAGACCGCCGAGGAAAGCGAGACTGGCCACCGACGTGTGGAAAACCGGCCTGTGGGCGGAGTCTGGACGGACTTGAGCAAACCGCTGAACGGAAGTAACCCGGCAATCCACTCACGTGTCGCCTTCCGGATTGAACTCCAGCCCCTCCGCGCCGATTGAGACAGTAGAACGGAGATTCAGATGGAGAACATCCGGAAGACGACGCTCGAAATGCATACCCTGCTGCTGTGCGCAGACGTGCAGTTTCTGGGGACGACACGGGGCGTGCTGAACCAGTTGCATGTGACGCCGAAAATGGTGGGCGCTTCCGACGACGCGCTGGCGCTGATGCAGTCACAGGAATTTGACGTGATCATCGTGGACTGGCGGGAGATCGACAGTCTCGGGGAATTTGTAAGCGCTGTCCGGCGCTCGAAGCTGAACGCGGATTGCGTGCTGGTGGCGATTGTGCGCGACTTGCTGGACATGTGGCAAGCCTTCGCGGCCGGCGTAC
>DASRRV010000011.1:0-4735 GCA_035695545.1 Candidatus Sulfotelmatobacter sp. | reverse complement strand
AGGAAAAATCCTCGAACTCTCCACGCGAGTGTCGCGGGACGCTGGGTTGTCGACTTACTTGGAATTGCAACGACTCGTGAGCTCCGAGCGATTGTCTATGAGCCCCATCCAAAAAAACAAGACGAGTATTGTTCTAGCCTGAATAATTCGTGATTTTGAAACACGAAAAGCCTCTTTCATGGTACAAAGCCGTTATCTAAGGCGGTTTTGAGACCAATCCGGAGGCTTTCGTGCCAGAGCTTACCACAACACAGTGTGTTCTCTTCCCAGGAATTTTTAAGCGCCCGGTAGTCGCCAAGTTCGATCAGTCGCAGGGCAGTTCCGATGGTGGAGCGGTGTTGCTCAAAGCCGCCGACCGAGAGTTAGATCTAATAGCGGGGTTATCGTCTTGTTTGCAAGACGACCGACAAGCGGGTAAGGTCCGCCACGAATTAGATGAACTGCTCACGCAGCGGATCATGGCCATCGCCTGCGGCTACGAAGATGCCAACGATGCGGCGCGTCTGGCTTCCGACCCAGTGCACAAATTACTGGTCGGGCGTGATCCCGTAGAAGGAGAAGATTTGGCTTCACAGCCAACCCTGTCGCGTTTTGAAAATAGTGTGGGTCGTAAAGAGTTGTTTCGCATAGCCGAAGCATTGGCCGACACGGTGATCGAGCGACATCGCAAACGACTGCACGGCCGCGCTCGTCTGATCACCCTCGATCTGGATCCCACCGACGATCCCACGCACGGCGCTCAGCAGTTGACGTTTTTTAATTGGCATTACGATACCTACTGCTACCTGCCGGTGGTCGGTTTCCTGACCTTCAATCACGAAGCGGAGCAGTATCTGGCCACAGCAGTCTTGCGTCCGGGGAACGCGCCAGGTTCGGCGGGAGCAGTGGGGCTGCTGCGCCGTTTGATCGACCGACTGAGGCAGGCCTTCCCCGATGCCAAGATACGGGTGCGCTTGGATGGTGGTTTCGCGGCGCCGGAAATTCTGGAATTTTTGGACTGCGAGCCGAAAGTGGAATACCTCGTCAATCTGGCGGCCAACGATCCTGTGACATTCTGCTGCACCTCGTTAAGTGTTTGAAAATATTGGAAAATCTAAACTCAAATCTCAGTTTGCGGGCCGCCATGTTACTGGCTCCCTGCAGCGGGAGGAGGTTTCCTCGCGCATGCACATGAACGTGATTCTATCTGCTCTTCTCGTCAAGATTCCACAGCTGGTGCGTCTGGGTCAAAGAGTCCCGTCAACTCCAGCGTGCGTTCGTCGCGAAAATGAACTCCGCGTGGATGACGGCGACTCTGGATATCCATCACGGCTTGCCGGATCTTCGGAGCTTCGACGGCCGCGACCGGAATCTGCCACGGCGCTCCTGGCACCACTTGCGTGGCTGGAATGGTTTTACGCTGAATAAAGTGCCGCACAGCGGTGACACTCACCCCCAACCGCCCAGCAGCTTGCTCGAGCGTGAGACTGTCCGGCGTGACACGACTCGCATCGTAGGCGGGCAGTTGATGGTAGTGCCGCAGCTTGCGCACCTTCGCTTCGCTCCAGCCATTGCCCGCACCGGTTCGCATCCCTAAACGATTCAGGGTGGAAGCGATCTGCTCGTCGCTGAATTGACCCGCCATCTGTCGCACCACTTCCACCGCCTCCAGCGTCGTGCAAAGACGATGCCGGCCGACAGCGTTCTTCTTGATCCGCAACTCCGAATGACGACCTCCGGCCCAGTGCAGGAGTAGGACAATCTCCTGTTTCTCCTTGTCTATGTCCGCGACAATCTCGCGGATCAAAATCCGCACAATCCGCTGCTTCAAGCGCATGTCTGTCGAGGGAGCATTCCACACGGCCGGAAGATCCTGCGCCAGGCTCATCAGCACCTCCTTGGACGGAATCGAAATAGCCTGTGGGTCGCTCCCGAGTGTCTGCAGCTTCTTCTCCAAGTCTTGTACCTTCTGCAAAGCCACATTCCAGCGAGCCTCCAGCTCTGCGGCGACTAACCGTTGCTCCGGATCGACCGCTTCGTAGCGCCGCTCCGCCAGTCGAGCTTCGTAGCGAGCCTGCTCCACCTCCATCTCGGACGCGCGTCGGCGTGCTTCTTGCTGCTGCCTCATCTGCTCGGCCGCTTGCAACGCCGCCTCGACGGCGTTGCCTCCGATGGCTTCGAGCACCTCCTTTGTGACCGCCTCGTCTGGTCGCCAACTCCCGAAAGAAATACACCGACAATCCTCACGCGCATTCGCTTGTGCATCGCGGCAGCAGTAGCGTCCTTGCATAGTTCGGCTTCCGTATTCCACGCGCAGCATCCGACCGCACCGCCGACATCGCAACAGCCCGGCGAGCAGAGCGCGTCCTCCCCGCGCCGCTTTTGGCTCCATGCGCGATTTCATGTGAGCGTTGGCCGCAATCATCGCCTGATTCCTCTCGTATTGCTCCCAGGAAATGTACCCAGCATGATGATCGCAAATCAACACCATCCATTCGGCGCGTGGCTTGCAATGCCCTCTGGTCTTGTGTGCTTGCCCTTCCACGATCTGCATTCGCGCTTCCGTCTTGCCAAACGCGTACGCTCCGGCGTACAGAGGATTCGTCAGTATCGCCCAGATGCTGTGATACAGAGGCAGCTTCCACACCAGACGGCGCTCGCCTCGCCCTGAAGGAATAGCCGGCAAGGCGATCTTCTCGCGGCGGAACCACAATGTCACTTGCCGGACGCTGCCGAGCTCAGTGAACTTGTTGAAGACCAGATTCATGCTGTCTTGGATCCGGCGATCCGGGTCCATCTCCATCTTGCCGTTCTTGCTCCAGCAGAAGCCCACGGGAAGATAAAACTGCAGTTCGCCCCGCCGGGCCTTTTGGCGGATGGCTTCGAGCGATCTCTGCCGCAGCAGACTCAGTTCAAACGCCGCCATCTCTCCTTTCATGCCCAAGAGCAACCGATCATTTACCAGATTCGGATCGTAGACTCCATCGAAGTCCACCAACACCGCGCCCACCAGGCCGCACATCCAGATCAAGTGGTGCCAGTCCCGGCCGTTCCGCGCCAATCGCGAAGCCTCGATGCAAAACACGGCGCCGACCTCACCGGTGCAGACTTCCGCAACCAGGCGCTGAAATCCTCGGCGCTCCACCAAGCCGGACCCCGTGCGTCCCAAGTCCTCGTCGATCACCACGACGTCCCGAAAACCGAGGTCGCGTGCTTGGTCGGCCAAACCATATTGCCGTCGTTGGCTCTCTTGGTTGTGAAACACTTGTCCGGGGGAAGACTGCCGAAGGTAGACGATTGCCCTGCGCTTCAACCGTTCATTCGTGAGTTTCGGATTCATTCGGGCCTCCTGCGGGCGCGCCGGGAGCGGCGGCGTTGACGAGCAGCTCGACCAGAGCGAGGGCGAGTTCGTGTTGTTCGTACTGGGGAAGTTCCACTGGCCTGCGATCGAGCAACGCGAGATTCAGTTGCGGACGTACGGACTTCGGATGCGATTTCACGCTTCTCCTCCTGCGATAGCGGCGATGTGGCCGAGGGTTTATCGCAGGGGCTGGATTTTTGCAAGCTGCGCAGAAGATCGCGGAGCTCGCTGAGCGCCTCAATGGCGATGGCGGGTGGACCCACGGAAAATGCGGTGCACTCGGAGCTAAACATCCAAGCCGGAAGGGAACGCGATGTACGATCCGGCAGTTCACAGAATAGATATTCTCCGTGTCCGTGTCGGTCCCTCTCCCGCTTCAAAACACGAAGAGTCTGCCCAAAGAGCGGATGCCAACGATAGCGAACCGTGACCGTCTCCAGAACGTATGCATTATGTGATGGGCTCCAATGCGGTATTGAAGCGCAAAGCCGAGTCGGCCATGAAATGCTCCCGTCGAAATTCGAAGATCTCCAAGCAGACCGAGCATGTCTATGGTGAGTGTCAATACCGGACACGCAAGAGCTGGCCGTGGAAACGGCGCGTCATTTATAAAGCGGAGGTGGTGCGAGCGGAGGGCAAGAAACCCAAAGACAATCCGCGTTTCGTGGTGACCAACATGAAGCAGAGCCCGCGATGGCTCTACGAGGAGGTCTACTGTCAACGAGGTGACCTCGAAAATCGGATCAAGGAACTGCACTATGGGATGGAAATCGGACGTACCAGTTGCACGAGCTTCTTGGCCAATCAGTTCCGTGTCTTGATGACTGCTGCAGCCTACGTGTTGATGCAAGAGCTGCGCTCAGGCCTGTCCGGTACGGCCTCTGCCCGGGCCCAGGTCTCCATCTTGCGGGAGCGTTTTCTGAAACTCGGAGCTCGGGTGGTCACCTCAGTGCGTCGCATCGTGCTGCACTTACCGCGGGCTTTTCCGTTTCGAGATACCTTCACTCGTCTCGCCTTGCGCTTGGGTGCTCAGACCGGCTAAGTTCGTTCCTCCCACGTTGCAGATATTTTTTACACGTGATGGCAAACTAGGGGTGTCTCGTTTTTGGACAAATCTGGCCTCAAAGTCTCTACAAGAGCTTTAGAATCAGCGGTCCCTCGTGGGAAAATTCCCTCATTGTCGCGCACCGTCTCCCCTTCAACAAAAAAAACAAAACAACCTTCGCCTTGGTCAGCTTTCATGAATAATGTGGGCTAGGTGCCTGCGCCCATCTATTTTCAAGCCATTCTCATGCCAGCCACGGCATTTCCGCTGTAGATGTCAGCACCCTCGTCACGTCTTACTATGTTGTTCAGAAATTTCGTGAATAGGGCAAATATTGGGATGATTCAGAG
>DASRRV010000010.1:0-3070 GCA_035695545.1 Candidatus Sulfotelmatobacter sp. | reverse complement strand
GTGCTCCTCGATGCGCCATTTGCTTTCGTAGTGCGGCACGCCGCTCCCTCGTTCTGCGCCGTCCAATGAGGAATACACAAGTTGTGGAGTACCCGCCGCCTTAACTGCATCGGCGAACACCTTCCCACGTTGTACCTCAAGGGCGCCGTCGCCCTGGACCGAGAACGCGGCCGAAACGTCTGAAAGGGCTCTAACCAAGGCAGGAGGATCGTCGAAATCCCCCCTCGCAAGTTCTACTCCCTGAGCAGCAAGACGCTTGGCCTTTTCGGAGTGAGGGTTGCGGGTTAATACGCGTACCTGCACCGAGCCGCTTGCTAACAGATGCCGGACGGTTGCTGCGCCTTGTTTGCCGGTGCCACCTGTAACCAAGACGATACGATTCGATGACTGTGCCATGTGGATTTCCCTTACGCTTCAACCACAACAATATGGGTTGGGTCATGCAAGAATGACGCCCCGCCTGTAGAGTTTGCTGGACGACGTCGCGTTTTTGTTCCGCGGATCGATGATCATGGCTGTGGCTTGACGAATAGCTTGTCATCTACTGGTATCGCAAGCATGGCAAAAGGTGTTCCCGAGTCATGGTCGACGACCGGAAAGGGACTTCCGCGTTCGTAGTTGCCGAACATCGAGTTTTCGTAACCGGGAACGAAGACCCTCATATGAGGATGCCAATGACCAGCGGGCCCCAGGACCTGATCTGCTGACCACATGTATGCAAAGCCCCCGGCACGCTTCGGAATCTTGCCTTGATCGTAGGCGGATTTAACGGCTGCCGTAATCTGGTCAGGATTCTTGCCTTCCAGTCCAAGCTTGGTTCGCAAGTCGAAATAGGGCAATGCGGTTTTTACCGCTTGAGGATTAAAACAGACAGGCGCACGCGTTTTGGCATCGTAGTTGACGTAAATTCTTTCGTCGGCAGGGCCGAACGTGGGTGCACCGGTAAACCCACGCATGACCATGCACACGAAGCCGTTATCACCCTGGCGCACTATCTTGTAACCCGAGGGCGTAAGAACTCTGATGGTTGCGTGGTCCGAGATATTTTGCGGGGCCGCGCTATTGGCCAGGGCAGCTTCGGCGTCCTCCGGAATCATGTATTCGCTCAGGGGGGCATACTTCATCTCCTGGGCGAACATCCCGGTCGCACCGAACGCGCAGAGCGCGGTGAACAGCGCAAGCTTGAATTGTCTCATTTCGAATCTTCCTTTCTCGGATCGTGATACCGAGGGTTCTGGAGGAAAAGGAGTCACCGCGGCAGTAATCGATACGAATGTGCTCGTTCATCGTCACTTCTGCATACTCATCGCAGACCATGCACTGAAGTTCACAAATCGTTCAACTCAATACACCACCCCCAAGACCTGGCGTAGATGGTGTGGATGTTCAAGCTCATCGACGAGTGCGACAGAAAAATCCTCAGCCGAAATGCTGCTTTGGCCATCTGGATCTGTCATGAAAGTGTTTCCACTAAGGCGAAATGTGCCGGTGCGTTCCCCAGGTTGGATCAGGGCCGCCGGGCTGAAACTCGTCCAGTCGAGGTCTGACTGTTGCAGCGCCGTGAGCGCTTCTTTGTGGGCCAATCCGTGAGATAGCCACTGCGGAGGAAACTTTGGCGTGTCCACAATTGGAATGCCTGGAGCCACTTCAAGATTGCCGGCCCCTCCGACCATCAAGAACCTTCGCACTCCCGCTTGCTCCAGGGCTGAGAGCAGAGACCGAGTTGCGTCCGCGAGTTGCCGCGTGGCATCTTCGGGTGGAGCGTAAGCACTGATGACGGCATCTGCACCCTTTGCCGTTTCGACAACGCTGCGCGAATCAAGCACATCTCCGGCGCGCACATCTACATCCGTGCGTGTAATTTTTGATGGATGACGGACGACTGCGGTTACGTTGTGTTGACGTGAAACGAGTTCATCGAGAATTCGGCTCCCGATCATTCCTGAGGCGCCATACAGAGTGACCTTCATTGATACCTCCTCAATTCGTGGTTTCTCTTACGTTCTTCGGTCCGAAAAGATGCTTCGGCCCGAACTGCTTGTTAAACCTGCAATTGCGAAACACCGTGTGATGTTCAACCGCTGGTGATTTGCACTGTCACCTCGACACGATCAACGATGAACAGCGTTGAGCGCGCGATGGACCCGAGAGCGGGGCGTACCGTTTCGGGGAGATTGACCGCCGCTTCACGCGGACCGGCATGCGCGAGTCTCAGTACCGGCTGTCCCGCAGCCACTACCTGGCCAGGTTCGGCAAAGATTGCAATCACTGTTCCGTCGGCGTCGGCTACCAGTAGCGAATAGTCGGCTTCGTCCTTCGCCACCTCGGCTTGCGCTTCAATGGCCGCGAGTTGCGCTTTCGCAGCATCCGCTACAGCGTTGGCCTGGTCGTATGCGGACGCGGAAACAGCGCCCGTGCTGACCAGCCCACGATAACGCGCTTCATCGGCCGCCGCTTGCTCCGCCTTGGCCCGCGCTGCTTCGACATTCTGGGTCTGAGTCGTGATGACATGTGCGTAGTCGGTGACATCGATACGCATGAGCGGCTCGCCTGCGCGAACCGTCTGCCCGACGTCAACGAAGCGTTTCGTTACCTTGCCGGGAATCCGAAACCCAAGGTCGCTTTGAATACGAGCCGCGACAACGCCCGTATACGTTCGATCGCCCTTCTCTGCCACGCTCACCGTCGCGACACGCACAAGGTCGGGCAACGTTCTGGGATCTTGCTGTTCCTTCGTTTTGCAGCCAGAAACTCCTGCAATCAGCAGGATGACAAACAGTACCGGGGTAAGGGATCTCCAAGCCGACATGATTCACTCCAGAAAACCAACTTGGAGTAGACCGTATCTTACGAGTGATGAATATGTCAACTCGTTACTTGTTATCTGTTTTCCGGCGCGATCAGGCGGTAAGGGATCGAATCGCGACGTTGGCGACCGCAAGCGCTTCATCTTCCTGGCGCTTGCCGGCCTGCTCACGCAATGTTGGATGGTAAAAAAGTTCAGTCATCCGAGCGATCGCTCTCGCGGACTCTTCTAAGGGGCTTTTGCGTTCAAATTCGCCAGACTCAC
>DASRRV010000009.1:0-6344 GCA_035695545.1 Candidatus Sulfotelmatobacter sp. | reverse complement strand
ACTCGGCCGCGCCCAGTCCGCTTACGACGTCGCGCATATCACTTACAAACGTCTTGCCGACGTGCAGAAAACCCGCCCCGAACTCGTCGCGCAACAGGATATTGACGTCGCACAAGGCAAGGACCTCGAAGCCAGCTCCGGCGTTTCCGCCGCCAAAGCCGCGCTATCCGCCTCCGAACAAGCTTCAATCGCTTCGAAAGCCGCGCTCGATAAGGACAAAGCCATGTTTGCATACGCGCGCATGACGGCTCCCTTCGACGGCGTAGTCACGAAGATTTATGCCTACACTGGCGCGCTGCTTCCAGCAGGGACTTCCTCCGCGAAAGCAGAGTCTGCTCTCTGCCAGCTCTCGCAGAATAATCTGCTACGCCTCGTAATCCCGGTCCCGGAAAGAGCTGTGCCGGAAATTCACGACGGCCAAACCCTTGAAGTCGACGTCTCAGGCCTCAAAAAAACTTTCACAGGAAAAATCGCGCGTTCTTCGGGCCAGATTGATCTCACCACTCGAACGATGCACACCGAAGTAACTGTCCCGAATCCGTCGTATGAGTTAGTACCCGGAATGTATGCCAGCGTTCGAATCCCGCTGCATTCCGTCACTAATGTTTTGACCGTTCCGATGCAAGCGATCCAGTTCACGGGAACAGGCCAAGGTGTTGCTCTCGTCGTAAATTCTCAGAAACGCCTCGAGAAACGCGAAGTGAAGCTCGGTCTCCAAACCGCCGCAGAAGTGGAAATTCTCTCTGGGCTGACCGACGGCGACACAGTCGTTTTCGGCGAGCAGAACCAATTCAAGGAAGGCGAGCTCGTTTCCCCGAAGCTCGTCGAAGCTCCGAGGCTGGACTAAACGTGCCAACCTTCGCGATTCGCCACCCCTACTTCACCATCGTCGTCTGCCTTTTCATTTGCGTCCTGGGAATCACCAGCCTCGCGCAAATGCCCGTCGACATGTTTCCTCCCATCAATATTCCTGTTGTCCTCGTCGCCACCTTTTACAACGGCATGCCCCCCGAACAGATCGAAGCCGATATCACTGATACCTTCGAGCGGTTCTTTACTCTCGGCAGCGGCATAGATCACATGGAATCCCGCTCAATGACCGGCGTGAGCCTGATCAAAGTTTATTTTCAACCGGGCACTGACGCCAACGCCGACGTCACCAACATTTCCAACCTCGCCATGGCTGACCTGCGCCGCCTCCCGGAAGGCACGCTTCCACCCGTCGTCATGAAAGTGGACGCATCGAGTCTTCCCGTGTGCTTGCTGACTGTGGACGGACAGGGGCTCAATGAAACTCAGCTTCACGATTACCTCCAATTCCAAACTCGCAACCAGATAGCCGGCGTCCCCGGCGCCACCGTGCCTCCGCCATACGGCGGGAAATATCGCCAGATCATGGTCTATGTCGACCCGCTGAAGCTCCAGGCCCATGAGCTCAGCCCCATGGATGTGGTTCGCGCGATGAACGAATCGAACTTGATTCTTCCCGCCGGCGACGTCCGTTTGGGTCCGCTCGATTACAACATCTACACCAACGCGCAAGTCTCAAGTGCGGAAGCTCTGAATCGTGTGCCCCTGAAGACCGAGGGTCAGAAATCAGTTTTCTTATCCGATGTGGGCAACGCCGTCGACGGTTCCTACCAGCAATACAACATCGTTCGCGTGAACGGCCAGAAATCCGTCTACGCCCCAATCCTGAAACAGGGTGGCGACACCAATACGATCGCGGTCGTCAACGGCATCAAAAAGGCCATCCTCACACTCCGCGACATTCCGTCCCAGCTTCACACCCACGTAGTCTTCGACCAGTCGGTCTTCGTCAAGCAAGCCATTTCAACCGTGCTGCGCGAAGGTGGCATCGGCCTGTTCCTCACCGCCGTCATGATTCTTCTATTTCTAGGCAGTATGCGAGCTACGTCCGCAGTCTTCCTTTCCATTCCACTCTCAGTATTGATGGCGTTTTTCATCCTCCACCTCGCCGATAAAACCATCAATGCCATGGTTCTCAGCGGATTGGCCCTGGCCTTCTCTCGCTTGATCGACGACTCAGTGGTCGTCATCGAAAATATCTACCGCCACATCGAACTGGGCGAAGATCCCAAAGTGGCTGCGGTAAAAGGCGCGGATGAAGTGGCGCTCGCCGTTCTGGCCATCATGCTCGTCGCGGTCGTCGTTTTCTTTCCGGTCACCTTACTGTTCGGCGTCAGCAAGTATTTGTTCTCGGCTTTGGCGTTGGCTGTGGTTCTCGCTCTCGCTGCCTCTTACTTTGACGCGGTCACAGTAGTTCCATTGTTCTGCGCCTACTTCTTAAAACCCGCCCACGCGCACGGTGAGGAAGCCAGGAAGTCCTGGGGCGCCCGATTCCATGCCGGCTTCAACGCTAAGTTCGAAAAAATGTTGAATGTTTACGAGAAATATGTGGACAAGACCCTAGACCGTCCTCGCGAAGCCCTGCTCATTTTTACCGGGATATTCCTGCTCAGCTTCCTTCTCATTCCATTTATCGGAGTGTCATTTTTCCCGCGCTCGGATGCCGGCCAGTTTGTCATCAATGTAAAGGCGCCTACGGGCACCCGCATCGAAGTCACCAACGACTACATAAAACAGGTGGAAGAGATCGTGCGCCAGGTCGTAAAACCCGAAGATCTCAACACAGTGGTCTCCAACATCGGCGTCATGCCGGATCTATCCGCATTGTTCACGCCCAACGCCGGAATGCACTCCGCCTTCGTGCAGGTGGGCCTGAAAGAAGATCACACCACCAGCAGTTTCGTTTACATGAACGAAGTCCGCCGGGGAATCGCCGCACAGCTTCCTCAACTCCGCACCTATTTTCAATCGGGAGGCTTAGTCGACGCAGTGCTGAATCAGGGCATGCCCGCCCCCATTGACGTTCAAGTGAGCGGCATGGACCTGAAAACCAATGACAAGATCGCACAGGACTTGGCGCGTCAGATCAAAGCTGCGAAAGGCGTCTCAGATGTCTACATCCCGCAGGACATGGACTACCCCGCGCTCCAGGTGAACGTAAATCGCGATCGCGCCGCTGAGCTGGGCCTCACTCCCAAAGAAGTGATCGACAATCTCATCACCGCACTTACTTCAGACGTGATGATCGCTCCCAGCTACTGGGTCGATCCAAAGAACGGCAATAATTATTTCGTCACCGTGCAGTACCCGGAAAATCAGGTCAAGTCCATCCAGGATCTAAAAGCCATGCCATTGCGCGCGCCGAATTTGAAGCTTCCGACCTACCTGAATCAGGTTGCTGACGTTGTACCGATCCTCACTCCAACCGAAGTAGACCACTACCAATTGCAACGAACGATTGACGTCTACGTAGCCCCTACCGGAGAAGATATCGGCGGCCCGCAAAGGGAAATCTCACAGATCATCGCTCGCACGCAACTGCCCCCCAATACTCGAGTGAATATCCGGGGCCTGGTCCTCACGATGCAATCTTCGTTCAAAAGTTTTGGTCTCGGCCTTTTCCTCGCTGTCTTGCTTGTCTATCTCATCCTCGTCGCGCAGTTTTCATCCTTTTTGGATCCGTTTCTAATCGTTCTGGCTGTCCCCACCGGACTCATCGGCGTCGTTCTCACGTTGGCTTTTACCGGAACCACCCTGAACATCCAGTCGCTCATGGGCATCGTGATGCTGCAAGGCATGGTCGTTTCAAATAGCATTTTGATCGTTGATTTCGCGAACGTGCTGCGCAGCGAAGGACACAATCTGCGAGACGCGGTGGTCCACGCCTGCCGCATCCGGCTTCGCCCGATCCTGATGACTTCGCTTGCCACGGTCGTGGGCCTGCTGCCCATGGCCTTCAAACTCGAAGCCGGTAGCGAAGCCTACGCCCCTCTCGCGCGAGTGATCATCGGCGGGCTCCTCACCTCCATCGTACTCACAATCTTCGTCGTCCCAGCCGCTTATCTAATCATGTACCGGCGGCGCGAACGAGCGACTGCCGCAGCCGTGCCGCAGGAGGCGTAATGAACAGATCCCCGCTCCTCCTCGCCGTTTCTATTCTTCTATTCGCAGCCGCCCGTAACGTCTCCGCACAGTCCGAGGCGATGCACATAGCCCCGGGCCAGCCCGCTCCTTCCGTTCAGCAGGCTGCCTCAGCGCCGCAGGGAGCCCAAACGCTCACGCTGCAAGACGCCGAAAAAATCGCCCTTCAAAATCATCCCCGGGTACAAGCCGCCGGCTATCTCGCCATGGCGGCGCAGGCGCGTGTCGGAGAAGTGAAGTCCGCGTATTACCCACTGGTCTTCGGAAGCGTGACTGGTGCATACGCCGAAAACACCAGCCGCATCGCCGCTGGCGCTCTAAACAATCCCACGGTGTTCGATCGCTTCGCCTACGGCCTCACAATCAGCCAACTCGTCACGGATTTCGGCCGTACGCACGAGCTCGTCAAAAGCTCGAAGTATGCCGCCCAGGCCCAGGAGGCGAATGTCACACTTTCTCGCGCCGACATCCTTCTTGCCGCGGACCAGGCATTCTACGGTGTCTTAAGAGCGCAAGCCGTTCTCCAGGTCGCTCAGGAAACCGTCAAAGCCCGCCAGCTCGTCTCCGACCAAATAACCACCCTCGAAAAAAATAAACTCAAGTCCGGACTCGACGTCAGCTTCGCCAATGTCGATCTTTCGCAGGCCCAGCTGCTGCAGATTCAGGCCCAGAATGACCTCGACGCATCGCTCGCCGATCTCTCGGCAGCCCTTGGATACTCCGAGCAGCATGCCTTCACCCTTGCCGATCCGCTGCCCAGCAGTCCACAGCCGCCCCCAGCTGATTTTCCAGGCATCCTACAGGCGGCCATTCAAAATCGTCCCGAACTCATCGGTCAGCGATTCGAACTTCAGTCCGAGCAAAGTTTTGCAAAAGCCGAACGCGACCTGTGGTTTCCCACGCTTAGTGCCGTTGGCACCGCGGGTTTGGTTCCATTTCGTCAGGATAATCTGATCTCCCCGCGCTACGCTGCCGGCGGCTTCAACCTCAACATCCCTATCTTCAACGGTCATCTCTTCGGCTCTTTGCGCTCAGAAGCAGAAGTACGCGCCAGCGCTCAACAGCAATACGTTCGCGATCTTCAGAACCGCATCACCCGCGACGTCCGCACCGCGTGGCTAAACGCCAATTCAGCCTTCCAGCGCCTCTCTGTCACCGAACAATTCCTCGCACAAGCCCGTCAAGCATATGATCTCGCCCAGGCTCGCTACAAACTTGGCCTGAGCTCCATCATCGAACTCAGCCAGGCCCAACTCAACCAAACCCAGGCAGAAATCGTCGAAGCCAGCGCGAAATACGACTACCAGGTTCAAACCTCAGTATTGAACTACCAGATGGGCGTCTTGCACTGATGCATTAATTACCGGCTCTTACCGACACGGCGAACGGCACGGCGCCTGATCCGATGAGATTGCAATCGCAATGAGGACGTCCAACCTATATCAACAACAGGGTTCGAGAAGACGAAGGCAGTAGAGGCGTGCATTTCAGGATGTCTCGCCCGAGGAGCAACGCCAGATGGAAGATGTGCTCAAGAAAATCGGAACACGCGCCGAAAAATTGAGCAAAGAAGGGGACCGTTAGGATCGTGTCCTAGCGTATCTGCGTGCCGCAAGCCAGACCAACGGTGGAATCCTCTGTTCGATGGCCCAGAAAATTCGGCAGGTGTATCCTCCAAGAGCTACCCCGGCCTCTGAAACAGGACCCCGCCCAGGGACGATTCTGGAGGAAATATGAACCGTCGAACCTTTATGTCCGCAACGGGGGCAATGCTCGGGACAGGCGTGATCGCAAGTATTGCGCCGTTTCCGTTAATTTCGGCAGCTCCTCCCCCAACCGAATCCGCACTCTCTAACTGGGACGATGTTCGCACGCAGTTCAATCTCTCCCCCAACAAGATCAATATGTCGTGCTATTGGCACGCATCCCACCCGTCGTCTGTGCGCGAAGCTATTGAACGGCACAGGCGAGGCCTTGATGAATGTCCCTCCGAATACTTCGAGGAGAACGCGCCGCGCCTTGAGGCCGCTGTCCGCACCGCGGCTGCGGATTATCTTGCCGCGAAGCCGGATGACTTCGCCATGACAGGAAGCACAACTCAAGGACTCGGCACGATCTACAGTGGCCTGAAGTTACGGCCGGGCCAAGAGATCCTGTCCACCGAACAAGATCATATTATGACCAAGCTCTCACTCCGGCTTCGTGCCGAACGCATGGGCACGCCGGTCCATACGATCTCGCTCTATGATCGCAGCGATGATGTGACCGAAGAGGGATTAGTAGGTGCAGTGATTTCGGCGCTGACGCCGCAGACGCGTGTTGTTGCGATAACG
>DASRRV010000008.1:0-7410 GCA_035695545.1 Candidatus Sulfotelmatobacter sp. | reverse complement strand
TATTTGCTCACGCTGCTCTCTCCGACGTTGATGCCGAGCTTGAGTAATTCACCGTGGATGCGGGGTGCACCCCAAGTGGGGTTTTCGCGGCACATCCTGCGGATCAGGTCGCGGACTTCACGAGGAAGTGTGGGTCTTTCCGGCTGGCCCCGCCGTATCTTCCAGGCCCAGAAAAGACGAAAGCTACTGCGGTGCCAGGCAATGACGTAATTTTGGCCCAATTCAGTAATTCGCCATGAACAGGCTGGCAAAATTGTAATTCGCCAGCCACAGGTCGCGTATTGGAAAGAGAAACGCCGGCCCCAGCCCACAGCAAGACAATCTGTGTGCGGAGCGCCGAGTGCGGGGAAAGAGACCACGCAACTCAACGACTCTTCTTCAGGTTCCAGTATTCCTTGCCGGCACTGATCAGCAAGCCGGTCGTGTTTATTACCCAGTCCAGGCGTGTCTTCTTCCAGGTCTCCCAACCGTCGGGCAGGCGCTTGTCGACAAACATCGCCGTCAGATCCTCTACTGCTACCGCAGGCTCGCCATCGACTTTCCTCGTACCCGGTTTGTTGACCAGGAACGAGACCAGCAGACCAAACTCACCAGATGATCCGACCAGGTTGTCCGCTCCCAAGAGCTTGGTGAGCTTCTCCTCTGTCTCGCGATGAGCTTTGCTCGCCTCCTCACCGGAACCAAACAGCTTGCTCATCAACGCGGCGCCCGCCGTCTCCACGAATTGCAGCGAGTCAGTCGCCAGTAGCGCAGCCGTATTCGTGTCAAATACCCTGGAATGTGGGTCCGTGATCAGATTCTCCGCAATGAATCGTCCAACGTCTGACCGGCTTATCCAACCGTCCCTGGCGCGGTCTGTCAGGCGGGCAAAATCCGCCTGACTCAGGCGACCTGAACCCGGTGTCTTCGGATCTGCCTCGAGAATCCCGCTGTGGCCCGCGTGCGAACCCTGCGACCCCGGAAATTCAAGTGAAAACAAGCCGGCCGGCGCTGTCCTGTCCAGCTTTCCAGACTCACCCATCATGAAAGCATGATTGCCGCTCGCAAACAGCACGAGCACGTCTCCAAGATCGCCGCCGCCGGCATTACCGAGCCTTCTGACCTCTTCAATGCCGGCAAGCGGATTGTCAGCGTTGTTGAGCACGGCAAGAAGGCCCTGAGCAACCGCGCTACCGATAAAGGGGCATGTAGCTTTCCTTTCCGCGATCAAGGCCCTCTCATCGGCGCTGATGTTAGCCGGTTGGTTGAGGTTGACACTCATATCGAATCCTCCAAATGTCTTAGCGTGCCATTGGTGAGTTTTGATTATACTCCTCAGAAATTTCTTGATCGGGGGCTTCGAGCATGGGCGGCTGTGACCTGTAGGCCGAGGTTGGCTGCTTTTTTCCTGAGGAACTTGATTTGTTGTTGGCGGTTTCGTTGCTGGTAGTTGTGCCTCGTCAAAATTAGGAGCGCCATTGAAATGAATAACATACAAAGAGGCCATGCAACTTGTTACATCTGTGAGGTTCAGGCCCTCGCGCCCCAATTCAGTAATTCGCCATGGACAGGGTTGGCGATCGGCGTTCCTAGGCAATCCTGGCGCGAAATTTCTTTGCGGAAAACCGCGGATAGGCACAAAAAATCCAACACATGAAAAACTCACTAAACTTCGTGAGCACCTGTCTAAAAGTCGTTGACACGCGCCGAGGCGCACACTATCTTGACCGCCTAAAGGGATACAACGAAGGTGAGGTGGAGCAACCGTAGTACGCACTTCTTAAATACTTGATATCGGCCAAGCTTCTGCAGTTCACATCCTTCGAAGAAGGCGCGTTGAACAACAGGCTTCGTGTGAAAACGGGATAAACTAGTGGACCAAATTGGCTAGTGGCCATGGACGGAAAGAACATGATTGCTCTGAAACTTCACCTTGGCAGCGTCTACCCAAATATTGACCTCTTGAGAGGATTCAAACGACAGGACATCGATTTGATCCTGGCGGTTGCGAGGTTGCGTCGATTCCCCGCCAGATCCGTGATGACTTACCAAGGGGAGCCTGCCGATCATCTCCTGCTGTTGTGGAAAGGCCGTGCACGTTATTTCTTTGAAACTCCCGCTGGGAAGAAACTCATAATGATATGGATTACACCCGGCCATGCCTTCGGTGGAGCGGCGTTGTCACCCCGAGCTTCCACTTACCTTCTCAGCACAGAAACGGTCCGCGACAGTGTCGTGCTCGTTTGGGACGGACCGACCATTCGTGGCTTAGCACGCCGCTTTCCTCAACTTCTGGAAAATGCGATCGTCAGCGCTATTGATTATCTCTCTTGGTATATCGCAGCCCACGCCGCTTTGTGTTCGCAGACTGCACGGCAGAGATTGGCTAGTATTCTTCTCGGATATACAATTAGCATAGGCCAAAAGGTTTCGGGTGGCGTTGAATTCGATATTACGAACGAAGAATTGGCTAATGCAGCGAATATCACTCCCTATACTGCGAGCCGTATTCTAAGCGACTGGCAGCGAACCGGCGCGATTCTCAAACGGCGAGGGACAATTTTCGTACGCTCGACTGAAAGATTGTTTCTGCGCGTCGCTTGAACAGCACTAAGCCTTGGTATTCCACGCAATATAAAAAGGGCGCCCCTTTTGGAGTAGGGTTTGGGTGCATGCCTCAACCCATCCAGAAAGGAACACCCTTTTATAATTAGCAGCACTAAGTATATTGGTATGGACGTGCATAAGGAAAGCATTTCGATCGTGGTGATGAATGCGGCCGGGAAAATTGTCATGGAATGCGTCATCGAAACGAAAGCCAGCATGATTCTGCAGTTTATCGACGGATTGCGCGGAGATTTGCACGTCACGTTTGAGGAAGGAACCGCAGCTGCCTGGCTGTATGACTTGCTGAAGCCGCACGTCTGCGATTAGTGGTGTGCAATCCACGCCGGAATGCCTTGTTGAAGGTCGGCAACAAGAGTGACCGCATCGACGCACGGAAATTAACCGAACTGCTGCGCTGCAACCAACTTCAGCCGGTTTATCACGGTGAGCACGGCCTACGTGCTCTGAAGGAGTTGAACCCGTTTCGGTGCCTTAGCACGAGGTTGTGGCCGATAGTCCGCTAATCGGAAATGTTGCTTCCAGTACTTGACTTGTTCGGAGCCGGCAGCGTTAATCGGGACTTGGCCCTGTGTTCTATTGTAGGTTGTTGACATCGGTGGCGTGTGGTTCCAAATCCTACGAATCAGACACGCCTAGTCCGCCCATAGAACCTCTAAGTGAGTCCCTTCGGAGGGCAAAACATGCGGATTTTCCGTCGATTCCTCTACTGTTTAACCGCGCTCGGTCAGCAGATTCGGTTGCTCGCGATGTTCTTTCTATGCCTAATTGTGTGGCCGAACATTCTCTGGGGCCAGACGTCACCATCCGCTGCGGCACAAAACAAAGCCACAGCAGCCCCGAGTATTCAGTGGAAAGCCTGGAGTGGCGATTTGGATGGGATGCTCAAACGGCGTTTCCTGCGCGCCCTGGTGGCTTCGTCGAAAACGCAATATTACGTCATCAACGGTGTTCAGCACGGAAGCTCCTACGAGTATCTGAAGGCCTTCGAGCAATGGGTCAATCAAAAATACCCGCCAAAAGATAAGAACCTCCGCTTTCACGTTCTGTTCATTCCTGTGCCCCGCGACGAAATCCTCGTTCGGCTTAACGAAGGTCGCGGGGACCTTGCAGTCGGGTCGCTGACCGTTACTCCGGAGCGCCTGAAGATCGTCGATTTTTCCGCTGCGCTGGCCACCAACGTCAAGGAGATCGCGGTCACTGGCCCACACTCGCCCGAGTTGCATTCGCTCGAGGATCTGTCCGGCCAGGAAGTCTTTGTCCGCCAAAGCTCCAGTTACTGGGAACACCTCACCACGCTCAACGAAAAGTTTCGCAGCCAGGGCAAAGCCGTCGTCAAACTCCGTTCAGCCCCCGAAGATCTGGAAGACGAGGACATCCTCGAAATGCTGAACGCCGGACTCGTTCCCGTCACCGTCACCAACGCTTACCTACCCAAGCTCTGGGCGCCATTTTATAAGGACATCACTGCGCATCCGGACGTCGTCGTTGACGATTCCGGCACCGTCGCTTGGGCGATGCGCAAGAACAGCCCCAAGCTCATGGAAGCCGCGAACGCGTTCGTGAAAACGCACAAGCAAGGAACAGAATTCGGCAACAGCATCATCGCCCGGTACGCTCAAAGTCCCAAGATGCTGCGGAATGCTATCGCCCCAGGTGAACTCCAGAAATTTCAAGCCACGGCCGCCATGTTCCAAAAGTACGGCACGGAATATCAGCTCGATTATCTCCTCATGATGGCGCAGGGATACCAGGAGTCTACCCTTGATCAGAATGTCGAAAGCCAGGTCGGCGCCGTCGGCGTCATGCAGTTGATGCCCACCACTGGCCAGCAGATGAATGTCGGTGACATCCATCAGGAAGAAGCCAATATCCATGCCGGAGTGAAGTATATCCGCTTCATGGTGGACAAGTATTTCGCCAACGCGCCGATGGACGAAACCAACAAAATCCTTTTCGCCTTTGCCGCTTATAACGCCGGCGCGGGAAGGATTCATTCTTTGCGCGAAGAGGCTGCCAAAAAAGGTCTGAATCCCAACGTGTGGATTGACAATGTCGAGCTTCTCGCGGCCGCGCGCATCGGCATGGAAACGGTCACCTACGTTGCGAATATTTACAAGTACTACGTGGCTTACAAGCTTGTGGCAGAACGCGAAGATGAACGCAAGAAAGCGAAGGAATCTTTGGAGAACGGTCCTTAGGGCCCGTCACGAAATAAAAGGCTCACTTTTTGGCAAGGGTCACAGTCTTTGGGAAGATCGTATAGTTCCAGTCTCCATGGAATGAATCTGGGTGGAGATTGACTCCGTCCATGTCGGCATTGCTGACCTTGATTCCGCCAGGATAGGAATTTGTATCCAAGCGCGCTTTCACCTTAAGCCCGGTTTTTGTTTGGGTCGCGGCGATCCGTTTGACGATTACCGCGTGGCTGACGAGCGGCTTCCCCCTGGTCCGCAAAAATTCAGTCGAGGCATAGAATCGCTCATTTGAAGAGCCACCATGGCGAGGTCTGGATCGGGATATCGGCGGATTTCATCGTGCCGTTGCGACCTTACTCGACCTGGCCGCGGTGTGCAGTCGCCTCATCGTCAATCCAATCCTCCTCCATGTAGGTCATGCCCCGACGGCCAGGAACCTTGCGAGGCGTTCCGGATCGGTAGAAAGGACAAGAAAGACCTAGGTGTTATGTGGCCTCCACATTTATGTGGCGCCAAGCTGGTATGGCATTGATTTTATTGGGAACCGAACGCGCCCCACACCACATCAAAGATTGCCCACAGCGGGCTCAGGGGCATCGACCCTCGTGCTTAACGCTACACCGTTTCCTCCGTTTTCGGCCAAATCGGTGAACTCGTACATGACTGGACCTTCGCTTCCACCTCCAGATTCAACAAGTATGGAGTTTGCTTATGTTGTGTTCGCTGACACTCGCCGATTGGAAACTCGAGACTTGCAGGCTCAACGCCACATAAATGTGGAGGCCACATAATGCAGAGCATTTTTGGCTTGGCGGCACGGCGACAGCAGGTATGAGCCGGGAGGGATGGTGATCGGAGCCGTGCCGGTGAGCTAAAAATGTATAGGGCTAAACCGCTGCTAGGTCCGTGTCCTATGGGTTTTGTTTGATGAATCGGAGGAGCCAAACAGAGAGTAAGCTGCGGGTAATTGTTCGATTGAGCCTGGTCGGCCGCGCTGGGAGAGCTCTGCGGTGCTGCAGAGAGGCAGAATGTGGGATTGTCGGGTGACCCCAAAGGGTTCAGAACTCCGTGCGACAAGACGATTCCGTTGACTCGAAGGCTTCGAGCTCCGGGCGAGGTCGATGGGGAGTCGCGTGGGCTGGATCATGACGTGTCTTCGATGACCGGCGAAGAGCTAACCCCGGGCAGATTGGCAACCGGGATCATGTGGCCGCGATGGCAAACGGGGCATTCCCGCAGAGAATGGCCTGTGAGTCTCTCGTATCGATCACGGTAGTCCTCCAGCGTTGCGAGGTCAGAGGAACTTTCTCGTGTCGGGGGCATGCCGAGAAGTTGGCGGCACTGCTCCAACTTCTCTTGGCGATGAGGATTGGCAAGGAATCCGTAATAGCGAATGCGGTGGAACCCGCTAGGCAGAACGTGCAGGAGGAATCGTCCGATGAATTGGTCTGCTGAGAGGGTCATGGTCTTCTGTTGATTGTTGTCGCGATAGTCTCTCCAGGTGAATTTCACTTCATCGCCATCGATATCGACGATCCGATGGTTGGAGATGGCCACCCGGTGCGTGTAGCGGCCGACGTAGTTCACCACTTGCTGTGGTCCAGCGAAGGGCGGTTTAGCGTAGACGACCCATTTCAAGTTGCGCACCGGGTCCAGATGACGGTTGAAAGCCTGCGGATCTTGTAGTGTCGCTAGAGAAGAGAAGAACCGTAACTTGCCGGAGTCGAAGGCCTCTTGCAGATACTGCAGGAACAATCGGCGGAACAGGCGGGAGAGCACCCGCACGGGCAGGAAGAAGTGCGGACGGCAGGAAATCCACCGGGTGCCATCGAGGGAGATTCCGCCGCCCGGAAAGACACAGTGGAGGTGGGGATGATGGATCAAGGTCTGTCCCCAGGTGTGGAGTACGGCAAAGAAGCCGATTTCAGCTCCCAGATGTTTGGGATCGGCAGCGATGGTGGACAAGGTCTCGGCGGTGGCTCGAAACAGAATGTCGTAGACAACTTTTTTGTTCTGGTAAGCGATGGAAGCGATTTGTTCGGGGACGGAGAAGACGACATGAAAATAGTGTGTCGGAAGAACTTCGGCCGTTCGCTTTTCGACCCACGCGGCACGCGCGAGTGATTGGCACTTAGGGCAATGACGGTTGCCGCAACTGTCGTAGCAAGGCCGCTCGTAACTACAGCAGTCGCAGCGTTCGAGATGACCGCCGAGAGCTGCGGTGCGACACACCTCGATCGCGGTCATGACGCGACGCTGGGCCGTCGAGAGCGACCCATCATGCTGTTGACGATAGGCTTCGCCGTAGCGGCGGAAGATGTCCGCCACTTCCAGCTTCGGGCGATGCATCGCGCCCAGCGGTTAGAAGTGTTGGGTTGGTTTGGGCTTGACCTCCATCGAGACAGGACGAGGCAGCAAATCCAGCGGACTCGATGTCGAGCAGACTTTGCTGGTCGCTATGCGGAGATATTTTGCGGTTGTGGCCAAACTGCGATGACCGAGGAGCAGTTGAATATGACGAATGTCCGCGCCTTGTTCCAGTAGATGGACGGCAAATGCGTGCCTCAGCGAATGGGGCGTGATGGGTTTCGGAATCTTCGAAATCCGT
>DASRRV010000007.1:0-3131 GCA_035695545.1 Candidatus Sulfotelmatobacter sp. | reverse complement strand
CTGATGCGACGTTTCCTAATCGAATCAACGATATGAGTCTTCTATGGCCTAGAACGCGGAAGCTGTACTCCATCGCCGCTTCCGCCGCTTCGGTTGCATAGCCTTTGCCCCAGTAAGCACGCGCAAAGGTCCAGCCCAATTCCCATTCGTCCACGCCCTCAATTTGTTCCGGGCTCAGACCACACCTCCCGACCAATTCCTCGCCACCGCGAAGAACCACAGCCCATTTAGAAAATCCATAGCGTTCGTACTCGGCGAGCCATTGCTCAAGTCTCTCGCGGGTCTGCTCAAGAGTTTTTACGCCGCCAATGAAACGAGTGACTTCCACGTCGAGATGCATCGCAGCCAGAGGCGCCAGGTCATCTCGCGTGAAGTACCGTAAGATTAGGCGGCTGGTACCACACACGATATTTCGGCGTTCCATAAGGTCACATAATCTTAGTGCGTTGACTACGCAGTTCCTAGGAATGTTGGTTTACGGTGGGGCGCAAGCGTGCGGGTGCAGTTTAAGCGCCGCGTTTGTTAGCAGATGGCCGACAACCCTTCCCTAATTAGGTTCTCTCCGGTTTGCCCGTCAGCCGGGGACAATTCGTTGAGCTTCCCGCAAAGCGGCTGTGGTGGCCTCACTTCGATGAATAGCCGACTATCCGGCAAAGTGGGAGCGGCAAGTGCTTTCGAGGCCTGAATGACGATGTAGGGTGCAACGGTCTAGGGAACCGTTGCATGAAAAAGAGACACGGCGCCAAACTCTTCCATCAGGCAAATCACCATCCGAGTAACAACCAACGTGGGCTTTTGGAACTTCGTTTGTACCAACTGCAATCAGGTTTCCGTTCCGATCCGTAATGGCTGCACCCACTTGCCTACTCATCTCCGAGGAGCGCATTAGCTGCGGCATATGCGTGAGCCATTCCTAACTCATCGCGGGTTGGGGTAACCACGGGTTTTCCAAAAAGAAGGTTTAAGAATCGGCGCAGCTCGCCTTCGATTTCCTGCGGGTTCGAAGAGTCAAGGAAAAAATCGGCCAACGCGAATGCTTTCCTGAGGCGCTGCCCATCAACCTTGGACTCATCGGCTTCGTCCCGGATAATGAGTTTCTCGGCCCTGTCTCTGTAGTGATTCCGCTGCGTAGAAAAACGTGAGTTCGCAATTCGCTCTGAAAGATTTTGACCCGTTTCCCACGCCCCGAGTGCGCACCGAGAACAATCAGGTTGGATCCATAAATTCGCCGGAGTGTAGTCACTTCTTCAGGTCGTTTCAGAAAGCGTAATCAAACCCGTAGCTCCCACACTTCGCGCGCGCTTCAGGAAATCGAGATCGTAGAGTTGACGAAACCCGGCAGCAATTTCCGGGGCAGAAAAGATAAAGGTGGGTTTCGCTTCTGCCGGAGAAGGAGGGCGTGGAGTATCCACGATCGCTTTAGGGAATGCGAGGGTGGAAGGACTGTATGCAAATGAGAGTACTGTCATAACAGATAAAATTGTGAGCAATCGAATCATTGTTGGGTCTGGAAGGCGTGAGCCTCCCCACTAGGGACTTACCGGTCTGGCGAAGGACACTCCACCTGGGCGAGCGTTCGTGGCAACCGACAGCGTTGCAGCATCGATGTTCGCCCCTGGGAAATTGCACAGCCGTTCCCTCTCTTGAACGCTGAACAGCGCCATCAATCAGATTTCCAGGCAAGGCAAAAGTTTCAGCTCTCTATGTAAATCGCATCGCTCGGGCACTGACGAAACCTTTACGCGAATTACGACTCCTATGTAATGCGGCCGTTGACTCTTGAATACGCCGGGCGCGATGGCGGCTTGTAGCAGCTTAGATGGAAGGAGAAGGATCAATGGGAGCAACTGGGAAAATGTCGGCTCGTCCATTGATGGAGTCGAGGGAGGTGTCAGCAATTCTTCCCCTCGCTCTGACATCGTCGGTATGGTGTCGCCTTAAACTGCCTGCTCGTCCTGTTGCTCACTGCTGCCTTAGGTTGTAACAACACCGCGCGATCTCATCCTATGTTTGCGACTCAGCATGATTCCGACGACAGATCCGGGGAAAATTGTCCATGACAGCCAGCCGTTTATTGCCTACTTAGAAAAGGATCTCGGAGCAAAGGTGGACCTAACCGGACGAACTCTTTACGCGGAGGTTGGGATGATCGCTAAACTGGAAAAGCCGCAGGTTCTAGTCTGCAATGAGGTTCGTGGCGGCAATCATAAGTTCATCGGGACGCGAAAGCTGCCGGGAATGGTGGCGTGGGTAGCCTCGATTCCCCTCAACGAGGGCGAGGGCGGCGGCGACGTTCATTTCATGTCTGTCTGCAGTCATGATTTGATATCCCGTATCGCGCTCGCCGATGTGAGTGGGCATGGTCGAGAAGTGGACCTCGCAGCCATGACTCTGCACGAACTGATGCGCAAGAACATTGACGTGTGGGGTCAGTCTGATTTTATGCGCGGACTGAATGACATGTTCAACCGAGACGGTGACGGCCAGTACGCGACCGCAATTGTCCTGGGTTTCCACTGGGTCACCGGACACCTCGCATTCAGTAACGCTGGCCATTTACCTCCTTTGTGGTACCACGCTTCTGATCGAGCTTGGGGCTGGTTGGAAGAGGGCGACCCCACCCCGCACAAGGCATTCGGCTTGCCTGTGGGATTGATTCCCGGCACTGGCTATTGTCAGACGATGGTGACATTGCGGCCATCGGATCTTTTGGTGCTATATACAGATGGCATCACAGACGCGGAGAACGGCGCGGGCAACGGTCTCGGACGGGAACAACTTCTGGAATGGGCTCGTGAAGGCCCAGTCGAAAGCCCCAGGACATTAGGGGAACAACTGCTGAAGCGGCTGACCGAGTTTCGCGGGAACCGGCACAACGATGACGAGACGCTGCTGGTGTTGCAGCGCGAAAAAGAATCTGCTCCTGCTTTGGCATAGGCCAAGGGAGCGAGTCGCGACACCTATAGCCGAGTTCCTGAAAGGTGACCAATATCGCTTTATGAAGGTCTACTTTGGATTTACCGTCGCAGGAAGTCGTTCATCGTTGGAGGCGGCAAAGGAAATCGTCGGCATCCTGGAATCGATGGGGCACGAAGTTCTCACAAGCCATTTACTCCGTGAAGATGCTTGGG
>DASRRV010000006.1:0-13323 GCA_035695545.1 Candidatus Sulfotelmatobacter sp. | reverse complement strand
GATCCTGCGGGAGCGGTTGAGACTCCGTAAGGTAGATATACCTGCTATAAGTGGCGTTGCCGCAACAGGGTCACAGTCAGCGGCAATTTTTTGAGTAACCTCGGCGGATGTTTCCCAGGAGCGCGACATCCAAAATGCGAGTCCAGTTGGCCAGTTTGGCGCGAACAACTGTCTCACGCAAAGATACCCTCGCCCCACATGTAGCAGAGGAGTACGCAACAGAACGTCCGGCGACGGAAACCCGCGCACTCGCTGAACTGCACCCGACTGCCACGCCAATTTGCCGCGATCCTGTGGGAAGCAACGACGTGAGGACCTTCCAGTTTTCTTCGACAATACGCATTCCCTAAGCATAGGTCCACGAACCCTAAAACTGTTTCTTAAGTCAGCGCTTATGATGGGCGCACCCCCGGTAAATTTCGAAAAAATCTTGTCAATAGGCAAAAATTAAACTTTAGGGGTTATCTTATTGAGGGGAAAGAAGATATTTATTTGAAAAGCTTGCCACTTTGCCGGGTCGAAATTGATAAAACAGAAGTAGGACAAAATTTCTGAAGGGAACCAAAGGCGCAGCCTCCGGGCTTGCGCCTTTCGTGTTTTTGGGCAAATTCCATGGGCGTGAAGGGCGGTTTTGACACTTCCAAGAGGCGGGGGGAATGGGTGGAGTTGATCTTTATGACGAGGGCAGCGGAGCTTGGGTTCACCGTGGCGAAGCCTTGGAGAGACTCGAGCCGGTATGACGGTTCGGTGGAGGATGGAGGGAGATTCCGGAGGGGGCAGGTGAAATCGACGGACGTGCCTCGCGGGGACGGCGGATATGTGTGCTATCTCAAGAGGACGGGGATCCGGTACTACTATGGTGGAGGACGTGGACTTCTTTGCGATTTATGCCCTGGAGAAGAAGGCATGGTTTCATCTCGCCGGCGAGGGTGGTGCTGCGGTTGAAGAGCAATATACGGGTGGCTCCGGGGATGAAGGGGCAGAAGTATGCGCGGTATGAGGAGGTTTGGGGGTTGCTGCCGCGGAAGCGGCGGAAGTGACGGGGGGCGTTCGGCTTCCGGCTTCAGCCCCTTTTCCCGAAAGTCAAAATCCCCCGTCTCGCAAAGGAAGCGAGACAGGGGGCACCCGCGTCCGGGTGGACTTGGAATCTCCCTTGCCGGGATTACTTCTTGGTGGTTGGCCTGAGATCGAGGGCGGCGGAATTCATGCAGTAGCGTAGGCCGGTGGGCGGCGGTCCGTCGTCGAAGACGTGGCCGAGGTGGGCGTCGCAGGTGGCGCAGCGGACTTCGGTGCGGACCATGCCGTAGGTGGAGTCGCGGTGCTCAACGACGCCTCCGCCGTCGGCGGGCTTGGTGAAGCTGGGCCAGCCGGTGCCGGAGTTGAACTTGGTCTGCGAATCAAAGAGCGGGGCTCCGCAGCAGACGCAGTGGTACATGCCGGGATCCTTGGTGTTCCAGTACTTGCCGGTGAAGGCGCACTCGGTGCCGGCTTCGCGGGTGATGTGATACTGCTCGTCGGTGAGTTGCTTCTTCCACTCGGTTTCGGGCTTTACGATTTTTTCGGGCATGAATTAATTTCCAGTTTGGATGATTATTTTGAAAGTGATTTGATGCTCGGGGACCGGAAAAGTGACAGGGGGCCTGACTGCGGGCGAGTTCCCTCACTTTTCTATATCGTCACCCACCCTGCGATATCTTCCACGGAAGTATAGGAGCGGGTCGCCCTCGCGGACGACGACGTCTTCGACTTCGGCAATGAAGATGGTATGGTCTCCGGCCTCCTGGGCGGAGTGGAGGCGGCACTCCAGGTAGGCGAGGGATCCGTGGAGCATGGGGGTGCCGTGCCGGGTACGGTCGAAGCGGGCTCCGGCCTCGGTTTCGGCACGCTCGTGGGAGCGTTCGGGGCGGGCATAGTACTCGGAGATGGCGCGCTGATCTTCGCAGAGGACATTGATTCCGAAGCGCTTCTTGGCGTGCATGTGGGCGTGCGTCCGAGTGGCGTGGTCGACGCAAACCAGAACGAGAATCGGGTCGAGGGAGACCGAGGTGAAGGCGTTGGCGGTCATGCCGTGGACTTCGCCATCGAGGTCGAGGGTGATGATGGTTACGCCGGTGGCGAAGGCGCCCATGGCTTTTCGGAAATCGGACGGGTTCAGGGTCATAGCGGAATCTGGCGACGCTGCGTTTTCCCGAAGGACAATTCGCGGCGCTACCGGTAGAGACGTAGCAAGCTACGTCTCTACGAATTGCGGCTGAGCAGGATCAGGTGCAACCGCATACATTACCACGGGGGGACGTTGTATCATTCGATTCATCTTGACGGTTGCAGCTTCTATTTCGGATTTGCCGGTTGGGTGGGCTGGAGCGGCGATCTCGCGCGAGTTGGCGCTGCGGCTGATCCGGTGTTCGGACGACGAACTGCCGGAGGTGCTGACGGCGGCGCGGGCGGCGAAGGAGCGGTTCAAGCCGGGTGTCATCACTTATTCGCGGAAAGTATTTTTGCCGCTTACCAATCTTTGCCGGGACTATTGCGGATATTGCACGTTCCGGCGCGATGCGGGCGATGCTGGGGCGCACACGATGACGCCGGACGAAGTGCTGGCAGTGGCGCGAGCCGGAGAGAAGCTGGGATGCACCGAGGCTCTCTTCAGTCTGGGCGATAAGCCGGAACTGCTTTTTCCGGAGATGCGCGAGACGCTGCGTCACCTCGGATACAAATCGACGTTGCACTATCTGGAAGCGATGTGCGAACTGGTGTTGCGCGAGACCAGCTTGCTACCTCATCCGAATCCGGGATTGCTGAGCGCGGAGTGGATTGCGCGGTTGGCGGCGGTTTCGCCGAGCATGGGGCTTATGCTCGAAACCACCAACACGGCGATTCTGGCGCGGGGCGCGGCGCACGATAATGCTCAGGATAAAGCTCCGGCGAAACGGTTGCGCACGATTGAAGATGCGGGGAAGCAGAATGTGCCTTTTACTACTGGATTGCTGATCGGGATCGGCGAGTCGCTTGAGGATCGCGTGGAGACGCTGCTTGCGATCCGGGATATGCACGAGCGGTATGGGCACATCCAGGAAGTGATTGTGCAGAACTTCCGGGTGAAGCAGGCGATTCCGATGGCGAATTGGCCGGAGCCCAGCCGCGGCGAAATGATGCGGGCCGTGGCAGTAGCTCGGTTGTTACTGCCGAATGTGAATATTCAGGCGCCGCCCAACCTGTCTGCGCCTTACTATGAGGATTTGGTGGATGCGGGCATCAACGATTGGGGAGGAGTTTCTCCGCTGACCCCTGACTTTATCAATCCGGAAAAGCCGTGGCCGCATCTGGAGCAGCTGCGCCTGCGGACTGAGGCCAAGGGAGCTGTGCTGCGCCAGCGGTTGCCGGTGTATCCGGAATTTTTGCCGGCGCTGGCGGCCAAGCCTGGGTTGCTGTCCGAAAAATTGCGCGCGGCCTGCAGTGCGGATGGATTAGCCCGGAGGGCGGCATGATTTGCGTTCTGAGCGGCGGCACCGGGGGAGCGAAATTCGTAGATGGCCTGCGCCAAGCGATGCCCGCCGAGGAGATTACCATCGTCGTCAATACGGGCGATGATCTGTTGTGGTGGGGACTGTATGTTTCGCCGGATATCGATTCGATCGCCTATGTTCTTTCCGGGATGTTGAGCCGTGAACGCGGGTGGGGCGTGAAAGGCGATACGTTTCTCTGCTTGCAAGCCATGGGACAGCTGGGCGAGCCTACATGGTTTCACGCTGGCGACCGAGACTTGGCAATGCATCTGCTGCGCTCGCGGCTGCTGGCCGAAGGGAAGACGCTGTCGGAAGCGACCGCTACGGTTTGCGGCAAGCTGGGAGTGAAGGCGCGGGTGTTGCCGATGAGCGACTCGCGCGTCGAAACGCGGGTGGATACTCCTATAGGTGAGCTGAGCTTCGAAGAGTATTTCGTACAGCGCTGGTATCAGGATCCGGTGAACTCGGTGCGGTTTGCGGGAGCTTCCGACGCGGAACCGGCTCCAGGCGTGATCGAGGCGATTACGTCTGCCGATGCGGTGCTGATTGCTCCGAGCAATCCTGTGACGAGCATCGGGCCGATTCTCGCGGTGCCGGGGATTCGCGAAGCACTGTTGCGAGCGCGAGGAAAGATTGCGGCGGTCAGCCCGATCGTGGGGAATGCTCCGGTGGCGGGTCCGGCGGGAATTCTGATGCAGGCGCAAGGGCTGCCGTGCTCGATCACCGGCGTCGCGCAGGCATATGAAGATTTTCTCGACATCCTGATCTGTGACACGCGCGATGCTCGCGCGGCTGAGGCTCTTCGGAAGAACGGTTTGCGCGTGCAGTGCACTCAGACCATCATGCGCAGCGCGGAAGATAAAGCCGCGCTGGCACGCGAAGCTCTGTCGTACGTCACGGCCGCTGCGGTTCCGGGCGACGAGGCTGGGGAGAAAGCCGCCACGGGCTTTCGACGTTTGGACCGGCCGTGATTCTCGTTCCAGTCAAGAACATGTCGGGGGCGAAGCAGCGCCTGGCAGCGGCTCTCGATCAGCCTTCGCGGACGGCACTGGCTCAGGCGATGCTGCATGACGTTCTCACCGCATTGTTCAACTGGAAAAACCGTCCTTCGGTTGCAGTCGTGACCGGGGATGTCTATGCGACGGAAGTCGCGGGGAAGTATGGGTTCGAAGTTATTCCCGACCTCGACAACCCGGGAGAGACGGGTGCGATTGAGATGGCTACGCGCATCTGTGTCGAGCGCGGAGTGGACAGCACGCTGGTCATCCCGGCGGATATTCCACTGATTCAGCCGTGGGAACTGGAAGAGATTCTGAAACATGCGCCCGCGGAGGGCAGCGTGCTGGTGCCTGCGGGGGACGGGCGCGGGACGAACGCGGCCTTCCGGTGTCCGGCGAATCTGTTTCCGCTGCGATTTGGCAACGACAGCTTCAAACCGCATCATGCGGCGGCGCAGGCTACCGGCAAACCGTGCGTTGTGCTCGAACTTCCGGGTATCGCAGTCGATGTGGACAATCCGTGGGACCTGCAACAACTGCTCGAACTTCCCGGAGACACCAGGGCCCAGCGATTGGGGAGGGAATATGCGCGCGCGGGTTTGGGAGCGTCGCGAGGTTCGGCGGAATGAAAGGGAAGGGGTCGGCGTCGAGGCGAGGAAAGAAAACTGCGTCGGCCTCGTCCGTTGCGAGCGATGAGCTTCGGCTGATTCCGATTGCAGTGGCGGAAGAAATCCGGCCGGGCGATTCGCTGGCGGACAAGCTGATGCAGTCGCTTCGTCGTCGACGACTTCGGCTTCAAGCGGGCGACATTCTGGTTGTGAAGCACAAGATTGTTTCGAAGGCGGAAGGGCGGTTGGTCGATCTGGCAGAGGTCAAGCCCTCTGGCGAATCTATCGCGTGGGCCGAACAGTATGGGCTTGATCCGCGGGTGATCGAATTGGCTTTGCGCGAGAGCCGGGCCGTGATCCGGCGGAAGAACGGTGTGCTCATCACCGAGACGCATCACGGGTTCCTGTGCGCGAACAGCGGTGTCGATCTGTCGAACGTGAGTGGAGGAGAATATGCGCTGCTGCTGCCGGAAGATTCCGACCGCTCGGCCGCGGCTCTGCGCAGGGAGATCAAGAAGCGGACTGGCGTGACGGTGCCCGTCATTATTACGGACAGCTTTGGGCGACCCTGGCGCGAAGGGCTTACGGAGTTTGCGATTGGGATCGCGGGGATGAAGGGGTTGCGCGACGACCGCGGGCGGCGCGATTCCCACGGTTACAAATTGCGAGCCAGCGTTGAGGCAGTGGCCGACGAGCTGGCTTGTGCGGCGGGACTGGTTTGCGGGAAGCTGAAGCGGGCTCCGGCCTGCGTTGTGCGGGGATTCCGGTACGAGTCTGGCGGCAGCGGGGTTGGGGAGTTGCTTCGCCCGGCGGCGAGGGATCTGTTTCGCTAAGAACGGCTAAGCGCAAAGGTCGCGACGAAAAGCTGACGCTAAGAAAAACCTGAGGAATGTGGGCAGGTGGTCAAATGCGCAATTCGAACGCCTGATCCACTGCAACGGGTCCGAAACTTCCAAAGCTTTTGAGCGCAAAGGTCGCTAAGAAAACCTGTCGCTACGAAGAGCCCACTCAGAAAGCAATGAAAATCTGATGCTAACAATAGCCTTAAAGGGCTCTGAAAGAAGCCATTGTTCCAGGATAGCGCGCGCACCGGAGGCGAGAAGACATCCTTCGAGAAAGCGCTTAAAATACATTTCCACTGCGGAGGATCCATGAACCGCGCACTCGCGCTTTCGGAACTCGAATCTTTCCCGTCGCTTGAATGGTCTGACGTTGCGCCGCGGCTGACTGGTGCGGTGCGGGCTTCCCTGGAAAACGTTCTCGAGACTCAGAATGGTGGGGACCTGTCGCTCGAGGAGTCTTATGCGCTCGCGGATTCCGACGGGGACGATCTTCTCGGCGTGCTCGTGGCCGCCAACATTCTGCGGGTGGAACTGGTGGGCAACATCGTTACCTACGTGGTGAACCGCAACATCAATTTCACGAATATCTGTTTCGTGGGATGCAAGTTCTGCGCGTTCAGCCGTGGGCCGCGCGAGGCGGACACCTATTTTCTGACACTCCATCAGATGGCACAGAAGACGGTGGAGGCTTGGCAGATCGGGGCCACCGAGGTGTGCATCCAGGGAGGCTTGCCGCGCGATCTTCCGAAGTTTCACTACCGGGACATTCTGCGTGCGGTGAAAGGCGCAGTGCCGGAGATGCACATTCATGCATTCTCGCCGATGGAGATCGTCTACGGCGTGGAACTCACGGGCATGCCGCTGGCCGACTATCTGTCGATGCTGCGGGACAACGGATTGGGCACACTGCCGGGAACGGCGGCTGAAATTCTCGACGACGAGATTCGGCACATTCTTTCGGCGAACAAGCTATCGACGGCGCAGTGGATCGAAGTGATTCGTAATGCGCATCGCTGCGGGATACGGAGCACGTCAACGCTCATGTACGGGCACGCGGAGACTCCGGCGCACTGGGTGCGGCAGATGCGGTTGTTGCGCGAGATTCAATCCGAGACTGGAGGATTCACTGAGTTCGTTCCGCTCGGCTTCGTGCACCAGAACACGTTGCTCTTCCATCAGGGATTAGCGCGGACTGGCCCGACACTGGCCGAACATCTGAAGGTTCATGCTTTGGCACGGCTGCTGCTGGCGGGATCCATCAACAACATTCAGGTTTCGTGGGTAAAGTTGAATCGCAAACTGTCGCAGCTGTGCCTGCACGCGGGCGCAAACGACTACGGCGGCACGCTGATGGAAGAAAATATTTCGCGCGAAGCGGGAGCTACGGCTGGTCAGTACACGAGTCCGGAGGATTTTCAGGCGCTGATTATGGAGATCGGCCGCATTCCCGCGGAGCGCAATACGAAGTACTCGCGCATCCAGATCAAGCTTCCGCTGAATGAGGATCAGTTCACGACCGAACCGGCGCTGGAGGCCGAGTTCGCATGAGCGAGAATCCCGCAGATGCGACCGGCTCGACCCCCATTTCAGTACGACCTATCGCGGTCATCGGAGGCACAGGCCCGGCGGGGATGGGACTGGCATTTCGCTGGGCGCGCGCGGGAGAAACCATCATTATTGGGTCGCGCGATGCGGAGAGGGCGAAGAAGGCAGCGGCGTCTATTAAGCTGCGAGCGCCGCAAGGCAACGTGTCGGGCATGGAGAATGCTGCAGCCTGCGCAGCGGCCGACATCCTGATGCTGACAGTGCCGTTCGAAGGCCAGGCGAAACTTCTCAAACAGCTCAAGAACTCGATGACTCCGGGAAGCATTCTGATTGACGCTACCGTTCCGCTGGCTGCGGGAGTGGGCGGACGGGCTTCGCGAACGCTGGGAGTATGGCAAGGCTCGGCCGCCCAGCAGGCGGCGGAGTTGGTTCCCGAGGAAGTGAGCGTGGTGGCGGCCTTTCACAATGTCTCCGCCGATTTGCTGGGCGGCGAGCATCCGCTGGATTGCGATGTAATCGTGTGCAGCGACGATCCGGATGCGGGGCAACTGACGCGCGAACTGGCGGCGAAGATTCCGGGCGTGCGCGCCATCGACGGCGGCACGCTCGAGAACGCTCGCATCATCGAGCAGATCACCGCGCTGCTCATTGGCCTGAATATTCGCCACAAGGGCCACGGCGGAATCCGCATCACCGGATTGCCGGCGGAAGCCTACAAGTAGATTTGCCCCCGAGCCTGCATTTCGCGGTCCTTTTCGAAACTCCCTATTGCCAACCAATAGAGCGCTGGACAGCCGACGGCGGCTGTCCCCACATGGTCACCTCCCGTTTTTTCACTCGAACCTTTCCTTGCGCTTGTTAACCAAAGATCCCCTGAAACGTTATAGAGGCAGGAGATTTGAAATCTCCATCCAGAGAAGGGATATCGACATGCTCAAGTACCGGTGGTTCCGAGGAGCGGTTTGCGCAGGCGTCATGATGGTTGGGTTGTTTCCGGTTGGTGCGGCTGCACAGTCGAAAGTCTCCACGCCGCGAGAGAATTCGGCCAATCTGCCGGTCGCCAGCGAGAAGGACCTGGCGGTCACGCAAGACGAGCTGATCAAGTTGCTGCGCATGAGCCCGACTCTGACGACGGTGGTGGCGCGGGATCCATCGCTGCTGTCGAACCAGGAATATGTGAGCCGCAATAATCCGCAGCTGGCGCGGTATCTGCAGGATCATCCGGAAATCGCGCGTAATCCTGATTTCTATCTATTTACGAATCTGGATCGAGGCAATGGCGAGCCCGGTGAAGCGCTGGAGCGCAAGGTGTGGCCGGAATTGCCACGACAGCGGCAGGGGTCTCCGGTGTTGATGGAGTTGGTCAGTGACGGAATCCCTTTCCTGGTTTTCCTCTGCATTCTTTCCGCGCTTCTCTGGTTGAGCCATGTTCTGCTGGAGAACCGGAGGTGGGGGCGCATCTTCCAGTTACAAACGGATGTGCATGGCAAGCTGATGGACAAGTTCGGGACTTCGCCCGAGTTGCTGAGCTATATGAACACCGAGGTGGGGAAAAGATTCCTGGAGGCAGCGCCGATTACCGTGGGATTCGAGCGGACGCAGCCCGTCCCGAGCCCAGTGGCGCGCGTGCTTACGCCTCTGCAGATTGGGGTGGTGATGAGTCTGCTGGGAGCCGGCCTGCTGATGCTCCGGCACAATCTTCCCGAGGATGCAGCGCCGTTGCTGGTGATCGGGATCGTGATGCTAATGCCGGGTCTTGGGTTTATCATTTCCGCAGCAATTACATGGGTTCTGGCGAAGCATCTTGGTCTGATGCCGCAGAATAACGAAAACCGCAACTAGAACCACTCGCTGGCTCACTTGAAAAACCAAAAGCGAGTGCGGCTGCCCGGTGATGCAGCACTGAGGACTACCGATACGACGGGCGAATACGCCATTCCGAGAGTTGAGACCGGCGAGGAATCGCAGGCCGCCAAACAGTCCATGGACAGCGATGCCTTCACCGGCTTCTACCAGCGATCCTCGCGTTCTCTGTGGGCTTACATGGCGCGAGTGTCGGGGGATCCGGCTCTGGCCGACGACCTGGTGCAGGAAAGTTATCTGCGCTTTCTGTGCGCATCACGATCGGATGAAGGCGAGGTGGCGCACCGGCGTTACCTGTTTCAGATCGCAACCAACCTAATGCGGGATCACTGGAGACGTCCGCGGCCGACTGCTCTGGAGGATGTTCCTGAGGAAGTGTTCGCTTCGCGGGATAGTGCGACTCGTGCCGACTCTGTGATTGCGCTGGGGCCGGCAATGTTGCGAATGCGTCCTCGGGACCGGCAACTGCTTTGGCTGGCCCACGCTGAAGGTTATTCGCATAAAGAAATTGCCGAAATCACCGGGCTAGCCACGGCGAGCGTTCGTCTGTTGCTGTTCCGGGCGCGGCGAAAAATTGCGAAGGTGTTGCGCGAGCAAGTCTAAAGAGGTCGAAACAGCCTATGACACGGCTCTGTTCATACGGGAAAGAAATTGCAGGAGCGCTGAAGGATGGGCGCTGGCCCCAAGGCTGCGACTCGGAACTGCGCAGTCACGTGGATGCTTGCCGCAGTTGCAGCGACCTGGTTCTGGTGACGCAGACTTTTCAAGATGCCCGCAATGAAGCGGTCCAAATGGAGCATGTCGATTCTCCGGGGCTGCTGTGGTGGCGAGCACAATTGCGCAGGAGGAATGCGGCGGTGGAGCGCGTCAGCAAGCCGATTACGGTCGCACAAAGGTTTGCCGCGCTGGTCTTTCTGCTCGTGGCTGCGGGCTTCGTAGCATCGCAATTCGGACACAGCAGCTGGGTGCCAGGATTGCCGGGACTTTCGAGGTCGCACGCTTTTCATCTGGAGACGCTCTGGTCCCTGGCTTCCGTGAAAGTCGATTGGAGCTTAGTGTTGCTCATCCCTACGCTGGGAGCGTTGGCTGTGTTGAGTGGAGTTGTGCTCTACCTGGCGTCGGACCGGCATTGAGCGCCGAGCTGTTGCTTTTGACTACTCTCCTAATCGCCTCATCCCAGGAAGCTGCCACTGGATCTTATAGGGTCCCAGTTTTGTGCTCGAAGCGAGAGCCATTGGTGGCCAGGTTTATAAGCCTGTCCAAGCGATGAGCCGTCACTCCCATCGCAGTGCCAGCATGGGATCAGTGGAAGCGGCGCGGCGAGCCGGAAGGACGCAGGCAGCCACCGCGAATGTCATCAGCAGGAAGGCTGCAATTGCGAAAGTGCGCGGGTCGGCGGGCGAGACGCCAAAAACAAGGCGAGCGACGGCCTGACGAAAAATCCAGGCTCCGGTAAGGCCGATGGCGGATCCGATCGCGGCCATCCCCAGTCCTTGCCTTACGACCAGCCAAACCACGTCCTCTCGCCGCGCTCCCAAAGCCATCCGCAAACCGATTTCGCCAGTCCGCTGGGTCACGGAATACGAAACCACGCCATAGACACCGATGACCGCCAGCAGGACGCCGCACGCGGCAAACAGAATCAGCAGGCCGGTGGTATAGCGACGATCGGCCGTTTGCTCGGCCATGATGTCATCCATGGTGGAGACCTCAGCGAAGGGGAGGTTTGCATCGAGCGCGTGCAACTCTGCGCGGATGGGCGATGCAAGTTGAAGCGGATCGAGAGCGGTTCGCACAATCAGGTTCTTGAACCCATAATTCAGATCCGGGATCTGGCGGTACAGGGTAACAATCTCTGGCTCGGGCGGAAGGGCGAGGCCGCGATTCATCCAGTTTCCAATCACGCCCACGATCGTAAGCCGCGTGTTTGCCGCCGATGTGGCCACCATCGGCTGCGGCAAGCCGAGACGGATTTGCTTTCCGATCGGATCTTCCAACGGAAAATAACTGCTCACGAACGCCTGATTCACTAGTGCCACCGGGACGCTCGTGTCCGTGTCGGAATCGCTAAAATTTCGGCCCTTAAGCAACGGGATTCCGAGGGTGTGAAGATAGTGCGAGTCCGTAACGTTGAAGGACGCGGTGGGTACATCTTGCAGACGAGATGCCGGCCGGTTCTCGATGGTGAAATTCTGAATCCACTGATCATCGGGAGGATACGCTGCGCTGATGGTGGCTTCCTCCACTCCCGGCAACTGGCGAACGCGACTCGAATAATCGTCGCTGAAGTGTGTGACGTTCGCGGGATTGGGATATCGCACGGTCGGCAGATAAAGATGTTCCCGTAAAAGGTGATCGACGCGAAAACCAGTCCGCTGCTCCTGCAAATGCAACAGGCTCTGCACCAGCAGTCCTGTCCCCACCAGAAGCATGACCGCGAAAGCCATTTCGCTGACCACGAACAACCGTCGCACCAACTGACGGCCCTTTGTGGGAGCGTTGGTACGTCCGCCTTCCTTCAGGGAATCCAACAGATTCACTCTTGAGCTTACCCATGCCGGAAATGCGCCGAAGAAAACGCTGCTGATCAGAGAGATCGCCAAGGCGAAAATCAGCACGCGAAAATCAATCTCAACCGTGGAGAGTTGTGGCAACCGCGTGGGATGAACATGCGCGAGAGTCGCGCATCCTGTCCATGCCAGAAGGCAGCCTACGCCGCCAGCAAGCAAGCCCAGGGTCAAGGCTTCAGCCATGGCTTGCCGCATCAACACAGGTTTTCCCGCTCCCAGTGCCATACGCAATGCCAACTCGCGCCCACGATCAGAATTTCTTGCCAGGAGGAGGTTGGCAACATTGGAACAGGCGATCAATAGAATTAGAAGAACTGCCCCCGTCAGCAAGACCACCACGGGTCGCAGGCCGCCGACGCGATCGTCGGCCAATGGCCGGATGACGACACTGACCTCCCGGTCCAACGGATAATGCGCGGCCAGGTTGTTCGCAATTCTCTGGAGATCGGCCTGCCCCTGTTCGAGAGTCACTCCGGGCCGAAGACGGCCTATGCTGCTGAAATCTCTGTTCCCGCGCGCCGTCTCATCCCAAACGGTGGCGTAGGGTGCGAAGGGAGTCCAGAGTTCGGTTCGGCCGTGCGGCGATTCGAGCCACCAACTCGGAATCGAATCGGGCATTATGCCGATGATGTTGTAGCGCTCATCATTGATAGTCACCGTCTTGCCCACGGCAGAGGGATCGCCACCATAGTGTGTCTGCCAGTAGTCGTAACTCAGAACAGCTACAAAGTTTTCGCCCCAGCGATTTTCCGCGGCCGTGAAAAGGCGCCCCAGCAGGGGGTGAATTTTCAGAACTTCAAAGTATTCCGCCGGCACCAGACCCACAGGAAGTTGTTCCGGTTCGCTCGACTCGGCATTGGCGCTGACGTTCTTTCGCCAGGTGTCATAGACGACCACTTGCTCAAAGGTGTGGTTCTGAGCGCCAAAGTCGCGCGTATCCAGCGGCGAGGGACCGGTCACCGAGTCGCCCTTGGTGGAAAGGATCCTGACTAGTCGATCAGGATCATCAAAGGGAAGTGGCCGGAGAAGAATGGCGTTCATCACACCGAACATCGTGGTGCTGGCGCCGATGCCTAACGCCAAAGTGAGCGCGGCCACGGCGCTGAAACCGGGACTCTTCCGCAGCATCCGAATCCCGTGCCGAAGATCTTCGAACAGGCGCTCCATGTTCTGTCCTCCACATAGCCGCGGGGCGAGAAGCAGAGGTAAAAGTGATGCAAATTTCGAGCCACGATCAGTATCGTACTAAGTCCTTCGCTCCCATGAAGAAATCACGTCTGGGCGGGAGGACCGGACTCTGAATGGTGTCCGGTCTCGAATCTGGCTGTCCGAAAGCGAACAGCCGGGGCGGGTATTTTGCTCCAGTTCTCCCAACACCTGCGCCGGGATCA
>DASRRV010000005.1:0-4773 GCA_035695545.1 Candidatus Sulfotelmatobacter sp. | reverse complement strand
CCATGCAGTAAGAAACAGGTATCGGGTGTTGGGGCTAATGGCTACACAACCCTCAATCCCGTCCGGGCTCAACAAGAACAGATTCGTGTGGATGACGAGCAGAGCGGGCAACGTGACTCGCACCATCTCGATGACATCAGTCCATTTGGAATACGTTGATACAGTTACGTGCGGTTGCCATTCGCTGGGAAACAGCGTCCGAACAATTTCTGCGAAATCCTCGTTATTCGAATCAATGGCGATAGCACATTTCACTTTGGCTCCACCGGATCGCTTCGGTCTTGGGCCTCCCGCCATGCTGCATCGCAGGATGGCTGACGTAACTGAGGCGAAAGAAGCTGAAGTTTAACCGATTCAGTTCGCATCCGACCAGTACGCTTGTACGTTCCCTAGTCGATCACTCGACATGCCAGCCGGGGTGCAGCATTTTTCCTCTGTCAGCCCACCACCTCTGCGTCCGTTTACCACCTGGTTACGTGTAGCATTTTCCCCTCAATGCGTAATGCCCCGTCAAACTGCCGTAGGGGTTAGGGGTGAGAACACAACGGGAGGGAATATGCACCCCTGACGCTGGTTTCTTGGCGAGCGCCACACTCTCGCAGATCGCGTCCACAATTGCACGTTTCAATTCCATACGCGTCCGACATCCGCCCCGTGGGAAGATGCCGACCGCTTTCCGAGGTACTGGGATGAACTGGCCAGTTGATTGCCGTTTCAGGTTCTGTCTGGTTGCACCGTGAGCCGCCGAACGCGGCAGCTTGAAGTTTATGTCGGTGCTCCACTCCCCCTCGCCAAGCTCAACGGCTTGCGCCTGTTCTCGAGTGGGAACGCCGGGATACGACCTGCGATGGCCTTTAGCTTCCACCACTCAGCTCACGTGGACGACGGGCCGTCGCCTGAGATCAGGAATCGCCCGCCTCAGCACTTCATGAGTAACCGGTGCAGTGTCCCCTTCGCCGAAAAACAGGAACTTGAAAAAGTTAGCGATCGGATTGCCTTCCGTCCAACTGAAATAAGCGTGGGGCAATTTTCCGCTGTCGTGTTCCAGGTCGATCAGGAGGGCGGCGAAAGCATTGGAAATTACGGGACTTTGTGCGCTCAGAATACGATAGGGACCTACGCGCCGGCCGGTCACCCGTAGTTTTTCTTCGAAGTCAGAGGCGTCCCCGGGTTCGACTTCAAAGAAATACAAACCCTCTTTGGCATCGATCGAATGATTAGTGCGGATGGTGCGGTCGGCGCGACTGTATTCGGCCTCGGAATTCGAGCCCGGAGGATGCGCGACGATGTGAAAGATTCGGTCGTCGTCCTCCGACAGCAACGCGAGAGCCGTGTTATCCCATCGAATGCCGGTAATGCGCAACTCGGTCGATCGCATGGCGCGAGAGAGCAACGACGTGAACATCATGGAAAGAATGAAAAAGGTCGCGATCTTGATGCCCTCGGGCCGCTCGTAGATGTTGAGGACGGTGGTGTAGACAAAGATGATGGCGATGCACACGAAGGGCCAGCGCAGCGGCTTCTTCCACATCATAATGGCGACGGCGATCGCTGCCGACGTCATCAGCACCAACACGCCGGTGGCGTAGGCCCCTCCCTGGGCCTCCACGTCGGCGTGGAACAGGCGCGTTACCGTAAACGCCACCACCATGAAAACCAATACCAGTGGCCGCGAGGCGCGCGCCCACTCCGGGGCCATGCCATACCGGGGGAGATAGCGCGGAATTAGGTTCAGCAGCCCAGCCATCGCCGAGGCACCGGCAAAACCGAGAATCAAAATCGTGCTGATGTCGTAGAGAGTGCCGAAGCCCTCGCCGAGATACAGGTGCGCCAGGTATGCGATCGCGCGACCATTCGCTGGGCCACCGGCCTGAAAAGCCGCGGCCGGAATCAGCAGCGTTGACGTGGTGCTGGTGAGGATCAGGAAAACGCTCATGGTGATGGCTGCCGTGTTCAGCAGTCGGCGCGTGTTTGCGATGCGAGCGGGAAGGTCTTCACCCTCGATCAGCGGCATCACGGCAACGCCGGTTTCGAAACCAGACAGCCCGAGCGCGAGTTTCGGAAACAGCACGAGCGAAACGCCAATCATCGCAAGCACGTTGTGATGTTCCGAATACAGAATGCGCTTCCAATCCACGAAAAGATGGCCGTGCTCCACGATATGAACAAGGGCAACAACCGCCACCACCGCATTAAGTGCGAGGTATGCGACCACCAGAACGACTGCCACGCGAATGGCTTCTTTGAATCCTTTCAGAAAGATGATTCCCAACACCGAGAGCACCGCCAACGTCATATTCATCTGGCTCTGCATCCACGAAGGTGCCAGCGGATTGTGCGTGATGTGGGCGGCAGCGTCGGCGGCCGAAAGCGTCATGGTGATGACAAAGTCGGTGGTCGCAAACCCAAGCAGGATCAGGACGAACAGCTTGCCCGTCCACTGAGGAAAGAAATTCTCCAGCATGGCGATGCTGCCTTGTCCGTTGGGGCTGGCTTCAGCTACGCGGCCATACACCGGCAAGGCACCAAACAACGTCACGGCAACCAGCACCAGAGTGGCTAAAGGCGAAAGTGCCCCCGCAGCAAGAAAGGCAATGCCGGGCTGGTAGCCGAGCGTCGAAAAGTAATCAACGCCGGTCAAACACATCACCCGCCACCAGGGATGCTTGGGTTCAAGCTTGCCGTGCACGCTTTCCCGGAGCGAGTCGGCCAGCAACCAATTAGAGAAGCTCATAAGGCCAAGGTAGTCTACAGCATCAGCAAGGATCACTTGGCGCCGCAGGGTGAGATGCTGGCGGGCGATGCAATCCTGATCGACCCCGACCTAACGCAAGCTAATCGAGGGCGCCGAAACTCGGAGTCTTTTTCCACGCCTGCAGTGGGATTCGTCAGTTGGTGAAAAATCGCCATTACACTTCTCATCATCCAAATTCCGACAAACGCTCAAATGTGAACGGCATCGAAAGAACTCGAAATTTGAGAGGCCTGTTTTCGTCAATTGACTTTATAGAGCTACTTCGCCGCCGTAGCCGTCTCCAGCATCTTCAGCTTCTCTTTGGCGTTATCATTCGCCGGATTCAGTTCCAGCGACTTCTTGTAGCTGTCAATTGCCAACTGCTTCTCCCCCTTCATATACGCTTCGCCCAGGCTGTCATACCCATCCAGCTTCAACACGTCCATCGCCTCAGGCAGGTGATTCTCCTGCATTAGGTCATACCCATCCCGAAACTCCAGCGTATAGCCCGCGATCCACGCATAGCCGACAATCCCATCTGCCCGCGTGTAATCCGCTTTGTGACTCCTCGGATAGTTCTTCCAGATACGACGGAGATAAAGGCTTGGGTCGTCTGTGAAACGACTCAAGAGCCGCCGTAGATAAGGTACTTCTGGCGGATCCGCATGAAGTTGCGCAGGTCGGCCTGATACTCGGCGGCAATACAACGAGCGTCCATACCGGCCTTGAGGTCGGCAAGGATGGCGTCACTGCCGAGCAATTCTATGAGGCGAGTCGTGTCCCAATCGTTGGGATAGAGCTTCCGCATGGCCGAGGCGAGTTCGAGTCCGAGTTCGGGGGCGTCAAGAATGCCGCGGTTAAGGACGATCATCTGCACGCCGCCGAGTCGCTGACCGCCGAACTTGCTTCCCTTGTCCGGTGTGAACCACGTTGGCACGAAGCGGACGCCCGGGATTTCACGCGCATTGAGATACCGGGCGAATTCGCGCGGCTTGATCCAAGGTGCACCAAAGACCTCGAAAGGCGTGTCGGTGCCGCGGCCCACCGAAACATTTGTATACTCTAAGATTCCGACGCCAGTATAGAGCGCCGCTTCGTTCATGTTGCGCATGTTGGGAGAGAGATTGACCCAGACGAGGCCGGTCGAGTCAAACCAATCTCCGCGCTCCCAACCCTGGACGGGAACCACGGTGAGTTTGGCGTTGATGCGGCGTTCGCTGTTGAACATTCTTGCTAGCTCACCCATCGTCATGCCGTGTCGAATCGGTTCGGTGGTGTAGTCGACGAAACTGAGATGATTGCCGTCTGAAACTGGACCCTGTACGTAGATGCCGGTCAGAGGATTGGGCCGGTCGAGTACCACAACTTCTGTGCCGGTAGCCGCAGCGGATTCGAGAGCGTAGCCGAGGGTTGATTCATAGGTGTAGAACCGCGATCCGATGTCCTGGATATCAATGACAAGGACATTCAGTTTCTTCAGCACATTTTCAGGAGGATGCCGGCTTGCGACCGTCTCACCATAGATGCTGTAGACGGGCACACCGGTCGTGCGATCGACGGAGTTGCCAACGGAGTCGACGTCGAGTTCGCCCGTGATGCCGTGTTCGGGACTAAAGATCGCGGTGAGTCTGATGCCGGGAGCCTCTGCGAGAACGTCAATCGTTCGCCGCCCTTCGACATCGAACCCTGTGTGATTCGTAATGATGCCGACGGTGCGGACCGTCGACGGGTCTGAAGCTCGCAGTTCTTTGAAGTGATCATGCTCGAGCACGTCGACGCCGTTCATGACTGCGGCATTGCGTAAGACGCTACGCGGTTGAACAACCGACACGGGGCAATGACTAGCCGTATGGTCCTGTCCATGTGAATAGACTTGCCCTTGTGGGCAGGACTCCGAGTAGAACGCAAGTCCGGCTGGGACGATCGCGGACCAAATGGCCACAACGGGCAGCGCGAGAAGTCGTGTGTTAAGCATGGCTTTTCGACTCGTCAGAGTCTATCAAGCCCAGAGCCTCGCGCATTAATTAACGTAACATCGC
>DASRRV010000004.1:0-3895 GCA_035695545.1 Candidatus Sulfotelmatobacter sp. | reverse complement strand
ACAATCACCGACCCAGGATCTATCCGATCAGGATCATGAGCAGCTCAAGGAAGCCTACGAGCTAACTGTCTCGACCTTGTTTGGTGAAACAGCTATGACCTTTGTTCCCTTGCCAGGCTCGCTCGAAATTGTGAGTGTGGCGTTCGCCACAGTAAGCTTTCCGAGCAGGAAAAGGCGCTAATGAACCGGCAAATTACAGAATTAAAGCTGAAATGAGCGTTTACGTGGATGATATGAAGGCACGATATCGGCGCATGATTATGTGTCATAAGATCGCTGGTTCTGCGGAAGGTGGCCTAAGGCGGGCCGTGTCTCGTCGCATCAGGCGAACAGGCGCAACACAGTCTGCTCGATTTGGGGCCAGGCGGTGGAACGCGGATCGATCAACTCGAAGTGTCCTGCCTTCGCGATTTCGACCAGGTGAACGTTTTCTTTCTTCCGTTTCTTCTGGTCGCAATAGTCCCTGCTGAATGGCGGCGGCACAACGTGGTCTTCCAGGCCGTGAAATAACCACTGCTCGGCTTTGAGCGCAAGGTGGGTCGGATCGGCCTCGTGGTAATGCTCGGGGACCTGGTCCAGTGGACCACCCAGAAATTCAACCACGGCGTTGGTGCCCAGATGCAGATCCCAGGCGCGTCGCAGGTCCACTACTCCAGCCAAGGAGATCGCATGCTTGACCGACGCCTGGTGGCCGGCTAGACAGAGTGCCAACTGGCCGCCGGCGGAATGGCCCATCACGACGACCTTTTCGGCGTCGAGGTGGTACCGTTTCGGTAGCTGCGCGATGAAACGATAGCCGTTGGTGATGTCGGAAAATGTTCCGGGCCAGCCGCCGCCTTCATCTCCGACGCGACGGTATTCCAGATTCCAGGTGGCCACACCTTTGCCGGTCAACGCTGCGCACAGGTGACCCGCATGCGTGAGATCGTACTCGTTGCGCCAGAAGCCGCCGTGGATGTTCATCACGAGGGGGTGAGGTCCGTTGCCCTTCGGAAGGCGCAGATCACCGAACTGGTGTGCGTCCGAGCCATAGGGCACCCGTTCGTCAGCAGGCGGAGGGGCCAAACTCAGAATGTCGTCGCCGGGCATGAGAAGATTCTCCTCACTGGTCACGCTGTTCGTTGTTTTCCTATCCACGTTTGGGTATCACCGATAGAACACATCCCTCAGAACGTAGCGTGCGCGCCGGCCTGCAGGATGCGCCTCACCGTGACGCCGAACGAGACAAGTTGCTTTTCTGTCTGCTCGTTATGGCGTCAGTAATCCGTCCCAGCAGGGTGGCGAAGTCCAGATCAAGCGCCGCATATACGTCGTTGGCGAGTGGATCAGCGTTGGTTGCCATGATCTCGCAGATGATTGAGTAATAGTCGACTGGGATTACACCGGCTTGTTGAATTCTGTCGGTCCCGAGCTGACGATTGGGTGCGCTGAACACTCCTGACGCATCGACCGCCACATAAGCCTTGTAGCCAGCGGCCAAAGCCGAGTAAGCAGGAAGCGCCGCGCAGACTTGAAGAGTAACACCCGCGAAAATGAGATGCTTGCGGCCTGTCGCTTCAACCGCCTTGACGAAGTTCGGGTCATCCCATGCGTTCATCGTCATTCGATCAATAATTGGATACTTGTTTGTATCCAGTACTGCGAGGAGTTCTGGGAACGTCGGTCCCCAGAAAGCATCTTTGGCTGTGGTAGACGCGATAGTTGGTATTCCGAGAATTCTTGCCGCCTTGGCGAGACCGACCACGTTGTGTTTCAATTCGCTGATTGTGATATCACGGACTCCAGTCAATAGACCGACCTGATGGTCAATCAGGCATACTGCTGAGTTATCTCTCGTTATTCGTTCCATGGCACATCTCCATTTCGGTTTTCGAGACGGTGCGTAACGTCTCTCTCAGTCAACTCCAAGTGCAAGAGGCGGACCATCCGCAAGAGATTGAAAGGACAGAAGAGAAGCGAGGAAAGCTGCCTGTGAATTTGGTGAAATCAGCGAAAATTGCGATTTCACCAGTCCCCGCGAACGACCTAGCTGAGTTTGAAGTGGCTTTTACGAATCCTTAATTTCTTAATGCGGTACTCCAAGGTCGAAGGTGATACTCGGAGCCTCGCCGCGGCCCCGTCCGGGCCAGACACTCGCCCTCGACTTCCCGCAAGTGCATCCTCAATGATCTGCCGTTCACGACGGGCGTCCTCATCGGCAACTGCGAACTCAGGTTGTTGCGGCAAGCTGACTCGACAGGAATCGCTGGACAACCAGGCTGCATCCACGCAAAACACACCCTCAGAACTCACAATGACCGACCTCTCAACAACATTTTGCAGTTCGCGAATATTGCCCGGCCATGGATAGGACCGAAATAGTTCGACCGTTCGCTTATCGATCTTCGTAAAGTGCTTGCCCATCTTTTGGGCAAATCGCTGGACAAAGTATTCCAGCAGCAACAGAAGGTCGTCTTGTCGTTCGCGAAGCGGGGGTATGTGGATTGGGAATACGTTCAGCCGGTAGTAGAGGTCCGAGCGAAATGTCCCGTTTGCAACGGCGGCTTCCAGATCGCGATTAGTTGCCGCTATTATGCGGACATCGATTTTGACGGGTTGCGTGCCGCCGACGCGTTCGAATTCACGTTCTTGCAACACCCTCAGGAGTGCAACCTGAGTGTCCAGCGGCACCTCGCCGATTTCGTCCAGGAAAATGGTTCCTCCGTTCGCCAGTTCAAATCGGCCGACGCGGCGCTGCAACGCCCCGGTGAACGCGCCCTTTTCGTGGCCAAAGAGTTCGGAAGAAATCAGCGATGGGGCAAGAGCTGCGCAGTTCACGCTCACGAAGGCGCGTTGCGAACGGCGAGATCGCTTGTGGATGGCGCGGGCGACCAGTTCCTTACCAGTTCCCGTCTCTCCACCAATAAGAACGCTCGAATCGGTGGGAGCAACTTTCATTAGCCGAGAAAGCACTCCCTGCAACCCCGATGAGGTGCCGACAATCTCTTCGAACATGAATGCTTGGTCGATCTGCTCCCTGAGAACCACATTTTCGTCGTGGAGTTGATCTCGCAGACGCTTAATCTCTTCAAACGCCTTCTCCAAGTCAGCTCGCGCGCGGTGGTGTTCGGTGACGTCTATTGAAGCCCCGACAAATTCCACGACGTCGCCACGTTCATCCAGGATGGGATGGCCGATACTACGGGTGTTTTTGATCGTTCCGTCGGGAAGAACAATCCGAAAATCTGCCTCGAAATCAGTTTTTCCAAGCAAAGCCGCCGCGTAAGCTTGTTCGACCCCGGGCCGATCTTGGGGATGCATCCTGCTGAAATAGAAGGCAGCCGACGATGCGTCATCTTCGGGTTCAATACCATACATTAGAAGCCCTTCCGGGGAGACCGTCACCTTATCTGATAAGAGCTCGTGTCTCCAACTGCAGGTGCGGGTTAGCCGTTGGGCTTCGAGCAAGAATGCTTCGCTCGCGCGGAGAGCATCTTCAGCACGTTTGCGCTCGGTGACATCCATCGCCGTACCAACTAATTCAATAACATCACCGTGAGCATTCACTACGGGGTGTCCGACGGCATGAATGTACTTGGCCGCGCCGTCGGGCAGAAGAAGCCGATAGTCGAGCTCAAAGTCAGTCCCGTCCCGAATGGCTCGCTCGACCATACGTGGGTGAGATGGCGCGTCCTCCGGGTGCAGCCGCCGGACTACCTCCATGCTGGACGGTGGCGTGGGATCAGGCTCGAAGCCGAAGATCCGGTACATCTCTTTTGACCAATAGACGTTTGACCAATTGACGTTTTCTGGCCAATTGACGTTTTCCTTCAGAGAGACCTGCGCCGCCCAACTGCCGGTTTGGGTCAACTTCTGCGCTTCCGCTAAATAAGCCTCACTCCTCTGCAGAGCTTCT
>DASRRV010000003.1:0-7107 GCA_035695545.1 Candidatus Sulfotelmatobacter sp. | reverse complement strand
CTTTACAGGTTCAGAAGACGGTGAAGCCGAAACGGAAACCTGCAGAGCGGCGAAGTCACTGTGGCGAAAGACGAATCGAATCTCCAGCCCGCCAGGGCTTAACTTACGGAACCGCCGTATGCGGACCCGCTTGTACGGTGGGTGCGCCGGGAATAAATCGGCGAGGAGTAGTGAATGCAAGAGTCACACAGGAAAGGCGTAGCAAGCCATCCTGACCCCGAGTTATGCGTGGCCAGTCGCAAGGCTGGACGCGAAGCGTTAACAGGGGCACATGCAGGCGGGACATCGAGCTGCGAAATAAGTGGATCCGGAGTGCCGACGTCGTCCACCGAGACGGAAGGCCACACTGTCGGAAGCGCTAATGCGAGCATCCGAGAGACTCTGCGCAGTCAGAGACCCCAAGCATGCATGGAAACTCCACGCGCGAGAACCGGGAGACCCCATCAACGCCCGACACGGATTCGTGAGCGGGCCGGTTGGAGAAGGTCATGAACCAGAAGTCCAACATGCACGTTGGTGGGGAGTCGGACGGTCGTACAGTACCAACGAAGTGTCCGAACAAGAACGGGAAACCGTTGGCGGAGGGCATGGAGGGAAAGCGACCGACCAAAGAGAACATCGAGCAGACGACCGCGACCCAGACTCAGAGTTGGATCAACGCGTCGAGCGGCTTGCACGGTGTGCGAGAAGTAGCCAAGCAGGATAGGAAGACACGGTTCACTGCACTACTCCACCATGTGACGGTTCCGCTGCTGCTGGACAGCTTCTACGCGCTAAAGCGAGATGCTGCGCCGGGAGTAGATGGTGTCACGTGGAAAGAGTACGAGACGGACCTGGACAAACGGCTGGAGGACCTACACAGCCAAGTGCACCGGGGAACGTATCGAGCACAACCTTCCAAGAGAGCCTACATCCCCAAAGCGGATGGACGACAACGACCCTTGGGCATTGCAGCCCTGGAGGACAAGATCGTCCAGCACGCGGTGGTCACAGTCCTTAATCAGATTTATGAAGAGGACTTTATGGGGTTCTCGTATGGGTTCCGACCTGGGCGAAGCCAGCACCAAGCGCTGGACGCGCTTTGGGTAGGACTCATACGGAAGAAAGTGAACTGGGTACTCGACGCTGACATTCGGGGATTTTTCGATTCAATTTCCCACGAATGGATGTGCAAATTCGTCGAGCACCGGATCGCCGACCGAAGAATACTTCGCCTGATCCGAAAATGGTTGAGGGCTGGAGTATCGGAGGAAGGCAAGTGGTCAAAAACGGAAGTGGGTACTCCGCAAGGGGCAGTCGCATCACCGCTGCTCGCGAACGTGTATCTGCACTACGTTTTCGACCTTTGGGCGGAACACTGGCGAAAGCATCGCGCTACAGGCGACGTCATTATCGTCCGATACGCAGATGATATCGTCATGGGATTCGAGCAACGAGCCGATGCTGAGCGCTTCCTACAGGAATGGAAGGAACGCCTGCAGAAGTTCGGACTAGAGCTACATCCGGACAAAACACGCCTGATTGAGTTCGGGCGCTTCGCGACCGAAGACCGGAAGCGGCGAGGCGAGGGCAAGCCGGAGACATTTAATTTTCTGGGATTCACGCACATCTGTGCGAAAAACCAGAAAACCGGAGGCTTCTCGGTCGATCGCAAGACTATACGTAAGCGACTCTCAACAAAGCTCAAAGCAATAAGGGAGGAGCTTCGGCGGCGCTGGCACGAGCCAGTGGCCGAAGTCGGGAAGTGGTTGAGGTCCGTTGTACAAGGCTACTTCAACTACCATGCGGTGCCCGGCAACATCGATAGTCTGCAGAGCTTTCGGGCCCAAGTCGCCTGGCACTGGTATCGCGCACTTCATCGGCGGAGCCAGAAGAGTCGGATGGCCTGGGAGCGTTTCGGGCCGCGTGTCGCTCGCTGGATCCCCAGTGCCACGATCCTACATCCGCGTCCTGCCATGCGCTTCCACGCCAGGCATCTGCGGTAAGAGCCGTATGCGGTAATCCCGCCTGTACGGATCTGTGCGGGGGGCGTGCGGTTAACTCGCGTCCCTACCGCGACTGTGGGAGGGGTGGACGAGTGATCGTCCCCCCTATCCCGATTTCTAACAGCGACCTGAACCTAGTTCTTATCGTCCTTGTCGCCATCCGTAAAAATAAAAGGCAACGCGCCGGTCTGTTCTTTGCGAACCGCGTCCAGCTTGGTTCCATCGATACCGAGAGCTTCTAAAATAGTCACAGCTATTTGCGAAGTCACCACCGGCGTTTTTACGTCACGCGCGTCCAATGATGGGTTCGACACGATAAGGCCAACATTCGTGTCGCCGAAGCTGAAGCCGCCATGCTCGGCATTCTTCGCCTTCGACGTTGTGTAGATCGTTCCGTATACCGGCTGCACAAGAATGTCCGGTGTGCGGCTGTCAGACAACGGGTTGTTGAATCGCGCGTTCAATTCCCGGCCTGCGAGAACTTCTTCAATGAACAGAGCGTTGGCGTTCGCGTTCAAGTACGCCGCGACTTCGGGCGTCTTGCTCTGATCCGGCAACCAGATCAGAGCGATGTCGTCGTCCTGCACAAAGCCGCAAGGCCCCGTCGAGCACGCTGCGGCATTTGCGAGCACCGCCGCCGCAGGATTCGATCCCGCATCCGGCAACGCCGCGACCAAATCCGCGAAGTGTCCCGGCTTATTTGTTTTAACCGGATTGATTGGCGATTGGCCATGCTTAGCGGACACGATGAACAAAGTTGAATCGTAGATGCCCTGGGCCTTCAACGCGGAGATCATGCTCGCAAGCGCTTCGTCAGTCTTCTTCAACCCGTATGCCAGCACCGCGGTCGGGGTTCCCGCTCCGTCGGTGTAGCCGCCGGGCTGACCTGTAAACAGAATATCGGCCGTGCAGCTGCCGTCGGAATTATCTTTGGCGAGTTTTTGTCCGACGCTGACCCCTTGGAAATTCATTCCGAAGATTGCCGGCACGCCTGGCCCCGGAATTCCGTCGTGACGCAAGCCTTTGATCTCATTCAGAATTGCGTTCACCTTCAGAGAATCGTTAGCGACGGTGCAGACCACACTCACAGTGTTGTCGAAGCCGCCGTTGTTGGTCACTTCTGGCGTGTAGAGATCTTCCACGCCTTTGCCAGAAGGCCCATTGACGATGTCATAAGCGGGATGTTTATCCGCCCATGCCGTGTGCCCGCCGGCGCTCCGTACCACTTCGAATATAGTATTGCTGCGCATGGCGTTGTGCGGGAACAATCGCGTGCATTTGCCTTCGGCATTGATATGGTTCGGCAATTTCGTCGGATCGATGACGTTCAGCGAAACGATTTGCGCGTTGTACTTGTCGATGGATTCATCGAACACCATCATGTTGCCGGCGCCGCCGGAGCAAGTCGTGTTTGTCGGGTCGAAAATCGTGCGATCGTAGCTGACGTCATAGAAAAGTCCATGACTGATCGGTGATCCGCCGGTGACCTGCGCGAGCAATCCGGGAAACGAGTCCGAATTGGCTGGAGTGCGGGCGTTCGAAAACGTCACGCCATGCCTGCTCAATTCCGCCATCGCGGAATTCGGATGCGCGGCAACATAGTTTGCCACGTCCAGCGAATGCAGTCCGTCCACGCTGACGAGCAGAACATGTTTGATCTCACGGCCGCGCAGTTCATCGTCTCCCGCACGCGACGAAATCGCTCCAAGCAGACCGATACTAAGCGCAAATACAGCAATGCTTTTTTTCAAGGACAGTCTCCTTTTATTGAACACAACTTAAGCACACACATCAACCGAACGAGTGCCAGCACGAGGCCATACGTTAGAGAGTGCGTGTTACTGAGTGGAGAACGGACGATGGCTAGACAATGAATACGCGGGGAATTCTTGCGGAGGGAAATACCAGGAGTGGTTGAGTGCTACCTGAAAATCGACGCAATGTTGGCACAGCTTTGTGGCGGCGAACGTCTTCAGGCAATCAATGTCGGCGACGGCTCAAGCTGAAGGTCGTGTAAATCCGCGGCCCTTACCAGCGCTGCCGTAATGCTGGGGCAAATATTTTGGGCGCCAACGTGGCGTGCAAACTCAGCTTGCTTCATCAATTGCGCCGGCTGTTCGCGTGCGCCGCACAGAAGCAGTTGCCGCCCCGAAGCGTGTAACCGGCCCGCCAATTCGCGAATCGCGCCAAGGCCCGTTGCATCAATTGCGGTCATATTCCGCAAACGTAAAATCACGATCGGCGGCAGCGTATCGAGCTCTTCCAAAATGTCCGCAAACTTATCCGTCGCACCAAAAAGGAACGGCCCGTGCACCCGGTACACCACGGCGTATTCGGGAATGTCTTTGCCCTGCAAAACGTGCACTCTGCTATCCGCCACGTAATCGCGGGTTACGCGCGTTACAGTCGTCGTGCGCGAGACCTTTCGAATAAACGTCAGCGCCGCGAGGATCATTCCGAATTCCACCGCGAACGACAGGTCCGTCACGACCGTCAGCGTCAAGGTGACCAGCCAGACGGCGATATCCGCAGCCGAGAGTTTCAGGATTTCCGGGATTTCCTCCCAGTCGCCCATGTTGTAGGCGACCATCATCAGGATCGCGGCCAGCGCGGCCAGTGGCACATTTTTCACCAGCGGCGCGGCAAATAAAATGATCGCCAGCAGTGTTAGCGCGTGAATCATTCCTGCCACCGGAGTTTTTGCGCCGGCGCGTACGTTCGTCGCCGTCCGCGCGATTGCGCCGGTCGCCGGCAGACCGCCAACCAGCGGCGACAGAATGTTGGCGACGCCCTGCGCGACCAGTTCGACGTTGGGATTGTGTTTGTCGTGGCTCAATTTGTCCGAAACCACGGCCGACATTAGCGACTCAATCGCGCCGAGCATTGCCACCGTAAGCGCCGGAGAAAGCAGTTGCCGCGCGGTGTCGTAGCTGAATTGCGGTATCGCAAAATGTGGCAGCCCTTTAGGGATTCCGCCAAATCTCGTTCCGATCGTTTCCACACTCAAATGAATCAGTGCGACCGCCGCCGTCGCACCGAAGCAAACCAGAATCGCGCCTGGCACTCGCCTCGCGTATTTCTGGCAAAGAATCATCACCACCAACGAGATCACCGCAAGAAGCGTCGCTTCCCAATTTAATGTTCCGAACGAACCGCCAAGCGCTTTCATACGATGAAAGAAGTCGCCCGGGACTTGATCCAGCCGCAGCCCGAAAAAGTCTTTTATTTGCGTACTGGCGATGAGAATTGCGATTCCGTTGGTGAACCCAACAATTACCGGGCGCGGAAAATATTTCACCGCGGTGCCCATTCCTGTTACGCCCAGCAGGACGAGCAAGACCCCAGCCATCATCGTGCATGCGAATAGGCCATCGAGACCGTGCTTGGCGATAATTCCCGCGACCACCACCACGAACGCGCCAGTCGGTCCACCGATTTGCGTCTTCGATCCGCCGAATGCGGAGATCACAAATCCCGTGACGATCGCGCAGTACAGTCCTGCTTGCGGAGTTATGCCAGACGAAATCGCAAACGCCATGGCTAAAGGCAGCGCCACCAGCCCAACAGTGACGCCCGCCGCCAGGTCCGACACAAATTTTTGCCCATCGTAATTTCTCAGGAGAATTACGGACTTCGGTAACCACGCATCAACTGTGGATGACATCAGCTTTCAGGTCCTGCGCGAAGGGGAACTTCGTAATCATAGCAAACGCGTTTGTTTCGGCACGCGTTTGTCCGGCGCGGTGTGTCGCGTTAGAAATGCCGACCGCGACAGTCCTGGTTAGTCCGCGGCTTTGCTGTGCGAAGCAAGCTTCCAGCGCAACACCGGCTTACGCGCCGCGGCAACTTCATCCAGCCGTTTCACGCGCGTGGTGTGCGGAGCGGTCTTCACCAATTCCGGCGTGGCGGCGGCTTCTTGCGCGATGCTCTTCATCGCATCGATAAACAAATCGCACTCTTCTTTCGATTCGGATTCTGTCGGCTCGATCATCAACGCGCCGGGAACGATCAACGGAAACGCGGTGGTGTAAGGATGGAATCCGTAGTCGATCAGCCGCTTGGCGATATCCATGGTGTTCACGCCGTTGCGTTTTTGCTTCGCGTCGCTGAAGACCACTTCGTGCATCGAGGGCAGGGAATAAGGCAAATCGTAAACGCCTTCTAAATGTTTGCGAATGTAGTTCGCATTCAGCACAGCGTCTTCCGTAGCCTGCCGCACGCCCGGCCCGTACGCCAGAATGTACGCCAGCGCCCGCACCAGCACGCCGAAATTTCCGCCGAAGGCGCGAACTTTTCCGATGGAATCCGGCCGCACCTGTTCGAGCGCCAGCTTTCCGCCTTCGCGTTCCACCAGGATTGGTACCGGACGGAACGGCTCGAGAAACTTTTTCATGGCTACTGGCCCGGCCCCCGGCCCCCCGCCGCCGTGCGGCGTGCTGAAGGTCTTGTGCAAGTTCAAATGCATCACGTCCACGCCCAAATCGCCCGGCCGGGTCACGCCAGTAAGTGCGTTCATGTTCGCGCCATCCATGTACAACAATGCGCCTTTGGCATGCAGAATTTCGGCAATTTCGGGGATCCGCTCTTCGAAAATTCCCAGGGTCGAGGGATTGGTGATCATCAACGCGGCAACGTCGTCCGTCACCAGGTCGCGCAGCTTATCCACGTCAATCTGCCCGTGTGATTCGGACTTGATGTTTTGCACTTCGTAGCCAGCAATCACGGCGGTTGCCGGATTTGTGCCGTGGGCCGAATCCGGAATCAAGACTTTCTTGCGCGCATTGCCTTGTTTCTCCAGATATGCGCGAATCAGTAGCAGTCCCGTCAGTTCACCCTGCGCGCCCGCGGCAGGTTGCAACGTGATGGAGTCCATGCCGGTAATTTCCAGTAGGCATTTCTCCAATAAGTGCAGAATCTTCAGGCATCCTTGGGAAAGTTCCTGTGGTTGATAAGGATGTTCCGTGGCAATCCCATCTAGTCGCGCCACGAATTCGTTTACACGCGGGTTGTACTTCATGGTGCAGGAACCTAGGGGATACATGCCGAGATCGATCGCGTAATTCCAGGTTGAAAGCCGCGTGAAGTGCCGGATTACTTCAATTTCGCTGACTTCCGGGTATCC
>DASRRV010000002.1:0-52378 GCA_035695545.1 Candidatus Sulfotelmatobacter sp. | reverse complement strand
GCACGACGTCTTCAGTTTCCTGACCGCCTACGCCGAGAATCCGAGCTATGAACCGCTTCTCGTAGCACCACTCGATCTTGCCGAGAAGTGCATCGCGTTGATCGATCGGGAAGCCGAGCACGCGCGGCAAGGAAAGGAAGCGCGCATCATAGCGAAAATGAATGCGCTGCTCGACAAGAACATCGTGCAGGCGCTCTATCGCGCTTCTCAAGCGGGCGTGGAAATCGATCTGATTGTCCGCGGAATCTGCTCTCTCCGTCCGGGCGTGCGCGGGGTAAGCGACCACATTCGCGTACGCAGCATCGTGGGCCGATTCCTGGAGCACAGCCGCATCTACTATTTTGCGAACGGCGGCGAAGAAGAGATCTACATGGGCAGCGCCGACTGGATGCCGCGCAATCTGTATGAGCGCGTTGAGGTGCTGGTGCCGCTGCGCGACGAAATGCTTCGCCAGCGAGTGCGCCATGAGATTTTGGACTCTTACCTCACCGACAACCGCAAGGCGCGCATCTTGCTCCGCGATGCATCCTACATCCGGGCGTGGCAGCCTATGCACGGCAAGCGTAATCGGAAGCTTCCGACAGGAACTGCCGCCTTCAGCTCGCAGGATTTTCTGATGAGCGTGGCGGAAGGAAAGCCGCTTGGGACCTTGCCTGCGGCTCCGGAGCGCAGGCGTAGACTGGTATCGGGAAAGGAACGATAGAACCTAAATGATCCTCTACTTTCTGCGCCACGCCAGCGCAGGCGAGCATTTTGCCAATCCAAAAAAGGACGAAAAGCGCGCGCTCGATAAAGAAGGTATCGAGCAATGTGGCTTTGTCGGTAGAGCGCTCGCCGCGCTTGATGCTCAGGTCGATGTGATCGTGTCGAGCCCGCTCAAGCGATGCACGCAGACGGCTTCGCTGGTGGGCAACGAGTTGGGTTATGAAGGCAAGTTGCAAATTGATCCGGGTTTGCGTCCGGAAGCGGGACTGGCTGACTTCCGCAAGCTCCTCGAAAAATATACGCGTCAGGAAGCGATCATGGTGGTCGGACACAATCCGAACCTGAGCCAGTTTCTGGGTGCGATTATCAGCGACTCAGGCTGCGAAGCCTCGCTGGAACTGAAGAAGGGTGCCGTTGCCAAAGTGGAGATGCGACGCAGTTCTGGAACTTTGCAGTGGTGCGTGACCCCGAAAGTATTGCGCAGTCTCTACGACACGGCCGTGGAAAGCTCCCGCCCGAATACTTCGCGAAAGTAGCTGCATTCCTTTTCGATCGCCCACAACTCCAGGTCGACTCCCATGCGGCGACGGGGAACCAGCGTTAACTTCACCTCCGCTGAGCGCAGCGCGATGCGTACCTTCTGTACCGCGCGGCTGCGGCCCAAATTCAACGCACGCGCCAGGCGGAGCAACAGAATTGCTTTTTGCACGTTGGCGCGATCAGCCGGGTCCACGGCCTTCATTGGACCGTCCTCGATCGTCGGACGTGACTTTCCCAGATAGCGCGCGATGGCCGCGATCATGCGTCTTTGCTGCGGCGTGTAACCCAGAATCTCGGAATTTGAAATGATGTAGTGCGTGTGGCGATGGTGACCGTTCCGGTTTACGTAGTCTCCCACTTCATAGAGCATGGCCGCTGCCGAGAGCCACTCGTGGTACTCCGGCGGCAGGCGGTGTACCGATCGCAGGGCAGTGAAGAGCAGGCTTGCCGATTCGCGGACATCCAGTGCATGCTTGCGGTCGATGCGGTAATGGTCCACCGCTTTCAGGATCGATTCCCAACGTTCCGATTCGATCTGTCTTCCCGAGCGTGTGCTGTGATCGTAGTCGGCGGCCATCTGCGCCAGCGTGCCGTCGCGTAGACCGAGTGGCGAATAGCGAAACGCCTTGAGGTGCAGGCGGTCAAGCAATTCGTGATAGACCGTGGCGCCGGCTACGATGATTTCCGCACGTCTCGGACCAATGCCTTCGATCTTGCGTCGCTCCGCGACCGGAAGGCGCGCCAGACGCTTTGCGATCCGCCTCATCTCCGCACCTGACACCACTGGCCTCTGCCGGCCGCTGCCGTGGCGCAAGTGTGTGGCTACCGCCGCCAGCGCTGCAGCCGTTCCTGAAGTCGCGATCACATTTTTGATCTTCGCTACGGCAATGCGGGCGGCAACGCGGTTCACTTCGCGCGCCACGAAGCCGCTCAGTCTTTTCAGTTCACCCTTTCGCACGGGGTCGTGACGCAGAAATTCATCGGTCAGGCGCACCGCGCCGAGGGGCAAACTTACCGCATCGCGAATGTGTCCACCCTGCGAGATCGTCAGTTCGCCGCTTCCGCCGCCAAGATCGATCATGAGCGTGGGTTCCTTGTCCACTCGTGGGCTTGACACGAGCCCCAGGTGAATCAGGCGCGCCTCTTCTACGCCTGAGATGATCTCGACCCGCCATCCCGTCGCCGACCGGACCCATTCGAGGAACGTCTGCGAATTGCGGGCGTCGCGTACCGCACTGGTCGCCAATACGCGCACGCTGTCGGTCACGACTTGCTGCGTGGCGCGATGGAACCGGCGCAGCACCTTCACGGTCTCCGCCATCGATTCGGGCGTCAGGAAACCGGACCGAAATGCTCCTTCGCCCAGGCGCGTAACTTCGCGGTCCTCATGAATGGGGCGCAGGCGTCCACCTTGCAACCGCGCAATCTTCAGGCGGACGGAGTTCGAACCGATGTCAACTGCGGCAAACGTGGGCATGGGGGAAGCCTCACAGTGTACTTGAGAATGCCACGGAAGTCCTGCAGAAGCCGATGAGGAAAAGGAACTACGCAGCAGAGTCGGCTTGAGCCTCGATCGTCGAAGGCTTGCGCGCAGGCTCTGAGGATGCCGGAACAACCTTCAAGCGCGATTGGATCGCCGGAGAGGCTGAGAGTGCCGCTACTGCGTGGCGAAGCTTTCCACTTGTGACGTTGTGGAGCGCGGCCACCAGAGACGATTCATTGACGGCGCCGAGCCGCCCGGACGCAGTTTGAGTCAGAGTCAGCCAATCGTGCCAGTTACCGATCACGTCCTGCATCCGCTTCATTTCGGCGATGAACTGCGCGGATTTGGTCGACTTGGGAGCGAACTCAGCCGCATAGCGCGCTCGCTTGACGACAGTCCGGTATTGATGCAGCACGTCCTCGCTGAGCGGTCCGGCCGGTCGCGCCACCCGGTCAAGCATCTGCCGGGCAACCGCCAGAGGATCGCCACTGGCTTGAAGCGCTAGTTCCTTGAAGGCTCGCTTCAGTCGTTTGCGAACGTCCCGGATCAGGTCTTTCGTCAACATCTTACGCAGTGTCTTCTCGTGCTTCGCGCGAAGCTCGATCAAGCTCTGCGTGAGTTGCGTCTTACGGCGAGGCTCCTGGGGAATCTTCAAACTGCGAAGCGCCGCCAACTGCGCGTCGAGGTCGCGCACTTTGCCCGCGCGCCGGCGAATCCGGTCGAGGATCTTCAGAAGCTTTCTCTGGTTGCGATCCCGCTCGGTGACGATTTCTTCCAGCAAAGTCTGCAGGCGTCGGGTGGTCGTACGGAAACGGTGGACGGTCTCCGCCAGTTGACTGGATGACAGTTCCACAAGATCCCGTTCCGTCTTCCGGAACACAGACTTGCTACGTTCTGACGCGATCGACATAAACAAAATAAAGCGGTGACCAGAGGGAGAAAAACGAGTACAGCATGAACTCGCTTCGCCTGTGACTTCTACATTCCCCGCACTCAAAACTCAGAAGTCAGGGTTTACCGAGGTCCCCACACGGCGGAAAAAGCTTTCTGATTTTAACACCTTTGTAACAAGTCTCTGCTACCGTAACCACGAATGGCCAACCAAGCATTACCACGGCCTGATATGCCCGGTCCGCAACCCGTTGAAGAAACGAAGGTTACAAACGTACCGGCGCACCCGGCAGCGCCCCTTCTGCACGCCTCAGGAGGCGAGGTTCCCGATCGTATTTTTCAGTCGGCCATGACCGCCTGCGGACTGGCAATCCTGGGCATCTTGGTTCTCATCGTCTACGAGCTGATTTCTGGTTCGAAGCTTTCCTGGCACGCCTTCGGTTTCAAGTTCTTCGCCTTTAGCGATTGGGACCCCGTGAGTGAGTCGTTTGGGGCGCTTCCGTTCATTTACGGAACGCTCGTTTCTTCGCTGCTGGCGCTCATTATTGCGGTTCCGTTGGCGGTCGGCGTAGCGGTGTTTACCACCGAGATGTGCCCCAAAGCGTTGCGGGGACCGCTTTCGTTCTTCGTGGAATTGCTGGCGGCCATTCCCAGCGTGATTTATGGGACGTGGGCAATTTTCGTGCTGATTCCAGTTCTGAGCCAGTATGCCCAGCCGGTCTTGGCCAAGACGCTGGGCTGGACGGGGCTTTTCGAGGGACGCATCTTCGGCTATTCGATGCTGGCCGCCGGAGTCATTCTCGCCATCATGATCATCCCCATCATCTCCTCGATTACGCGCGAGGTGCTCATGGTGGTGCCACAGCATCAACGCGAGGCCGCTCTCGCCTTGGGGGCCACGCGCTGGGAAATGATTCGCGTCGCGGTGCTGCGCAATGCTCGCGCCGGCATTCTGGGCGGAGTCATTCTTGGGTTGGGGCGCGCGCTGGGCGAGACCATGGCCGTCACCATGGTTATCGGAAACACTCCGCAGATTGCGAAGTCTTTGTTCGCACCGGGATACACCATGGCCAGCGTCCTGGCAAACGAATTCAGCGAAGCCACCGGCGATGTCTATCTTTCTGCGTTGGTCGAGATCGGCCTCGCTCTATTTATCGTGACCATCATCGTGAATGCACTGGCGCAACTGCTGGTGTGGACGGTAACCCGCGGCCAGCCTGCGAGGGGACATGCCTGATACCGCCGCCGCGCTTCGATCCGTGCCACCTATCAGCTTGCGTCGCCGCATCACCGACCACATGATGACCGGTGTCGCGATACTGACTGTGCTGCTCGTGCTTGCGCCTTTGGTGGTCATCTTCAGCTATCTCGTCTATCGGGGGATCGGCTCGATCAACTGGGCATTTCTGACGCAGACCCCGAAACCCGCCGGAGAAGTTGGCGGCGGCATGGCCAACGCCATCGTAGGCTCCGCAATGATTCTTGGCATCGCCAGTCTTATCGGCGTACCGTTCGGAGTCGGCGCGGGCATCTACCTGGCTGAGTTCGGACGCAACAGCTATGGAAGAGCGATCCGCTTCACAGCCGACGTGCTGAATGGCGTGCCGTCCATTGTGATTGGTATCGTCGCCTGGGCAATCCTGGTTCGAGGCCGAGGATTCTCGGCGCTCGCCGGCGGCGTGGCACTCGCCATCATGATGGTTCCGACCATCACTCGTACCACTGAGGAAATGTTGCTGCTGGTACCGCAAGCTCTGCGCGAAGCGGCGTATGGATTGGGCGTTCCGCGCTGGCGGACAACACTTTCGATCACTCTGCGCACAGCTACGTCTGGCGTGATCACCGGCATCATGCTGGCCTTCGCCCGCGTTGCCGGAGAAACAGCCCCGCTGTTATTTACAGCGTTGGGCAATGAATTCTGGAATCTTCGCCTCAATCAGCCGACCGCCGCGCTGCCTCTGCAAATTTACCGGTACGCGCTGTCCCCTTACGACGACTTCCATCGCCAAGCCTGGGCGGGAGCTCTGGTGCTCATCGTCCTCATCGTCACTTCCGTCGCGGCCGTGCGGTATGCGGTGCGGCGCGGTAGTTTCGGAGCGGCATAACTTATGGGTGTTGGAATCCAGGTCGAGAGCCTGAATGCCTGGTATGGCAAAGGCCAGGCGTTGTACGACATCAACCTGAAAGTGGCGGCGAACCACGCCACGGCGCTGATTGGCCCTTCGGGATGCGGCAAGTCGACGTTTATCCGCTGCCTGAATCGCATGCACGAGACTATACCCGACGCACGCGTGGAAGGCCGGGTGCGCATCGGCGAAATCGACGCCTACAACGGAACCTCGCCTACGCAACTCCGGCGCCGCGTAGGGATGGTGTTTCAAAAGGCCAATCCTTTCCCCACGATGTCGATTTACGACAACGTGGCGTCCGGGCTTAAGCTGAACGGATTTCGCGACCGCCGGAAGCTGGACGAAGTTGTAGAGCGTTCGCTCGAGTCCGCGGCTCTGTGGACCGAAGTGAAAGACACGGTGCACAAGAAATCCGGCGCCAGCCTCTCGGGAGGCCAGCAGCAGCGCCTGTGCATCGCGCGCGCTTTGGCGGTCGAGCCCGAGGTTCTGTTGATGGACGAGCCCTGCTCGGCGCTCGACCCCATTTCGACCGGAAAAATCGAAGAGTTGATCTTCCAGCTTAAAGAGCGGTATACCATCGTGATTGTGACGCACAACATGCAGCAAGCCGCGCGGGTGGCCGAGTTCACCGGGTTCTTCCTGCTGGGCAAGTTGATTGAGTTCGATAAGACCGAAAAGATTTTCACCAAGCCGTCAGACAAGAAGACGGAAGACTACATCACCGGCAGATTTGGATAAGGCTGATTTACTTAAGGAAGGTCTGATAAATGAGGACGCGCTTTCAGCAAGGGCTTGACGATCTGCGGCAACGGTTGCTTCGCATGGGCGGACTGGCGGAGCAAGCGGTGGATCGAGCCCGCCAGGCTTACGTCGATCGCGACCTCACCCGCTGCCAGATGGTGCTCGAGGGCGAGAGCCTGATCAACACAGCCGAGCGCGAAATCGATGAGGCCGCCTTCGACCTGCTCGCAATGCAGCAACCCATGGCGGTCGACCTGCGCTTCATTCTTGCCGTGACCAAGATCAATTCCGATCTCGAGCGTGTCGGCGATCAGGCGGTCAACATCGCGGAGCGAGTCATGGACATGACCGAACTCCCTCCCGCTGATTTGCCTGTCGACATCGCCCGCATGGGAGCGGCAGTCAGCGCCATGGTGCGGCGCGCGCTGGAGTCGTTTATTGAAGGCAAAGTCGAACTCGCGCAAGCCGTCCTCGAAATGGATAGCGTGATCGACCGCATGCGCGACGATGCCTTCATCCAACTGGTGAAGACCATGAACGAGCGGCCCGAGGTGGTACGCCAGTCTCTCGACGCGCTGCTGGTGGCGCGCAACCTGGAACGGGTCGCCGACCACGCCACCAATATCGCTGAAGACGTTATCTTCTGGGTGCAGGGCGCCGACGTCCGGCACAATGTACACCCCGAAGACGTCGATAGTCAGGACTCACCGCTGCCAACCTCCAAGGCCTCAGGGCTCTAACTCTCGACAGCATGCAGAACGGAGCTGACAGTCTGCGGGTAAGCCCGAGAAGGGCACGGCTTTAGCCGTACGGCTGGAAGCCGCAGAGGGGACGGGGCTTCAGCCTCTGAGGTTCGCTTTTCTTCCACTCACGATCTCCTCCCACGGCTTTGACCATCAGCGGCCTATTGCATTACGCTCATCACCTCATTCATTTCTAAACTCCAATTTTCTCGGAGGCACTGTGAGTCGTCTCTTCTTTCGCTCCTTGTGCGTTCTCTTACTGTCTAAGGCCACGATTCTGTTAGCACAGACACCGCCCGCCGACCGACCTCCAATCATGCTGCCCTCCAGCAAGATGCTGACGGTTCCTTCGCCGGGAAAAATCGGCAGCACCAATAGCTTTCCCGCGACCATGGCGTTGAGTCCGGATGGACACTACGCTGCGCTGCTCAACGGCGGCTACGGGACGCAAGAAATGCTGGCGCACCAGTCGATCGCAGTGCTCGATCTCAAGACCAATCAAATCGTCGAATATCCTGACGCGCGATTGAGCGATGAGGCACACCAGAGCTACTTCATTGGGCTGGCCTTCAGTACGGAAGGAAAGCACCTGTACGCCTCGATCGGATCGATCACTGACCCCACAGGTGCGAAGGCCGGCACCCTGGGCAACGGCATTGCGGTCTATAGTTTTGTCGAGGGCAAGGTTGCGCCTGAACGATTCATCCCGATTTCACCGCAACCGCTTGCCGCGGGAAAAAAGGTCTCTATCGGCGTGCGCAAGACGCCGCCTCACACGGCGATACCTTATCCTGCTGGGCTCGCTTTGCTTTCCGACGGTGGCCACGACAAACTGCTGATCGCGAATAATCTTTCCGACAACGTCATTCTCCTCGATACGGCAACCGGCAAAGTGCTGCAGACCTTCGATCTAAGCACGAACGACTGGGTGCCGTCGTCGTTCCCTTACACATGCGTCGCGACAGGCGATGCCCACCGGGCATGGTGCAGTTTGTGGAACGCGTCGCAGGTCGCCGAACTCGATCTTACAAGCGGCGCGGTCGCTCGTCTGATTAGTCTCAAAGCGCCCGACGACCGGCTAGCTCCGGGCTCCCATCCCACTGCTCTTTTGCTAAGCCCGGACGAGAAGACGCTGTATGTTGCGTTGTCGAATGTTGACTATCTCGCAGCTATATCCACTACTGGAGCACCATCCGAAGTCTATCTGTCGACCAATATTCCGGAGCAGAAACAGCACGGGACCTATCCAACTGCACTCGCTATATCTCCGGATGGCCGACGCTTGTTTGCTGCGGATTCTTCGCTCGATGCGATCGTCGTCTTTGATACATCGAAGCAACTGAAAGGGCCGGAGGATCTAGCCGGAACCCAGCCGCTGCTCGGTTTCATCCCCACCGACTGGTACCCCAGCGCCCTCGCCGTTCAAGGCGACGATCTCCTCATCGCCACCGCCAAAGGCGAAGGCGCCCGCGGCAACAAGGACATGGGGAAGACGGTTTACGAGACCAAGCACAAAGACCATCCCTACATCCCGACCTTGATCAAGGGATCGATTGCCCGCTTGAACATCCCATCCACTCTAGAGAAACTTCCGGAGCTCACGCAAAGAGTCGAGAAAGACAACCTCTTCCAGAGCGATCCCGGCACGATTTCATTTTCCGGCGGCCAGAATCCGATCAAACACGTGATCTACGTCATGAAGGAGAACCGCACCTTTGATCAGATCCTTGGCGATCTCAAAGTCGGCGACGCCGATCCTTCGCTAAACATGTACGGCGAAGACATCACCCCGAACGAACACAAACTCGCGCTGCAGTTCGGCGTGCTCGACAATTTCTACGACAGTGGAGAAGTTTCCGGTGACGGGCACGTGTGGTCAACCGCCGCGATCACGTCCGACTATAACGAAAAGACATGGCCGATCAACTACCGCGGCAACCAGCGCACCTACGATTTCCAGGGCCAGGTTGCCGATGAATTTCCGCTGGAACACGACCAGCCTGACGTTGACGATCCTTCCACTGGATTTCTCTGGGACAATCTCGCACGCAACCACTTCAGCTACCGCGTCTATGGAGAATTCGTGAACGCCGAGTGGTGCAATGAGAAACGCAGGGCCGCGAGCCCGAAGCAGGGAACTCCCTCAGGGCAGGAGACGAAATGCCCTCGGACGGAACTTCACCAAGGCGACACGCTGCCGCCGAATGTCGGCGATCCGCACGGCGGACCAAGTCCATTCCCGTGGGCCGTGCCATTGTTCGGCGGGGTGAAGCCTACGAAGGCGGTGCTGCGCGATCACTTCGATCCGCTCTACCCGGATTTCAACACGGACTATCCCGACCAGCTTCGCGCCGACGAATTCCTGAATGAATTCGGCGCCTACGTTCGCGCCCGCGATGCGAAAGAAGGTCCGGAGTTCGAGTTGCCGCAGTTCCTTCTCTTGTATCTCCCGGATGATCACACCGGGGGCACTCGTCCCAACTTTCCGCGACCCGCTGCCAACGTTGCTGATAACGATCTGGCACTCGGCCGCGTAGTGGATGCGGTATCGCACAGCCCCTACTGGGATGACACCGCCATCTTTGTTCTGGAGGACGATGCCCAGGACGGTGCCGACCACGTCGATGCCCATCGCTCCATCGCCTTCGTCGTTAGCAAGTATGCGCCGGGATCCGCCGCGCAACCGTACGTCGAGCATCGCTTCTACACCACCGTCAACATGGTTCACACGATGGAAATGCTGTTGGGCCTTCCGCCCATGAACCAGAACGATGCGTACGCCCCGGTGATGAGTCAGCTGTTCTCTGGAAAGGGCGACCAGCCCGCGTACAAAGCCGACTATCGCAACCGGAAAAATGGACTGATCTTCGAGACCAACAGGCACGAAGCGCCGGGGGCCAAGCTCTCGTTGAAAATGGATTTCTCAAGACCCGATGCAGCAGGCGCTGCCAGCCTGAATCAAGTGCTGTGGCGCGACCAGAACGGCGATGCGCCGATGCCCGCGCCGAAGCACACAGTATTTCCCGCAGAGGGCGACGAGTAGCGCCGCCGTCCCGGCGGCGCTACGTTTGCCTTAGGCTTCAACCCTGTAGAATCGCACCAGCATGAATCCAGTCGAAATCTCCTCCGATGACTTTCGCCGCCTGGCGGAGCACGTCACGAAGTTCGCAACGGATTATCTCGAGAACATCGACGCGCAAGTAATATCCGCACGAACTGACGGGCTTGCGACCCAGAATTTGTTTCGCACTCCACTTCCGGAGCAGGGAATGGGTGAGGATGCCCTCAACGCTCTACCGGAAATAGCACGGCATTCCCGCGTGCAGAACGGCCGATTCTTTGGCTACGTGTTGGGTTCGGGAGAACCAGTGGGCGCGGTCGCCGACTTACTGGCCAGCGTGTTGAACCAGAATGTAACCGCGTGGCGCTCTGGTCCGGCAGCGGTTGTAATCGAGCAGACTGTTGTGGGCTGGCTGGCGCAAGCGATCGGATGCCCTGAATTTAGCGGTCATCTCACGGGTGGCGGTTCCTCGGCAAACTTGATGGGCCTCGCCATGGCCCGTGAATCCCGGACTCCTTCGAACGAAAAGGGAGTGCCCGCGGGAGGAGTGATCTATGCGTCCGAGGAGATTCACATGTCGATCCCCAAGAGCGCCGCGCTGCTCGGCATCGGACGGGACAACCTTCGCCTGATTGCGACGGACACGGACTTCCGCATGGTTCCCCAAGAATTGGAGGCGCGAATCCTTCAGGACAAAGCAGCGGGCAAGACGCCCATCGCCGTGGTGGCATCGGCCGGAACCGTCAACACCGGCGCGGTTGATCCACTGCCGCAAATCGCAGAGAGCGCTCGCCGCCACAATGCATGGTTCCACGTTGACGGCGCTTATGGCGCTCTCGCAGCCATCGCAGACCGAGCAAAGTTTGGCGGACTGGAGCTGGCCGATTCGATTTCTCTCGACCCGCACAAGTGGCTCTACCAGCCCCTCGATTGTGGCTGCCTCTTGTACCGTTCGCCTAGCGCGGCTCAGGCCGCTTTTGCGCACAGCGGCGACTATGCCCGTTCTCTCAGCGCCGACCCGATTGAGGGCTTCGTCTTCTTCGAAGAATCTCTGGAGCTCTCGCGAAGATTTCGCGCGTTGAAGCTCTGGCTGTCGCTGCGCTACCACGGTTTCGCGGCCTTTCGCGAGGCCATCGCGCGAGATCTGGCGCACGCGCGGCGATTGGCGGCTGCGATTGGAACCGAGCCGAAGTTGGAACTCATGTCCCGCAGGGAGTTAAGCGCCGTATGTTTCCGGCACAAAGGAACGGGCGCGCCAGCAGAAGATGAGCTCAATCGCTTCAATCAAACGCTGCTGAAGCGCGTCGTTCAACGCGGCCGAGTGTATCTCTCGAATGCCACGCTACGAGGAAAGTTTTGTTTGAGGGCGTGCGTGGTGAATCACCGCACGAAAGATTCGGATATCGACAGCGTGGTTCCGGAAGTGATGGCGGCGGCGAAGGAGATGGCCTGACTCCCTCGCACGCCGCCGGATTGTTCTACTTCAAATTGACGGACTCCTTCAGTGGCATGTCCTGCGACGAACCACCCGCCAGGAACGTGTACTCGCCGGGAAGAAGCTGCCATCCGTTTTGCTCAACGTTGAAGATGGAAAGATACTTCGGGTCCACTTCCACCGTGACGTCTTTGCTCTCTCCGGCATTGAGTTTCACTTTGCTCCAACCGACGAGCCGCTTCGGAGGCTCCCCCGCGGCCGCGGGCAGGGAAGCGTAGACTTCCGCGACTTCGGCCCCGGCGCGTGTACCCGTATTCGTCACCATGAATCGAACCTGCGGCTTCTTTCCCGCCGTCACTTTCAGATTTGAATAAGAATACGTCGTGTACGAAAGCCCGTAGCCAAAGGGGAAGAGCACCGGCTTTTTTTCCGCGTCGTACCACTTGTAGCCGACCTTCACGCCTTCGTCGTACGTGGCTTGAAACGCCGGCAGGCCTCCTGCGATTCTCCTCCATCCCTGGTGATCCGCGTCCGTCGTGACTTTCGGCGGCTTGACGATCGTCGGATGCGGAAGGTCAGCCTCGCTCTTCGGGAACGTGATCGGCAACTTGGCGCTCGGATTGACATCGCCGAACAGCAAGTTGGCCACGGCTTCGGCGCCGCGGCTGCCTGCGAACCATGCTTCCAGAATGCCGCTGACTTGATCCGCCCACGGCATGGTGACGGGACCTCCCGACTCGATCACAACAACGGTATGCGGATTCGCCGCCGCGACTTTGGCGATCAAATCGTCCTGGTGTTCAGGAAGCGAGAGAGTGTCCAGATCCATGCCCTCGCTTTCCCACTGGTAGGCAAACACGATCGCCACATCCGCGCTTTTGGCCAATGCCGCTGCCTCCGCTGGATCCGCACCGGAATTGAATTGCACATTGGCGCCCGGAGCCTTCGCGCGAATCGTCCTCAGGGGCGAAGTCGGGAACCAGATGTGATCCTGCCAGTGAGTGTTGCCCTTGCCCGGAGGCATGATGGCGTTTCCGCCGGGAGGATCCACCTGCGCCGATCCGCCGCCCGAAATCATTCCCACATCCGCATGCGGGCCGATGACGGCGATACTGCGAATCTTCGACGCATCGAGCGGAAGCTGCCCATGATCATTCTTCAACAACACGGTGCTCTGTTCAGCAATCTTCTGCGCCACCTCGAAGCCGCCCACCACGTCGACCACGCTCCTCTCCTGCGGATTGTCAACCACGCCCGTGGCAAACATGGCCCGCAGAATCCGTTGCACATGATCGTCAATTTCCGCCGCCGGCAGCTTGCCCGCCTCGAGGGCCTTCTTCAGGGCGCTGCCAAAGAAGATTTCGCCTGGCTCCTCATGATCAAGTCCTGCGGCCGAGGCCTTCTCCGTGCTGTGCGTCCCTCCCCAGTCCGAGAGCACAAAACCTTTAAAGTTCCAGTCTTTCTTTAGAAGATCGTTCAGCAAGTAGTTGTTCTCGCAGGCATAGTCGCCATTCACCCGGTTGTAGGAGCACATCACCGCCGCAATGTCGGTCTCCGACAACCCGATTTCAAACGCCAGCAGATCGCTCTCGCGCGCCGCGCGCTTGTCGATGTGGATGTTGACGGCGTTGCGTCCGCTCTCCTGGTCGTTTAGAGCGTAGTGCTTGATGTCGCCAATTACGTGCTGCGCCTGCAATCCCTTCATGACTGCGCCGACCATCTTCCCGGCCAGCACGGGATCCTCGCCCAGATACTCAAACGTGCGCCCGTTGCGCGGTTCGCGCGTCAGATTCGTGCCGCCACCCAGCGACATGTTGTATCCCTGCGCGCGCAGTTCGCGCCCAATCAGCGCTCCGTACTCGTAACCGGCATCGAGATCCCAACTCGCCGCGCCCGCGACGTCGGCGGGCAGCGCCGTCGAGTAGCGCCCGTTCTCGCCGCTCATGCGCACTCCGTAGGCCGCATCCGACATTTGAATGCCAGGAATTCCCAGGCGCGGAAGGCCGACCACATATCCCGCTCCACCGTTCGATTGCACGGCCAGCGGACTCATGGGGCTGAGTCCCACCATGCCGGTTCCGTGCAACAGCGTGATTTTTTCGTCGAGCGTCATTTCCTTGACTACCATCGAGGCGCGCTCGTCGGGAGAGAGACTGGAATTCATCCACGGATGCGTTGTACCGCCGGATTGCGCGAAGGAAAGAGACAAGGCGAGGCTAAAGATCATGATTCCGAGAGTAGTAAGCCGGGTACGGAGAGGGAGCGCTTGCAGGGGCATTGTTAACCTCATATTGAATGTATCTACCAAATCGATAATGTTACCGCTTTTGTGCGATTTCTAGAGTGTTAATTTCGCCGTGTCGGTCGACGAAAGTCACGTCCCTCAAGGTCCAGAAGGAACCTCAACCCATCCCCACCGACATTCCTAAGAGTTTTCTGCCTCACAAAATGTCAGAGCAATCAACGCGTTTTGTCATTCGCCACATTAGTAAGAACTAATTTCAGAAGGTCGGCGCGCCGATGCAGCAAGAACACAACCCCTTAGGCTGCGTCCAACAGCATGGTGCGCTGAAGCGATTTTGGTCCGACACATGCGGACCGAATGTTGACCACTTCATTTCCGGTCGGGATTTGAATCACCTAACCAATACCGGGTCGAGAGGAAAAATAAAGATGTCGAAACAGAAAGGATTTTCGCTGATCGAGTTGCTCATCGTCGTTGCCATCATCCTGATCATTGCTGCTATCGCGATTCCGAACTTGCTGCGCGCTCGCATGGCGTCCAACGAATCGTCCGCGGTCGCGTCTATTCGCACCATCAATACCGGCATGGTCACTTACAACTCCACGTACCCAACCGTCGGATACGCAGCCGGGCTGACGAATCTCGGCGGCGTCGCTCCCTGCACTCCGAGTTCGACGACGGCCTGCCTGATCGACAGCGTATTAGCGGCCGGCACCAAGAGCGGCTACACCTTTACAGCAACCGGCGCCGGCGGCCCTCCTGCCATCCAGTACTTTGCGACGGCGGTTCCTATTACGCCGAACCAGACGGGTATCGCAGTTTCTGTTCGTTCGAAGATGCGGTCGTGCGGGTTGACCCCACTGGAGTGGTGCCCGCCGGCGAAGCCGCTTGCCCGGCCCTGCTGCCCTTGAACCAGTAACCGGACGGCTTTGCGCATATGTCTGGTTGCACGCTACAAGCGAGGCGCGGCAGTCGGGATGCTGCGCCTCGCTCGTTCTTCCATCACGCACGGAGATCGTCACTTGGCCTCAGCAGTTTCCTGCCTTTAAACTAAAAGCGTGAAGATTGCCCTAGGCCAAATCAATCCCACAGTCGGAGACTTCTCCGGCAACGCGGCAAAGATTATCGAATTCTCGCATCGCGCCAGAGCCGCTGGGGCAGGCCTGATTCTGTTTCCGGAACTGTCGGTGTGCGGCTATCCTCCACGCGATCTCGTCGAGCGTCCGGTGTTCGTGACGCGCAATCGCGAGACCGTCGAGCGAATCGCCGCGGAGACCCAGGGAATCGCCGTCATCTGCGGACTGGTCACTCCCGCCGACTCGGATACCGGCAAAGCGGTCATGAATTCCGCCGCCCTGCTGATAGACGGCAAAGTCACCTTCACTCAGTCGAAAATGCTGCTACCCACCTACGACGTCTTCGACGAGATGCGCAATTTCGCTCCGGCCAAAAGCCAGGATTTATTCCCTTTCTGCGGCAATCGCATGGCGCTCACGATCTGCGAAGACGCCTGGAATGACAAGCGCTTCTGGCGCAAGCAGCTCTATACGGTCGATCCGGTGGAGTCGCTGATCCATGCCGGCGGCAATTTCGTGCTCAACATTTCCGCGTCGCCCTTCTGGATCGGCAAGCGCGATCTGCGTCGCGACATGCTGGCCAGCATCGCCCGCCAACACAAGGTTCCCGTCGTGCTGGTCAATCAGGTCGGAGGCAACGACAGCTTGGTATTCGATGGCTCGAGCGTGGTCCTCAACCGGGAAGGCCAGATCGTCGCCCAGGGCCGATCGTTTGAGGAAGATCTCATCTACTTTGATTCGCAGGCTCTTTCCGGCGACATGCACGAGCAGATCGCCGGTGACGAAGCCAGCGTGTATTCCGCGCTGGTGCTCGGCACGCGCGACTACATGCGCAAGTGCGGATTTCAGAAGGCCATCATTGGCCTGAGCGGCGGTATCGACTCCGCTCTGACGGCCGTCATCGCAGCCGATGCTGTCGGGCCCGAGAACGTCATCGGCGTCGGCATGCCCGGCCCCTATTCCTCGCAGGGATCGATCGATGACGCCCGCGCTCTGGCGAACAATCTCGGTATCCGCTTCGAGTTGCTCTCCATCAATCCCGCGTACGAAGCCTATCGCCACATCCTGCAGGGAGTATTCGCCGGCCAGAAAGAAGACGTGACGGAGGAAAACATTCAGTCGCGCGCGCGCGGCACTTTGCTCATGGCTCTGTCGAACAAGTTTGGAGCCATCGTGCTCTCGACCGGCAATAAGAGCGAGTTGGGTGTGGGCTACTGCACGCTGTATGGCGACATGGTTGGAGGTCTGGCCGTCATCTCCGACGTTCCGAAAACCCTGGTGTATCACGTCAGCCAATACGTCAATTCGCAACGCGCAGTCATTCCTCAGGCCACGCTGGAAAAGCCGCCATCAGCCGAATTGAGACCCCACCAGAAAGACAGCGACTCGTTACCTCCTTACGAAGTCCTCGACGCGGTTCTCGAAGACTACGTCGAAGATTCTCATCCAGCGGAGCAGATCGCTGCAGATCATCGTTTCGACATCGAAACAGTGCGGCGTGTGATCCGCCTCGTCGATCGCGCCGAATATAAGCGCCAGCAAGCTGCTCCAGGCCTCAAGATTTCTCCCAAGGCCTTCGGTTACGGGCGCCGTTTCCCGATTGCCGCGAAAAGTGAGGCTTAACCTACCGACGACGTGGCATGGTAGTAGGCCATCATGCATACCGCCCGAACCGTATCACTTCTGAAACCATCCCATGATTGAACAGCACGGAAGCGTCACGAGATCGTTGCTTGTCATTACGGGAGGGATGGGTGCAGGCAAGACGAGCGTCCTGGCCGAGGCGTCCGATCTACTCGCACTGCGCAGGATTGCCCACGCAGCGATCGACTTGGAGGGGCTTGGCCTCGCTTTTCTCCCTTCCGCAGCAGCTAGCGACGGCGCGATGTTCAGCAATCTTCGGTCGGTCTGCGAAAACTATGCAGCGCTGGGAGCGCGGCGCTTTCTCCTGGCGCGTGCGATTGAAAGTCGTGCGCAGCTGGAAATCTGTCGCGAGGCGGCGTCCGCCGCAGAGGTAGTCGTCTGCCGTCTCGCCAGCACCGTGGAAAGCATGCAGCGGCGTCTGCGCATTCGCGAAACAGGCGTAGCACAGCGGGAGTATCTTGCTCGCGCGGTGACGTTGAACAGTATTCTGGATGATGCGCGACTGGAGGATTTTACCGTCAAGAACGAGAATCGCTTGCTGACCGACGTTGCACTCGAAATGCTTACGCGAGCCGGTTGGATTTCAGGCTGACCCGCTAGGATACGCAGCCCTCATATGACGGATTCTCGTTTGTGACGTATCCTGAAAGATCGCACCTTGAACAATCATTCACACTCTGAACCAGAAGGGAACTCATGCGCAGTCTTTTGACCTCGATCTCGATTCTTCTGCTGGCTGGTGGCCTCGCCGCAGCTCAGGCGGCCTCCGCCAAGCCGGCTCCCGCCAAATCCGCGCCAGCCAAGGCGGCTGAGAAGCCCGCTGCATCCGATCCCGCCAATCTTCCTTCGGAAGCCACAGTGGATTCCTTCATGCAACAGCAGTTTGGCTACCAGCCAGACTTGAGCTGGAAGATTTCCAGCATTAAGCCGTCAGGCGTTGGAGGACTGGCCGAGGTCACGGTTGTTCTCGCCACCCCACAGGGCCAGCAATTGACCCGCTTCTATGTTGCCCCCGATGGCGAGCACGCATTGGTCGGCGAAATCATTCCGTTCGGCTCGAGGCCCTTTGATCCCATGAAGAAGTTGCTGGATAAGGGAGTCACCGGACCCGAACGCGGCCCGAAGGATGCGCCGGTCCTGATCGTCGAATTCGGCGATCTGCAATGTCCGGCCTGCAAAGCCGCGCAGCCGACCATCGAGGGATTGGTCGCCGCCGAGCCGAATGCCCGTTTCGTCTTCCAGGACTTTCCCCTTGAAATGCACAACTGGGCGGCGAAAGGCGCGGCTTATGCCGACTGCGTTGGACGCGCTTCGAACGATGCTTTCTGGAAATTCGTCTCCAAGACCTACGAGACGCAGGCCGACATCACCGCCGAGACTGCGGACGAAAAACTCACTGCCATCGCCAACGGCGTCGGCTTGAAGGGCGCGGAAATCGCTGCCTGTGCCGCCAAGCCTGAGACCAAGGCCCACGTCGACACTTCCATCGCTTTGGGCAAGGCCGCGGAAGTGACCGGCACGCCTACACTCTTCATCAATGGGCGCCGGATCGGCAGCTTCGATGCCCGTATGAACGATGTCTACAAGAGCCTGGTGGACTTCGCGGCAAAGCAAGCGAAATAGAGAGAGAGAGAGACAGACAAGGTTTCAACTCTCGGTTTGCGAGCGACCTATCCCGGAGTGTGGCGCAAACGCGGAGAGCGATTCCTAGAAGGCGTCTCCGCCTCCGCCTGAGCCGCCGCCATCGCTCCCGCTACTGCTGCCTGCTGAGTCGTAGCCGGAGCCACCCGGATCACTGGCGCTGGAGGCCGACCAGTCTCCACCTGAGTTGAGGGAACTGTCTGGTTGCGTCGAATCGCTTCCCCAGGAAGAGGGATCGGAGTCGGTGCTGGCAGCGGAAGTATCCGTGGAACTCGAACTTTGCAGGGTCTCGTACAGAAGCCAACTGTTGGATGGGTGAATGGAAGTGCTGCTGGAATAAGAGTCCCGCTGGATACGCGTATCGCTCTGGCCCTGAGAAGCGCTATACCAAAGACGTGCTAGAGCGATTACTGCGCCGATGATCAACAGACCTGCGATGATCTCCATGGCGGCAGACACTCTACTACGTTAATGACGGAAATCCCAAGATAAAACCTAAGCTTGGCGCAACTTCTAAGGAAGAACACGAGGAGTGACGCCCGACGCCCGTTCTCCTACTTCTCGCTGATCCAGATCTCGGGAGCTGTCCGGACAGTATTCATCAAGACGTGGGGCGTGATGATGATCATCAACTCGTCTGAGTTCGATTGTTTCGTGTTACTGACCATGGCCTGATTGACAATCGGCAGGAACCCAAGGCCCGGAATTCCACTCATGGAACGCGTATCCGTGTTCGATACCTCGCCCGCCACGACCGCAGGCTCGCCATCCTTCAGTTGGATGCCGCCCTTGTACTCCCGGCTCGAGATCACCGGAACTCCGTTGGCCGATTGTCCCGTCAGGGAGCGCACCTGTAGTTCGAGTTGCAGGCTCACATCGCCGTTGCCATGCACCGTCGGTTTCGCCTTCACACTCAGCCCCAGATCCTCGTAGCTTACGGAAGGGAAGGGAGGAACGTAGCTCTGGTTGCCCAGCACCTGCGCGATCTGTGGAGAGTTGTAAATCGGTGCGTAACTGGCATTCAGAATCGGATAGCGCTGTCCCAGATGAAATGAGGCGTCGGCGCCTTGCCCGGCGCGCAGCGACATGGATTCCAGATTGCGCGCCCAGGATTCATTGAGCGACAGAGCCGCGGTCAAATGGTCGAGGCTCAGTCCCATGAACGTCAGCCCTCCGCCAAACGTCGCCAGGGGCTGGCTGAAAATGGAGTTTTGCTGTCCTCCCAACTGAGCCAGCAAAGCGGATAGCGTGGAACCCCCAGCCTGGTTGATGCCTCCCGAGGCAATGAGTTGGTTGATCAGATCCTGAATGTTCTGTCCGCCCAGCGCGGCCAGCGCCCCCGCCGGAATGTTGAACATGGTGAAGGTATTGGGAATGTGCAGCCCGATGTCACGCGTCATCTGGTGGCTGATTTGGTAGACGCGAATGTCGAGCATCACCTGCGGGCGTTCATCGTTGAGCTGATCCAGCAATTTGGCGCAGGCTTCCAAAACCGGCGCGGGTCCGCGCACCTCCAGGATGCCCGCGGTCTGCCCCGGACTTACGAAGCGCAGGTCAAACATTGTGCGCAACGCATTGTTAAGCTCGGTCACTTCTTGCGGCGAGGAATGTGAGGGCAGAACAAATGTCCGCAGCGACATGCGGTCGTACTGCTTGTGGCTCTCGGGGTTATCGGCGGCGATCAAGAGCTGATGTGTGTCGAGCGCCGCCCACATCGTCTTGCTGATCTGACAGGCCAGTTTAATTGCGGTGAAGAAGTCCACGTCGTCGACGTAGAACCGCACTTGGCGGTTCTGTATCGATTCGTCAAACACCGGCGTAACTCCGTAGGCCGCAGCCAGACTGCCGAAGAGGCCGCGAATCTCCCCGCTGTAATGGAAGGTCGCCCGGTCGGCCTTGGGCTGGAGATGGATCTCCCCGGCATCGGCGATCTGTTCTGGCATGACGGATGGAGTTGCTGGCACGGCTTCGCGGCTGGCCTCCGCAAGCCGTTCCCGTGCGAACTCGTTCACCGGATCAAAGTTGAGGGCCTTGCGAAATTCCGCCGCCGCTAGCACCCGCGAATCCTCCAACAGAAGCAGGTTCCCGCGCTCTACGTGGTCAAAGACCAGCTGCGCCTTCACCCGCTCACGGGCTGTCAAGAACTGTGGATTCTGCGGCACCAGCCGCGAAGCTTCATCGAATTGCGCGAACGCATCCTCCAGCCGCTTGTGCTCCTGCAACTTCAGCCCGCGCGCAAATGCTTCCCGCGCTGCCTTGATCTCTTTCTTCGAGCGGATGCAGTTGACGCCCCCCGGAATCCCGTTCCCGCAAGAAAGTGGCGGGGCAGACAGAGTGGTCGAAGGCTCGTCGGCGCCAAGCGAAGGCAAAGCCAGCGAGCCCGCCAGCATTATCAATGTAAAGATGAAGGTAGCGCGCCGCATCGATTCTGATTCTGACGTTGTTCCCCGCTGTTAAAGATATTCCGAGGCCGTAGCACCTTAGGTTGAAATAGAAGAACGTAAGCCCGACCCAACCTTGCAACCCAAATCTTAACGTTGGTGTAAAGTCAGAGACGTAGCTGGCTGACGCCTTGCCGACTGCGGAACCATCCCTCTAAGACAGCATCAGCCGCTCAATCTCCCGCGCCTTGCCGGTAGCCTCGTCGCAATCGATCACCACAGCGCACAAGCGAACATCTCCCGTCGCTGGCTCGAACCGTACCGGCATCCCGTTCAGGAACTTCCCCATGACCAGCTCTTTCTTGACTCCGATCACGCCATCGTAAGGCCCGGTCATGCCCACATCGGTAACGTAGGCGGTGCCGTTGGGAAGAACGCGCTCGTCAGCCGTTGGCACATGTGTATGCGTACCCACCACCGCCGTGACCCGACCGTCCAAGTACCAGCCCATCGAAATCTTCTCCGAGGTAGCCTCGGCGTGGAAATCCACAAAAATCACCTTCGCCTCAATCTTCTTCAGAAGCTGGTCGACGGTCCGGAATGGATCGTCATTGGAGGCCATGAACACGCGCCCCTGCAGATTGATCACCGCGTACGGAACCTTGCCTTTAGACCCCTGATAGAGCCCCGACCCAGGCATGTCCGCCGGATAGTTCGCCGGACGCAACACTCGCCGCGCTGGCCCATGCCCGTTCCCCTCAACCATCTGAAAGTAGTCGATGATCTCGCGCTTATCCCAGACGTGATTGCCGGTGGTGATGACGTCGATATTAAGCTCGAACAACTCCTCCGCCAGCGCCGGAGTGATGCCGAATCCCGCAGCCGAATTCTCGCCGTTGGCGACGATGAGATCAATTGCCTGATCGCGCACAATAATCGGCAGCCGGTCCTTGACGATCATCCGTCCCGGCCGCCCAAAGATGTCGCCAATAAAGAGAATTCGCATATCAGAGCCCAAAAGTTGATGGTAACACGCGCATCCGACCCACTCAGGCCAACGATCCGCTGAATGCAAATCAAGTCAAGCAGTTCTCTGCGGACTCCGCAAGTTCTCAGCGTCCTCTGCGGTGAAAGCGTTTGTGTGCGAAGAGTAGCGCCCCCGTCAATGAGGCAGCTTAGGCAGATCCGCTCGCGCCAGCACCGAGCCCCAGGCGTCGAGCACGTAAACGTCGGTCCAGGGTTCGCCTGGTTTCTGCTTGGACGAAACATCCGCCATACTGAACTTGATCATCGTTCTCGGCGAAGTACACCCGGTCAACTGCCGAACCTCATAATCCGTCCCCGGCTCCTCCGCCTCCGGAATCCGCTCCAGCCGTGCGATCTTTCCCCGTGTCGACCGCGCTTGCAGCACCACCTCAACTGCGCCCGCCAGGTTCTGGCACCGCATGGGAATCTGAATCTCCCACTCATTCGCCCCAGTTTTCTTAACGGTAGGCTCCTCCGCAAACACCACTACCGGCGGATTCCCCCCCGGCGACGCATACCACTCCGGCCATCGCCGATCAAACTCAATGCTCGCCTCCAGGTAGGCGTGGCTCAACTCGCGGTCTCTCTCCGCCCAGCACGGATGCATCGCATAAAGCGAAACCGTCGGCGCGTCCGTCCCTTGCGCATGCAATAAATGATGTACTGCCGGCACGAAATCCGGATGATATCCCGCCCGCGCCATCATCATCAGACCCTCGCGATCGGCCTCCACCTCCAACCGCCGGCAAAAGCGCGCCATATCCTCCGATGCCTTCTGCATATCCATCCAATTCGACGAAGGCAGCGCCGGATCTCCCAGCACAATCGCCTCGCCTCCGCCATTCGCCAGAGTTTTCTGATAGAGATACCGCCGCGCCCAATCGCGACGCACCACATGCGCAATCTCATGCGACAGGATCGCCGCCCACAGCCCGGTGCTCGGTCCCGCAATCTGCGCCAGCCCGCTCTCCACGTACACCGTTCCGTCCGGCGATGAATAAGCGTTCAGTTGGTCGCTCGCCACGATGCGCAACTGCCATACCAGCTTGACGCCCGCTGGCGAATGAGCCTGCTCAATCAACCGCTCAAACACCAGATGTCCCGTGTTGTAGCGTCCCCCCGCCGCGCTGCTCTGCGCCATCAACTGCGGCCGCAGTTTCGCCGCAGTCTCCATATCAAGCTTGAATTTGTCGGGGATTTCCGCCGAACCAGAATTTGCCTGCGAAGCCGCCACCACGCTGCACAATAGCACCAGCACACGTAGCACGCCGAAGCGGGCCGGTCGGCAATCGATCTCAATCTTCACGGCACCCTTCTGACGACATTATGCTCCGTCGTCAGCGTCGCGCCACGACAAAAAATCACTGTACCAACTCCGCCGTCCGCAGAAAGTCGTAGTTGCCTGCCGGATTCAGTTTCAACTTGCGCACCCGCCGCGTATGCACCAGCACATTGTCGAGATACCACAGATTGATGTAAGGAAGATCCTCCGCCAGCGTCCGCTGCACCTCGGCATACAAGGGCTTGCGAACCGCAGGGTCAATTTCTCGGCGCGCCTTATCAATCAAAGCGTCGATCCGGGCATTCGTATAGAACCCGCGATTGGCCCCGTTCGGCGGAAACTTCGACGAATGAAACGCGTACTCGAAAATATCCGGATCTTCGTTCCCTCCGATCCAGCGCAAGCTGTAAACCTGGAAGAGCCCGTGAATTACATCCGACAAAAATGTCGCCGGCTCGAAGCTGCGGATATCGAGCACAATCCCCGCGTCGCGCAACTGCTGCTGCATCACGGCAACCATCAATCGTGTGTTCGCGTCGGTCGAGGTCTTCATCGTCAGGTGAAATCGCACCCCATTCACCGCTCCATATCCCGCTGCATCGAGCAACTGATTCGCCTTCTGCGGGTCGTGCTCGTAGGTCCGCACGTCGCCGTCATAGGCCCAGCTTTGGGTGGGCAGCAGGCTGCGCGCCAGTTGTGCCTGTCCTCGCCACAGGTAATCGATCATCGGCTGCCGATCGAGCGCATAGGCAATGGCCTGCCGCACACGAACATCCTTCAGAATGGGATCGCGCAGATTGAACGCCATATAGGCCAGCCGTGTCCCAGGCATTCGCTCAACCGCCAGCCCAGGCTCGCGGGAAAGGGTCAGCACTGTGTCCGGTGTAAGAGAGTTGACCGCCACGTCGGCACTCCCCTTGCGTAGTTCGAGGGCCCGCGTGGTCTCGTCCGGCACAACGGCAAAGCGCACGGCGGCCAGTTTCGCCTTTTTGTCCCAGTAGCCGTCATTGCGTTCGATCACCACCTCGCGATCTGTCTCAGCACTCACAAACTTGAACGGTCCGGACCCGATGGGATGCCGCGTCATGTCGTCGCCGCTGCCGTACGGCACAATCCCGATCGCCCCGTCCGACAAGTTCCACAACAGCGTCGCATCTAGTTCCTTCATGTGGAAGACGACGGTGAAATCATCCTGCGCATCGATATGATCGACAAAACGATAGACCGCGGCCTTGGTGCTGCGAATCTTTCCCTGCAGCAGCGAGTCGAAGGTCCACTTCACATCGCGCGCCGTCAGCGGCCGTCCGTCGTGAAATATCGCGCCGTGATGCAGGTGAAACACGTAGGTCAGCGGATCGGGAATCTCCCACCGCTCTGCCAGTCCCGGGGCGACGTCCAGGTTATCTCCGCGCGCGAGCAGATCGTCAAAAATCAGGTTATCGATGAGTTCCGACGGCCCGTCGAGCCCTACCCGCGGGTCCAGATTCGTCGGACTCGACTCAATCACCACCACCAGCGTGTTCGGGTCGGCCTTACCGGAGCAGGAGAGAAGAGGAAAAAGAAGTGCCAGAAAGAAGGCACTCGTGACGGCGAGCGTAGCGAAGCGTCGAAAGCTGTCGCCTGACGCCTGCCGCTCGACGCCTGCTTGCCTACACATAAGAGATTTTCCCCAGCACTGCCGCCCGTTTTGCTCCCGTTGCCGACGGCACATTCGAAGGCCGCCGGTTCCAGGTCTCGTAAGCCAGCACAGCAAACGCCACTGCCTCCTTGGCCTCCGAGGGCAAACCGAATTCGTCCGAGAATCGCAAATGGATTCCGAGCGGCGCCAGATTTTCAGCCAGCATTGCGACCAGAGTAGCGTTCCTCGCCCCGCCGCCCGAGAGAATCATTTCGCGGAAAGAATTGCGGTAAGACTTATGGGATGATTTCCTGTGCCCCGCGCCCGCCTTCGCAATCACGAATCGGCGTACCGCATCCGCAATCGAGCGCGCGGTCAAGTTTGTAGCCGTAGCAACAATATCTTCCTTACGTGCTCCGCCGGATGCGCTAAAGAACTCGCGCACAAACTCGCGCCCAAATTCCTCCCGCCCCGCCGTCTTCGGAGGCCGCTCACGGAAGAACTTCCTACCCAGCATCCGCTCGACCACGCGATCGAGCACCATACCCGACGCCCCAATCCTGCCGTCGCGATCAAACGCCCGGCCATACAGCGCCTCGGTGACGGCGTCGATCACCATATTTCCCGGCCCGGTATCGAATGCAAACGCATCGCGCGCCTCTGCTTTCCCAGCGGGAATCGCCGTCAGGTTCGCGATCCCTCCAATGTTCTGCACGACCCTCCCGACCTTGGGGTCGAGGAACAGGAGATGGTCCAGGAAGGGAACCAGCGGCGCTCCTTTACCTCCAGCCGCCATGTCCGCCGGACGAAAATCCGACACCACCGGCACACCCACGCGCGCCGCGATCACCGCTCCTTCTCCCGTCTGCCAGGTTGCGGAAACTTTTCGTCCCAGATATGTCTGCGGCTGTCCCTGGTGGTACAAAGTCTGCCCGTGGCACCCAACCAACTCCGCCTTCACTCGAAACTTCCGCTGAGTAGCCAGTACCGCATCGGCATACAACTCTCCCAATAGAAAATTGAGTCGAGCCAGATCGCCAACGCTGGCATGAGCAGCGTTCATCGCCGACAGCACAGCAGCCCGAACCTTCCGAGGATAAGAATATTCCGCGTGCCCCAGCAATTCGATTGTGTGGCGCGGGATTGTATGGCCCGGACGCCCCCGCCCGCGATTGCCAGAGCCCGTCGATCCTCCCACCCGCACCAGCGCCACATTAATCCCGTCCGCCGAAGTCCCGCTCATCACCCCAGCCACGATCATGGTGTTCTTGCTCATGCCTGGGACCGCGGGCTCTCATCGCAATTCAGATTCTCCAACCGCACCCGCTCCCCAAACTCCCACAACCGTCGCGTCAGCTTCTCGACCATCGCACTCGACGGAGCTTTCGCGTGACACAACATCTTCGCCCACTTCTTCTTAAATGCCAGCACCCGCCGCGTCGACTTCGCAATCCGCCGCGCAAATTTCTTATCGTGTTCGGCCGTCATCACCAGAGCTTCGTGCGCCTGCGCAATGTAGTCCTCGCGATGGCAGATCAAACACAGATCTCCGCCTGCGCGAATGAACTCCACCGCCGCCTCTCCGATCGGAGCCGCCGACAACACGCCGCCCATCTCCAGATCGTCCGACACAATCAGATTCCGGTATCCAATCCGTTTGCGAAGAATGTCGGTAATCCAAATCTTCGAAAGGGAAGCAGGAGTGCGATCGCGCGTCACCGCCGGATATGCCGCATGTGAAACCATCACAAACGGCAACTGGCGCCGCAGAGTTCGATAAGGAGTCAGATCCTCGACCCAGAGTCGCTTCAACGGCTTTTCAATCACCGGCAATTCGTGATGGCTGTCGAGCCTGCCTTCACCGAGCCCAGGAAAGTGCTTGCCGCATCCCAGCACCCGGGCCGATCGCAGCCCCGCCAGAAATTCGCGCGCGTACAAAGCCGCCTCGCGCGCAACCGGCGATACCGCCCGCGAACTCATCACGCTGCGCGATGCTTCAAATGCCAGGTCGAGCACCGGAGCGAAGTCCACATTGAATCCCAGCCCCCGGCAGTGCTCGCCAATGATCTGACCGTGCAGTCGATACAACTTGCGATCTCCGCTGGCAAACACCTCCGCTGCCGAAGGCGCTGGCCCTAGAGCGTTCCGAAAGCGGTCCACCGACCCACCCTCAAGATCGACGCAAGTAAACAGCGGTGTTGCCACGCACTTCTGGCATTCCCGCAGCAGACGCCAGGTTTGCTCCGCGCTCTTGATGTTGCGCGCAAAGAGAATGACGCCCGCGGGCTGCAGCCGCGAGAGCACGGAAGCGAGCCGCGACGTGACCTCGGTCCCCTCAAATCCAACAATCAAGATCTGTCCGAGCCCTTCTGTCAGTTGCGTATCCTCCTGTGTAACTCCGTGCTGTGTAACTCCGTGCCCTCTGTACTAAATCTCTTTCTTTAACTCCGCCAGCAAATTCAAAGCCTCCAAAGGAGTAAGCCGGTTCAAATCGACCTCTCGCAGCTTGTCGAGCACCGGCTGAGACAAAGGAGTAAAGATCGTCAGCTGAGTAGAAGGCGGATGGGCCCCCGGTGAAAGATGAGCCGTAGCCTGCGCCTCCGCGAACTCATGCTCCGTCAAAACCTCGCGCGCCCGCACCACGACCTCGTGAGGCAACCCTGCCAGCTTAGCCACCTCGATCCCATAGCTTCGATCCGCGGCCCCAGCCTCCACCTTCCGCAGGAACGCGATTCCGCCGCCGGTTTCTTTGACCGACACGTGGTAATTCTTCACTCCCTCCAACTTCTCTGCCAATTCAGTCAATTCGAAATAGTGTGTCGCGAACAGAGTCTTGGCCCGCACTCTCGAGTGGAGATACTCAACTGCAGCCCACGCAATCGCCAGCCCATCATAAGTAGACGTCCCGCGTCCAACCTCATCGAGCAATATAAGAGACCGTGCCGTCGCCGTATGCAGGATTGCCGCCGTCTCCGTCATCTCGACCATGAACGTCGACCGCCCACGCGCTAGATTGTCACTAGCCCCAATGCGAGTGAACACGCGGTCCACCACGCTCAACCGCGCCGACCGAGCTGGAACAAACGATCCCATCTGCGCCAGAATCACGATCAGCGCCGTCTGCCGCAGATAGGTCGATTTGCCGCCCATGTTCGGTCCGGTCAAAAGCAGAATGTTGTGCGTCGTGCCATTCAAGTAAAGATCATTCGGCACGAAGCGCTCGCTGCCGCCTGCCATCTCTTGCAACTCGATCACAGGATGCCGTCCCTCAATGATCTCCGCTTCATCGGCGTCACCCGCAACAAATGCCGGACGGCAATAATTCCGCAGCGCCGCAATATGAGCCAACGAAGCCAGCACATCGACTTCCGCTAGAGCCAGTGCAGTCTGCCGTATCCGCTTGGCTTCGGCCGCAATCGAGGTACGCAACTCCGTGAACAGCCGCCGCTCGATCTCGACGATCTTTTCCTGTGCGTCCAGAATCTTCGCCTCATACTCCTTCAACTCCGGAGTAGTGAAGCGCTCGGCATTCACCAGCGTCTGCTTGCGATCGTAGTCCTGCGGCACCAGGTGCAGGTTCGACTTCGAAATCTCAATGTAGTAGCCGAAGATGGAATTGAATTTGACCTTCAGCGATGAAATGCCGGTACGTCCCCGCTCCCGCTGCTCGATCTGCGCCAGCACCTGCTTACTGTTGCGCGAAAGGTCGCGTAATTCGTCCAGGCTCTGCTCTATGCCCGCCGCGATCACCCCGCCGTCGGCAAACGTCAGTGGCGGCTCCGGCACAATAGTCTTCTCGATCCGCTCTCGCAAATCCTGCAATTCATCCAGAGATATATTCAGACTCGTCAGGCGCGCCGCAGACAAGCGTCCCAACGCCGTCTTAATCGCCGGAATCTTGCCTAATGACGCCGCCAGAGCCAGCACGTCGCGCGGATTCGCGGTCTCCAGCGTGACCCGGCTCAACAGTCTCTCCAGATCGAGGACGCCATCCAGCGCCCGCCGCAATTCCTCGCGAGCCACAACGTCCTTAAGGCCCGCCTCCACTGCGTCGAGCCGCGCATTGATCTCTTCCAACTCGAGCGACGGCCGCAAGACCCAAGCCCGCAACAGCCGCTTACCCATCGGCGTGACCGCAGCATCGATCGACCGAAACAAAGTGACGCCCGCGTCCGTGCCCGCGAACAGCGGTTCAATCAGTTCCAGGTTGCGCACCGTCACGGCATCCAGCACCAGGCAATTCTGCTTCTCGTACCACCCGATACGATCCACATGGTCGAGCGACCCCCGCTGCGTCGACCGCACGTAATGGAGAATCGCCCCAGCCGCAGACGCCGCCGCGGTTCGCCCAGCCAGCCCGAATCCCTCCAGCGACAAAACACCGAAATGATTTTCCACCAGTGGAATTGCATGGTCCGGCGCGAAGATCCAATCGTCCAAAGGAGTCTCGGTACAAGTAGTCCCCGCAGCCCGCGGCTGAGGAGACAGGGGTGAAGAAGATCCAGGTGGGGACAGCCGCCCTCGGCTGTCCGGCCGAGCGAAGCTCGGCTGCTCTCCACGCCCCGACGCACTCTCAAACAAAGGCGCCGCCGATCCATACAACAGTTCCTTCGGCCGCAACTGCTCCAACTCCTCCTGCACCCGCCGCAGCGCCCCTTCACCCGTAAACTCCGTAGCCCGAAACTCCCCAGTAGATAAATCCAGCGCCGCAAATCCCACACGATCGCCAACCTGTGCCAGCGCCGCCAGGAAATTGTTTTCATCCGATCCCAGCGAAGCATCCGCCGCGGTCCCGGGCGTGACCACCCGCGTCACCTCGCGGCGCACCAGTTTCTTCGCCAGCCGCGGATCCTCCATCTGCTCGCAGATCGCCACCTTGAACCCTTTGCGGATCAGCTTTCCGATGTATCCCTCCGCCGCGTGATAAGGCACGCCACACATTGGAATCGCAATTCCTTTTTCCTTGTTCCGGGAGGTCAGCGTGATCTGCAGTTCCTTCGCCGCCACCACGGCATCGTCGAAGAAAAGCTCGTAGAAATCGCCCAGACGGAAGAACAAAAGCGCGGTGGGATGTTCTTTTTTGACTGCGGCATACTGCCGCATCAGCGGAGTGGAGGGCTCGGTCATTGGCTCGACGATCGGGGCAGGCTTCGGCGGATTATAACAAAGCGTGCCGTTCGCCTTGTGCGCCATTTCGCATAGCTTGATGTGGAAATAACGCAGGAAATGGCTGTTGACTCAGGTTCTCTCCCGGTGTTCTCCTTTGCTGTGGAACTTCGTAAAGATCCCATCACTCGTTCGTGGGTCATCACCGGCGATGATCCTGCCGAATCCGGCCGCCCTGACTCTGCCTGCCCCTTCTGCGCTGATTCCGCGACTCCCGTGCAGACGGTCGCGTCGTCGCCCAATGCTCCCGGTGTTCCCTGGTCCGCGCGTTCCGTGGTCCATCCCACGCCGTTGTATCGCATTGAAGGTGAACCCGGCCGCCGCGGCGATGGCATTTATGACTGCATGCATTCCGTGGGCGCCCATGAAGTACTGGTCGAGAACCCGCGCCACGACCGGCATCTCTGGAACGCCAGCGACGACGAGATTGGGCACTTCCTGCGTCTCGCCGCCGAGCGCATTCTTGACTTGAAGCGTGATCCGCGCATCAAGTACGTCAGCCTCTTCAAGGATTACGGCAAGAACGCGGGGCAGGAATTCAGCCATCCCACCTCGCAGATCACCGCGACCATGTTCGTGCCGCGGCGCGTCCTCTACGAGTTGCGCGCTGGACGCGAATACTTTGTCGGCAAAGAGCGCTGTGTCTTCTGCGACATCATCCAGCAGGAAGAGCGCCAGGCGCAGCGTGTGATCGAAGCGCGCGGCGATTACCTTGCGCTCTGTCCCTATGCTCCGCGCGTTCCGTACGAGACTTGGATTCTGCCTCGCAACCACGAGGCTTCCTTCGAACGAACGGGCCTGAACAAACCCGGCCTGCGGACAAACCTGGCCGCTCTTCTGCGTCGCACGCTGCAACGAGTCCGCTCCGTCACCGAGGATTTCCATCTCGTGCTGCACACTTCGCCCAGCAGCCTTCATCCCTCGAAGAACCTCGGATACTGGAAGACGATCGACGAGGACTACCACTGGCACATCGAGATTCTGCCCGTCGTGAAATCAAAAGCGCGATCCTATACCTTCAAAGAGGTCTACTATTCGCCCGTCAGTTCTGAAACCGCCGTCAAGCAACTACGCGAAGCCAAGATCGACGGTTGAAACCCTGAAAGCCTAAGTGGCGACAGACCTTGGCTGCTCTCCGCGGGAGACCGGTCTATCGCTAAGGAGAAACTATGCGCACTGCTGTAAATGGCCTCATCCCAATGGCGCACGTCGCCGATGTGCAGCGTTCCGCGGATTTTTACCGCTTTCTCGGAATGGAGGTTCGCGGCAGCCTTCAAGATTCTTTGGGCGGGCTGCGATGGGTGCATGTCGCCTGCGGGGAGGCCCACTTGATGCTTGCGCGCGCCTCGGGGCCGATCGTGGCGAGCGATCAGGCCGTTCTGTTTTATCTTTATGCACCGAATTTGATCGATCTGCGCAAACAATTGCTGGCCAGTGGTGTGAACGTCTCGGCCATTACTTATCCCCAATACATGCCGAAGGGTGAAGTTCGCCTGGAAGATCTTGACGGGTACGTCTTGCTCATCGGCAGCGGGGTAGCGCAATCATTCGGACTTTTTTGCCTGCTACAATCCCAGCCGTCAGGAGACCTCGCGTGAAATCTTTGCTCTGTGTTGTCCTGCTTGCTGCTACCTGTTTTGCCCAGAGTCCAGATCCATCAGCTGGCAAGCAAAAGGTTCTGTGGCAGAAACTGGAATCGAGCATTCGCAATGTCGACGACCATCTCGACGGCGTCATGGGCGTTGCCATTGAAGACCTCAGCACCGGGGATCACTTTCTACTCCACGAGGACGAAGTCTTTGCTCAGGCCAGCTCGATTAAGATCACGGTTCTCGCCAATCTTTACCTGCAGGCGCAACAGGGGAAGCTGAAGCTCACCGATCTCTATACCGTGCAAGCTTCCGACCTGGTGCCTGACAGCGACATCATGAACGGACTCACACCGGGCGTCACGCGCATCACGTTGCGCGACCTTGCCACCATGATGGTCGCGGTCAGCGACAACTCCGCGACCAACGTCCTTATCGACCGTGTCGGCATGGAAAACGTCAACGCCATGCTCGACTCGCTGAGCATCACGCACACTCGCCTGCGCCGCAAGATGATGGATCTCGAAGCCGCCAAGCAAGGCCGAGAGAACATTTCCACTCCACGCGAAATGATGACGCTGCTCGACGCCATCTACCACGGCAAATTGTTAAACAAGGAGTCGACGGCAGATTTCTTCAAGATGCTGAGCACGAACAAAGACTCGTGGATTCCTCGCGACCTGCCTGCTGGGCTCAAGGTTGCCAACAAACCCGGGGCGCTGGAGGCTGTCCGCAACGACTCCGGTATCGTGTTCGTCGAAGGACGTCCTTATGTGATCTGCGTTATGACGTCGTTCTTGCGCAACGAACGGGAAGGAGAAGAAGCTATCAGCAAGGTATCGCTTGCTGCCTGGCAAATGTTCGACCGCCTCAGCCGTGCAACGGAATATGGAAGAGTCGTTTCGCTGGGAAATGGAGCGCGCTGAAAGTGTCGTGCGGGGCGGAACGCGACCTTCCACCGCCTCTAAGTTTGTTTTTTCCACACTGCTGAGCTAGGTTGCTCCTGCGCTCGCTCGTGCCGGAGCCACCTGCTGTCGCAGAAATTGCTGAACCGCTTTCGATTCCAGCGGTGGAAGAAGTAGTAGCCTTGCCCGAGTTCGCATCCGAGTTCGCGCAAGCGCTCGACTTGCCGCGGCGTTTCGATGCCTTCCGCAATCACACGCAGATTCATCTTGTGGGCGAGGGTGATGATCAACTCGACCACATCCGACGAGGCCCGATCGGTCTGCATTTCCATAATGAGCGAACGGTCGATCTTCAGCGCATCGACAGGAAATTGCCACAGACCGCGGAGAGATGCTGATCCAATGCCGAAGTCGTCGAGGATAGCTCCAATTCCCATGTGCTTGAGGTGCGATAGCACGGTGACGGTGAGTTTGGGATCGGCGGCAGCCACGCTTTCCGTCATTTCCAACTGCAGGTGCGACGGGTCAACGCCTGTTTCCCGCAAAGCATCCTGAATGTCGCTGGCCAGGCGGGCATCGGAAAACTGCCGCGCCGATACGTTGCCCGTAAGGTTCACGGGTTGCGCGGAGGAATTGCTGAGTTCCCACTCGCGCAGTTGCCGGCCGGCTTGCAGCATGCGCCAGTGTCCGATCGAAACGAGGATCCCGGTGTCTTCCGCAGCTTCGATGAAACGGTACGGTGAGATCAGGCCTTGCGTGGGATGGTCCCAACGCAAGAGCGCCTCAAAACTCACCACGCGCCGTGTATCGAGTTGCACGACGGGCTGGTAGTGAACGCGGAACGGACGCTCGGCGATCGCAGTACGCAAATCGGCTTCAAGGCGAAGCCGGCCGACGGCGCGAGTGTGCATGGCCTCGTCAAACACTTCGCAACGCGAACCGCCCAATGCCTTAGCGCGGCGCATAGCCACATCGGCATCCTTCAACACATCTTCCGGACGCTCGTGCACCAGCGCACTGAGTGCGATGCCAACGCTCATTGAAGCCCGCACTTCCTGCAAGTCGACACTGAACGGTTCGGCCACAGCTTCGAGGATTTTCTTGGCGACGCGCATGGCGTCGCTCGGATCGCCGACCGCGTCGAGCAAGATGGTGAATTCATCGCCTCCCAGTCGCGACAGCAGGGTTTCGATAGAACCGCCGCTGTCGCGCCGCGGGAGCGTGTCGTCCTGTCGCAGGCAGGTCCTAGGCGACGCGCGATTTCCTGCAGCACCTGGTCTCCAGCGGAGGCGCCCATGGTTTCGTTGAAAATCTTGAAGTGGTCGATGTTCGCGAGCAGGAGCGCATATTGCTGTCCCGGACCGCGGCGGGCGCGCACGAACGAACTCTGCAGGCGATCGAGAAACAGGCGGCGATTGGGCAAGCCTGTCATGGGATCGTGGAACAGGTTGTGCTCGAGCTGTTGCTCAGCGCGCTTGCGTTCGGTGATGTCGCGATTCACGATGACCAGCTTGGCGACTTCGCCCTTGGCATCGCGGACGGTGCTGGCGACGGACTCCAGAATCTTCCAGCTTCCGTCCTTATGCTTGATCCGGTACTCGAGGCGTTTGCCCATTCCGGTTTCGCGGGCCTCTCGCGTGGCTTCGAGAATCTTGAAGCGGTCGTCCGGATGGATTTGTTCGAAGGCGGAAGTTTCGCCCAATTCCGCAGCAGAATAGCCAAAGCATTCTTTTGTAGGCAGGACTGTTGTAAAGGCGTCGGCCTTTGACATCGACCAGCAAGATCATGTCGGCCGCGTTTTCGGTAACGATCTGAAAAAGTTCTTCACGGTTCTTGGACTTCCGATTGATCTGATGAATCCGGAACTGCTCATACAGCAGCAGAACGGCCATCGCGGCCATAGGAATCCAATACCATTGCAGCGGCATGCGATGCTCTCCTGAGTAGAGCTAGCGGCAGGAAGCCGCAAGAAAGTGAATCGGCGAGTAAGGGAAGGACGAAACACAGGCTGTGGAAATCTGCGGCGAAAAAACTTGGTTTCAACCTGAAAACAACGACCAAAAAAGCTGTCCCCAAAGTGGGAATCTGCGGGGAATTCGGGGTACCCCCTCCCCCCACCCCTCCAAATGCCTTGACGGGCGCGAGGTTTGCAAAAATGGTCTGCAAAATCTTGAGCCACTAGGAGTTAGAGGTCAAAATCTTGAAAGCAAAGAACTTAGGGGACTTTTTGCAATGACGGATTGCACCGCCTCCGTCTTGACGATGCTCTGCTTTCTTGCCTGTGGACGACAAGGGCAGATGTCACAAAGGCAGCTGTGGATTTCGGGTGCTTGTCCATAATTTCTGGAAGTGAATCGACTCCAACGTCGGAGTTTTTTCTCGGCGGCGGGCGGCATTGGGATGCTCTCGACGACCAAAAGCCTCCAACCGCCGAGTTCGCGGAGGAATGCCTCAGAGAACGCCGAGAAAACCCTACGCCTAACTGCAAGTGAGGCGTCTGCACTAACCAAGGATTTGACACCTTGAGATCGCGGCAGGTATTGTCCCCGAACCCACTCAGCAAAGGAGTTCCATTCATGAAGTGTGCAGTCAGCATGGCAGTTTTGGGGATTTCCCTTTTCTTGGCCGGAGCCACGGTTCCGGTTCATGCGAACGCATCCGACGAAGTTATCGCTTCGCGTATGGCAGAGGTCAACGGCGTCAAACTCCACTACCTGACTGCCGGCCGCGGTCCGGATTTAATTTTGTTGCATGGTTATGCGGAGACTTCGCTGATGTGGAGACCGATCATTCCTGCACTGGCGGGGCGTTTCACGGTGATCGCGCCCGATCTGCCTGGCATCGGAGACTCTGACATTCCTGCCGACGGCCTTGATATGAAGAGCGCCGCGATTCGTATTCATGATCTGGCCAAATCTTTGGGAGTGCAGAAAGCTGAGGTCGTGGGTCACGATATTGGGCTGATGGTGGCGTATGCCTACGCCGCGCAATTCCAGACGGAAGTCACGAAACTGGTTCTTATGGATGCTTTCCTTCCGGGTGTAGACGGTTGGGAGGCCGTGTACGACAACCCCCACATCTGGCATTTCCGCTTTAATGGTCCGACGCCGGAAGCGCTGGTTCAGGGGCAGGAGCGCACCTACTTCGACTACTTCTGGAACGATTTCGCAGCGGATAAGAATCTTTCGATTCCAGAAGCGGATCGCAAGGCCTACGCGGCTGCGTATGCGCGGCCGGGACGGATGCACGCGGGCTGGGCCTACTTCGTTTCGTTCCTGCAAGCGGCTAAGGATTTTGCGGAACTCTCCAAGACGAAGTTGACCATGCCGGTGCTGGCTATCGGCGGCGAGAAAGCGAACGGGGAAGCGCTGGGGCAACAGGCCAAGTTGGTAGGAACCGACGTGACTGTCATCGTGCTCAAGGACACGGGGCACTGGATGATGGAGGAGCGACCCAAGGAAACTAGCGAGGCGCTGGAAAAGTTTCTGTGAGCGACAAGTGGTCAGCCGTCGTTCCATAATATCGGCATGACGGTTCGTCGTGTAAAGACTTACACCGGAGCCCAAGGGTACGTTTACCAGTATTACTTCGTTGGCAAGCGCGCGGCGTTGGCCGGCGATCCTGAGGCGCCGGCTACGGAATTTATCTTCGATGTCACGTCTGACCGTAAGCTCACCTACGCGGTAAGCGTGTTTCTTCCCGAGGGTCCGCGGGCAGCGTGGGGCCAGACGCATGGACGCTCTTTGAACGATGCCGAGCAATATGCCGCCGTCAAGCTTCGGCTCTTCCGGGCGTTTGATGAGTTGGAAGACGTGAAGAAGGACGGACGGCGGGTGACGATTGACTCGGCGCTCCTTGAGGAGGCGCTGGCCAGTTTGGGCGTGGAGTAGAGTCCGTCTCAGGATCGAAAGCGTGCCGGTTCGGATCCGCCGCTGTTGCTGCATTCCCATCTCCGGGATATAAATGCAGGCGGAGTTCCGAGCGTGAAAATAATGAAATCTTTTCTTGTAAGTGTAGCTTTGATTCTTTTCGTCGCAGGCTCGAACCTGGCGGAAGCGCAGACTCCGCGTTGGTCCGAGCAGAAGGCTAACGAGTGGTACGCGCAGCAGCCTTGGCTTGTGGGCAGCAACTACGTTCCGAAGTCAGCGATTAACGAGTTGGAAATGTGGCAGGAGGCTACGTTCGATCCGGCGCAGATCGATAAAGAGCTGGGTTGGGCGGAAGCCATGGGGATGAACACGATGCGCGTGTTCCTGCACGACCTGCTCTGGCAGCAGGATGCGGCGGGTTTTCGCAAGCGTATCGACCAGTTTCTGACGATCGCGGCGCGGCATCACATTCGACCGCTATTCGTGCTCTTTGATTCCTGCTGGGATCCTGCCCCGCAGCTTGGGCCGCAGCATGCGCCGGTTCCGGGCGTACACAACTCGGGATGGGTTCAGAGTCCGGGAGCGAAGGGGTTGAGCGACCCCAGCCAGGAGCCGCGTCTGAAGGCATATGCGCAGGGAGTGGTGGGTGCGTTCGCGAAAGACGAACGTATTTGGGGATGGGATGTGTGGAACGAACCGGGATCGTATGGTGGCGGGGACTATCGCAAGACGGAACTGGAGGAAAAGGTGAAGATGGCCCGGGTGACGGCGCTATTGCCGCAAGCTTTTGTGTGGGCCCGCGAGGCGAATCCTACGCAGCCGCTCACCAGCGGAGTTTGGGATATCGACACGTCGAAGGACGATCCCGAGATCGGAGAGATCCAGCGCATTCAGCTGCGCGAGTCGGACTTGATTACCTTTCACAACTACAGTTGGCCGGAGTCGTTCAAAGCAGAGGTGGCGTGGCTGCGAAGATTCCATCGGCCGGTGATTTGCACGGAGTTCATGGCGCGCTCGGTGGGGAGTACCTTCGATGCGATCTTGCCGATCGCAAAGCAGGAGCGCGTGGGTGCGATCAACTGGGGATTCGTCGCAGGAAAGACGCAGACGTATTATCCGTGGGAGTCGTGGGACCATCCATACGTTCGCAAGCAGCCGCCGGTCTGGTTTCACGAAGTGCTGCATCCGGATGGGACGCCTTACCGGCAGGCGGAGGTGGATTTGATTCGGCAGTTGACCGGGAAGCAGTAGGCAGGCGGCACGAGTCACCTGGCAGCACTACTGGACCACTCACGAGCTGTCGTTCGATTTACAATCGCGGTGCTATGAAAACTCTTCATGTCGTTCTGATTGTCGCGGGCCTCTGTTTGACTGGATGCAATAAACAGGCGGGGCCGCCTGCATCGTCCGGTCCACAGGCGCCCACGGCTGCTAAGGCTCCCGACGCGGTACAACAGAAGTTGCAGGAATCCTCCGGAACTGGGGCTACCGATTGCGGGCGGCTCAATGTGCAAGCGACCGCAGACCAATCCAAAGCGGCCAGCGATTGCGCCATGCAGGCGAGTCAGGGAAAGCATCCGTTCTATGTTGCGTACGACATGCCGGGCATGAGTGTTGGAGTTGCGGGCAATGCCTCTGGGAAACTATTCACCGTGCAGTCGCAGGGAAGTGGCCCGTCTGCGGCGATCACCAGCGGCGAGTGTCCGTCGCAACTGCGCGTTGCTTCGAGCGGGCGCGTGACGTGCTTTGCGCCCGGCGATATGGGATCGATGGGCGGCAGCCATGCCGGAGGGGCGATGACTCCGGGGATGGAGAATCCGCATGGAACGGGGATGGAGAATCCTCACACTGCTGCGCCGAAAACGAAATAGGTTCGCCGCGCAAAGGGGCGATTGAGGTTGTGCTAAAGACGAGTGCTCGCCTTGGCGTTGGCCGCGGCATTGCGCCAGTCTGTGATCCTAATCACACCCTTAAGTGACCCGCTTTGTTTGCCTTACCTACATCCCAGTGGAAAATGATGCTCGTAGTTGAGGAGTAGGGCCCGGACCCGTGATTTGGGGTAAACTCATGGGATTCGGGAAGTTAGAAGGCCTATGTCATTGCTTTGGCTCCGCTTCGCGCTGGGTTGCTACTTCATCAGCCTGATCTACGCCTTTGTCGCCCTGACGCGAACCAGCGATCTGTTCAGCCGAATTGCCCTGCACGCGGCAAGCCTGGGCATGGTCTTCCACTTCGTGTCGCTGGTCGAGTTGTTTCTCTCGGGACAAGTGGTTTGGGCGTCGGTGCATAACGGCGAGTCGCTGCTGGCCTTCTTCTCGATGACCTTCTTTATGGTCATCTACGCGATCTACAAGACGACTTCGCCCGGGGTGGTGGTGTTCCCGGTAGTGTTTTTCCTGACGTTTGTCGCCGCCGTGGACGAACAACCCGTGTTGCTGACTTCGTTCGTCTCGCATAAGGGATGGCTGGTGGCGCACATCATTCTCATCTTTACCGGGTACGCGGCGTTGGTGCTCAGCTTTGGGGCCAGCTTGCTGTATCTGCTGCAAGAACGGCGGCTCAAGGCGAAGAAGGCGAGCAGTTTGATTTCGTTCTTGCCGGCGCTGGAGGTGATCGACCAGATCGGCTACCGGTCGCTGCTGCTGGGCTTTCCATTCATGACCCTTGGGCTGCTGACGGGGTCTGTCGTGGCGGTTACGACCTACGGGCGGGTGGATTTTCTCGATCCCAAGATCTTGCTTTCGGTGCTGATGTGGGCGGTGTACATGCTCATGGTGTTCACGCGCTGGAATTCCGGGTGGCGCGGACGGCGCGCGGCTTTCCTGGCGACTTTTGCGTTTGTGGCGGCACTGGCGGCCTGGGCGGCAAACTACTTCTCGGCGATCCACAGGTTCGCTGCCTCATGAGATTCCAACTCATTGGCGTGAATCACAAAAGCGCTCCGCTCGAGGTGCGGGAGCGGCTGGCGATCCCGGAGTCGCGGTTGCCAGACACTTGCCGCGATCTGACGAATTATCCGGGGATCGAAGAGGGCATGGTCATTTCGACCTGCAATCGTGTGGAAGTGGTGGCGCACACCACGAACGGGCACGCCGATCTGCGCGGATTCCTGCACGACCACTTTCATTTGACGGCGGAAGAATTGGACGCGCATCTGTATGAGTTTCGGGAGAAAGATGCGGTGCGGCACCTGTTCCGCGTGGCTTCGAGTCTGGATTCGATGGTGGTCGGTGAAGCGCAGATTCTGGGGCAGGTGAAAGAAGCGTACGCGACGGCCCGTGCCGTCGGCGCGGTTCGTGGACAGCTTGACCAGCTTTTCAGCCGGGCTTTCGCCGTGGCCAAGCGGGTGCGCAGCGAGACGGCGGTGGGATCGTCGTCGGTGTCGATCGCATCGGTGGCGGTCGAGTTGGCGAAGAAGATTTTCGGGACGCTGCAAGGTAAGAACGTTTTTATCGTGGGCGCGGGCAAGATGAGCGAATTGGCTGCGCGTCACCTGATGGCGCACGGTTGCGCTTCGATTTTTGTCGCGAACCGAACTTATGAACGCGCGATTGGCCTGGCGCAGAAGTTTAACGGGCAGGCTATCAAGTTCGACGATTTGTATTCGACCTGTGACCGGGCGGACATCGTGATCACCTCGACCGGCGCGCCGCACGCCATATTCCGGCGGGAGCACGGTGAGCAATTCCTGTCACGCCGCAAGAACCGGCCGATGTTCTTCATCGATATTGCTGTGCCGCGCGATGTTTCCCCGGAGATGGGCAAGCTCGACGGCATTTTTACATACGACATCGATGACTTGCAGCAGGCGGTTTCGAGCCACGTTGCCGACCGGCGGAAGGAAGCGGAGCGGGCTGAGGCGATCATCACCGGGGAAGTCGAGCGATTTGAAGCGCGTCTGCATACGCTGGATGTGGTGCCTACGATTGTTTCTTTGCAGGATCATCTGGAGACGATTCGCCAGGCGGAGATCGACCGGGTTCGCGGACGAATGGGCCAATTGACGCCTGAACAGGAGATTGCGATCGAAGCGCTGACTCGGGGCATCATCAACAAGGTGATGCACACGCCGATCACGACCTTGAAGACGGCGGCTAAGGAATCTGAGGCTACGACAGTCGTGGATGTGGTACGGCGGTTGTTTAACTTGCACGACAAGGATGCGGGGGCGGCAAACAACAAGGATGAAGTGGGGACGCGGCCGTGACCCCAAAGCTTCGCATCGGTTCCCGCGGTTCGCAACTTGCTCTCTGGCAGGCAAACCATATTTCCGCGCTCTTGCGGGCTCGCGGCCACGAAGTCGAGATCGAAATCATCCATACTACGGGCGACAAAATCACCGACGTGGCTCTGGCCATGGTCGGCACGAAGGGGATGTTTACCAAAGAGATCGAAGAGGCACTTGCAGCCGAGCGTGTCGATCTCGCAGTGCATTCACTGAAAGATCTGCCGACTGAGCTTCCGCCTGGGTTCGAAATCGCGGCGATCACGGAGCGGCAAGACCCGCGCGACGCCTTTTGTTCGCGACACTATGCCAGCTTTCTGGAATTGCCTCAGGGGGCGCGGGTGGGAACTTCCAGCCTGCGCCGGCAGGCGCAACTGAAGGCGGTCCGGCCGGATCTGGACATTCATCCTTTGCGGGGCAATGTGGATACGCGCCTGCGCAAACTGGAGCAGGGAGAATACGACGCGATCATTCTCGCTTCTGCCGGGTTGAAGCGGCTGGGTAAGACGGAATTGGTCAAGCAGATCATTCCAGCAGAGATCATGTGTCCGGCGGCGGGGCAGGGAGCGCTTGGTATCGAGATTCGTAAAGGCGACGCCGCTACGCGCGAGCATCTCGCGTTTTTGAACGATCCGGCCGCGCGCGCCGCCACCACCTGCGAACGAGCGCTTTTGAACAGCCTTGGCGGAGGCTGCCAGGTTCCGATTGGCGCGTTTGCGGAGATGCGGAATGGCAAGCTACATCTCGAGTCGATTGTGGCCGATCCCGACGGTTCGAAGCTGTTGCGTGATTCGCGCGACGGAAGCGATCCGGAAAAGCTTGGCAACGACGCCGGAGCCGCCCTGCTCGCCCGCGGCGGCGACGCAATCCTTGAAGCAGTCTACGGCCGCGGGTTGGCCGTCCCACCGCAACCCTGATCCGCCGCCATGAGCAAGAACGTCCTCTTGCAACTTCTGGGCGGCACAAAAAGCCCGGCCCGTCTCCGGCGCTGGGTCAACCTCTGGCCTCCGTTTCTCGGCGCGGGGATTCGCGTCGTCCACATCGCCCCCGACATGATGACCATCGACGTCGAGATGAAACTGCGCTGGTGGAATGCGAACTACGTGGGCACGCACTTTGGCGGATCGCTGTTTGCCATGACCGACGCTTTTTATATGCTCATGTTGATAGCAAAGCTGGGACGCGAGTACATCGTGTGGGACAAGGCAGCTTCGATCCGCTATCGCAAGCCGGGAAAGGGGACGGTTCGAGCGGAATTTCGGCTGTCGGACGCGCAACTGGATGACATTCGTGAGAAGCTAAAGACGTTGCTGAAGTACGAACCCGTTTTCTCTGTGGACGTGAAAGATGCTGCTGGAGTCGTGATCGCCTCGGTCGAGAAGGTGCTGCATATCCGGAGGAAAGAGGCTGCGGATCAGGGGCTATCGAAAAGCTTTTAACCGCAGAGTGCGCTGAGGAAGCTCGGAGGACGCAGAGAAATTCCCTAAGACACGAAGGCAACCTAAGTAATACTGAGACTTCACTTTGTATATTCCTGAACATTTTCGAGTCCGTGATCACGCTGACGCAGTGGCGTTCATGCGGGCGAACCCGTTTGCAATTTTGGTTTCGACGACCGCGGACGGGCCGTTTGCTACCCATGCACCGCTCGCAATCCGCGAGAGTGGCGAACATCTCGTTGTTCGGGGACATGTGGCCAAGGCGAACTCGCATTGGCGATATCTGGAGGAAAATCCGAGCTGCCTGACCATTTTTCACGGCCCTCACGCCTATGTGTCGACTTCCAACTATGAGAGCCGCGAAAATGTTCCTACCTGGAACTACGGCGCCGTGCACGTCTACGGGAGTGCGCGGGTATTTTCGGCTCCGGAGGAATTGCTGACGGTGCTCCACGAATTGACGGGCACATTCGAACCCGCGTATGCCGAGCAATGGGCCGGGCTTAACGAAGAGTATCGGAAACGCATGCTCACCCACATTGTGGGGTTCGAGATTGCGGTTACAAAGATCGAAGCTAAATTCAAGCTTAGCCAGAACCGCACCCGCGTCGAGCAATCCAACGTTATTGCGTCGCTGGGTTCAGCTCCTGACACAACCGTATCGGGGGTCGCTCAACTCATGCGAGAACAAGGTCTGGGCACGACTCCGGAGTCGAGGGACAACCCGAACCTCGGAAAGCTGGAGGAGAAATAATGGCTTCATCCCCAAGCCGAAAGCAAAGTCGCTCGTTGTCGGGCGTACGAGTGCTGGTGGGGCGTGCGCGGCATCAGGCGGGAGCGCTCTCCGCGGAATTGCGCAAACTGGGCGCGAAAGTAATCGAAATCCCTTTCATACAGATCCGCAAACCCAAGTCTTTCAAACCGCTCGATTCTGCTTTGAAGAACCTCCGCACTTATGACTGGCTGATCCTGACCAGCGTGAACGGTGTGGAGGCGATGTGGGAACGGATGGGCAAGTTGCAGTTCACTGTGGAAGACCTCAAGGGCCCGCGGGTTGCTGCGATTGGTCCCGCGACGAAGAAGGCGATCGAGCAGCGTGGCGCCAGGGTTGACGTGGTTCCGCAGGAGTATGTCGCGGAGTCCGTGGTGCGCAGTCTGAAGAAGCGCGTGAAAGGCAGCCGTGTGCTGCTGGTGCGGGCAAAGGTGGCTCGCGATGTGATCCCCAACAGGCTTCGGAAGGCCGGAGCGAACGTCGATGTAGTCGAAGCGTACGAGACGGTCGTGCCGGAATCGTCACGCTCTCGACTGCGAGCGGCTCTCAAACATCCGACGAGGCGGCCACACCTGATCACGTTTACCAGTTCTTCGACGGTGCGCAACTTTGTGGGATTGGTGGGCTCGCCGTCGGCGGCGCGAAAGCTGCAAACGGCTTCCCGGCGGAAGGGACCGCAACAAACGAGTGCCGCGATCTGCTTCGCTTCCATTGGGCCAGTGACGTCTGCAACGCTGCGGGAGTTTCGTCTAAAAGCCAATGTGGAGGCTGGAGAATTCACGATTCCCGGTTTGGTTGACGCCATTGTCGTAGCCATGGAAACATCTCCGAATCGCAGAGCCCTCTCGAATAGATCCATTCGTTAACAATCTGCACCTCAAGAATTTCGGACGAAAATCGCAAGATCTTGGAGCAGTCCGAACAAGTTAACACCGGTCGTCCTTTCCCGCTTGACTCGACTAGCGGCCATAGTAAACTTCACGATGCTTTGCCCCAGGAGGGCATCTGTGATGAAGAGGGAATCTCGCGTAAAAAACCGTTTGGCAGTTTGCGCCAAGTTCGCAACTGCTTGTGCAACTATCACCCTGCTGTTGTTCGCTGTCGCTTCAGCCCAGGTCCAGTCGTCACCGCTCACCTTACGGTCCGGCGACGGCCGCGTGGGCCATATTTTTCCGACGATAAGTATGGCTCCTGCGTTGCCTCCCGATTCAGGTCCACTTATCTACAACAATGCCAGTTTCCATCCACCGGTGATGCAGGCGTCCGTGACCACCTACGCGATCTTCTGGGTTCCGGCAAAACTGCAAAACGGCGCGGCGACCAGCATGACAGCCCACTACCAAACCGTGCAGACGAACATGCTCAGAGATTATGAGGGGCATGGCATCGACAACAACAACACGCAGTACTATCAGACGACGGCTGCGGGGGCGAAGCAGTTCATCCAGAACAAAGGCGGCTTTGGCGGCTCCTACATCGATACAAACCCGTTCCCGAAATCAGGATGCACCGACACGGCAACGCCTGGGAACTGCATTACCGACATCCAGCTCCAAACGGAACTTCAGAACGTGATGGCGTTAAAAGGCTGGACCGGCGGGCTCAACAAGATGTTCCTGGTGTTCACTTCGAGCGGAGAAGGCTCCTGCTTCGAAAGCGGCAGCGCGTCTTGCGCGTACACCGAGTATTGCGCCTATCACTTCTACACCAACACCAGCCCGCCGATCATTTATTCGAACGAACCCTTTGGCCTCACGAGCGCCTGCCAGGTACCGGGCACGCCTTCGCCGAATGCCGACGCCAACGCGGACACCGCTGCAACCGCTGCCAGCCATGAACTGACCGAGGCGATAACCGATCCAGAGGGAGATGCCTGGTTCACCGCGCAGAGCAATGAAATTGGCGACCTATGCGCGTACAACTATGGCGCCAACACCTTCGACTCGGCCAAAGCCAACCAGTGGTGGAATGGACACTTCTACGAACTGCAAACCGAGTTCTCGAACCACTCGCTCAGTTGTGTCCGGATTGGGCCCTAATCACTGCGGTTCTGCCGGAGGCCCTCCTGTTCTGCATGAATGATGAGAGCCTCAGTAGTGCTGAAACCCAGTCTGAATCGCGGCGGCCATTTACTCGGCCGCCGTTGTTTTTCCGATCAGTTGATCTCTCCCCTACTCGGTAACGTTACAACTGCAGTCGGCCGGAAGCACATGCGCCAGCAGGAAATCGGCGACGCGCTTGTAAGCGTCGATCTGGTTCTCAACGCGGGCGAATCCGTGGCCTTCGTTTTCGTAAATCTTGTAGTCGACGGTGCCTCCGCGTTTCTTGATAGCTTCAACCACCTGCTGCGTTTCGCTTTTCGGGCAGCGCGGATCGTGTCCGCCGGCCAAGAGCAACAGCGGCGCTTTGACCTGGTCGATGTAGTTGATGGGCGAGCGTTCTTCGTAGAGCGCCTTGTTCTTGACGGGATCACCCATCGTCGCCAGATCGGATTGCTGCAGCACAGGATCTTCGTTTTCGATTTCGGTGAACCAGTTGACGAAGGGGACGATCGGCACACCCGCGGCCCAGACTTCGGGAGCCTTCGTTACGGCCATCATGCTGAGGTAGCCACCGTAGCTTCCGCCCATGACAGCGATCTTTTTGGGATCGAGATGGCCTGTCTGCTTGATCCAGTCGACTCCGGCAAGCACATCCTGCAAGTCGCCGCCGCCCATGTCGAACAGATTGGCTTGCTGAAATTCCTTGCCGTATCCGGTTGAGCCGCGGTAGTTGGGTGCGAGCACCATGTATCCCTGATTCACGGCAAATTGCACGAAGCGGTTGAAGGAATTCATGGATTGCGATGTGGGGCCGCCGTGGATGTAGACGACGGCGGCGTTCTGACCGTTGCGCTCCATGTTGAAGGGTACGTAGAGGAACGCGGAGATTGTCCACTTGCCATCGCGGCTGGGATAGTGGACCAGGTACGGCTCGACCATGTCCTCGGAACGCACGCCCGCGACAAGAGAATGCGTGATCTGCGTCGACTTGCCGGTGGCAAGGTGATAGACCCAGAGATCGCCGGGTGCGGTCGGACCGTTGTGGTAGTAGAGCAGGCGCTGACCGTCGGAAGTGAAGGCAGAATGTCCGCCAACCGGTTCGTTCACACCCTTGGGAATCGCCAGGGCCGAAGACTTTCCCGTTGCGAGGTCGTGCAGGTAGATATCTTCGTTGCCATCGATATTGGCGCTGAAGGTGATGTGCTTGCCGTCGGGAGAGAATTCATGGCCGCGGATTTCCCACTTGTCATTCGTGAGCCACGAGATTTTTCTGGTGGCAACGTCGAGGAGACCAATGTTTTCGTACCCGTTGGCGGCATTCGAGGTCACGAGAACCTGTTTGCCGTCGGGCGAGATCGCGTTTGCTGAAAAACGCTGCTCGCCTTCGTGCGACGTCAGCAGCGTACTCTGAGCGGTGGCAACTTCAGCGATAAAGATATTCGAGTCTGTGCCCTTCGCCTGCTCCTGGGTGTAGACGATGAACTTGCCGTCCTTCGACCAGATAATCCCGGAGTTCCCTTTGTCTTGAGGCGTGCCAGTGGTCAGGTGCTTCAGTTCTCGCAGCACCATGTCGTAGATGTCGATCTCGTAGGCGGCAGAGGTCTTGGGCTTCACTTCGTACGCCAGGTAACGGCCGTCGGGCGACCACGTTGGATTGAGTTCCGCGATTTCGCGCGTCTGCGTGAGATTGACGACTTTGCCTGTCTTCGGCGAGACGAGAAAGATGTCCCACTGCTCGTCGCCGTCGTAGTCGGATTGATAGGCGATCCACTTGCCGTCGGGCGACCATGCGGGCGAGGACTGCCGCTGGTCGCTGACCGTGAGTTGCACGGGCCATCCACTGTCGGAAGGAACGAGCCACAGGTTGTTCCGTCCGCTCATGTTGGAGACGAAGGCGATGCTTTTGCCATCGGGCGACCAGGTGGGGCGGCCGACCTGGCGCGTCATGTAAAGCTTCTCGATCGTCAAGCTGCGTGGATCGACCTGGGCGTTGGGCTTGGACGAGATCTTCTTTGGATCAGTGACGGCCTGAGGAGCTGGCAAAGTCCGGGCGGCGGTCTCGGCAACGACAGTGCTCATAAATACGACAATAGCAAACAGTGCGCAGCGGCGCATGGCGCGGCACCTCAAGGTAAGGTAGAAAGGAGAGTCTAGCAGAGGCCTGTCTGCTCTCTCAGGACTCGTCTTCGATTCTCATCTTACGATTAAGGTCGTGACTCTTATGAACCGTTTCGCACTTCGTCTTGTTCTCGCCATGTTTTGTCTTTGCGGCGCAGTTGGGTTTGACGGATCGGCGGCGCACGCGCAGAATGCTCCGACAGTCCCGGCCCATCGCATCGGCATTGAAGGTGAGCACTTCGTGCTCGACGGGAAACCTCTGCAGATTATTTCCGGGGAAATGCACTATCCGCGCATCCCGCGCGAACACTGGCGCGACCGCCTGCGGAAGGCGCGGGCGATGGGGTTGAACACCATTTCTACCTACATCTTCTGGAACCTGCACGAGCCCAAGCCGGGAGTGTACGACTTCAGCGGTTCGCTCGATGTCGCGGCTTTCATCCGGATGGCGCAGGAAGAAGGACTGTATGTGATCGTGCGTCCCGGGCCGTATGTCTGCGCCGAGTGGGACTTGGGCGGGTTGCCGGCGTGGCTCCTGGCCGCTCCTAATATTGTTCTGCGCAGCACCGACGAGAAATTCATCGGCCCAACAGAGCGCTTTCTGCAAAGGCTCGGAAAGGAACTGGCTCCGCTGCAGATCACGCGCGGAGGACCGATCATCGCTGTGCAGGTCGAGAACGAGTATGGATCATTCGGCAACGACCACGAATACATGAAACGCCTTCTGGTGGCGATTAAGACGGCAGGTCTGGGCGAGGCGCTGCTGTACACCGCCGACGGCAGCGACGAACTATCTGCTGGTACTTTGCCGGATATTCACGCCGTGGCGAATTTTGGTCCTGGCGGGGCGAAGAAGGAATTCGCCAAGCTGCAGGAGTTTCGTCCCGGGCGCCCGGTGATGAGCGGCGAGTACTGGGACGGATGGTTCGATCACTGGGGTTCGAAGCACGCGGCTACGAACGCCGATCAACAGACGAAAGAGCTGGATTGGATCTTGAGCCAGGGATATTCAATCAACCTCTACATGGTTCACGGCGGAACCAGCTTTGGCTTCATGAATGGAGCCAACTGGGACCATGCCACCTACGAACCGGATGTGACCAGCTACGACTACGACTCGCCGATAGCTGAGTCCGGGGCGCTCACCAAAAAGTATTTCGCCTTCCGGGACGTCATTGCGAAGCATCGTCCAGGAGTGAAGATTCCCGATCCACCGGCGCCGCTGCCGGTGATTGAAGTGCCGGAGTTCGAATTGGGCGAACGCGCGCCGCTGTGGTCGAACCTTCCGCAGCCCTCCCAGGTCGAGAAACCGGTGAGTATGGAAGGACTCGGGCAATCGTACGGATACATCCTCTACCGCACAAAGATCAAGGAGGCGGTTTCCGGCGAGTTGGAGATTCACGAAATGCGCAGCTACGCCCGGATCTTCTTGGGCGGCAAGCAGGTGGGCATTCTGGATCGCAGGAAGAAACAGGATCAGCTACGAATCAAAGCCGCCGCAGGGGCGACGCTCGACATTCTGGTGGAGGGCACGGGCCGCATCAACTTCAGGGTTCAACTGCGTTCGGAGCGGCAGGGAATCAGTGGCCCCGTGAATCTTGCGGGTAAGGAATTGACGGGTTGGGAGGTCTTTCCTTTGCCGATGGATGATCTTTCAAAGCTCAATTTCGCGAAGGCGGACGATGGACCGTCCGGGCCGGCGTTTTATCGCGGCCGGTTCCAACTGGATAACTCGGGCGATACTTTTCTCGACACGCGTGGCTGGGGCAAGGGCGCGGTTTGGATCAACGGTCATGCGCTGGGTCGATTCTGGAATCTGGGTCCGCAGCAGACGTTGTATGTGCCCGCGCCGTGGCTGCGGAAAGGATGGAACGAAGTCGTGGTGTTTGCTCAGGACCAGCCCAAGAGCCGGCGGCTGCGAGGGTTGCGCGCACCTGTGTTGGATCAACTTGGGAGCGATTAGGTGTTCCCGAACCCAAAGTGCACAGGTCCTTCGCTTTGCTCAGGATGACACACGAAAATTTGTGTGGTCCTATACTGTCGCGTTTTTGTGCATGTCGACTGTGTTCCAAGTCTTGTCGCCCGCGTGGCACAGGTTCTCCAGCGGGCAATCGGCGCACTTGGGTTTGCGGGCAATGCACAGGCTGCGTCCGTGCCAGATGATCTGGTGAGAGAAGAGAATCCATTTTCCCTGCGGGATGACGCGCATCAGGTCCTGCTCGATTTTCGCAGGATCGTTTTGCGTGGTCAGTTCGAGCCGCCGCGAGATGCGATGGACATGAGTATCGACGACCACTCCTATGGCTTTGTTGAACCAGCTGCCCAGAACCACGTTGGCCGTCTTGCGGGCGACGCCGGGCAGCGTGAGAAGTTTCTCCATGTCGTCGGGGACCTTGCCACCAAACTCGGAGACGACTCTTTTCGCCGCGCCCACCACGGACTTTGACTTGTTTCGAAAGAAGCCGGTCGAGCGGACGTCGGGCTCGAGTTGCTCGGGTGTTAGCGCGGCGAATGCCTCCACCGTTGGATATTTGCGGAAGAGTTCGGGTGTCACTCGATTGACGTTCACATCGGTCGATTGCGCTGAGAGGATCGTGGCGACGAGGAGCTCCCATGCGCTGGAATGAGTTAGTGCGCACTTCACCTCGGGGTAGAGCTTGTCGAGGCGCTGGAGAATTTCCGAGATACGGGCTGGAGCGAGGGGATTGTAGCCTTTGAGTGCTGCGGTAGTGGAAGCTTTCTTGCGCCCCTCCGTGGCTGCCGCCGAGGCCTTGCCTCGGCCTGGACGGGCAGGAGTGCCTGTCCCCACACGAGCATCCCTCCCTACATGAGCATTCTTAGTGACACGAACTTTATCTTGGCGACCGGTGCGGGCTGGGCGACGAGGGGTTACACCACGAGGCATTGGTTCTCCTTGGGCCCAACATCTTAACAGAGCGCCAACCGGAGCTGAGCCCTCCAACAGAGACCAACAGGTTACCCCTCTACGATGGTCCACGTTTGCGCGCCCTTGTCCCTCGGTAACCTCGCTGGCAATTGACGCCTCCTATGGCCCCCGGTAGTCTTGAGTTAATCTCGCTAGAGTCAGGAAGAAAACCGTGGCAGTGAATTCGATCCAACTCGGGCAGGTATGGCGCAGCGACTCCGACGGCCAGGATTACCTGGTCACCAAGGTTTACAACGAGGTCTTCACCCAGTTCGCCATGCTGCGTCCGGCTGGAATTACCGCTCCTGATGCGCCAACTGTGCGCGTGAAAGTCGCCAAGACTCCGCAGGGCGCGACGTTGCCTGGATATGCGTTTACTCAGGAAGGGTCGTTCTAGAGCCAGTTCCCAGTTCTCGGTTCTCAGTTAACAACGCTGGTTCGGCTCACGTTGCAGCAACCGAGACGCTTCGCTTTCATAACAGGACTAATAGCGCTCCCCTCGCGGGGAAACTCCTAAGCTTCCATTTACACTGGAATGGCCTTTTCGGTGCACCTGCGGTTTTAACTAAGAACTGAGAACCGGGAACTGAGAACTGCTCTTCTAGGAACTGCTCTTCAAATGACTGAAAAAATACTTGCGGTTGTTTTTGTCTTCATCAAATCCGTGATTGCCACGACCGGATATGGCGGGATCGCTTTGCTTATGGCGATCGAGTCGGCGTGCATTCCATTGCCTTCGGAATTGATCATGCCATTCGGCGGTTATCTGGTGTTCGAGGGTGCTTTCAAGTTGTTTTGGGTAGCGACGGCGGGAGCGATCGGCTGCAATTTGGGATCGCTCGTGGCGTATGAAATTGGGTGCTATGGCGGCCGTCCGCTGGTTGAGCGCTATGGCCGCTGGATCTTGATGGGGAAGCGGGAACTCGACTGGGCCGATCGCTTCTTCGCGCGCTGGGGATACCTAGCGGTATTCATCGCGCGGCTGCTCCCGGTCATCCGTACTTTCATCGCGCTGCCGGCTGGCGTGGCACGCATGCCGCGTGGACGATTTCATATCTACACGTTCCTGGGTTCATGGCCGTGGTGCTTCGGGCTCGCCTGGCTGGGTATGAAACTTGGTGAAAACTGGCGCGACCTCGGCAAGTACTTCCACAAGTTCGACGCGGTGATTGGAGTAATCCTGGTCGCCGGAGCGGTGTGGTTCGTATGGAGTCACTGGCAGCACAGAATGGGGCGTCAGGCGGCGGGCATCAGCCCTCAGTAATCATTGCGCATTGCGGTGTCCAGCGCGGCGGACGTCGGCTTCGCCAATTGCGAAGCCGCGATCTGCCAACGAGCATCGCGTTTCATCACAACATCCAAATAGATGTAGCGGACAACTAAACGTTGACCCGCTTGTTCGACCTCATCCTCTTCCGAGCCGTGGACGGTGGCCACGTCGTCGCGCAGCACGCGGATGCGGCGTCCAGTAGACCTCATCGAGACAAATCGAATTTTGCCGGACGTGAGATTGGTGATCACATCGTGTTTCGTTAAGGCTTTTCCCGATTCGTCGTACTGGACATAGTCATCGGCGAAGATGCGCGAGAGTTCGGCCGCGTCAGCCGCGATTAGAGCGCGGTCGCCGTCTTCAAAGAGATCGAGGATTTGCTGTTCGTCCAGAGTCATGCCACCGTTTCTCTCCCGGATACGAGGATGCCGAAGCGCAGCCCGCCAATGCTCCCTGCAAAATGTTAGTGTACAAGCTGTCAAATTCAATCCCCCGGAGGTCTCCGAAACATGCGCCGCCTTCTTGCCGCGTTGCTGTTCGTCACGCTTGCCATCCCGCTTGCCGCCCATGCTCAATCCGCGTCTTCGGATAAGCCGTTTGCAGTGGAGTACTACTACAAAACCAAATGGGGCCACGCGGACGAATTTCTGAAACTCTTCAAGAAGAATCACTACCCGCTGCTGAAGAAGGAAGTCGAGATGGGGCGGATGGTGAAGGTCTGGATGGATCAGCCGCGCTATCACACGACCGAAGACGGGCGCTGGGATTTCCGGGTGACCATCGTCTTCAAGAATGCGGCCGTCGCCAACGAAGCGTTCGACGAAGACGCCCTCAAGAAACAGCTATGGCCAGATCAGGAGACATACAACCGCGAGGAGCAGCGGCGCTTCGAGATTCTTGATGCTCATTGGGATTTGCCGTTGAAGGCGATGGATCTCGAAGTAAAACCCTAAAAGCGTCAACCACAAAGGGCACGAAGGTTCACGAAGGATACGCACCTCTTCCTTTGTGGACCTTCGTGCCCTTTGTGGTTCTAGCTCTCGTGCAGCTCTAGCTCTCGTCGATCTTAAGGAAGTTTGCCACCAGCTTTTCGTTCCATTTCCAGGGAAGGATGCGCTTCAGCACCAACTGCATCGTTGCGTCGCGGCCGGCCAGGTAACGCAGCTTGGGATTGGGATTTTGAGCGATAGCGACGATGAGTCGGGCGACGGCAATCGGATCCGCCTTGGGCAGTTTCTCGAGCGTCGTCCTCATGCGCTGGCTGCGCTGAATGTTTGGGGACGTGCTTTTGATGGCTTGCTCTCCCATCACGGCGCCGCGCTTCCAGATACCCGTTTGGAAGGCTCCGGGCTCGACGAGAACAACCTTGATGCCGAGCGCGTTCAGCTCCAGGCGCAACGATTCGCTCCAGCCTTC
>DASRRV010000001.1:0-6472 GCA_035695545.1 Candidatus Sulfotelmatobacter sp. | reverse complement strand
CTCGCATTTTGGATGTCGCGCTCCTGGGAAACATCCGCCGAGGTTACTCAAAAAATTGCCGCTGACTGTGACCCTGTTGCGGCAACGCCACTTATAGCAGGTATATCTACCTTACGGAGTCTCAACCGCTCCCGCAGGATCCTAGATTCGATTGGAAGAAACAATAGATTGCCTTCAGAGATTCTGCGCAACTCCGGACCATTCCAATGGGGCGACATGATCCCATTGATGGAATGGGAATTCGAGCCAAACAACAAGTGCCCTATTTCGTGAGCTAACACGTATCCTAGTACCGGAAAGCCGAGGTGTTGCTCCAACGTTTCGATATGGTCAAGAAAAGCGTAAGCATAGTAGCCCACGCCATTATCAACTAGAAGAGCGTTTCCTAGCACATCGTTGCGGTCACGCACATGAGCAGCAGTTTTGCCCGAGAGGATCTTCAACACAAGATGGGTGGTGTCAACAGTGGAGCAGTCGGCTGGCTCGGATTCCTCCAATTTCGGTGAACAAGATATCCATACCGTTTTTACGCCTGCCTGCCCGAAGATTCGGCGAGCTTCCGCTTCCGCCGCTGCCAACCGCAAGGGGGGAGCATCCGTGTAGTCATGCACAGAAATCGTTATCTCTAAGCTGGGTACGGAAGCCTCTTGCGCCTTCTGCGCGATAGTGGGAACGGAGAATGCCCCAATAAACAGGAATGCTGCGAACGCGTTGTGTCTTCTGCTCATGGTGTCACCTCGTGGGTGACACCGACTTTGGATTAGAGGAGCAGGTACCTCAATGACGCGCGTACTACGGCTAAGCCATATCTATCCTACTTGGCTAACGCCTTTATTATAAGCCGCTTACAGTACTCTAAAAGAGGAAGAATCCAGCCGGGAAAGAAAAGGCAGCAAAGGAAGAGCGTTGATTTGAAGGTCGATCGGGAAGAAAACTCAGCTCGCTTTTGAGTTGTGGTCAATCGAGGTCGTCCTTCGATTCTCAAGCTTAGAACTGCAGCCTTAGAGAGAACATCATCTGGCGCTGTAAGGCTGCACCCGCAAAGGCGGTGTTGAAAATCATCCCACCCGTCTGGCAGTCGACGCACGTCTGAGGAAGGTCCAGATTAACGATATTGAACAGATTAAAGATATCTGCCCGAAATTGAAGTGAAACGGTCTCTTTCAGTTTGATCGCCTTAGCAACTGAGACATCGGTTTGGAAGAAGCCCGGTCCCCTCAACGAATTCCGTCCAGCGTTGCCAAAAGTGCCCGTGGCCGGTCGCTGCCACGGCCCGATGGTGTCTCCAGGCATGTCGTTGGGCTCCAATGGAACGCCGTCCGTGGCGGTGAAATAGCCATTCCGGCTTCCCGTGATGTGAACCGCTCCAACAAGATTGGGGCGGCAAGGCCCGGTGTCGCGATCGATGCCGCAGTTCGAATATGACGGAGAAAAAGCCAGGCCGCTCTCCCAGCTCAGAGTTCCATTGAGGGACCAGCCCCCCACGATGTGATCTGCGATCCCGCTGACACCTCCGAAAAACCTCTTGCCCCTTCCTAAAGGCAGTTCAACCAGGCTGGCCAAAACAAAAACATGTTTGCGGTCAGTGGTGGAGACACCGTAGTTAAGCTTGGGAGCGATCGCGTAGTAATCGGCGTCATAGCCCAGGGCTTTAGACCACGTGTAGTGAGCGAGAAACTGATATCCTTGGGTGAAACGCTTCTCCGCCACCACTTGCAGCGAGTTGTAACTGTCGGACGCATCGCTGGCCAGATACTGGATTTGCTGTGTCCATCCGAATTTCTTGAAATAGGGTTTTCGCTGGTCGGTGTCGAGGCTTCCAAATCCCACGATGGTGGCCTGATTGGGATCGTAGTTGGGTCCATCACCTGCGAAAACGTGGGTCCCTTTGTTAGCTACGTAACCCGCGGACAGAGAGAGGGTTGGAGTGATCTCACGTTGGACGGTCAGGTTCCAGGCGTCCACCGTAGGCAGCCGGATCCTACGTGGGAGCACAAAAGCGCTCACCTGATCTGGAAGCAGGAATTGTCCCGAAGGTGGGACCTTAGGGAACTCTGGCGCAGGGGGCCCAGTCGAGAGGTTGAATACGCTTCCGGTATTGGAAGACGGATTAATTTGCTGCGCTATCAGCACTGGTAGGTTCTGTGTGGCCGTATGTCCGAAGTTCGAACCAAACACGCCAAGGTCAAAGCTGCGGCCGTAACCCATTCGGAGAACGGTCTTGGGCGTGGCCTGGTAAGCGATGCCCAGGCGCGGCGCAAGGTTGGTGAAGTTGTTCTTCACGTTTCCCTGAAGGTTGACGCTGCCCACGCCAGCCACGTTGACCAGTCCAGTCTCGAGGTCTACCCATCCACCAGCGCCCTTTCCGGTAACCGACTGGGGAGAGTAAATCTCCCAGCGTAGTCCATAGTTGAGGACCAGTTTGCGAGTAACGCGAAAAGTGTCCTGAGCATAGAAGAACCATCGCTTCTGACGTTCACCCGCATCGTTGATTTGACTTGCAAAGCGGCTGAACGTGCCCACGTCGCCAAGCAGGAACGTGGCCAAACCCGAGCCGCCGCCGGTCGGTCCTTGAGTACCCGAATTGAAAAAACCAAAACTGCCTGTGCGCGAGTCGGTGCTGGCCACACGAAGGTTCTGCGCGTAGCGAATATCCGCGCCCCACTTGAAGACATGGTTCCCGGCAGTCTGGGTCCAGTTGCTGACCCACTGAAACTGCTGCTCGTTTTCCAGCAGAGGGCAACCACACAGATGGCCGAAAAAGAATTGGTCGCCTTGTTGTCCGTCAACGAAAACGAAGGGCATGCCGGAGGTAAGGGGGTCGCCCAGGTTCACACCCGGGATCCCCGCATCCTTTGCTGGTGTTGTTCCCAGGTCGTTGGGTAGGACGTTCACGTGGTAGCGGAAGAAGCCAAAACGAAAATCAGCCAGCAGGCTGGGTTTTAGCACGTAAGTGGAACCCACAGCGATGCTCTGGTTTCGAGCCAGCGACTGACCCGCAAAGCCGTCAGGTGACAATCCCGGACCTCCGGCAACGGCTCCGAACGCTCCCAATGCATGGTGCCGGAAGTCGGCGAAGCTGTAGCGGCCAAACAGGCTCACTTTTACCGAGACATTGTGGTCGATCCGAACATTGAAATCATCATCGTCAAATTTCTCAGTTCCAGACGCGATGAAGTTCTGTGTAAGGCCGGCTCCGGGGACGTTCGGTCCCGGCAGCAGTTTCAATAGGTTGACCGCCTGGGACGATATGCGCTCCCGCGGGATCTGGTTACTCGCGAACTGAATGCCGGTTGCTGGGTCGAAAATGGATTGGGGATACTCACTGAAATCGCAAAGGGGAACGGCCGCATCAAGGCAAGTGGAACGAACCAAAGCGGTCGGCACGTTGAGGCGCGCTGAAGATCCGTTGGAGCGCCTGGTTCCCTGATAGTCCCCGAAGAAGAACAGGCGATTCCTGATCAAGGTGCCGCCCAGCGAGGCGCCGAATTGATTCCACTTGGTAGCAGGCAACGGTCTATCCGGTGGCTGGGTAAACGGGTTTCGAGCCTGGCCCCAACCGGTTCGACGGAACGCGAAGATACTGCCGCGCAAGTCATTCGTGCCTGATTTTGTCTGGACCGTGACCACTCCCGCTAGCGCCTGCCCAAACTCTGCGTCGTAGTTTTGGGTCGTGATCTTGGTCTGAGTGACTGACTCGAGCGTAGGATTGATTACGATAATTCCCAGGACCGGGTCACGATTGTCGGTGCCATCGAGCTGGAACGACGTGCCGCTGAAATGCTGCCCGTTCACCATGATCTGGGTGCCGCCTTGGGGATTCTCAGCCGAGCTATGCTGCCAGCCGAACTCAGAGGTCCCTGGAGTGAGCAGTTCCAGGCTGGTGAAGTTCCGGTTGAACAGTGGAAGACTTTCGACCTCTTTCTCGCTGAAGGTGGTGGCGACGTCGGCGCGGTCAGTTTTCATCATCGGTATTTCTTGCGCCGACACTGTTAGTTTTTCTTCAGTTCCCCCGACCTGAAGTTGGACATCGAGTCGGGCTGCCTGGTCGGCGTACACAGGAATGCTCGTAGATTCGACAACTTTGAATCCAGAAGCTTCCAATCGAAGGTCATATTGGTCGGGGATCAAGTGAGTCACACCGTAGTTGCCGGCCCCGTTGGTGGTTGTCTCGAATCTGATCTTTTTTTGAACCGATGTCACTGTCACCTTAGCGTCAACCACCGAAGCGCCGGCCTGATCTGTGACGGTTCCGAAGATGGTTCCGTAGACGGCTTGAGCGCATGCAACCGGCGGTAAAAGGAAGCACCAAGAAAGGCTCAACAAGATTAAGCCGGGCAGGATCATTGCAGGCAGACTGATTCCAGCCTCCGATGGGTAAAGAAGGCTTACCGATTGGGGATCGGCGGGGCGACTTCCGGAGCGACGACAAAATGCCAAAGGAGCCCCCCTGCGTTGCCCACACTTTACCACCGTGCGAGGAGTTTATCGCGGAAGGCTGAAGATGATCACGGCATCTGAGCCATTCCAGAAGAGTGCTAGACTTTGTCCTTGTGAGCGGCCCCTCGTCACGAAACCCATCTCCGATCATCCGTTTTGGCGCGTTCGAGGTCAGTCTGCACTCGGGGGAACTACGTCAGCAAGGAAAGAGGGTGAAGCTTCAGGAACAGCCTTTCCAAGTCTTAGTCGCACTGCTAGAACGGCCGGGGGAACTAGTTTCTCGCGAGGAATTGCGCATCAAGCTCTGGCCGGCGGACACCTTTGTCGACTTCGATCATAGCCTCAATGCGGCCGTCAAAAGATTGCGCGACGCGCTGGGCGATTCCGCTGATGCCCCGGTATTCGTTGAGACACTCGCTCGACGTGGGTATCGTTTCATTGGACCGATCGACGGCCCAGATGCGCCAGGCGAAACTGCAATGGTTGTTGCTCCGGAGAGAGGCCATGCTTTCTCCTCTCGCCTTTGGATCGCCGCATTTGTCAGCTTCATCGCCGTAGGAGTTTTAGCCTTGCTGGCGCGGCGACTTCCGTCGCGACCCACACAGATCGTGGAACGTAAGCTGACCGCGAATTCATCGGAAAACAAGGTATATAGTGCAGCAGTTTCACCAGATGGCAAATATCTCGTCTACACAGACGATACAAGCACTTACCTGAAACTGATCCCCACCGGCGAAACTCATACAGTTCCATTGCCACCCGACTTCTCCGCTCGAATACATATAGACGCCTGGTTCCCGGACGGGTCTCATTTGCTTGTCTCGCACCAGGAACAATTGGCCAAACAAGGGAACAGCCTACCGGGCATTGGACATAGCTTGTGGAGTATTTCGGTTTTCGGAGGATCGCCTCGTCATCTAGCGGATGACGGAGCGGGAGGATCAATTTCGCCTGATGGCTCCCACATCGCCTTCCAACGCAGTGACTTCGGCCGAGAGGAGTGGGTAATGCGTTCCGACGGGACGGAGCAAGTCAAGGTGGCGGCGGACAAGTCTTCCTGGGTCGGAAGTCCGAGGTGGTCTCCGGACGGCAATCGAATCGCGTACATCAGAATGGCTCAAACGTACACCACACGGGAGTCTTCTTTAGAGGTGAACGAGTGGCGGAAGCACAATGCGCAAACCATCCTTTCAGAAAATAACTTGGGACCCTCGCTGTATTGGCTGCCCAATGGATTTATTGTTTACACCGTCGGAGACACGGAAAATCAGCAGGGCGCAAGCCTCTGGATGGCGTTGCCCCCAGCAACTGGAAATAGTCTAGCTTCCCCCAAACGTCTCACGCGAGGAATTGGTTGGATCAATCAGGTTACTGGAAGTGCTGACGGGAAAATGCTGGCTTTTCTCAGAGAAAATACCGTATCGAGTGTTTATGTTGGTACCCTAGCTCCCGACGGTATGCATTTGCTCGCGCACAGCAAGCTGACACTCGACGAAAACCAAAACCTCCCATTTGCGTGGACACCAGACAGCAAGTCAGTCTTCTTCAGCTCGAATCGAAACGGTAACTCAGAGATATTCAAACAGACCACTGACCAGTCGTTGGCTGAAGATGTGATGACCAGTTCTGAGGTGCTATTGCAACCGAGAGTAGCTCCCGACCGCTCCGAACTCTTATATATTTCGACCCCAAAATCCTCAGACCTCAAGACTCCAAGTTCCATTTTCGCAATTCCGATAGCTGGTGGAACTCCTCGTCTGATTCTTCGAGATGTCGGAATCTGGAACGTAGAGTGTTCGCCTTTGCCCTCAGCGATTTGTTTGTATAGCACCATAACAGGTGATACCAGCCAGACGTTCCGTTTCGATGTGCAAACCGGCAAACACTCCGATCCACCACAAATCGATCCGTCGTGTAATTGGAGTTTATCTCCCGATGGTCTGAAGCGTGCCATTGTTTGCGATGGAGAGAAAGGAACGATCCGGCTTCGCTCCACCCTTACCGGCGAAACTCGCAAGCTGACCATAAAGGG